>CAYWJO010000016.1:0-67515 GCA_964458565.1 uncultured archaeon | reverse complement strand
CGGCGAGTTGTCTTTCAGGTGATATATGGGTGTGAGGGTGCTGGTGGTCTGGTTCCAAACCTCAACTTCTAACCATGTACTGCTTGTATTGGTGGTTATCTTAAACAGGAGATTATCGCCATCACCGCCACTATTATTGGTCCATATCTCAAACCACTCCTCAGACACAAGTGGGGTTGATGGAAGTGCTGAGAAAATGGCATTCGGGCTCTGACTGTGGTCTTTAATCCCCTCTGGGTCCTGCATTATGGTATGCGGAATCGAGATAAGAACAATGACCAAGCTGAAGAGCGCAATCTCTCGCTTCATCCCACAGTCCTCCTCTTGGTCTCTGCTGCAAGGTCCATCTTCCTAAATCCTCTGACGAGAAACCACTGAATGGAAATTGTCGCTACAAACACGATCAGTGATGATAATACGACCGTCAGGGGATAGATGGTAATAAAGAAAGTGAAGAAATCCGTGGTGAAGGAACCTGCGAGCTCCTCAAGGGCAAAGTAGCTCATAGGAACTCCAATGAGAATACCCAGCGTAGTTACCAGTACATTCTCAGAGAGGAATGACCTCTGAGAGAAACTATAGGGTGCTCCCAGTGTGAGAATGGTTGCCACCTCCCGCTTTCTCTCAAGCACATTGATGACCGAGGTTGTCAGCACGATTGAGGCAGCCAAGGTCACTGAGAATCCAATCAACATATACAGGAACAGCCGCATTGTCTGCAGGTACTCGCCCATATCTCGAGCAGTGTCCTCCACAGAGACCGTTGATCTGACATTGGCAATGTTATTGATTATATTCTGCTTGACACTGTTGATGTTCTCATCAGTGGGATTGTGCAATTTAATGTACACCGTATTTGCATCAAGTTGTAAGTTGCCAATCAATTGCTGCATGACTGAGAAGCTGACCCAGCAGACAAGGCTTGTTGATTCAAGGGTGACCCCTGTGACTTTAACACTAGAGTTCACCATCTCAAAGGTGTATCTCAGCGGGATGAGTGATGTGATGTTGAAACGTGGATGAAGTACGGTCACATTGTCTCCTGTCCCCACTTGGAGCCTATCTGCTGTTCCACTCGTGATCACGATACCTGAATCGTTAAACGCACCATCTCCACTGAACTCGAAATTGTGTATTGACCTTGCTGGATCCTGTATCCTTATCTGTAGCAGTGAATCCAAGGATCCTTTTTGTGCGGTCAATATTGTTGAGAAAGTAATACCGCTGAATGCAGCCTCAACCTCTTTCCAAGAGGTGATTCTCTGTAGGTCGATATTGATGTCCCCCTCAAGTTTGAAGTCGATATATTGCAGTTGGACGTCCCATCCCTCTCTGATTGCCATCTTGTCCATAGTGTACTCAAACGAATCGTTTGTACCAGCAGTTGCGCATACAAGGGTGAAGCTCAGCATAATTCCAAGAAGGGTTGAGAGGGTTCGTCTTCGATTCCTAAACAGGTTACGATAGACTATCTTTGTACTGACCCGTGGTTCAGCCCCTGTCAGTCGCTTAGAGATCCGCTCCACAAGAGTGACTCTCCCGAGCACTACTTCAGCGGGGTCATCTCTCATAGCCACAGCAGGCACGGTTCTTGATGATGAACGTGCAGGGATGATGCATCCTATCACGCAGACTGTCACGGTTATGGCAATGGAGATGAGAAACAAGTCAGGATAGATTCCTATGCGCCTGAATGGATTGGACATCATGTCCAGATACAAGTTCGTGAACCATCGACAGAATATCTCTCCAACGAATATTCCTGTTAGACCCCCGATGAAACCAACAACAAGTCCATACACCAGATATTTTCGGTAGATGTCCTTCTGTGAATATCCCATAGCAAGAGTCACACCAACCTCTTGCCTTTGAGCTGCCACCAGTCTTGCCATGATGACATAGGTACTGAATATAGCAAGAAGAAGGATGAATAATGGAAATACAACCACCATCTCAGTCATACCATCGAGGTCAAACTGAAGGGCCGCATAGGATGGCTCGTCCTCCTTGGGAACTGGGGGCATGACGTTAAATCCGCGGTCTCTGAGTTCCCTCTCCAATGCCTTCATGGCCGCATCTCTGACATCCATCGAAGTTCCAGGCTCCATGAGCACGCAGATGTCATTGACTTCATCAGACCCCACTCCTACCATGTGTTGCAGGCTTGCCAGTGGAATGTACATCACACCAAACCTCCTTGATGAAGGCATGATGTCTTGCCAGGAAACCGCTAGCCATAGGTACTCCGCAGCTCCAACCTCGCCAACCACACGTGCCTCAATGGTCTGGTTGATGTTTCCTTCTTGCAGAAGGGTGAGTCTATCATTCGGGGTCAGATTGTGGTACCCTGCAAGCTTCGTGTCCGCGATCACGACATACTCGTTGAATGTCCGTGAGATGTTCCAGTTGTCTGAGTTCACAAACCATCTCCCCCTCAGGAGAGTGACTTGATCCACATCTGGGCTCTTCCCTCCTGTCGTATTGACTCCCACAAGCCTGATGGCAATCAGAGACCGATCATCCCCTGTTCCTCTTACAGCGGTCAGCTCATGTATGATCCGGAGTTCATACGACTGAATGGGATACTCCTGTGTAAGCCCACTCATGACCTCTTGTAGCTCTGATGCTGGCATCATCTCAGTCTGGATTACAGTCGATACCCTGAAGTCTGCAAGGTTCATGCTCGCATATGTTTCCTGATATGAGTTCTGGAGGTTGAAATAGGTTCCTGTGAACATCACCAGGGAACCTGCACCCAGAGCCATCATTATCACAAGACCAAGAAACTGCATGCGATGGCTTGTTATATCCCGCCAAACCGACATGTACAATTTTCGTCTGGGCAAGGTCTTCTACCACCTTAGCTCATTAGGACTCTTTCTGTCAGGGTTCTCGATCACCTCACCAATTTGTCCATCACGAATTTCGATGATGATATCAGCAATCTTGGCAAGTTCTCTATTGTGAGTCACAAGAAGGACTGTCTTTCCCTCTTCCTCTCTCAATCTGAGTAACTCGTTCAGTACCTCTACTCCAGTACTGAAGTCAAGTGACCCAGTAGGCTCATCGCCTACGATTAACGGTGGGTCCTTTGCTAGTGCCCGGGCTATCGAGACCCGCTGCTGCTCTCCACCTGATAGTTCTGCTGGAAAGTGGTCCAGTCTGTCACCAAGCCCCACCTTTGTCAGGAGTTCAACTGCTCTCTTTCTGATAGCATTCTTGCTGAAATCGCGTTTTCCATCAGGAGCTGGAGCTCCCACTAGCTCTAATGCTAGCTCAACATTCTCAACTGCTGTAAGTGTAGGAAGCAAGTTTAGGAATTGGAACACGAATCCAATATTCTCACGGCGATGCTCTGCGAGCTCTTTGATTGTGGTTGGAACCTCTTCTCCGAAAAACAGAATCCGCCCGTCAGTCGGTGTATCCATTCCGCCAATGATGTTGAGTAGTGTTGTCTTTCCAGAACCTGAGGGTCCTAGGATCACAATAAACTTGCCCTTTTCTATCGACAAATTGATAGTATGCAGGGCATGAACCCTTACCTTACCCATCTTGTATATTTTTGATACATTTTCGGTTTCCACTAGAGCCATTTGAATCACCTTAAGGTGGTCACAACTAACTTACTATACACAAATCATCGTCACAATATATATCTTTGCAACATCTGCAAAGATGCAACGATTATTTCTGATTCCGAAAAAGAGGATAAATTAGTGACTTCTTCAGATTTCAGATAATGCGAATCATGTGACGCAGGAATATATAGAAGACCTGGGCTACCATGAGGTGAATCTGTGGGCAAAAAAAGAGGATTTGTATCTAGTGTAGCATCTTCAACTACCTCTAGCATGGTTCAATTCATGCCTTGCGAGGCGAGGAGCGTTCTGAGTTGCTTATAGGTACTTCGGATGAGGCCCAACCTGTCACCAAGTGCATTGTCGACAGGCTAGTCAAATCAACAGCTAGAAAGCAAGCGCTTTATTGGAGGCCTCTTAGTGCTCATGAAATGTGCACTAGATCCTATCTCTATATTTCATGATCGACTTGTTCAGTTCCTTTTCTGACTTCATAAATCATAACAATGCTTGCTATGAAGAAAAGAATCCCGCAGAGGGAAAACAAGGTTGATGTAATAGCATCTCCATGTTGGTATTCCCCTTGAATTATGAATACACCTATTATTGGAAGACAGAAAATGAAACCAATAATCACACCAAAACTTGGATGCTTGTACGCCTTTCCTATGGTTTCAGGTTTCCTGAGCACTAGGATTATAACAAGTATCATCATACTTACCATAAACAGCATTGCAAATGAAACTAAAATGTAAAGAAGGATTAGCCAAATATTAGTGAATGAAAAAACTAGACTAAAGTTGATGAACTCGAATGTAACTGCAGGAATAAAAAGCACAACAGCTAGAATCCAGATTTTTGCACCAATTCTCCCTTCCATGGATTTCTTAATTCCTCCGAATAGAATGTCAAAAGCAATTGTATCGATACAATAGTTGATCAAATAGGACCTTTATTTAGACTGGCCTTTAAGTATATACATAATGGCATAGCCTTGCTTATAGTTCCTTCGTATGAGACTCTGTCTGACCCTAGTTCATGGCTAGTGATAAAATGGTCAATATAATGGTTGAATATATCTCGAAACTATTAAGAGTGTTCACGTCAATAGTTAGCCAAAGGTTAGAGATAGTGGATCGAAAGAGAGTAGTAACAGCATGTATAATTGTGACTGGTCTGGGAACCATCATATCAATTGTGGGAATGATGATTGCATCAGGAATAGACCAAGGGGGTAACTTATACGATACATTATACACTGCTTTTATGGTATTTTGGGTGCTCAGCATAGTTTCGATAGCTTTCTATCCAGATCCTTCCAAGGCTGAGCAAAATCAATCCCAAGCAGAAATGGACTCAAGTCTGGTATAGAGTCAGATGTCCACAGATTCGCTATGAGTCTGGAACTTGAAATTTAAATAGAAGGAGTAGGTTGGGTGAAATATTCACTTAGATGTCCGTTTAAGTATAGGGTGAATTGCTTAGCCCTGATTTAAGTTCCTTTGTATGAGGCTCTGTCTGCCACTAGGATTAGGCTGATGAGAAAAACAGGAGCATCATCATGGATCAGGCCCCTTATGAATGACTCTCAGAGTCAGGTTTTGGAAACGCTTCTTGAAACCACTTCCACTTGGGAGTCCGACCAGTATGATTTGAGAGTCAATCGACCTTGTGTGCAGAACGAGGAGGACGTATTTCGATAAGACAGGAATCGAATAGGCAAGAAAATAGCCAGCCATCATAAAGAAACCAAAGTCGCTTAGGAAACGGCTAGTGTAGAATCCGTTGAAACTCATATCTAGTAAGGAGATTGTACTGAGTGACCATAGGGGAAATGCCCACCACAAAAGAAGAGCGGTATACATTCTAGTACTGAGTTCAGCCTCTCCCTCTGTCTTCACGACATCAATTTTCGTTGTTACAAAACGGGATAGATACAGACCAATCATCATTCCAATAATGCTTGAAGTCAAGACCACCAATCGTGATAAATCAGAACCTAGCAGTGCCAAGATGTTTTGATCGATTGGCGAAGATGCCCCCCTCAGATAGTTATATGCACCGATAAGCCACAGTAGCGTAGTCAGAACTAGAACACTCATGAAACAAAATATTATTGGGAAAGACACAATGATGATGCCGGGATAGCAGATCCTCTCCATTTCAACCGCTCTGTGATCTGAATCATCCATACCGAGTACCCCTGCACAACTTACCACTAAGGACTTTACTTAAATTCACCTTTAAGTCTTCCATCTCTTTCTTAGCCAATGGTTTCTGTAAGAGGGACGAATAGCACTTGCTTTAGGTAGTTCGTATGAGGCTCTATCGACAACTAAACCTAGCCTCGTTATTAGGATTCCTTGAGTTTCTCATTTATACAACCATCCAGACAATTCCTTATCTTGTCAATCCAACTGCAGGAAGTCTCTTCTCAAAATATAGTATTAGCAGAGATAGTGATACAAGTGCGATGCCGTACACTGTAATAGCCTCGAGTCCTTGCCACCAGACATTGAATAATGTGGGTAGGAAATTTAGGGTGGCATGAATCATACTTACAAAGTAAACTGATTTTGTCATGTCATATAGTAAACCTATGAACGAGAATAGCAGAATTCCTGTTACTATATTCGCAGGTGTCAGGGTTTGAACTAGACCATGAAATATCACAAAGACCACTGTGACTGCTATCACTCCAATCAGTCGACCATGTTCCTTTACAGCTAGTGTCTGCAAGTACCCTCGAAATAAGATCTCCTGCCAGAAACTATTCAGAACAAAGAATGTTATGGATGCTACCAGGGTACTAATGAGTTGCCACTGACTAAAATCAGGAGCTAGCGAGAATCCGATTGTATTGAGAAGTATTCCAAGCATAGCGGTTCCAAAAAAGAGGATACCTCCAATAATCAGTCCTAATCCCATGAAGAGTGGGGTATTACGCTTTAGATTAAGACCGATATCAGTAAAGTGGAACTCGCGTTTTTCGATGTGTGTGACCAAGATGAAAATTAGTAATACTATCAACAAAAGGTCCAGCAAACTAGCTATGGCTTGACCCTCGGAAGATTCAGAGACAAAGACCTGCGCATTTTGAAAGGCAATATCTGAGGTTTCCCCTTGAAAAATCAGAACCTGTTGCACTGAAAGCATCAACGCAACACGGCTGATGACGATTATTACCACAATCAGAATCAGTGTAAGCGATATTCTCCAGAGAGAACGAATTTCTCCGCTCTCAGTTCTCAGTATCATCTCATGATTCAAGGTAAAGTGCCCCTCATAGATATATTAAGAGATACGATGAACGCAATAGGCAGAAGGAATTCTCACTTATTTTCATCCCTGAAAATATAGTACTTGTAGTTATCATTATTAAATAGCTAAAGAAAAGAAGCTGAAAATATCCAAACCGAGAATACCAAGGTGAATGTACAGAATCGAACATTGTCTTGCGTTCTTCTTCAAACATAATAATCCTTCGTAAAGATGTCCATCGAATCTATATGGAGTGGTGATTATCGATGGAACATAATGTTAATTTTGAACTAGCTCGAGAGTTACTGACGAATCCCAAATTTTCCCGTACAATCAAGTATGACCCAGAGTGGCTGGTAGAACTCGATATGGGTTGTCCGACATTGTGGCTTCTTGAGCGTCTCTGTGAGAAGATGAATCTTAAATCAGGAATGCGCGTGCTAGATCTCGGTTGTGGAAAAGCTGGTGGATCCATCTTTCTGGCAAAAGAGTTTGACGTTCAGGTCTGGGCAGTGGATATAGGAGTGCGTCCGAGCGAAAACTGGGAGCGAATCAAGAAGTTTGGTCTTGAGAAGCAGGTCTTTCCCCTGAGAAACGATGCACGAGAACTCCCCTTTCCAATAGATTTCTTTGATGCAATTATCTGTATGAATTCCCTCTTCTTCTTTGCAACTGATGATATATACCTTAAGCACCACCTGATACCCAGAATTATTCTGGGAGAGCAAATTGGATGCGTGACACCTGGATTCTATAAGGACTTTGAAGGTGATTTACCTCAAAATCTGCCAGAGCATCTGAAGCAATATTGGGAGTCGTGTATGCTGTATACTTGGCACTCAGTGGATTGGTGGAAAAGACATTGGTTGAAGACAAGTCAAGTGGAGATTGAACTAGCTGATGATTTTCCTGACAAAGAGGGCTATCAGACCTATCTTGATTGGGAAAGAATCATAGGATATCCCGAGAAGATTGCTGAAGACGATGGTGGTAGGCACATTACTTTTTCACGATTGCTAGTGCGAAGAAAGACCTAGAGTTCTGTGAAGTTATCCGCTTACTTCGCATGAGGCGCTACAGGACGAACAAATATGCAATTGCTTATTAGAGAATTCAACGTATGCTTTAGTGACACGATACTGTGTCCAACCGACTAGCATGGCTAGGGATTAGTATGGAGATTAGAAAGAGAAGTGGTTCGACTGAGATTTACATGCCTGAGAAGGTTGTCGTCAGCGCTGTGAAGTGTGGTTGTCCCTATGACACCGCACGAGAGATTGCAGGCTCTCTCTCTGAGAGATCAGAGAGTGTTATGGAGAGTTCAGAAGTTCGTGAATTCGTTCTTTCAGAGCTCCGTTCCAGAGGTGCAACTTCATCTGCTGAGGCATGGGAATCCTACGATCGAGAGCACAAGAAAAGATAGTATTTGATGTAGTGTAGTTTGATTTTGATAACTTGGAATACTTGTTACGTGGATTACGATCATACTAATCTACTACCTGACATCAAAGATTAGGGGTCGATTGACGCACACATACCAGTCATTTTGATAGAGAAAATTAGAAAAAAAGAATCAGCGGGCAACAGGTCTACCCACACAGGGTAGTTTGTTAGGTCCAAGAACTGAACCTAATCACTATTCCTGACGCCGCTTGTAACCGTTCAATCGAATGCCGATGCAATCTCTAGAATTTTCTAGGAGAGCTTTCGTAATGCTTGGCGGACATGTCGATTTCTGTATTCACTTCATCTATTGCTTCATCAGCTGTAGCAATCGAACCGTGCTTCCCTATATGGAGTCTCAGATTTCCTTTGAAGAGACCTGTATATCCATTCTTAAGGGTGTAACTCTCGCCTTCCTCTAATGAATCGATGGTTTCGTTCCATAGGGGCATCATGACAGTTGCTGTCGAATCGCCAACTGTTGCGTCCAATACGCGGTATGTTTCACCATCTCTTCGGGATTCAACTGTTCTCTCTTCACTAGTGTTCATGACCTTGAAGGTAATGTTGACACTTTTCATTCCGGGCTTAAGCTCGGCAATTGTGGCCTCAACGGCCTCTGTCTTGTTATAACTCATTGTTAATCACTCGCTTTTGCGAATTCAGGTCATTCAAAACTAGGGTAATCTTCATGCGGATGTACATGAAGGTCGTTAATCCTCAATAAAACCAGCTTGAGAAGGTTGCATAGTTGCTATGCCTGTAACTATGAGCTGCGGAATTTTGCTTATAGCGTTATGTATTGTACCGACTGATGCTTGGTATGATACCTAGTTACCAAACTCAATTGTTGAAGATAGAGAAAGGAATGGAGGGAGTGTGAACTTCAAGAGTAAAGACGTTCCACTCATTTTTTGGATACATCTCGCCCATGAATTATCTCGTTTTGTCAACCCATAATTCTATCCCGAATCACTGTGTCTACATTGATCCGTCTTAGTTTTCTTACTGCTGGAAGTGCAGCAATGAAGCTAGTGACTAGAGTAATCATTACTACACTCAAGAACGAGATGACGTCGAACGATGGAACATAGAATGGTATGAACGTCCTCAGAAACCTTTCAAATAATAGAGAGATCACAAGAGCAAATGGAATCGAGAGCAAGATTCCGAACGATGTGACTATCAAGAGCTCAATAAAGAGAAGCCGACTAAGTAAGTTCCTTGACCAGCCTATTGCTTCAAGTTGTGCAAGCTCAGGGATTTTCTCTCCTACACTTATTGACACGATATTCCACACTACAGCTAACAACAGTACCATTGCTAATCCAGCCATACCAATTGCCACAGCTACTCCTTGTTCCTCGCTGAGAACACCGCTTGTCGCCTCTGAAATTGTCATCGAGTTCTCCACTTCGTCCAGTCTGAACACTGAATCAGCCACTGTACTAGAATCAGCACCATCCTTAATCTCCACAAAGAGTCCGCTTATCATCTCTTCACCTAGTATCTCAGATATCTCAGCTAATGATATGTAGAAGACGTTCATTGGAGAACTGACCACTCCAACAATGGTGAAAACCTGTGATGTTTCCCCAATCGTGAAATTAATGGTGTCGTCTTGACCGACTCCAAGCATATCTGAAACAGTCACATCCACCAAGGTCTCTTGTGTGCTTTCGATTGTTCGTCCGGACTCTAGGTTGAAGTCATGTAACCGGCCCGATGTATTGAGACCTAGCACGCTAATGATCTGTGGTCTATTGGAGATGAATGCATTCGTGCCTAGTTTCAGATATGGTTCATAACCGGTGACCTCATCCACCTGTTCAATCAGACCCTCAATCTGTGTTGAATTCATTGGTTGTTTAAAGTCAACGAGAAGGTCCCAGTGTTCATTCTGGTCCATATATACCGAGATGCTATTGTTGAATCCAGATATCATAATGGTTCCCATGGAGGCGACTGCTGCTGCTAAGGCAATTCCAATTATCATCAGAATGGCTCGAGCTTTGTTGAGTGACATCCCTCTTACTACGAACTTGAAGCCATATCCGTGGATGCCTATCTTTCTCCCTATCTTCTCTAGTACTGTTTCTCCCCCATAGCCCTTCTCCATCATCCAACCACGAATTGCTCTAATCGGTTCGTAGCCAGCGATTCTTCTTATTGGGAAGTATGCTGAAATCAGAACAGTGAGTGGACCTGCAATCATTGCAACGATGTATACAGTTGGATCTATTACACCCGTCTGAATCTCCATTGAATAGGCTGTCGCGAAACTTTGAAGGATGCCCTTTCCTCCTGGTTCCCCAAGAGGTAGAGCTAGGAGAGTGGCAACAACTGCGAACCCTCCGAGTACAACGAGATATGCCTTCTGAATTTCCTTAGTGGTGTAACCCAGTGATTTTGTTATTCCAATGAGCCTGGAGTTGTATTCGACCGTTCTTCTCACAGTTGTATACACAACAAACGCAGCAACTGCAAAGATGATTCCTGCAAATAGGACAATGAACTCATCAGCAACCTCAAATCGTTGTAGTTCAGAGCTTCTCAACTCAGCTGGAGTCAAGGTCGTCACTAATGGATAGGGTTCTATAGACTCAAGGACTAAGTCGGTGAGTGTATCAGCATCATATTCCGCCTCAAACTTTGCAAGTATCTCATTGACAACATCTTTCTTTCCAACACCCGTGTACGCGAATTCCTGAAGAACTGCCATATCAAGCCAGATGGGTGCTACAGCAGCAAAGGATGCTCGTGAAGGCGCATAAATCAGCTGTTTCGGGTTTCTATGTGGAAACAAGTGTTCAAGTGAGACTACGATACCTACAACCTCTAAATCGAACTCTTCACCAAAGACCGATAATATGAGAGTTGAACCTAATCCAATTCCGTGTGCTACTGCAAATGACTTCTCAACCAAAGCAGTGCTATTGTCAGACGGGTCCAAATAATCTCCATCGTCTATGAGCAGCTTGAACACATCTGGAGGAGAATTCGGATCCACACCATAGAGATCAGCAGGGCTCTCTTCATTGTCCGAATATGAGATATCTCCAAAGACATGATAGCGGCTCGTAAAGGCTTCAATACCTTCAATATCTCTAATGCCTGTTATATGATCACGAGGAACAGAGTATGCTACTGCCATTATGTCTGGTGCTGCATAGGTCTCGTATGTAGTATCAATCGTAGCTCGCATCATAGGCATCATAGCTGTGAACATCACTAAACTGAGTACTGCAATGAATACAAGCGACATACTGCTGACGACTTTTCCCTTTTGACTAAGAATCTCCTTTCCGGTCTTTCTTAGGAGCGTTCCAACCAAGGTTATGCCTCCTCACTCCGAGAGGATACACCATAGATTTTTCCTGAACGAAGGAATACTGAACGGTGTGCCACCTTTGATACAGATGTCTGGTGCGTTACAGCAATGATTGTGGTCTTGGTGGCTTCATTGACCGACTTTAATAGGTCCCAGATAACCTCGGAAGTTTCAGCATCGAGATTTCCGGTAGGCTCGTCCAGAACTAGGATTGGCGGCTCTTTGGCAAGACCTCGTGCAATAGCTACGCGCTGCTGCTCTCCTCCACTCATCTGAGATGGATAGTTATCAGTCTTGTCAAGAATTCCGACTAGCTCTAGATATTTGAGGGCTCTCTCTCGCAGTTTCTTCTTGTCCTTGATGTCCATAGCGATACCTATCTCTACATTCTCAAGGGCTGTGAGGGTTGGGAACAGGTTGTAGAACTGGAAAACAAGCCCAATACTAGTTCGTCTGAAATTTGTTCGTGCATCTCTACTCAATGACGATATCTCTGTTCCGTCCACACTTATCCGACCTGATGTGGGCACATCCAGTGCCGAGATCATGTTCAGAAGGGTGGTCTTTCCGGAACCTGATTGACCTAAGATTGCAACGAACTCACCAGACGTGATTGTGAGTGAAACACCTCGTAATGCATAAACAGTTGTTTCACCCAGCAAGTATTCCTTTTGAAGATTGTCTGCAATCACTAATTGGTTTGCGGTACTCATTTGATTGTCACCTTTTTGCTGCATTACCATATGCTGCAACTGTATATCAATGAACAGGAAAAGAGCAACCGTAGGGGGATAGGGAAAAGTTTTCTTTGCCTTTGTACAATAATACATAAAGAACATTTTACCTATTATTACATGGTAGAGATGGACGACTTAGTAGCAGTTTCAAAGGCTCTTTCTAATCCCGTCAGAATACAGATACTTGACTATCTCCTATCCAGTAGGATAGCAAACAAGAGTGACATCATGGATGAGATGAATCTTGAACGTGCTGCACTCGAACATCATCTCAAATCCCTGACCGAAGCAGGACTTGTTGGAACCTTTGATGTTATAATCGACAAGGTGAAGAATTCACTATGCTTTCCTCTTGCTTCTGTGACTATAACTAAGCAACCGGAGTTATCTCCTGATGTAATTCGCGATGTAATTGGAATTGAGATCGAGAGTGATGTCAATCATGACGAGATTCAGGAGAAGGCACAGGCTGAAGTTGATAATGGTCGTATAGAGCACGAGGATGCAGTTGCGATTGTGAGGACACTATTCGCTCATAGAGGGCGGGGTACAAAGAATATGTGTGTTGTTTGTGGACGAATCAGAAAGATGACTGATCTCACTCTTTGTGATAGGTGTTTCAGACCGGTCTGCTCTAGTTGTGAACATGTCCTCCAAAGAGACGATAAACCCTCTGAACTCCTATGCGACAGATGTCTCGCTCACATGTTCGGATTATAATTCAACAATATCTGATAACTTCGTAGCGGTCTTCACAGCATTTTCCGCTTCTTTGGGTGTCGGAGGAATTCCAGCAAAACCAGTCCTTTCAATGAACTCCTTTGTGGCTCGTATCAATTCCTTTCCTGTCACCTTTGATATTTTTTCAATCGTATCAAAGCCTGAATCATGATACAACCTGGCTCTTACAGACTTGACTGCACCAAGTCGTGTTAGGTTAGAGAGTTTGGCAAGTTCAACAATTTCGTCAATACTTACTCCGGTCTTCTCGGAGAGCTTCGCTCGTTTGGCTTTTGTCCTTCCAGCTTCAAGCATATCCTCTACTGTATCAATTCCAACCGCTGAGAGTTTCTCTATTGAATCCGAGTCTACATCTTTGAAGTCTTTAAGTTTGAATGGTTTTCTCGATTTTGCGATGTGCATTTCTCTTACTATCTGGGAGTATTTCAACAAAGCTTGATTTTCCATATAGAGAAAATAATACTGAAGGGTCCACATGAACTTCGCAACAACCTCGCCCTCAAGAATTGACGAGATAAAGAGGTCAAGATCGTCTTCGGAGGAGTCAGCCGCACTCTTACCGTGCTCTAGGAAGAATGATTCCAATTGTCTTGCATTCTCAACACACGCACTGATTGTACTTCCTGTCTTTCGTTTCTTTTTCATAAAGAATACGAACCCTTCTTCATCCATCTTAGAAACAACTCCTTCAATTAACAATGGACCTAGAGTGTTAAAAATTAATACTCTCAGGAATCGAGCACGAGTTTCAAAAATAATCAAGTTCTGGACTAAGATATGTTGCAGAACATCGAATTTCAGGTGGCTGATGCAATGTCCCTGCCATTTGAAGACAATTCCTTCGACGTAGTATTTGGAATTGCTATCAACGCTTTGTTACCTGATAAAGACAAGGCACTCACTGAATACATGAGGATAGTAAAACCTGGAGGAATCATCGGTGCTTTAGACCTATTCCTGAAGAAGGGTGCACCGCAAGAGGTTGCTGATTAATTTAATGGAATGATGCAGGAACTTCTTGGTTACCATGTACAGATTCGGACATTTGAGGACTGGGACGAATTCTACAATAACATAGGTCTCGAAGAGGTTACTATCCTAGAGAATTATGAAACGGTTCTTGTAAATCCCACTGAGAAACTTGTTGCTGCGAAAGCCATATTGAAATTGGTATATCACATGATAATTAACAAAACTGTACGAAAGAAGATGCTTCGGTTGATGAAACTTCGAAAATCTGCAACAAGTCAAGATAATGCACAATTTGAGAATATTGGATATCTGATGTTCACGGGTCGAGGGCCTATTAAAAGGACTAATCCCTCTTTTCGTGAAATCACTCCTTTGCCTCTTACTAATTTGGGAGAGCTGTTAACATGATGAGGTCTAGTAGAGCCTTCCTCTGTTTAGGTTTAATCGCACTTCTCCTCTTCATTGTTCAACCTATCCCTATTCATAACAATCATTATTCCTCAGCACCCAATCATGCAGAGTCAAACCTACCTTCACCAGCTCAGACTATCTGGGACAATAGATCCTTTTGGGCAGTTGACTATGACTTGGATGTATACTACATTATAGACTCCTATTTACTGGCATTTGGAAATCACTGCTATATCTACTTTGAAGACTCCGTTATCACTGCACTTGGAGTATCAGAATCTATTGATAGGGCTGAATTATACAGGGACGATTTTGAGACGAATATCTATGAACGAGTGACTGACTTGGCAGGAAATCCCAATGGCACGTTAGGAGATATAGACGGGGATCCTAGAATCTACATCCTCATCATGCAAAATCGCATGAGCTGTTACCGCCAGACAAACGAGATCGAGGCTGAACACTCGAATCTGTGTGAGATGATCTATGTCTGTTATTATTCATACAATGTCCTTCAAACAATTGCTCATGAATTTCACCATCTTGTCTGGTTCAACTACGAGTTTGATGAGGTGCATTTCATCTTGGAAGGTGTTGCTGAGTATGCCATGTACTATACGGGCTGTTGCCCTGCTGATAACTTGACCAATCGCGTCCCATACTTCATCAATGACATCCATGACTCACTCATCTATTTCGAGGTTGAAGCTCAGGACTATGGTGCCTGCTATCTCTTTGCATTCTATTTAGTAGAGCAATATGGCTTGCAGTTCCTGCGAGATTTGGTCCAACAAGAAGATGATGGGGCATTGGGACTAGAGTCTGCACTTATTGACGCTGGATATAATATCACATTCAATGACCTTTACTTGGACTGGATGACAGCTCTTACTATTGATGAGCCAGGATTCGCAAATGACAGATATTGCTATCGTGACATTGCGACCACACACCATGATTATACTACTATCGATATGCTGCCATTTCAGGAGGATGGCGTACCTTTGTATTGCTATGGTTCTAAGGTATATCGAATGCCATCACCTCCGGACTACTTTAGTGTTGAAATAAGCCAACCCGCAGATGCTATTGCAGGAGTTTCAGTTGCCTACAGAGATACATTTGGTTGGCATGTTGTGAAGATGCAGAACCAAGGCAGAGCTCTAGTACAAGTATATGGCGAATCAATTGACACTGTACATATAATTGTAAGTTACCTATTTGTTGAGACGCCGAATGGAGCTATCGATTTCGGTTCAGGTTATTTGGAATCTGTAAACGTATCAGTATACGAGAACGATGAACCAACGACCACACTGATTCCTATCACAACTACTACAACATACGAACCAAATTCAACAGAATCAACTTCAACACCAAGTCCAAGTATTCCCATAACAACCAATGTCGAGTTGATACATCTCATTGTGATTGGGGGTATTCCTTTCATTATAACAATCGTCGTGTTAGTCTTATTTATCAGAAGAAGAACGATGAATCTAGAGGGAACATCATGAGTCAACTTGTTGTATACCTTGAACTATGGAACTATCTCCGTCAGCATGGTCTCAAGACAATAGAAATAGTTGAAAATGCAATGGCTTGGGATTATAGATTAAACTCTAATGAATACAGTGTTAGAGAAACATACCATCACATAGTACAATCAATCTATGAGGATGCTGGGAATTGGTTTCTCAAAGATTCTAATCGGTTTAGTCCAACAGAGAGTTCTACTGATGATTTGAACAGAGCCATTGATCGTATGATTTCCTCGATAAGCAACTTCTCAGATGATGAACTTCATTCTGATTTCACATTCCAGTGGGGCGAAAAAACAACTATTGGTGGTGCCATTCAACAAAACCTCTTCCATGCTGTGGGACATTTCAGCCAGATTCGAAATTGGGTCGGTGTGTACAAACGGAGCGTTGCTGACTCTGCTGAGAAGACCTATCTATAGTTGAGATACTGAGGTTGTGTGGAATAGACGCCCTCTAAATACACACTCTTGCTCTCGAAGGCGTCTTTATCTAAGACCGTTCTCATCTGAACTTCCTAATGGCTATAATTATCACAATGACTACTATAGCTCCACCGCCAACGAGAAGGCCTATTGTTATCATGTCGAATCCTATTACCCCTCCATATATCATGAGGGCTTGTCTCTCTGCTCCATAGGCGAGATAGATCTGGTTGCTTTGCGAAACTGCAATTCTGAAGCTATAGCCATATAGACCTCCCTCAAAATCCAGGAATTTTGTATCCACATAATTCCCTTGAGAATCGCATGTTATTATCATTGGTACTTGATCCCATCTGTTAGCAACTATAATGGCATGGATCGTTCCATCGGGAGCGACTGCTATGTCTCTCTCCTCAACAAGGTCATACCAAGTTCCACCAAGATTATATGCGTATGTTTGATTCCACTCGAATCCTCCGCTGGAACTTATTTTCTCAATGACAACTCTGCTATAGGAGCTAAAATAGTCCCTTTCAATGAATACACAACCACCATCTGAAGTGAGTGCAAAAAGATTGTTGTAAGGCGTGGTGTAGTTCCATTGGACAATTCCATCTGAATCAAGTTTCATAATATATCTAAGCGTTCTCACAAACAATGCATCGTTCGAATCTATTTCTATCTGGTATACTGCGTCCCAATGATATTCTCCTATACCC
Source organism: uncultured archaeon (assembly GCA_964458565.1). Classification (GTDB taxonomy): domain Archaea; phylum Asgardarchaeota; class Thorarchaeia; order Thorarchaeales; family Thorarchaeaceae; genus CAYWJO01. Next base: position 50,356 of record CAYWJO010000016.1, on the reverse strand, counting down.
TCGTCATACCAAATATCTCCAATCGTCTTGTTCCAAACATGATTTCCGTTGGAATCAAATTTGATGACTTGTGCAGTAGTTGGCCACATGTAGGGTTCGCGGTATCCAAGCCAACCTCCAACGTAGATCGAGCCATCGGATGCTATCGCAAGTTTCCTTGCTCTCGAAACTCCATCAGTATCCCACGTCTTAGCCCAAACGATATTTCCACTTGTATCGAGTTTCAACAATACAATATCAATATCATCATCCCAGTTGTCTGTAGAGAATGCTTCACCGACAACATAGACATAGTTCTGATAGTATTCTACCCCATATCCATACGCCTTATCCGTGCCATTCCATGTTTTTGACCAAACAAGTGTAGCTTGTGCGGACCACTTTGTTATTACCAAGCAATACGCTTGTTCTTCGTAGTTTGATATTCGACCAACTGTATAAGCTGACCCATCATCAGCTACTACAAAGTCCTCTATTGTAGTGGGTTTCGTCCAAGTTCCATTATATGTTGGTTGAAGATAGTCTCTTGTATCCACATCCGTTTCAAGGAGAACATCCAATTGCAGTGTTTCAATGATACATGAGACACTACCAGTTATGTTCATCCAGGGATGTTCTTGTGGTTGTGAAGGGCTTACACGCGTTTCAAAATCAAACATAGGTGATAGACAGACTGCGACTTTCAATATGTCAAGAGGATCTTCCTGAGTCCCATTCGTTTCTATCATCCCCCGCCATATCTCAAACAAATCAAAATAACTAAAGCTAATTCTACGCTGAGTCGTAGTATTCTCATAAGGTGGAAACGACTTGTAGACTTGCCGCCAATCATCTGAAGAATCGATCAAGAATACATGAAGTCTAAACCATCGAATACCATAGATTTCTGTATAGAAATCCCCGTTAAGATATACTGCATATTCCAAAGTCATGTTTGCATCTCGTGGCATTGTCTCATAAGGCCAATCAAATGATTGTGTAAAATAGACAAAGTCGTTGCAGTCTGTTTCTCTCCAATCCGAACTGATGTAGTCAGGTCTTGCCTTGAAATCTAAAGGAGTTCCTGCTGTGTGTGTCCACGTAAGATTAACAGTATCTGTTACCGAATCATGACCATATGAGAATTCATTCGAACTGCCATTTATTTCAAATGTGGGACTCTCCTCTAAATTCGGATCTGCGATTAATTGAGGTGTTTCCCAATCAGATGGAATTGCATTGTATTGCAAACCTGAGATTACCACCCCAGTCATTGGAACGCCACTTGGAATAATAAACATTACAAATAGCATCGATAATATTAGACCTTTGTTTCGAACTTTCAGTTGTATTACCTCCGCCACGTAATATAACATCCTGTAGTTCCTAGTTAAATTTCTTTTCGAAAATCTCATCGAGTGCATTGAACGGGCGTTTCAGCAAGTTTAGAGCAAGTTTCTGAAGTTTGCATTGATCATTTCATTGGTCCTGTACTCTCTCTTGTTTTCCTTGAAATCCTGCAGTAATCATCCTTAGACATGCAATCATCTAATTCGAAAAATATCTTGGCATTCACTAGAATAATATCAGATCTTTCCCAGTACATAGAAAATATAGTCCTGAGGAATTGGATCTATTTTTAATTGTCTGAGGGCTGAAACGATTTGAGCTCGATGATGCGTTCCATGATTCACAACATGGAATAGAACATGCCATACTTGCATTGTCTGTTCGAAGGGTTTCTCGATGTCATCATCATGGATCTTCTTCAAATACTCTCTCATATCTTTCTCTATCTTTTTCCAATGCTCACGTATCTCATTTGGATTTGAGAACCGCGTTACATCACCAACACCTGGTACATCAACGCCTCTTAATCCACAAAACCACCGTTCATCAGTATCTATGATATGAACGAAGAGGTTCCTGATTGATTCCATTGCAATAGTTAGTTTCTGAGTGAACTGTCCATCTGTGAGTTTTTCTTCACAATAGTCTAGCAGTTTGTGATTCCGAGTGAAATGATATTCATAGAGATGTCTAATGTGTTCCACGTTCATTCGCAATTTCTCCTCTATTATACTTCCACAGACTCTCTCGCTAACAATCTATCGGTAACGCAGAGCATCAGTTCATGATGAGCTCTGGAGAAAATTGATTATTAGTCTGTGAATATATATTTGGGAAAATTACATATTATTTATATAATAGTGTGTATTTTTCCCAAACGCTGGTTATTACAAAAATACCAGATCGCGTGGTGTACTACCATATGAAACGAATCACGATATTCATGTCGATGATGATTCTCACGACTCTATTTCTAGCCTCAATGCCAGTGATGGTGGCAAGTATCTCTACAAACACAGATGCGACAGCTAGAACTGAAACTGTAACCAAAACAGTTGAGTCGTATTCAGTGGAATCAAATCATCCCTATAGTAATAATTTCGATTATACATGGACAATAACCGAACTTGGAGCAACCCAGATTCGAGTCCATTTCACAAAGATCGATACAGAACAGAACTACGATTTTGTCTATGTCTATAATTACGCAAATGCGCAGCTTCACAAGCTCTCCGGACTCTACTCCTCGGGTGGGTGGTCTGCATGGAGCTATGGTGAGACTATCAAAGTACGCCTAGACACGGACTATTCAGTCACAGGCTGGGGCTTTGCCATTGATCAAATCGAGTACGAAGGTGGCGGCGGTGGCGGCGGTGACAATGTATTGGAAGATGGAGTTACCTCGTCAAGCTCTCTCTCTGCTACTGGCGCAACTGAAATGTGGACTCTTGATGTGGGTGCTGACTGTCTAAGCATGCATTCGGTCCTTACATGTGGCTCGGCTGATTTTGACCTATACGGTCGTCACGGAGCAGAACCCACTACAAGTACCTACGACTGGAGAGGGTATACATCTGGAGGGGAGGATGTGACCTATAACAATCCAGACCAAGGAACATGGTACATCATGGTCCGCTCCTACAGCGGATCTGGTTCATACCAGCTCACTGTTTCTCTCACCTATGATAGCGGTGGAGGAGGTGGTGGCGATAATGTACTTGAAAGCGGAGTCCCAGTCACCAGTTCGTTGGCTGCACAATATGCTACTGAGATGTGGACAATAGATGTTGGAGCAGACGCAATCAGCATGGAATCTATTCTTACGTGCGGCTCTGCAGACTTCGATTTGTACGGGCGTTTAGGTGCAGAACCTACAACAAGCACATATGATTGGCGTGGTTACACTTCCGGAGGAGAGGAAGTCACATACAGCAATCCTGGTGCCGGAACATGGTACATCATGGTGCGATCCTACAGTGGGACCGGCTCCTATCAGCTTACAGTCACTATCACCTATGACTCAGGTGGAGGTGGTGGCGGAGATGGAGATGGTATTGTCACCAAGTGGGCAGTCATTGTTGGAATAAGTGACTATAAGGCAATCAATGATCTCTCCTATTGCGATGAAGATGCAACAGATTGGTACTACTACATGAACAATGTCATGGATTATGATCACATCAGAGTCTACGGAGATGGTCACACATCCAATTACCCATCCTACTATGGATTGGCTACTGAGTACAATGTCAAAGCAGCTCTAAACTGGCTCGTATCCAGTGCAGATGCTGATGACCAAGTAGCATTCATTACATCAGGTCATGGGAATGGTAATGGATATGGCTCCTCATACCTCTGTATGTGGGACTGCAGTAGCGGTGAGTCTGGAGAAGATGGTGATTTATACGATACGGAATTTGACAACTACATTGGATCAATGGTAGCGGAGAAGATATTCATCTTCATCGACCATTGTTACAGTGGTGGATTCATCCCCGAGATGCAGGCTCTTGGTAATCATGCTAATATCTACATCACAACAACCTGTACCGATGATGGCTATGGATATGATGATCCGTCACATCAGAATGGTGCTTGGACTTACTACTTCCTAGAATATGGTCTTATCAACCATTATGGAAGCAATCCAAATACATTGATGGAGAACTGCTTCGATTATGCCCTAAGCGCCTATCCACATGGTGGAGGCGATACACCTCAGGAATATGATGGAAATGCTGGTGTAGGCTTTACATTGTGAATTATGAGGGGGTATATCCCCCTATCTCCTTTTTTTCGAAACCCTACCTTTTACCCCAGAAACACATTGCTAAAACTGCAATAATTATTGTAATGTCAATGATGAGCAGAGTAAGGCCGCCTCCTGGAATCGTTGACATAACATAGGGGTCACTTGTGATTAACGCGAAGAAGAAGATGATTATGGAGACAATGCAATAGATCATTTGTTTGTTGAACTCTTTTCGTTGAGCTCTGTATTGATAGTCCGAATAGCTTCCATCATAATCGATTGCCCGTGTACCGTGCATGATTGTGTACCAGATTTTGGATATATTATGCATTGATTTCCGCGCAATGGAATGCACAGAAATAATCATTGGAACACGTGTTCTAAATCTTTAGGATTCTAGGGTGATTTCCGACTCTACTCCCGAATTGAATAGCTGAATAGAATCATGTGTGTCGATCTCGATACCAATTCCACCAAGGTAGGGTTCTCTATCATCATATACGACGGGTCTCTTAAGCAAAATCCGCTTACTCGCCATGAGGGCTAGGTCATGGGTTATGTGAATGTGCATCTGACTTTCTGAGGTACCCAAAATCCGGTGAACTGTATCTTCTAGAAGTCGTACTTTATACTGATCCATGTCTTCAATCATGTCACCAAACTTACCATCTCCCCAATTATTGACATAGTCTGTAATATTCGTACCATCTGGTTGTAGGTTACTCCATACTGCGTCGTCATATATCTCAGGGGTGGCTAGAATGGGAAGTGGGTCTAGATCTATGACCTTTCCTCCGTTCGCTTGATGTCCTTTAGACATCTCTTCTGCAGTCTGATAACATCGTGATACAAAACTGAAGAAGAAGTGTGTAGGCAAATACGATGGAAGTCTTCTTCCCATCTCATATGATGTCTGTTTTCCAAGATCAGTCAGCTCAGTACTCAATTGCTTCGTATGGTCTCCTATCTCCTCGCGATGTGAGTGCCTAACTAGTAACATGATTCGTGAATCTGCAGGTTTCGAAATTACCCACTTTACCAGATTTCTTCCATTTTCAAGCCAATCTAGATTGTTCCATCCTGACATAGTCTACCCACTGATTTTGGTTTATTACCCAAAGCCGATTGTATCTTGTGAAGTACTCTTCGGTATAGCAAACTACACGCAATCTAACGAAAGACATCTAGAAGTTCAGTTAGCGTTTCTACCCGAATCACCTCTCTGGGAATTTTGGTTCTTTTTGTAGCACTGCATTGCGTTATTAAAATGGGGGACATATCAGCTCGCAAAGCAGCAGTTACGTCTACCTTCACATTATCCCCTACGTAAGCACAAGACATGGGATTGATTTGAAGGTCATCTGCTACTTTCAATAACATATACGGAGATGGTTTCTTATAACCCGGAGCCTGTGTATATTCAATCGCATCAAAATATTTCAAAATACAACTTCGCTCGAGATGAGGGATTGGGTCCCCGAATCTGTTTGATGCAAGTCCGATTCTATACCCTCTTTGTTTCAGTTCGTCTAGGACATCTATGCAATCATCAGTAATTGAATGTCCGAAGTAATCCAGAGCATCGAATAGTCTGGTTTGCCGAAGTTGGACGAACTCAGAAGGGTCTTCTCTGATTCCCAATTCATGGAACACTCTCTTCTCGTATTCAAACCAAATTTTGAAATCGGGCTCCCATCGAGGTCCGACATTTTCTTCGATCATATATTCGGTGAGCCAGTTATCTGGCTGAATAAGAGACTCTTTGATCTCAGAGTGTGTGAATTCTCCATGTTGAATGAGCCCCGCTCTTTCCAGAAAATAGATACGCAGAGTGGCATGGTCAATGGATGGACAGTATAATGTACCACCCATATCGAAAATTAACGTTTGAATTTGGCTCAATCTCGGGTCCTCAAAGTTGCATATCTTCATACCCTCTTAGGAATTTTGATAAATTCCTATTTTCCTCAACATTTTTCTCTCACTTATGCACACGCTCTATTATCTCGAGTATGGTGATCCTTTGAATCGATATCAACGCGATGCAAAGAACGTATCAAGTATTGATTATGATGCTGTTTCTAACATCTACGATCTCGTACGTAGCGGCGATCCAGAGATGATATATCAGATAATTTCAGGAATGTCATTGAATAGAGATTCAATGGTGCTTGATGTTGGCTGTGGTACCGCAAACAACACATTGCTTTTCTCATTAGCTACGAGGTCTAGAGTCGTGGGCCTTGATCTGTCTAGCGGAATGCTTAGCGTTGCTCGTGCTAAAACATCTGATATTGAATTTGTGAATTCTCCCGCTGAAATTTTACCTTTCCATGATAGCTCGTTTGATTATGTATTCATGACCGAAGTAATTCATCATCTCTCAAATGTGCAAATGACTCTCTCCGAGATATGCAGAATTCTCCGTCCTAATGGTAAGTTTTGTGTGACGACGCAATCCCATCATCAGATTACGCAGAGAGCAACATCCATCTTTTTTCCATCCACTATTGAAATTGATCAAGCAAGATATCCTACGATAGAATCAATTGAAACTATGCTACTTGATGCTGGCTTTGCTGATGTAGAATCCAAGACGCACCTTTTCAATCCACAACGATTGGGAGCTGATTATCTCCTTACAATCGAAAAGAAAGGGTTCTCAATGCTCCATAAGATAGACGAAGAGGAATATCAAGCAGGTTTGAGAAAGCTTAGAGACCGATTCTCGCGTGATGCGTATCTTGATTATTCTGCAGGCTATACTTTCGTCTGGGGAATCAAGCGTTGAACCTACTCTACCACGATGTTCATTGTGCACTCGCTCTCAACTTCGAAGCGAAACAATATTCTCACAGTGAGTTTGGTCTTACCTGGTTTGATCGCTCTAAAGAACCATTTTCCCCGTTCAGCATCGCCCCCTGTCCAACCAGGTTTCTTCATATTTTCAGGATGTAAGTATTCAGTTTCTGTTCTCTCGTGCTCCAAGACACTAGAATCCTCAATAACAAATTCCGCGTCCTCACCGACTGATCCATGTCTATGAAATCCGTACCAGACTATCTCATCAACTGTGAGGTTAACTGATGATTCATCACCGCTACATTCTATTTTCCTTGGCTCGTCTGAGGGTGGTTTCACATTCTCACTTCCCCAACTTCTCCATAACAGTTGTTCTTCGTTGTTTGAATCCTCGATAGGTGAGAAAACAGCACACGGCTGCAAGACAGATCCCGATTGCTGCTAGTAGAATAACACTGAGGTTGATTCCTGGAGGCAATACTGTTGGTACACCTGGATACCATTGTACTAATATAATCTCCAATAAAGTAGAGCTATATTGTGTGAATGCCCATCGATAATATCTGAGAGTTCCATTCTCCTTTTCATATCGAAGCTCTTGATACACGTTGACATCACTCGATCCTGGATAAAGTCCAGAAGCATAATATCCCCACTCGTCTTCAGTATCAATAATAGTGTAACCAAATTCTGTAGTGATGTTTCTAAGGTTCGCAATAAATGACCAGTCTGAAACCGGAACCGCAAAGCCGTTGGACCCTGCAACTATTACCACTGAATCATTCTCTCTTATCAAGTTACAATAGGAGCGGGGTTCATCGAATGGTGAATTGATCTCAGAAGGTATATCTTCAAGCAGAGTGATATTTGCAAACATCTTCTGTCCTTCATCGAGAAATTGAATGAAGGGAACAATTGCTGCAATATAATCAAATCCGACTTGGTCACCTACTTTTCTTTGAAGGACATAAGTGAACTCTTCTCCTACATCAACTCCCCATTCAAGTGAATGTTCTCCTTGTCCTAAAGCGGTGAGTGGCATCATTGGTAAAACTAACAAAATGAATGCTATTACCTGCACCTTACGCCTGTTCATCTTTGACCAACTCGTGAACATTTGCTATAAAATCATCTACAAAAACGTACGTATCAGAGTCTATTCAACGACCATCTTTCTCCTACGCCTTCTTCTCCACAAGAACGCAATAATGAGAACTACAACAAGTCCAATCGAGCCATATATTATGACCGGCCAAATTGGAAATCCCATTGGAATAACTGTTGCCATATTTGGTTGCCATTGTGCGAATAATACATCGACGCTTGGATTTCCAGAGATGTCCATTCTCATCCACATCTTGCTCAGAGTACCATTTGCTTTATAGTAGAGAATCTCCACATGAAAGGTGATAAGGAATATCGCAAACCACATCTCTCCAGACATCACAGTTCCCCATTCATCTGTGGTGTTGTAGATCTCAAATTCTCCTGGCATCCTTGGATTTGTTGTTTCATTACTCTCCTCTGATTCGAGGTTCCAGATTCCCAAAGGAACGACTATCATAGACATATCCTCCATCAATACCTCTGAGTCATTCTCTCGAATCATTGAACAGTTCGCACCGAACATTCCGATCGTGATATTTTCAATTATTGGAGATAATTCATCTATCCGTGCAATCACTTTTTGTCCTTCATCCACTTCAGTGATGAACGGAATAAAGCTACTAAACATCTGGCCAAATTGCTCATCTAGATACTTCCGTTGCAGTACATAGGTGATCTCATCACCTTCCTCAACTCCCCATTCCATGTCTTCTACCGTCTGAGCACCTATTGGAGGTGTAATCATAAGCATCGAAATCAGACTTAGTATGAATCCGGCTATGTATTTTGACCTCATCAGGAGTAGCGAATAACTATCGTCTCTGATTAGTTTTTCTTATTCTACATGCTGATTGAATCAAGGATATATTTCATATCCTCAATGATGATTGTGTCGTTATCCGCCAATTTTACCTCGTCTGGATTACACCATGTGACAATAATAGGAAGCATCTCTGCTCTTCTTGATGCTTCAACATCAAACTTGACCTTATTACCAACATACGCGCATCTCAATGGATTAATTCCTAATGCTGAAGCCGCTTTAATGAGCATGTAGGGATTAGGTTTTGCATAACCCGGTGTTGCAGTATATTCTACTACATCAAAGAAGTGTCGTATCCCATCTTCTTGGAGTCTTGGTTCTGGATTGCTGAATCTATTTGATGCGATTCCTAGTAGATACCCCTGTGCCTTTAATTCCTCAAAGATTGGTGTACTTGACTCAATATAGCAAGACCTACACTCAGGTGATGATAGAGCCTCCTGCCATTTCTTCTCAAATTCGACAGCCATCTCGTTCAGATTATTCTTCATACCAAGTCTGGTAAGTATCTGTTTATCATACTCCACCCAAAATTCAGTAGTAGGTTCCCAATGTGGACCTACTTTATTATCAAGTGCATATGCAACAAACCAATCAGTGGGCTCAGATTCAAGGATCTCCTCAAACTCATCATGAGTCATTGAATCCGGTTCTATAACTCCCATTTCCTCAAGCAGTCTGATATGGATGGGATTATGATCAAATGTGGAATCATAGATGGTCCCTCCCATATCAAAAATGACAGCTCTTAAAGATCTACGATTCATGGTTTCTCTTCTCCAACCTTCTAGACATAAAACTCAATGTTTTTGAGTACTCCGATTCAATCCATCTTGATTGAAGTGAAACCTCCCAATGAATCCATAGAGGCAATCGATAAATATCTAGATGCGAATCCGACTGATGCGGCTGCATGGAATGCAAAAGCTGTGATATTAGCAAATCAAGAGGATTTTGGGGGTGCTTTGAGATGTTTGGACAAGGCAATTCGTCTTGACCAGAATCTTGCTGGAGCTCATACAAATAGGGGTAGAATGCTCTTAGCATTAGGTCGAAATCGTGCAAGAGAAGCCCTCAAAGCATTCGAACGAGCTCTCGAGCTAAAACCAGATGATACTGATGCCCTAGCTGATATGGTTATTGCTTTACGGATTTTGGGTGATTTGGAAGGAGAATTCAAGGCTCTAGCACGCTTGATAAAGTTACAACCTGAGAGAGCTGAGATATGGTTACGACTTGGTGCTGTCGAATTCAAACGCGGAAGATTGGATAAGGCACTAATGTGTTTCAATAAAGTCCTAGAGATTGACTCAGAGTCTGTTTCAGCATTACTTCAAAGGGCATTAGTATTAGCAGCCCTCGAAGAATGGAATGCTGCAATTAAATCAGCTAAGAAAGCAACAAAGCTAGATGAAGAAAATGTGGATACTTGGCGTATACTAGGTGATGTCTATCTAAAAGCAGAGCAACATCGCTCAGCAATGAAAGCCTTTGAACGTGCTGCACAGATTGATCCGGAAGATGCCTATATTCCAATTGCAATGGGGATGACAGCATTTGAATCAAACCGACTCAAAGACGCTGCAAAGCATTTCAGAAGAGCACTCGTACGTGATGCAAAGAATACTACTGCTCTTGTTAATCTGGGCATGGTATATATGAAACTCGAAGACTGGGAAAAAGCACGAACAACATGGGAGCAGGTTCTCACTCATGTCAAAAACAATCCGGATATCTATGATGTGCTTGCTGTTGCTAAAGCACGTCTTGATGATTTCTGTGGGGCTCAAGAGGCATGGGAAAATGCGCGTAAACTCTACAAGAAACGAGGTGACAAATCCAATTCACAGCGGGTTACTGAACTTGGAAGAGCTGCACGGGTTAATTGCTCACGAATAAAGAAAGCTATCCGAGAACAGAAAGAACAAGAACGCCAACTGAAACGTCAACGCAGTCCATCTCGTGTTCGATAAAAGCAATGACCGCAAGTATAATGTACACTCATTCACATTGATTGTTGATGTCTGAAGAACCAATACGATTCGCATACCGCGATAGGGAAGGAAAACTCTTACCCCCTTTTCCAATTGATCCTATTGAACTGACCCGACTTACTCGAAGGGCTGTCTGTCGTGAAGAAAAAAATATTCACTATCGAAAGTACACCAACTTCTATGGTGTCGGAGTCTATGGAGGAATTGCGACTGCGTATTCTGTTGGGTGCAATATTCGCTGTGTATTCTGTTGGGTCGATTGGAGTCGAGATTGGCCAGAACGATATGGAAAATTCTACTCACCAAGAGAGGTCTACAATAAACTTCGACAGGTCATGGCTGATATGGCATTCAGGAGAGCTAGGATAAGTGGCGCAGAACCAACACTCTGTCCCGAGCATCTTTATGGTGTACTTGATAATGTCATGAGCAACTCTGATGATTTCGACCTTTTTGTGATTGAAACTAATGGTTTTGTTATAGCCAATGAGCCTGATGTGGCAGACCGTCTTGGATTGTATGCTCCTCGACATGACCGTGACTCTCCCTGTCATATTCGGATGTCAATTCGTGGGGGACTCCCGGAACCTTTCGAGGCGAAGACTGGATGCCGTAGCGAGTTTGTTGATCTCCCATTCAAGGCAGCACAATTGCTCTGGAATGCCGGTGCATCTTTCCATATTGCAGTCGTGGTTGACGAGCGGTTTACAAGTAAACAAGAGAAAGACATCATCTATGATAAACTAAGAGCAATTCACCCAACTATCACTCAAGGTATTGAGGAAGAAACCCTTGATCCGTATCCTCATGCTCTTGTACGCTTGCGTGCAGTTGGCAGGACTGATGTTACAGGTACAGATATACCACGACGTGAACGAATGGTGCGTGACAATATGCCATCTGATTGACACTTAATATGAATCCTTATTTCATAGGATGTTCTTATCATTTTGAGTGGTTGATTTGAAGCGTAGATATCCTATCTTGTTTGTCCTTTCTATGATTCTGATTTCCAGCTTATTTCTTACAACGTGGTCTGGAACTGCATTTTGTGAAATTGAAGTTGAACAAGTACGGATAACTAGGTCTAATGGAAGAAATGTCTATTTCTCTGTCTATCAACCAGTTTCAACCAGCTACGGGGCCCCCCTCCCTGCAATTATAACAATTCATGGAATATCTGGTTCCCGAGGTGCGATGTCAGCCATAAATGTAGAGTTTGCCCGACGTAATTTTACAGTGATTTCTGTTGATCTTGCGGGTCATGGTGTTTCTTCTGAGCGATTCAGTTTTGCAACATTCTCTGAAATCGCATATGATGTATATGAGGCAGTTAGATATGTTCAAGAGAACGATATTCGTACAAGCAATAGCACGTATGGGGTTATAGGGCACTCCTTGGGCGCGGGAATCGCACTATCACTGCAAGCTATGCCTATTCAACCAAGTGCAACTATACTCATAGGTGGTGGGATGGGACAAGATTTTGGTGGATCCGAACCATCTCTGAATTCAACAAATCCACGGAACTTGATGCTAGCTTCTGGTGTATGGGATGAGGTTGTACCCCCATCTTTAGCATATGATACACTCCGTGAGGCTACAGGTCTTTCAGAAGTCAATACTGATATTGTATATGGTGCTTTTAGCAACGGTACTGCTCGCAAGCTTTTCCTTAGTCCAACTAATCACTTATTTGAGATCACTGACTCAGCTATAATCACAAATTCATTGGATTGGATGATTAGGTCTCTTCAGGGTGGAGAACACATTCCGCATACATTATCACTCCCTGCACACATATATCAAGTATCGACAGTCCTCGGACTGATCAATACCGGAGCGCTTCTAGCTTCACTATTCCCTCTGTATCTGATGAGTTACTCTTTCATACCTCCCAATTATATCCCAAGAAGGAAAATCGTTGATGCACCTCGTGATATCAGGTCTTCACTTCGCGTAAGTTTGTTAATTAGTATAACTAGCAGTATCTTCCTAATCCTTGAAACTCTCCTCGGATTCATATTCGATTTCAGTGGATTAACAATAATCCCAGTATCCTTTGGAATGACATTTCTTCTATTTTCTATAACCATGTACGGAATTGTGAAGTATCTCATGAAGCGAACTAAGAAAACAGCCTATGACGATTTGTTTGATGATATGAGTATGAGTGATTGGGTCCACAATCTGATTCGAGCTTTCATCATATCAATTCCAATTATTATCTGGCTATTCTTTTGGTCAATCATTTCTACCATTCTAACTGGCGCACCAATGGGATTTACTCCACAGTCCTTGAGTGATGTCAGCATCATAAGGGGATTCTATATTGGCATCATGACTGTGGCACTAATCCCAATGTTCTATGTGGAATTCGATTGGTGGGCAAAAACGGTTGGGATGACTTCGGTTTGGACTGGACTTCGGAGTTTCATCATTGATCTAGGAAAACTTGCAACATTCAGATTAGGTGGTATTCTGATTATTCTATCCATTCTTTACATTCCATTCCTATTCGGATTTCAATTTGGCTTCATCATGTTTATTGCATTACTTTTACTACCCATCTCGGTTTTCTTGTTGGTTGGGTCAGCATTGACAATGTGGATTGGACGAATAACGAAAAATCCACTATCTTCTGCATTTATTGGTGCTTTACTAATTGCAATTGTTGTAGTAAGTACATTCCAATTACTATAGTCAATTACTCTCCAATCCCATTCAGCATTGATGTTATCAGTATCTAAGGTGAGAACTCTATTTGTGTTTTAAATAAGATACAGAAGAATTCATTCGTGAACGCATAGAATCGGTGTAACCCCTGTCCAGAATTTTATTCAGAATCTGCCTTCTCATTGAGAAGTGACTTAATTAGAAGATCCACACCGAATCTTCCCTCGGTAAGATCCATATACCATGGGGGCACTATTTCTAATTGGTCTTCAATCTCCTGAATTGACATCCCCTCATTATGCATACCTTGAATCTTCTGTTGGAGGTTTTTTAGATATTCAATCCTCTTTAGGATATGATCGCTTGGATTCTCAATAGGTCCCCGATGGCTATCGAAGAGAACCTTTGGTTTGAGTTTGTGAATTCTCTCCATAGTTTCAATTAACATCGGTACATTTTCTTCTGGCATAGCTATGTTCTTTCTTGTTGGCAATGGGACCGCATCAGCTGAAAACAACCACCCTCTTTCCTTCTCATATAATCCGATCATTTCAGGGCTATGTCCAAACAGCTCGATAACCTCGAAGGTCATCTCTCCTACCATTATAGATTCTGGTATTGATTGAATGTCTTCAACTGGTTCTGGTTGCCCCCACGCCCATTGAAAGAACTCATTGAGTTTTGGAGGGTTACTCATCACATCTCTTGTTTCAGGTCTAGCAAAAATTAGCGAATCCTTTGAGAATAGTGATGCTCCTCCAAAATGATCCTCATGATAATGTGAAACTACCAATTTTTCAATATTCACATTTTTCAGATATTCTTTCAACTCGTTACGTGCATTGGCACATCCTGCATCAAACATGATGTCATCTATCTTATAGGAATATACCCACATTATCGCCTCATTATTGAGTTCACTAGCAGTCTTGATATAGGATACAATATTATTGTACTCACCAAATTCGATCATTGGATTCTTCTCTTACAGGTCGTGGTTGTCCACTAAGCTTTCCTCTTCATGAAGGTTGTCATAATCTTATTATTGGTCTCGATAGTTATTGAAACCGTTTCTGACGAATGTAATATCCAATTAGTGCAAGACTAATGAAGCTCACTACAACAATTGGCAGTACGATGGTGATTAATGGATTTCCTGGACTGCTGGTACTAGGTGTAGTGGATATTATAGTTGTAGAAGATGACATAGATGAAGTGGGAATACTTGCGGTAGTTGATAGTGAAGAAGTCGTATTTGATTTTAGATTCGTCACATGCACAGATATCTCGGACTGGTTCATCGTCACCTGATATCCATATCTCTGAAGTTCAATCATTGATCTTCTGAGGTAGTTATGAAATGAGTCATCCATCTCTTGGTCTCTGAATGGTTCACTCAATGGTTCATAATCAGGATCTAAGGATGAATAGTTATCATACTCTAAGTACTGCGCTGTTGGAATGAGTACATTCTTTGAAGCATAGTAATCAAGTGCTATAGGATCCTGACTGACACCAACAATGTCTGTAAATGAAGATGTTGTATAGTAACTCCAAGGACCGCTCCAGTAAGTACTCTCTAGAGGACCGGGATTAACCCATGTCATGTCCATGATATTTAGTGTTGGAAATATGACCTCACCCATCAGAGTTGCCATCCCTCCTAGAGCTATTGAGAAGTGCTCATGACGGATTTCTGGGTCAATCGCATTCACGATATATCCCATTGGAGTTCCCATGTAGTTCTTCATACATCCAGTCACACCATACCGAAAGTGTGTCTTTAAAACTGGCATGTTAATCAACTTCAACCTTTCAGAGTCAAAACCGGTTCCATTCTCCCATACTCCATTCTTCATACTGATGTAAGATCCATGAGCTGTCTGGAATTTTGCATATGATGTAAAGATGGATGTTCGGTCATTCCATGTTGTATTTCTTACATATCCATCGGTGAAATCATCCTGATCATAATCGGCTACCTCATATGGACGTAAATCATCCCATAGGAAGGTAGACACCTTTAACGTATCAAAAGAATCTGCAACATCCTGATTTGATTGGTTATGATAAAACGAATTCGCCGAGTGGAAGTCTAGATTTCCAAGTCCCTGTCCATTATCCGCAATCACAACTTCTCCGGTAAATCCATCCGGGTGGTTCAGAATCGCATAAATTACACTCTTTACAAGGTCTGTACTTGTTCCACCTCTTTCGCTCCATTGTGCATTTACTTTGAGAACAATAACGTCATTATTACCAACCAGTCCATTTGGAGTTCCCGAAGTCTTGTAAAATTTTATTCCCTCTGCTTCCATCATCTGTAAGAGCTCCCGGACTGTGCTATTCATATCCCCCCCTTCACCCACTGCATCTTGAATGAGGAATACATCTGATGCATCGGGACTTGCTGCTGGATGCTCTTCAAGAGTAAGAGGAACAGGGGCTAATGATTGTCTTACTTCTGAGATGATGAATGGATTAGTAGTAAAGCCATCACTTACAATAAATGATGAACCAAGTACAAGGATCCCCATTACCAAAGCAGGTTTTGCTGACCCTACAGCTGCGCGTATTGATGCAGCGCTGGGAATCATAGCGAGTACGGTTGCTGAGAAAATCTGAATATTGAATAAAGCAGTTTGTTGACATGGATAATTAAACCTTGATGGTTTTCTAAGACTTCGGAGAGCTATCCAGAACACGCTTATCATAGCTATAAGACCAAGATATAGTAGACCTCTGCGACGAGTATTCGGATTATATTTACAGCATGAGCGTGATTCATCATCCATTTAATCCACCAATTCAACTCAGAGGTAGAATTGTTTACTAATAAGATGGTGTTCCAAGCATTCGGATGCACAATCTTGTACATATAACTACATGCTAGAATTTCAACTAAAAGCACTATTCCATAAGCCTATATTGTGTTTCAGGGCGGGGAATAACACATCAAAATTGGAGGACTGATTCTTGACCAATGATGGAGATAATGTACAGATGTCTATGCATCCGACTCAAGATGTGGATGATGTTTCAAATCTTAGCTGGTTTCAATCAGTTCGCAGAGTAACGAGTAATAGAAACTGGACCGGCTATCTCGCTACCGTTTGGATCTACTCAAGTATGGTCGTCCTACAACAATATTTCACACTCTACTTCAGAGATATTGGCATTTCTTACATTCTCACTGGCGCCCTCCTATCCATGATGTTCGTAATCAACCTCCTTGGGAATTTTGTATCTGGATATCTAGCTGACAACTATGACCGTCGGAATCTCTCGGCAATAACCATGGTAGTAAATGGCATCGCCTTTCTACTACTGTCACAAACCACTGATGTTATTTTCGTCGCACTTGCAATGCTGATTGCTGGTCTTTCCTCTCTGACAGGTTCAGCTGGTGTTGCCTATCAGATGCAACAAGTCGATAGGAGATTTGGAGGTGTTGCTCAGAGTCTATTCACATTGGGTACATCTCTTGGATTGGTACCACTATACCTCTTCGCCTTGATGTTGGACACAGGAATGAGTTTTGTCGCTGTTATGCAAATCCTTCTCTTTGTAGCTGGTGTACTCTATCTGATTTGCGCACTAATTCGGGGAACCGTTCTAGAAAAGATACCACTTCCTAAACGAGCTGGGCAGTCTGACAATATCTTGAAGGACTTCATAAGTGAGAACGCTCGAGGTCTTCGACTCCTGATGCGTGTCTTTCCTGTGTTTATTGCGATAATATGCATTGATGCTTTAAGTGACAGCTTCTACAATTTTGCTAAAAATTACTATGTCAATGAAACATTGAATTTTGGTTATGCTGAGATTAATCTTATGACGCTAATCACATTAGCATTTTCTGTTCCATTAGCACTGGTTGTCGGACGCGTCTTCGACAAACGTGGTGGTCAAGGCCTTGCTCTCGCAGTCTATGCAATAATGCCAATCTCAATCTATCTCCTAATTGTCTCACAGTATGTACGATATGTTGCTCCGATTGAATGGGTCTTTGCTCTTGATTCAGTATTTCCTGGACTCAGCGTCATCTTCTCACTAGCATTCATTGCTACAGCTATGAAATCTGTCAATGATATTCTCTGGTTTTCAGTTCTTGGAACATATATTCAGAAATCTCTTCCACGTCCGGACCTGGGCAAAATGTTGAGTCTGACCAATGTACTAGTCTTGATGTTCGTTGCCTTTGGACCGATTCCAGCTGGATTCATCTACACAAATTGGCAAGGTCTGCCACTCTTAGTGATTACTCTACTTGTGAACATTGTCCTCCTCTTTGTATTAGCAATGAAGAGCTTGGAGCCTCAGGTAAGTGTAGAAGATCTTGAGAATGAATAAGATACGTGACATCAGCCACCTGCAGACCTTAGTATCGGTGGTGAAAACTCTCTCAGGCGTCTAAGTCCTAATACCTTCTCTCTTCGACCCATTTTCGCTTCATTGATGGCTTGCTCCATGAACTCTATGGCTTCATCATAATTCTTTCTAGGAACTGGAAATGGAACACCATCCTTCCCACCAAAAGCAAATGTCATGCGCACAGGGTCAGACCATGAGGGTGCTGACCCGTATATCATCTCTGAAATTAGTGAAAGACCTCTGATCGTCGCAGGTCCTATTCCATCCATGAATAGTAATTCTTCATAATTGGAGGGTTGCATCATATAGGCTCTTCTAACAGCATTCCAGTCCATACGATTAGGGATTACCTTGTATGCTGGTAAAGAAACTTCAGTCATTCCTTCTAACCAGGGGATGAGGTTGCTTTGACCATATGATTTCAAGTCCTCATACAATCTTCGTAATCGAACAGGTTCTTCCTTAACGATATCTAATGTTGTTTTCCTGCACTCTTCTGATTCTTTGGCTGTTAAGTCTAACGTTGATTCTTGTACAAGACCTGATATCATACCCGAATGTGGTTCCTCAATGAAGCTCGTTACATCCTCACATAACCAATGATATCTCCTAGCATCATTGGACTTGCTATTCATACCTTGCTGAACAACTGCCCATTGTTCATCAGAATCCACAAAGAAGACGTGTTGATATAGCGAGTAGCCATCTTGCACAGCAGCATTGTCCACCTTAGCAACTGATTTGCTTAGCTCAGCTAGTCGAGCCCCATCAAGACCATAATCGTGAAGAACCAAAAGTTGTTCTGGTGTCTTCATTGATGCGAGTCCTTTGCCACCTGCAGCCATAATATTATGTCTCTCAAAACTCAATGCAGACCTCAATACGCCACAAGTCACCGTGGTTGATCCTGAGCTGTCCCAGTCATAACCAAGAACATTAGAGAGTGCTTGAAACCAGACTGGGTCTGAGATACGCCGGAGTAATTCAATTGTCCCGAACTCATCCACGATGACCTCGCATAGTGCACCTGCCATGGGTATCATTCTCTTAACGAGCCAATGTGGTGCTTTTCCTGGATGGAGTTTGAGATCTGCGACTCCGGTTCGCTTCACGTTTCTAGCCTCAACTGATTATAATCAGAATTTAATTCCCTCTACTAAGTATAAAAGGGCAACAGGAAACCGAAAGTATTCTTTATAGAGCAGAGACAGCACTTTCATCTAGAGTTGGCTCTTCTTTCCATTCTTCTGGTATACGTACTCGTAGAAAGAGTATCATGTAGATTGCATATTGAAATATAATTACTAGGTGAATTGCAAACAGAAGAGCTCCGACAAGAACAAAAAATGTTGCAAATGCCTTCTGTTCCTTCTCAGAACCCAATGTTCCTTCTGTTAGTACTATCAAAACGGATAGTGAAATGGCAACAAGAGCACCTAAAATCAGAGCCACTGATTTTGCTAATTCAAAACCTGCTATCTCACCATATTGAAGTAGACTTGTGTTTGAGTCGATAATAGATGGATCGGCACCATTTGAGAAAAGAATGGAGGCAGTAGAACCAAAGAATACAGCCGTAACTAGTGTCAAAAGGCAACAAACAAGTGACATTAACGATTGGAAATTCTTGTAATATCCAAAAACACCGATTGCAATTAATGGCAGAACGACTGCTGTTAGTGCGTATGTTGTTGCAGGTTCAATATAGCTTACACTATAATCAAGATAGAACAACACAGGAACATTGTTAGTGCCAAGAACGAGTATTATCAATGGGACTGACGAAATGATGGCTACCAATGCTCCAATTGCGCCAATGATGAATGGACGACGGTCAAATCCAGTGATGCGTTTTTCTCTATTAATTCTTGCACACTCGTTGTGTGCAATAAAACCCCGATACCTCACTCGTTCACTCGCAGGGACATGTTTGCTACAGAATGCGCACCTTATTGAGAAATCCTGATTATCATCAGTCACTGTCTACACCTAATGCATTCTTAGATAAGTTTCCAAAAAAGGGTTATCAACGAAGTATTGGATGTAGCAAAAAAAAGAGAACAGATGACCGGAGTGACGGTCATCATAGTCCCAGGTTTTGGCATATCTGAATTAGGTTATTCTTTGGTTCATCCCCAAGTAGATCTAATAGAGCTTGTAGTTTGTAACATGGATAATCGTCGCAGTGTGCGCAGGTTTCAACTCCTCTCTCACTCGCACAGGCCCTAACCTCGCACGTGTTGCAATGTTTGAAGATAACGCCACCTTCACTCTTGCAGCCATCACAGTTGATTTCATCTGGTTCTACAGGATAGTCTGGGGATGACCACATCCTTGCAGTCTGAATCCTTAGTTGATTGTCGTCTGTATGTTTGGCTTGGTATGCTCCGCAGTCTGTGCATACTAAGCCGCAATAAGCTTGCATTTTTAGCACGATTCATTGTGTGCGTAAACAAACGATAAAAGTTCTTGTATCAGAGTTTCTTGCTACCCTCTCGTATTGCTAGTTTAGTCATTATTACCTCATTTTCGTTTATGAACCCTCTAACGATTTCAGGACTCCTCTTACTCAATTCACGGAGCACCCAACCTACCGCCTTTGCCACAAAGAACTCGCTATCACTCAAATGCGGCTTCAAGGCATCAAGAATCATGGGTGCGTATTCTTCTCTGTAATTTGCTTTCAGAGCCAGATTGAGGTACGGAATAATGGATGCTCGTCGCCTCCAGAAATTCTCACTCTCAGCCCACCTCTTGAAGACACTCTCGATTGATGTGTCTCTACGCAATAGCGTGCCTAAACAAGGCGATCCGAGGGGATCCATGAGCGCCCAGGTATCAACATCATCAATGAAATCTGAAATTATACACACTGCTTTTTGTATATCCCCCTTCCTCGTGTAAACGTCCATAATATCGATTGCAGCTCGCCGACACTCAAAAACAGATTCATTCCAAAGTTCCTTCATCGGAGAAATTAGATATTCAAGTGGAATTTCCTTGATGTTTTTCTTCACGGTCTTTTTGATATCAGGTAGAGACACTCCAAAGAATCTCAAATCTGAGGTTTTCATATACCCTGCAACTTGTTTAGCTCTTTCTTCATCTCCTTGAACCTTCAAATCACTGAATATCCTCTGTTTCACGTCGTGGTTCATTTTTCACGCCAGAATATCAAATCGCGCATTTGGATTTCAGGATTGCCCTTCGAGATACCCTTTTATTCAATTGATTGATATTTCATATGCTGGAGTAATTCAGAAGAGTTCTGATAACATTTAGAGCTTGAAGTGATATCTATGGCTGAGGATACTGAATGGAATAACGCGGTAAGCTATGAAAAATTCCTACAAAATGCACGTGAGAATGTAGAGATAATTAAGGCACGATTCACAGATCTGCCACTCAACGAATCGGAACAAGAAATTTTAACAGGCATTCAGAACAATATCAAGATTCTAATCCTTGGTACTGATAGATGCAATGATACAGCTGGTGTTCTTCCAGTCATAGCAAGAATGGTATCCGTTGCCTCACCGAAGGTCGAGCTCCGTATTCTAGATAGTGATAAGCATGCAAAGTATCATGAACAATTTCGTGTGAATGGAAAACGAAAGACTCCTGTAGTTCTTTTTCTTAGTCCTGAAAATGAGGAACTCTGTCGCTGGGTAGAGCGTCCAAACGCAGCTTATCAGGTAATTAATGAAAAGAACAATCCCTCTCTTGAGAATAGACGAAATGGCTTGAAAACAGTCTATAGCGATCCTGAGATTCAAAGGCAAGCATTAATCGAATTCATTGACCTGCTATTAAGATCTGATTACATACTCGGACGGCATTGACATTGAGTGACCTTCGCAAAGCAGATTGGTCTGATCCTGAACGTGTTACAGGATTGGTTCAATCTTATAAATCAAGATACGATGAGTACTTTTGGTCTACATTTAGAAAAGCATCTGGTCCAGATAGACGGTACACAATAGCTGAATTTGGTTGTGGCCCCGGTCTCTTTCTGAATGATGCTGTTGATATATTCAATCCAGAATTTGTCTATGGCTTTGATGCTAGTAGTGTTATGCTAGACCAAGCAAAAGAGTTTCTTAGTAAGAAAATGCCTAGTAGCAAAGTCAGATTGCAATGCATTGATTTTGATAGACAAGATATACCTATAGATGATACAATCGTCGATTTATCATTCTCAGGTTTTTTCTTACACGAAGTCGCCCATCCTGAGAGTCATATCCGCGATGCATTTACAATACTTAGCTCAGGAGGTAAATACGTAATATACGATTTCGTTTCGGGTAACAAGAATGCCTTTGTCCAAGCTATGGTCCAAAGAGGAATGTCTGAAGACCGCGCTGAGACACGTTACCCTCATATGTGCAGACACTCTATAGATGATATCGTAGAATTATTCGAAGATTCCGATTACAATGCACAATCATTCCGGGTTGATGAATTCCGTGCAATAGTTGTTGGAGCGAAGAACTAGAACAAATTGGAGTGAATTGATTACTCATGCCATCACGAAATAAATCCCCTTGGGCTTATGATGATTCTGAATTGAAATGCCCTCGCTGTGGTAGTAATAGAGTCACAAGAGTTCTCAAGAGTTGGTCTCTTCGAAGAGGTGTTCAGACTTTTGAATGCCATGCGTGCGATAAGAAGTTTGTACTTCGTGACGTGGATGACTATTCACCGCTATTCGAGTAATTTGATAATTATGTTCCGTGGAATTCTTTATCTGTTGTACGGAACTGAAATATAGGTTGTAGTCTATCGCTAAGCGTCTGCAGGAGTGAAACAGGTGTCCGTCCTATCACAGTACCTGAAATACCCCTTCTCAGCGGAAGTCAGGCAAACCTCACAAAAAATCGCTCGTGATATCCGCATGCTAGTAAATCTACTTTCCGATCCTGTGAATGAATACATCATCCAAGCTGCGGAAGAACGAGTCTATGCTGCGCTCACACAGTCCGAGATTAAGACTACTGATACTGGAAATGAGAACGACGTCCTCGTCTACACTACAGCACGTCTAATCGTTGAGAAAATTGGGAATCCTCGATTGCGGGAATATCAAGCTGAGACCGAATCCAAGGCAGTGAATCGTTACTTGGGACAGGAATCGAGTTCATTTCTTGTAAGCTTGGCAAAGTCTTCATTTGATTGGACCGTTGAATCGATTGGTGATCCGAGAGTTCGCGCACAGCTACCTCAATATCTTAGAAGTTATGAACTAAAAATCAGATTCGAGGATTTTCTTGAGGTGGCACATATTTTCCATGCTACAGAATGGAAACTAATCAACCGCTTTGTTGATAATGGATGGGTCTTCATCAGGATGTCTGAGCTATGTCGCCTCATGTCCGGAAAATTCAAACAACTTATTCTTTCCAGTTCACTAAATCCGCCAACCCTTCCTGAACGACTCACTCAGTCTGTGTTAAGAATTGAATCAGAGTTAGGGACAAAATTGAAGTCCACAGAGCCCATCAAGATCGAGGGTCAAATGATCACAGCTTTCCCACCTTGTATCGAAATGATCCATAATGACTCGATTCGGGGAAAGAACCTCGCTCATGATGCACGGTTCACACTTGCTTCATTTCTTCTCAAAATCGGAATGTCTGATGATGAGGTTTTAGGTGTCTTCAAACCATCTCCTGACTTCATTGGGAGCCTTGCAGAATATCAGATACGTCAGATTGCATCTAAGTCACAGGGCGAAGGTTACACTCCTCCGGGATGTAGAAAGATTCAGAGCAACGGATTCTGTCCTCTGTACAATAGGTCTGGCTGGGACCCTCTCTGTGAATATATCATCCATCCACTATCTTTTTACAACACTCGTGCTTGGGAAATTACGAAAGGAATTGAAGATCACTCTTGGTATGCAAAGAGAATGAAGAAAAAACAGAATCTTTAACCTTACATTGTATTGCGGTTCTATCGCTCTCTGTAGCTTGGTTCACCTAACAATGATTTTCATCATCGGGTAAGATATGGAATGCTCGGATAATCTAATTGACTCCAGAGTGAGGATTTATTTATTCTTGGTTGAACAATATCGCTATGAGTAAGAGAGGCTCTGGAAGAAGAAAGAAATCTCCAGATAGAACCGACCCCCATCATCCAGACAACCTTGAGGAAAACGCACGGTTATACCTCAAGAATGCAGAAGCATTTCAGAGGAATTACCAGGAGCGAAGCATGAGGCAAGCTTATGAAAAAGCATTAGAGCATGGTAGGGCCAGTGGAACTCCTGACGGATTAGCTATAGCAGCTGAGGCGGCTCTCTGTCTGGGTCATATATACAAGACTAGAGATTTATGGGGTCAAGCACTGGAGTACTATAAGGAGGCTATTGAGCTTGCAAAGAAATCTGCGACATCTGAAGGTTTCTATACTGGAGCAAGGGCTGCGTGGAACCTCGGTAATACTTATGAAGAAGCTGAAATGGATGGCTTGGAATCTGCTTTTCGTGAAGCGATAAATCTTGGTCGGGCATCAGACAAACCTGAAGGGCTTGAGGTTGCCGCAAAGGCTGCATTCAATCTCGCCACAAACCTGGGACCTGACTCCGTCGAATTAGAAAGACGCATGTGGCAGGAAGCTATCGAGCTAGGTAAAGCGAGCGGGACTAAAGATGGTAAGCATGTTGTTGAACGGGCAACCCACTATCTAACAGAGCTTATGAGTGATGCTAAAGGTGATGAAAATCCCAACGAGGGTGCTTAGCCGGAATCTAAGATGTATTCCTTGTGTAATGATAGATATATTCCTGCGCATATCCCGCATATTGACCAAAATACTCTCTCGCTGCTTTTGATTTCCTAAAGTAGGACTTGCCAGTTGCTGTGAATATTCCATAGTGCTCCTGTATCACACGGTCAATCCAGACATCAATTGGGAAAGCCTCCAGAAAGCCGAGAGCGAATAGAGATACACAATCTGCAACTTTTGCTCCTACTCCGTGTAACGACTGTAATTTCTTGTGAGCTTCCTCGTATTCCAATTCCCCAAGGGATTCCTCGGAGACCTCTCCATCTAGAATTGCTTTCGTGGATTCTACTATAAACTCAGACCTCCATGCAAGACCGAGTCGTTTCAATTCAGCTATACTAACTCCCGACAAAACTTCTGGAGCTGGCATCCCATGGTAATTTTTTTCTCTGAGCTCGTATTTCGGACCGTAGATTTCTCTTATATCACTCATATGTTTCTTAATCCGGGGGATATTACTCCATGACGAGATAAGAAAAGAAACAAGACAGGTGTAGAATGAGTCTGACACAATTCTCAAACCCTGGGAGTAGTTAATGCATTGGCTCATGAAATCATCCTTGAGTAATTCTGAATTTATCTCCTCTATTGGGTCATCTAATCTCAGTATCTTCCGAAGATCCACAGCGCCTGTCGAGGTCTCATAATAGAGTCTATCTTTACATTGCTCAACATAGACTACTTGTCCAATGTCAGCATTGACGTATCCCTCATCCTCTCTAGTCCATGAAAATGTCTGACCACAGTCTAGTGTCGTCTTTAAATTGAAGTCTTTTACGCGCAGGTATTTCATTAACTTGAGTTTTCCCAAATATCTAAGATGAGTATTGTGTTATGACCTGATGAGTTAAGCCTAAATCCTGATGTGTCTTACACATAGTGCGGCGATGATGACGCTACCAAAATTGATTATGAACAGTGATCGAACGGTGAGCATCTGAGCCGCTCTCTTTTTGCAATGAATCGGTAATTCGTTAAGTCTAAAACAATCCTTTGTAAGACTAGTCTGCGACAATGATGACACTCCTTGATGTGATTATGAACAAATGATCGACCCAAAGGGGTATCTGAGTCGCTCTATCTCTGTTGTTCTGCAGACTCTTTCTCAGCCTTCTCTGATGCATCCTGTGCTTTATACAGACGCCATTTGAAGAATCCGTAGATCCCAAGTAATGCGACAATGCTCAATACAGTGACTGGTGCAATCACTGCAATCCAATGCACCTGTGGGTCCCAATCAATCCCATCCGGAATGCCATCAAGGTCTGTATCACCACTTGTTGGTGACATACAATACTCCACCTCATAGGCATCTCCCCATCCATCACCATCTGAATCTCCAGTGAGCGGATTGAGTCCATTCAGCACCTCAAATAGATCTGAGAGTGAATCGCTATCAGAGTCTGGAGATAGCGGGTTCATTAACTGGTAGATTTCAAATCCATCTTCCAAACCATCTCGATCGGTATCTTTTCTGAGTGGATTTGTGTGATATATCTCAACCTCATCGAAATCGTTAATTCCATCATTATCAGAATCACTCTTAATGGGACTGGTTCCAAGCTGTGCTTCACGCCCATCGCTAATTCCGTCAGAATCTGTATCGTTTGATAAGAGTGAGGAACCCCATTGGTATTCTTGGAAATCTGACGCTCCATCGTTGTCTGTGTCATTTGATATTGGACTAGATCCTATCGCAATCTCAAAGTCATCGCTGAGCTGGTCCAAATCTGTGTCTACTGAATAGACATTTGTTCCTAACAATGCTTCATAGGGATCTGAAAGGGAGTCACCATCAACATCATTGAGGTAGGTGACATTCATGTGATAGGTGATATTGTTTGGACCCATGTTGGTGACTTTGACATAATGATATCCTTTTTGTGTAGGGAGATACTTCATCACAATTTTTCCGTCATTCTCAGAGCGAGTATACACAGTTGTATTATCCTCCACTCTGACAATCTCGGAATGTACCGTAGAAGCTTCAGGCCAAGTGATTGTAACATTCACATAGTCACGATAAGTGATTGTGACGGTCTGGGAGATAGATTCATCCTCTAGTAAATATCCATTTTTATAGTAGGCTGCGGGAACTCCCCCAGTTAAATCTGCCATATACACAACTGCACTAGCAACCGATGAGACTCCTTCAAGTGCCTTTGAAAAGCTGTAATCTGATTCATCCCATAAGTCATCTTCATTCCCACTATATCTGTCCGGATAGTATCCTTGTGAGAGAATAATTCCTGAGCGTCCAATAGCCCACATTTCAGAGGCGAAAGAACGCTTGACCGCCCCTAGGTCTTCTAGACTTATGAGACGACCATAACCATGCGCATCTGAAATCTCTATCATGAGATCAGTGAGCCAAGCACCTTGCTGATAGACACTATCTACATTGTTTCTTAAAGCAAGCAATGTTCCGAATGGATAGCCTGAGCGATGATATAGCATTCTATCGAAACTCAGAGTAGTGAGAAAATCTATGTTGTTACCATCTATCCAACTGACAAACGCTCTTGCAGCTGGGTCATATTCTGGATTAGTTCTCGCTGCTGTACTCAGCACGTAGTATACATCGAATGGCAGAGAATATGCATCAAGTATTCTGGCAACCTCTATCACAGCTGCAACACTCACTGCTGCATCATTAGCACCTGGACTATTATCCGAATCAAGAATACCGGTTATCATGATTGCTGAGCGAGGTTCAGGAAGTGTACCCTCTTTTACTGCATAGAGAACGTCATATTCGGTTGCAGTTTGAAATGTCAATGCCTCTGCTGTATTGTTCATGAGGGTCATATTTGCCCATTCACAAGCCGCAATCAATTCAGGCGTCTGTTCATTCTCAAAGATATCCCACTGCCGTGCAGGATATTCTTCTGAGAGCGTTTTTGTCAGATTCCTGAAGTTGTTCATTGATGTGTCTGACCAAATCTGCTCCCAAAGAGCAGTTACATTGGAATAATCATCAGCTGATGCTGTTAGAGGTGCTTCCTTGAGCTCTAATGCGGTTATTCCAGATTGATCTGTGATAATTGTTGTACCTGAAATTATTATCATTGAGAAAAGCACGATGAATCCGAGGCTACTAATTTTCTTCAATTGTCGGCACCTCTCATATACAATCGCCTCTTGTTCCAAAGCCAAATGATGATTCCTCCGAGAATAACAGTAAGCGAAATTGGTGGGACTATATTGAACCAATGTTCTTTGGGTGCCCAATCAAATGCGTCTAGAATACCATCGTAATCAGTATCATTATAGAGTGGCATCAGATCGTTTTCCACCTCGTAGTAATCTGTCAATGAATCACCATCACTGTCAATATTCCATGGGTTTAGACCATTTACAACCTCAAATAAATCTGATAACCCGTCACCATCACAGTCTGACACATTTGGTAGAGTACCTGCGGCAAACTCTCTCCAATTTACCAGACCGTCGTGATCTAAATCTTCATTGGCATCCAGTGCTGAAGTCGGGTCAAGCCCAAAAGTATACTCCCAATCATCGGTCATTGAGTCGCTATCTGTATCATTGCTTATTGGTGAAGTTCCAATAGCAAATTCAAAGGCATTGGACAACGTATCCCCATCATCATCATCTGTTGCATCAGATGCATCTAGAGGATTAAGAGAGTAAAAGATTTCCCACCCGTCATTCATTGAGTCAAAATCTGTATCATTGTAGATTGGTGAAGTAAGATAGTAATTGACTTCATCGTAATCTGTAAGGGTATCAAAATCAGTATCTGGCGAGAGGGGATTTGTACCGAGTGCAACTTCCTCTTGATCAAGAAGTCCATCTTGGTCAGTATCATTAGATAGGGGTGAGGTTCCTAGAGCAAGTTCTTCTGAATCAGATAAAGTATCATCATCAGAATCCCAATCGAATGGTGAGGTACCTATGAGAATCTCGATGCCATCTTTTAGATTGTCACCATCAAAATCTGGGTCGGTAGGTAATGTTCCTAATTGTAATTCTGACAAATCATCAAGGTCATCCTGATCAGTATCACTCGAAAGGCCATCCGTACCAAGATTGAATTCTGTCAGGTCATCTAGTGTATCAAAATCATAGTCATGATAGAGTGAATAGGTGCAAGTCCAAGATGCATCCGAGAGATTTGGATTGTAGACTTCTATGAAATACCAGCCTGGTGCATACACATCAAAGCTTCTAACAATGGGGCTTGTGTTGGTTTCTTGAAAAACCAACGTTGGTACTCCTGAGTAAAAAAGTCGAAATGTCATGGCTCCAGCACCTGTCCATGAGATAGTCATGTTTACTGTATCTCCCGTATACATCTGACCCCCGATGAAGCCGGTAGTATTTGCAGTGATTATTCCAGTAGTAGTTAATTCTGGTGCTTCTCCGTAACCCAATTGTCCGAGGAATGCAGTAATGCAAGCAGCTAATCCAGTTGCTTCGTTCAATGCGCCATAATGGAAGTTTGACTGATCCCATGTGTCGTATATTGTATTCGTATAGTAATCAAGATAGTACGAAGCAAGTGTTATTGTTGGAATTCCGTACATCACTGCATCGTAACCTCCTGAGTGCTCCCAAATATTACCCTGATTGATTGCAAAGGTTGCTTTATTAAACCCAGAATATGCAGAAACAAGAGCTCCAATGCTTGCGAGGAAGTCTGAGCTCATAAAGCCTGCTGTATACTCAGTGCGCACAGTCACCGCATCACCATAAACGAGTGTTGAATAAAATAGGAGCTGTGAAAACCAAATGCATGCTGCTGGCTCTCGGTCCTGAGCATCGAGAAGTTCTAACAGGGCACGCATACCCTCCTGCCCCGATGAGTCATCAAAATCGATCGCAACCGTATTGGTAAGCACAAAGAATACATCATTTGTCATATCTATTCCTGAAAGTAATCTTGCCGTTTCAAGTACTCCTGCAACTGATGCTGCATATGCATTGGCTCCTGGATTGTCTCCTGAGGCAATGCTGCCTCCAATTAGAATTGGCGCCAGATTACCATTAGTCCCATTCTTAATGGCAACTAATGTTTGATGTTCAGTGTAGAATTCGAATTGTATGCTTCCACCTGTGTCTTCATCAATCTTATCGATTACAAATTGCCAAGCACCCTCAAGTGCTGCTGAAGGAGTATTCGTGGTATTGTCCCACAAACGACTCGGATAATCTTCGGAAAGAACTCTGACTGTTTCTTGAATATCGCTTGTATTGAGGTCACTGTAAATCGAATCCCAGAGGTCTCTAGATGAAAATGTCGAGCTAGGCGAATATTCTGTGATTGGTTGAACTTGCTCACTGATATGAATATCATTTGTACCTGCGCTTAGAGGAAAACTCAGCAAGAGAGTCATTATGACTGCTATGGTACAAGCTCGGCTTTTCATAGATAGAACCCCCAAGTATAGTACAGTTATACTTTGTGACCCGCGCTATTTTTTGGGATGGATTAAACGTCACTAGCATCAAGACTCACAGCTTCTTCTTGGATTATATCTACTAATGATGGAATGTCGATGCTAAGTATGATTGGTGGGTTCATTCCTTCAAGTTTCAGTTCGGTATCCTCAAGTAACCCGGAGCCCCATACTACAATTGCTTTAACATTGGGAGGCAAGTCTTCAGGATCAACCTCTGAGTCGCCTAGACACCAGAATTTAGGAAGATTGCTGAATTTCGCACCCTCAACAATAACAAAATCTAATGTTATATTGTGCAAAGCTTCTTGAATTCTAATTCGCTGTGAGCGGTTTATTGATGTGCTGCTTGGTCCTAAGAGGACAGTAACCGAACTGCCCTCTTCAATGAATTTCCCCGTATCTGACTGTTCTGGAGGAACGATATCCTTTGAAGTGCTTTTCACGACTCCTACGGTAAACCCTCTCCTCTGAAGTTCCTTCAACAATCGAATTATTAGAGTTGTCTTTCCTGAGCCTGAATATCCTGCTACAGAAAAAACACGTGTCTGTTGCATTTCCATCGACCTATAGTAGTATAATTTTGAATGTTGCTTCATTGGCAACTTTAAAAGTGGGTTGGTTTGGAACTAGTGTATTGGAGACAGGATTTTGACACCTGAGAATGATGTTGCAGTAGAATGTCATGATGTCTATAGAGAATTCCAAGACGGTAACCGAGTCATTAAGGTCCTTCGTGGTCTTGATCTGACTGTACGAAGAGGTGATTTCATAGCAATAGTAGGAGCTTCTGGCTCTGGAAAAACAACACTTCTCAACTTGATAGGTGGACTTGATAAACCTACAAGTGGAGAGATTTTTGTTGATAATGACGAAATCACAGGGCTCAACGATGATGAAATGTCTGAAATGAGACGAAGTAAAATTGGTATACTCTTTCAGGATCAACATTTACTTCCTATCTTTACTGCAATCGAGAACGTTCAAGTCCCAATGCTCCTCGATGAAGTTAGACAAAAGCAACGATACGAACGTGGAATGAAATTACTCGAAGCAGTTGGTGTTGATCATAGAGCACATCACATGCCACACGAGTTGTCAGGGGGAATGCGTTCGAGAGTTGCCCTTGCAAGAGCACTAGCAAATAATCCTACAGTCCTTTTGTGTGATGAACCTACTGGAGATTTAGATCACAAGACAGGTGGAGAGATTATCAAACTTATGCGCGATATGGCTAAGACAGAGGGACGCGCAGTTCTTGTTGTTACTCATGATCCTGAGGTTGCAAAGATGGCAGATAAGATTCTGCTACTTCGTGATGGTGTACTAGTAGAAGAGCTAGTATCCGCATTCTTCAAGACAAGTGGAGTAGATATCAAACGTCAACCCGATGAGGGTAGTGATACATCTGTTCAGGGGTGATTGAGTGGCACGTAGGAATGGAAACCGTGCATATGCTTTTTCCTATGCGCTAACATCAATGCGTGCATTTCCCTTCAGAGCGATTAGTCTTGCACTCACACTCAGTCTTGGCGTTGCATTAGTTGCCTCTATCCTAGTGTGGTCTGACACTGGAGTACAGGTCACAGTCGATGAATACTTTGATACTCGTGCATTCCAGATGGTTATTGAAACTCCTGTCGGTCGCACTTCGGAACTCGAATCAGCTCAGCAGTATGTTTCGAATAACGAACTAGTTGAGAGTGTTCATTGGGTGAATTCTACTGTTGGATTGGTTTGGGGGTCTCAGCTTCCTGAAAGCACGTTATATGGATACGATGAACCAATCTATACATATGGAATGAAAGATTGTGAGGTCTTGCTCGTCGATGATGAATTCCTCACAGATGCCTCGAGAGATTTCACTTATGCAGGGAAATTCAGTCTTCAAGAGGGTGAGGTGCTTGTTTCCGAACAGTTTGTGTCTTATGTTTACCAGGTATTTGGAACCACACTCACCATAAATTCAACTATTGATATAGACTTGCTAACTGAAAGAGCAAACGGATCAACATCCCCCCTTGGTGAAATGGGTCGGATATCTGTTAGTGAGTTAAGGATTGTTGGAATCTATGAAATTGGAGCTTATGATACAATGTTCCAAGATTCCTTCCCTTCTTACATGCGTAATAATTATGATTATGTTCACTACAGAACACCTGTCTTTGGAATCATCGATAGTATAATGATGCTCGGTAGTTCAGTGAATGCCAACAATGTTTCTGAAACTGGATATTTTGGTTCTCAATTATTCGTCAGGACATCAAGTACAGCCCTTGTTCAAGCAGGTACCGATAAAATATCCGAAAATCTATTGACTCTTAAGGCACGTGTTGATCAACAATACCGCGTATCAGTCAGTGGATTTGATGAAGTATACTATCTGCAAGAATTGGTTGATACATATGTTCAGACTATGCCACTTGCTTTATTGAATCTACCAACCTTCATTCTTGCTATCTTTCTATCTGTATTTGCTGCAGATACTTTCATGGCTGCAAGAGTCACAGAAGTCAGTGCACTTCGGTCGAAAGGTGCAAGCTCGTTTCAGGTGTATGGTGTCTTTCTGGCAGAGTCAATAATCATGTCTTTCGTAAGTATTGGACTGGGTATGCTATTAAGTACGTTTTTCGCAGCCCTGATACCCGCTGCAGAAGGATTCATGTTTTTCAATTTTGAAGTTTATCTCTATTACCTTTCAAGAACTGTGATTAATATTGAAACCGTCATCTATGCAATATTGATATGTATCATTCCGCCACTTCTATTCATACTCGCTTCAGCTAGAAGAGCTGCCAATGCAGAGATTGGGGCAAATTTGCTGGAAACAGCTGATGATGTTCAAACAGAGAGTGCTGCTTATGGGTTTACTATCGGTGCTTCAGTTATGCTTCTAGGGATTGTGCTTGCAACGGTTCTATTTATTCCAAGCAATCCCTTCATTATTCTCTTAGAACTCGGACTTGGAACTGCAGCATGGTTCTTCATGGCATATAATGGCTCGAGAATATCCAGGCTTGGGTTTGCACAGTTATCTCGAAGGATATCTTTTCTTCTAGGTGAGAAGAATATCATATCTGCAGGGAACCTGCGAATGCGAAAGGGTCGAATTGTTCCATTGATGGTAGTTCTAGCACTTACATTATCCTCCACAATCGCTTTCACTGTACAAGCTGAGAGTTTTCAGACCGATGTTGCTCAAGAGATTCAATATGCAATCGGAGCTGATCTTAGAGTGACATCCACTTCTAGACCATTCAGTTTCTCCGATACAATTGAGTCCTATCCTGGTGTCAATCTTGCTGTGCCTGTTCTGCGGACATGGGGGCGGGTTGGTCTTGATGAAATTACGATTGAGGCAGTTGATGCGATTGCGTACTCGCAGATTGGTGTGTTTGATGATACAAGCTTCGATGGAGAAGATTCGGGATACATTCTATCACGCTTAGCATCTGTACCAAAAGGAATACTACTAAGTCATCAACATGCCAACGATTGGAACA
The DNA here is from genome assembly GCA_964458565.1 of uncultured archaeon. Lineage (GTDB taxonomy): Archaea > Asgardarchaeota > Thorarchaeia > Thorarchaeales > Thorarchaeaceae > CAYWJO01. Next base: position 16,787 of record CAYWJO010000016.1, on the reverse strand, counting down.
AGCGTATTGGCGATACTATCAACATTCAAGTTGGTGGACTAAATGCTCCTGTCGTAATCGAGTTTCAGGTTGTTGGTTTTGTCTACAGCGCCCCAGGATTTGGATATGCATCCTCAGAGGCAATCCCTGAATCTCGTTTAGGAGCTGGTTTTGGCCTGCAAGCTGGTTATACGGGATTCGGAATCTGTAATATCAACTATGTCTCATCACAGACAGGTAGGGAAACCGCTGACCTTTTCCTAGCAGATCTTGTCTGTATATCTGACAGAGAACTAGTGACTCGGGCTTTGAGTGATTTACCTGGCGTAACTGCTACTTCTCCAGAAACATTTGATTTGAAAGCGCGATCATTTGGTACAGCGCTTTTCCTAAACACAGTTGAGGGGCTCTTCTCTATTGGGTTCTCAATGTCACTTGTACTCAGTTTATTTGCTCTGACGTTGTTCTTGGGCTCTATTGTAAGAGAAAGAAAACGTGACTATGCGATTCTTAGAGCTGTTGGGGGCTCAAAGAATCAGGTGGTTCGCGTTGTTCTCTCCGAGTTTACAGGAGTGGTCCTAGCATCCCTTGTACTTAGTCTCTTTCTGGGAACGATATTTGGTTATATCCAAAGTATAATAGTGTTCAATCTTAGCCCCTTCTCAAGAATCTTACAGGCAAGCATCACATTTCCCATTGGTTTCCTCACTATAGTGTTACTAATTGAGATATTTGCGATGATAGCAGGTGCCTATTTCCCTGCAAGAGAGGCATCTAAAACAGATCCTGCGATAGTACTTAGGAACCTATGAGGTAAGAACATGAGTGATACGTCTATTCCGACTAAAAAAACACCCGGTAAACTGAAGGGTAATCCTTGGTGGGCAATAGCGTATGCTATGACTAGCCTAAGAAATTACCCTATTCGAAATATCGGTATCGCTCTAATTCTATCCATAGGTGTGGCGCTACCTACTACCGTATTTGTATGGACCACGACAGGTACTGATATGGTCGTCGATGAATATTTTGATAGTGACCCAATTCAGATGACCCTTACTCCCAGAACTGATGAAACAGCGCAGTCATCTTTTCTCTTGGACGCTGAGAATTTTGCTCAGCATAGTAGGTATATTGAATCCACGTATGTATTACCTTCGACTATTGGAATTCTTGTTGGTGATTTTCTACCCACATGGAGTTTCTATAGTCTTAGAGCTCTAAACTATGCCCAGAATATTAAGGATGGACGTGTGATTCTTGTTACAAATTATTTCTTAGGTAATGCATCTAACTGGTTCAGATACGAAGGCAAATTTAACCTCACAGCTGGTGAGGTTCTAGTCTCTGAGGGTTGGGTTGATTATACTTTTGATGTTCATGGAATCAATGTGGAAGTAGGTGACGAGATCAATATCGATCTTCTAAGGTATGGTTCTCAGAGTGATAGTGGCACTCCTGCCGCATTAGGTAATCTGGAACTACGGAATCTTACAGTAGCAGGCATCTATTCATACCGATCTGGTTCTAGTCTTACCCCATCCGCATTTCCATCATTCTCTCGACTTAATTGGGACCCTTTTGGGTTTGCTGAGAGTGTTTTGGGAATTCGTGATTCAATATTGATGTTGGAGTCCGATTTCTCTGAAGAGGATGTTACAGCAATCATCAACAGAGGTTGGTTCGATACAGCAATCTATCTGCGACCTGATAAAAACAATCTCAAATTAGGTGGAGCTGCTAATATTGTAACTAACCTAGTTAATCTCAAGACACAGATCGAATCAGAGTATGCAGAAGTGTATGTGGATGGCTTATACGAGCTCTGGCGATTGAGTGCTTTCATCGGCACGTATCTCAACAGTCAGGTCCTATCTGTAATTGCTTTACCGATTCTAATAATGAGTATGATGCTCACTGTCTTCACTTCTGAGACTTCAGTTGCACGAAGGAAGGGTGAGATTAGTGCATTAAGAGCAAAAGGTGCATCCTTCAATCAGGTCTTTGCTACATTCATGTGGGAATCTGTCCTACTCAGTATAATGGGTTTGATGGTAGGACTGGTACTTGCTGTTTTTATGGCACCTTTGATTGCATCTTCAACAGGACTTTTCTCATTTGACTTTACAATTTATACGGCATTTCTTTCTCATACACAATTTTCATTCCTGTCAATAGTAATTGCGATTGCCATCGCGATGTATCTTCCAGCGGCATATCTCATCCATGTGGCACGAAGAATTGATGTTAGTGAAATCGGTCAACCCTCTTCTGAAGAGCCAGAAGAGACTACAGCTGATGTGAATATCCGGAAGTATGGCTTGGGTTTAGCCTCAGCAATGGCGATTCTATTCGTGGTTCCATTGGTTATATCGCCTACTGGAGCAACAGCTCTTGTAGAGATTCTAATTGCAACTCTATTATTATTCGCAGCTGCATATCTCGGTTCACGATTCATGCAGATTATCACAGCGAAATTATCCAGTGGTATTAGCTTTATCATGGGTGAAAAATCGCTCTATCTTAGTCAGAGTCTCCGAAGAAGAACTCGTCAGTTTGTACCTTTACTGATTATTCTTACATTAACTCTTACAACCACTATGATGATGGTTATTCAAAGTACAAGCTTTGAAGCCACAATGGATAATGAGATTCGATATGCGTTGGGTGGTGATATGCGTGTGGAATGTGATAGCCGCTTAGTCAAATTCAATGAAACGCTTATGACCTATTCTGGTATTCAGAATGTTTCTCCTGTGATTGAGACCTGGGGTCAGGTAGGTAGCACTCGCTTCTCACTAATGGGAGTTGATCCGGAGCAGTATCTAGCTGTAGGTGCATTTACGTCTGAGAGCTTTGTGAGCGGTACAGCAGCTCAGGTACTACATAAGCTGGAAAATACAAGTAATGGACTTGTTATCAGCCAATATCATTCTTTATTATGGAACAAGACAATCGGAGATGAGATTCGTGTTCATTTTGGTGGGTCCAATGGTGGGCGTGTTGCCAATCTTGTAATTGTTGGAACCATGATAAGTGCGCCCGGACTTGGACTTGCATCATCCACATACTTGATTGATCCCACAATTGGTTCAATATTCGGTTTTCAAACAACCGGTGATGGATTTGCACTCACTAATCTTGACTTCTTAAACGATCGAGGTAATCTCAACAGAGCTGATTTATTCATAGTTGATACACTGCCTTATGTCAATCTCACAAGTACAATTCATTCTATCAATAATCTGAATGAAGTTCGAGTGTTGACCCCCTCCACATTCAATGTTGAAGCAAGATCTTATTCATTGGGTCTATTCCTCGCTGGATTTCAAGGTCTCACCATGATTGGATTTGTTATGTGCACCATTATGGGATTATCAGCTTTAGTACTATTCCTTGGATCTGCAGTTCTAGAGCGGAAGGCTGAATATGCACTCTTTCGTTCCTTGGGAGGGACTCAGAAGCAGGTTGTTAGTATGGTGTTTGGAGAGTTTGCTGGTTCAGTTGTTACATCTATCGTTATCAGTGCAATCCTTGGGATCTTCTTTGGATACTCGTTGAGTATACTCTCGTTTGGTATATCTCCATTCTCTCCAATACTCTTGGAAGTATTAGCATACCCCGTGGTCTTTCTCCTAGGCATTCTCGTTCTCGAGAGTGTTGTAATGCTCTTGAGTTGTTATATACCTGCCAAACGTGCTGGAGCAACCAATCCTGCAACAACCTTGAGAAATCTGTAGTTGATTGTGATTGGATAGTGAAATCATGCTTTATCCATTACTTATATTTTAGAGGCGTATCTAGCCAAAATTGGTGTCTGCTGAATTGCGTGGTAATCCTTGGTGGTCTCTTGCATATGCACTAAGTTCTTTGAAAAACTATCCAGTTCGCAATCTAGGAATCGCCCTTATTTTATCAATTGGCGTAGCTCTCCCAACAACTGTGTTCATATGGACCGCAACAGGTACAGACATTACAGTTGATAGTTTTTTTGAAGCAGATCCTGTTCAACTGGCACTACGTCCCGAAAGCGATGCAACTGCTCAAACATCAAATCTTCTGAGAGCTGTTTCCTTTGCGGAAAACAATCGTTTCATCGAATCTTCATATATAATTCCGTCAACCGTAGGTATCCTGACTGGAAATTTCCTTCCTCATTATACCAGCTATTACCTCTACAATACTAATTACTTCTACGGGATTAAGGATTTCACAACATTACTTGTTACAAATGAATTTCTCAATAAATCTGCAAGTTGGTTTCAAATTGAAGGTAATTATTCACTTTCACCAAACGAGGTACTTGTTTCTTCCATATGGGTTGACTGGACCTATGAATGCCATGGTGTTACAATTGAGATTGGAGATACCATTGATTTTGATCTTTTGACGATTAGCTCTGAGTCTGGGGGCGGTTTCAGAAGTAGTCTTGGACCTGTTTCGTTAAGCAACATGACTGTTGCTGGGATATACACCTTCAAGACTCGTTCTAGTCTTGGTCCTAGTGCTTTTCCAGCAATTTCAAGAAAGAACTGGGATCCCTTTGGTTATACTGATACGGTGTTCGGAATACGAGATTCAATAATGATTCTTGAGAGCGAGGTGTCAGAGGATGATGCTGATATAATAATAAATCGCGGCTGGTTCAATCCTGCTGCATTTTTGGTGCCATCTGTTGAAAACTTGAAAACTGTAGGTGCAATTAATATCATTTCAACACTAATCAATCTAAAGGCACAGATTGAGGAGGAATTTCCTCTAGTCTACACTGATGGTCTCTATGAGTTATGGAGGCTTGGTGCCTTCATCACCACCTATCTCAACAGTCAAGTGCTCACAGTTATTGCCTTACCCATTCTTGTCATGAGTCTGATGCTCACAGTCTTCACATCTGAGACCTCGGTTGCAAGGAGAAAGGGTGAGATTAGCGCACTCAGAGCCAAAGGTGCGTCCTTCAATCAGATATTCTCTACATTCATGTGGGAGTCCGTTTTTCTTAGTCTACTTGGGTTTGCTGCAGGCATCACCCTCGCAGTGTTTATGGCGCCTCTGATTGCTTCTTCGAATGGTCTGTTTCAATTTGAAATGGAAGTTTACCTGCTATATCTATCTAGAACACAGCTCTCGATTTTTGTAATAGTTCTTGCCGCAGTAATTTCATTGTTCCTTCCCGCGTCATATCTGGTTCACGTTGCACGGAGAATTGATGTGGTAGAAATTGGCCAACCGATTTCAGAAGAACCAGAAGAAGTATCTGAAGATGTTCACATCCGCAAATATGCAATTGGACTCGCTGGGGTAATGGTAATTCTATTAGCCACGCCTCTACTTCTTTCTTCAACAGGACCGCTTGCAATTCTTCAGATTGTTTTTGCTACATTGCTATTATTTGCAGCCGCATATCTCGGTTCAAGGTTCATGCAGGTTGTGACAGCAAAGCTTTCTAGCGGAACTTCCTTCTTTATGGGTGAGAAGACCTTATACCTTAGTCAAAGTTTGAGAAGACGTCGCCGACAGTTTATACCCCTTCTAGTGATTCTGACTCTAACGCTCACTACAACTATGATGATGGTCATACAGAGTTCCAGTTTTGAATCCACTGTGAATAATGAGATTCGATATGCTATTGGCTGTGATATGAGAATTGAATGTAATAACCGCTTGATTAGGTTCAACTCCACCCTTCTAACTTATCCAGGAATAAGAAATGTCACACCTGTTGCAGAAACTTGGGGACAGGTTGGTAGTACCACCTTTACGATAGCAGGTGTAAATCCAGCGATATATGCTGGTATTGGAGCTTTCAATCAAGAGAGTTTCTTGGGAGTCAATGCTGAGGAAATCCTATTCCAGCTTGCAAACACAACAAATGGTGTCATCGTAAGCCAATATCATTTATCTCTATGGAACAAGACAGTTGGTGATGAGATTCGAGTCGTCTTTGGTGGAGCTGGAGGTGCACGTGTCGCGTATTTCCAAATCGTGGGTTCCATGGTCAGTGCACCTGGTTTGGGTCTGGCTGCACCAATATCTGAGACCGACTCGACTGTCGGGACAATCTTTGATTTTCAAATCAAGAATAATGGCTTTGTGCTCGTCAATCTAGATTTCTTAGCTGAGAGGGGGTCCTTGAATAGAGTCGATTTGTTTCTTGCCAATACACTACCATATGTCAATCTCACAAGTTCAATCAAATCCATAAATTCACTCTACGAAGTGAATGTCTATACTCCTGATACCTTTAGACTCGCTGCTCGATCTTACTCATTAGGGCTCTTCATGTCTGGTTTTCAGGGACTCACAATGATTGGGTTTGTGACATGTACAATAATGGGTCTTTCTGCTTTGGCTTTATTCTTAGGTTCAGCTGTTTTGGAACGCCAATCCGAGTATGCCCTTTTTAGAGCTCTAGGTGGAACCAAGAAACAGGTAGTGATATTGGTGTTTGGAGAGTTCTCAGGAACTGTCATCACATCCATCGCAATAAGCGCAATATTAGGGATACTATTTGGTTTTTCAATGGGTGTGATGTCTTTTGGTATTTCACCATTCTCGCCTATTTTAGCTGAAGTTCTATCATTCCCGATTATGATTCTCTTGACCATATTAGTGATGGAAAGTATAGTCATGTTGGTGAGTTGCTATATCCCTGCAAGACGAGCTGGTTCTATAGATCCTTCCACAACACTTCGAAATCTGTGATTTCTCCTCCTAGATGGAAATATGCGCCTGTCGTCAACCTTAAGTTGGGTTTCTATCGGAGTTAGTCTAGTGCCTACCATGGTTATCACATCAAGCGAACAAATGGACCTCTATGGTGATTATCCCGACGACGTTGTTGTCAGTGCTGAGAACGTTTACAAGATATTCAAGACAAACGAACTGGAAGTCGTCGCGCTTAGTGGTGTATCACTTCAAATTCTCGAAGGCAAGATTATGTGTGTTGTTGGACCTTCGGGATCAGGAAAGACAACACTGACAAACATCATTGGGGGTATCACCAAAGCCACGGTAGGTAAGGTCTATTGGGCCAACCTTCAAACAGATATTACCAAACTCGGTGAACGTGTTCTTACAGATGCAAGAAGACAGTTCATTGGATTTGTCTTTCAGGTGAATAATCTACTACCACACCTCAATGCATGGCAGAATGTTGAGCTTGCTGCACGGATTGCAGGAGTCCCGAGAAAGGTTCGACAGGAGCGAGTTGACAAACTGATAAAATTGGTTGGTCTTGATGAAAGGAGGCGTAACAAAACAACCACACTTAGTGGTGGTGAGCGGTCTCGAGTTGCCATAGCCAGTGCATTGGTTAACCTGATTGACACAGAGGGTAAGGGTTTGGTCTTATGTGATGAACCGACTGGAGACCTAGATCCCGAGACCGCAGAGCGTATTCTTGAACTCTTTCAAGAGCTGAACGAGACCCTTGGAACATCATTCTTTATCGTCACACACAGTCAACAGGTAGCAAGCAAGGCAGATGTTACTGTTGAGATTCGTGACGGAGTTATTTCTGGGTATCACCAAGCTGGAATCGACTTGGAAACACTCGATGGAACTAGGATTATCAAACTCGACCAGACTTACCGCCTTCCCATGCCATTAGACCTCTTAGAACAGGCTGGTAATCCAACTGAGTTCAGGATAAGTTTTGAAAATGGTCGCTTTATTCTCGTACCGGAAACCGGTGATGTCGTAGATTCAATGAGAGTCAAGAAAGGTCGTACATGTCGGGTCTGTGGTTCCTCCATTGCTGCTGGAAAGTACATCTGCTCCAACTGTGGAAGTACAATCTAGATTAAGCCGGCTCCGGTGAGAATTGTCGTTTGAAGAGCATGACGAGCTCTTCTATACATCTTAAGCTACCCATGTTACGTCCAATCTGATGTCTTTCTCTTTCCAATATCTTCGCACGTATTAGTTCAAGCTCTGACTTCAAGAACGAAGCAAGTTCCTTGCCTTCATCGTCAAAATCAGTTAGAATCAAAACCCTCTTAGATTCACCAAGAGTTGATGCAATCCTTTCAATGAGTTGAGGTCTTGATAGACCTGATTGAGTCCGAATTATCGCAGCCTGAACACCAAGACTTCTCAATAGTTTCTCATCACGAATGCCCTCTACAATAATCACCAAGTCTGGATACTTCACATCTAAGCTACTGATGATTTCTACTAGTCTTTCCTCATGTGGTTCTAGAGTCTTAGACTCATTCCGATTCTCCACACCTGGCACCTGTATTCCTACTCTATGGTTTAATTGCGACCTTCATGGTTTTTCCTTGGCCCATAAGTTCAAGCGCATCGGTCACTCTCTCAAGAGGCATTTCGTCTGATATGAGGATATCTGAATCGATATCTCCCGCAATAATCAACTTGAGGGCTTTCTCAACATGGATTGGGGCAAGATGAAAAACACCCTTCAATGTTAACTGACCATAATGAAACCTACCTGTATCTACTTGGAATTTAGTCCCTGATGCAGCTCCGCCGAATAATACAGTTGTCCCTGCATCACGCGTCATATCGATTGCTTGTTCCCATAAAACAGGTAATCCCACTGCCTCAATAACTACATCTGCTCCATAACCCTCGGTTTCTTCTTTCACCCTCTCGACAGGATTTTCCACACTTGGATCAATGACAATATCAGCACCTGCCTTCTTTGCTGTATCTCTTCTGAGCTTTGCAAGGTCTGATACAATAACAGATGAGGCTCCACTCTTTTTCGCGAGCATTATCATCATCTGTCCAATTGGACCCGCACCAATGACAGTAACGGTGTCTCCCAGTTGAATATTGGATTCCTCTATTCCATGAACGACACATGCTAAGGGTTCTGTAAGAGCTGCATCTCTGAAGGAGAGTGAATCTGGTATCTGATGTGTATTCCAGCGTACAACGGGAGCTGGAACTCGAATATATTCTGCGAATGAGCCGTTCACCAACGTTGTCTTAAGTTGCCCACAGAGATTGGGTGAGCCCTTTCGGCAAAAAAAGCATGTTTCACACGGAGCTGAATTTGTAGCAACCACTCTCATTCCAGGTTCAAAGCTATCAACTCCTTCACCCACCTGTTCTATTGTTCCAGCGTATTCATGGCCGAAGAGACTTGGAATGTGTTGCAATAGAAGTGGGTGTCCCCGCTTGTATGTCTTGACATCTGTTCCACAAGTCAGAGCAGTACCAATTTTGATAAGTAACTCTCCCGGACCAATTTCTGGAATGTCTGTTTCTTCAAATCTGACATCACCGATGCCGTAGTACATGGCTGCCTTCATTTTTCGACCCATGGCTTTCACACAACGCAGATATCCATTGCTCTGTATAAATGACTTGCTGAGTGTTCGTTCCTACCATAATGCTTAATGTGCATTGAGAAATCGCAAATTCGAGTGGCCAAGATGAAGATCAAGACGAAGTATCCTGAAAAAATGGAGTATCTTGTACAAACAGAGTGGGACGGAAAGACAGGTGCTACTGCTACATTAAGAGAAACCGAATTGGTTATTGATACTCCAAAAACCTACGGTGGTAGAGGTGAAGGTCTCTGTCCATATAGGTTGTTTCTCGCAGGGATTCTTGGTTGTCTTAACAACACATTTCTTGATGTAAAACGACGTTCTAACCTAGATCTCGTTTCTTTCAATCTACATGGAAAACTCCTTGTTGAATTTGATGGAGAGGGTTACTCTATCAGCAATCTTCAGGTTTCTGGAGAAGTAGTAGTTGCTGATGGTGAGTTCGAACTGGGTGAGCGTTGCGTGGAGCTTGCAAAGAAATTCTGCCCTCTAACACGGTCGACAAAAGACTGTATTCAAATTGATTATAACATTGATATTAGGGAAGTAGAAATCTAGTCCTTCCTGCTTTTGATTTGTGCTGCAATTCGATTCATATATTCTATCATGTTTTTCCAATGCCCCCCCATGAAATACACTGATTCACAGTCGTTGCAGAACCAGAACGTGTCATAATGATTGTATGTCTGTTCAAATACAATATTCTTGATAAGTTCCTTTCCCGATCCTGTGAGTTCTATCAACCCTCCATTACATTTTGAGCATCGCGCGATTCTAGGGTCAACCTCAGGCTTGATGCCATAGCGTATGAATACATCTACAACTCTGTCATCCACAGTTCCTCTGACTAACATTGATTCCACTTTCGCATTCTGTGCTCGTTCAAACAACTCCTCATCACTGGTAAGTAGAATCCTTCCTGTTTTCTTTGCTATCTCAAGAAGCTCATCATCATGAACATCTGTATCGTATATTGTATCATGCCCAGTTAAACGGAGCCACAAAGCTAATTTGCCAAGCATTGCATCGACAACGAATTTGTTCATACTCTCTCCCCGAAGAATAATCGTGCTGCATTTTGCCACATGACAATTTCAATGTCTTTCTGGTCCACCTGTGGATATCCTTCTTCCACTAGTGATTCGGGTAATCTGAGTGTGATGAAGAACTCTACCCACTCCTTTAGACTTAGGCGATTCTCAAAAAGTGGGAAGTCACTGCCCCAAATTGTACGGTTTGGAAAAACACCTGTGATTTTTGCATCTGCTATCATTCTGTAGATCTTGTTTGGAATCATCCTTGCGAATATCTGCCACCCTGAGAGGTCAACGTAGACATTGGGATTCTTAGCTGATACCATGAGCGCTTCATCTACCCAAGGGATTCCTACATGTGCCAACACGATTTTGAGATCTGGAAACTCGACAGCCACTCTATCAACATAAACAGGTCTTGCATATTTTACGTGCTTGAATCTTGATGTGAAACCCTGATGAATGACTACAGGAATCTTGAGATCGCACGCGAGTTCATAATAGGGGTCGAATTCCTCATCGTCAGGGTAAAACCCATTTGGAGGATACTGTTTCCATCCCTTGCACCCTTTTTCTTTCACAGCTCTTTCAAGTTCATCTAGACCCTCCTTCCCTCTCCTGGGATCTAGTCCCACAAAGGTGATTAAATTCGATTCTCCCTCAATCTCATCAACATGCCAATCGGTCTTCTCTTGAAGTGAGAGCGGCATTTTCTGCGTCAGACCACTATCAATAGGGAGGATAACTGCTTTCTCAACACCTGCATTCTCCATAGCTTGTTTAAGTGAATTAACAGGTGAATCAAGCTGCGGTTCTATTCCTTCTCTCTCTGCAGCAATACGGCGAGCTTCCAAGTCCTTCTTGCTTATTATATCACGTGTCCATGTATGGACGTGAGCATCAATCACTCGCATTTTTCCTAGGTCTCCCTTCTATCCTCGAGTTCATCAATCACACTCAGTGGTACTGAAACTGAACCCAATCTGATACGTTCATCATCTCCATGGAAATCGCTACCCCCAGTGCATACAAGATCAAATTCCTTTGCATATTTCTTTAGTGAGTCATTATTCACATTCAATCCAATATGACTGTAATCATATTCAAGTTCGATTCCCTCAAGTCCTCTATCTCTGAGTATATTTAGAACTTCCTTTAAATTTGGAATCTCATTAAAAAGAGGATGAGCCATGACCGGAACTGCACCTGTCTCCTTCAATACTTCTATTGCTTCAGTCGTTTCAACTCGTTCTTTTCTAACATAAGCAGGTTTTCCTACTCCGACATACTTCGAGAAAGACTCATCCAAATCTTCAGTAAATCCATGTTCTACCAGAAGTCTTGCTAGATGTGGTCGGGCTGGACTCTCTACTCCTGTAAGAATTCTCTCGATTGATTCTTCTGGGATATGAATGCCCATTTCTTCCAATTTGGCTATCATCTTAGGAAATCGCAAGATTCTCGCATCTCGAAGCCTTTTGAGCAAATCCTGAAGGTTCTTCGATTTATCATCGACATAATACCCAAGAATGTGTATTTCCTTACCTCTGAATTCTGTTCCAATTTCAACTCCTGCTACTCTACGAATATCTGCTGGATTCGAACAATGTGTAAACTCATAAAGTCCATCCAATGTGTCATGGTCTGTAAGTGCAATTCCTCCCAATCTAATTGTTGCAGCTAACTCAATAAGTTCTGTTGGTTTTAGCAGCCCATCAGAAAACTTTGAATGAGTATGAAGATCAGCACGGGCTTTCACCATGCGAAGCCTCCTCAACCAGTGTATTCACCAGATTCCTAACTTTATGACAAATTCCCCTTATTTCATCACGATCCACCGTTTCTCTTGAAGGACAGTCTCCATCGGTCACACATTTTCGTTTTCGGAAATGATAGACAATTGGATAGTATCTACATCCGTCAGGTCGATGCTCATAGATTTTGCAGAGTTTGGTATCTGCATCATAGAAATAGCAGTGTCCATCAATATTTCTTAGCTCGCAGAATCCATCTTTGGCTTTGATCAAGTAGTCCTTTCTATCATAACCAATCTTGTCAATTCTATCTGCATCTTTCTTTGTTAGAGTCATTTCAGTCTCAACACAACAAAGTTTGACATCATCGCAGGAGCCATCATGGTTACATACGAACGGACTCATTGAGATATCACTCTGAAATGTCGATTCTATTTGAATTATGAATTCGGTCAGATTGCGGTTTAGTGGTCATCACGCTGATGAGGCGCTCATTCTAAAAATATCATCATCCCGGTGGTTTGGTTTAATGATACTCCGCTATAAACTTCTTCTTGCAAGTCTTCTAGATGGAGAAATATTATCTTTGATATCACTTGCATCTGAAAAATCAAGAGATGGTTCTACAAGCTTCTTTCCCGTTATTCTGAAGTACGCTCGAGAGCGTACTGCTAATATCGCAGTTCTCAAATCTGATTTCTGATCAATGGCTCCACTGAGATGATATCTTCTGAATCCTACGAGATTAAGCAGGCGGTCGAATAACTTCATTTTATTTCAAGAATAAGTCCAAGCAAATACCACAAAAGGTTTTGCAACGTGGCCTATTATCAGGTTACAAAGCCAAAGCGCTAAATACCACATATGAAACCTCTTCACAGCCCTCTCTAAGGTTGACCGATAAAATGAGAATAGCCATTGTTGATAGAGCACGATGCAGACCTAAAGACTGTACACACGAATGTCAGAGGTTTTGTCCAAGAGTTCGCACTGGAGACGAAACTGTGATATTTCCAGAAGGTCCCACAAAACCACCAGTCATCGTTGAATCTCTATGTTCTGGAGAAGCAATCTGTGTCAAAAAATGTCCTTATGGTGTCATTCACATAGTCAACCTGCCTGAGGAACTTGAGTCTGATACAAGTCATCGTTATGGTGTTAATGCTTTCAAGCTGTTCAGAATGCCTATGCCAAAGGAGGGCAAGGTCCTAGGTCTTATTGGACCGAATGGTGTAGGAAAAACGACAGCAATACAGATCCTCGCTGGTGAGTTGATGCCTAATCTTGGCAGGATCGATGACCCTCCAGGATGGGATGAAATCATCTTACAATATCGTGGCTCCGAATTACAACCCTTTTTCGAACGCATCCAAAAGGGTGACATTGTTCCAATATTAAAACCTCAAAACATCACAGATTTGCCTAAGGTCGAATCGGTTGCGGACAAACCAATCAGTGAGCTCCTCGAACAGGCAGACACCTCCGGACGCCTAAAAGAGTTGAAAGATGACATGACTCTCGGAGAAATCTGGGAGCGACCCATCAAATTCCTTAGTGGCGGAGAGCTGCAACGAGTTGCTATCACAGCTGCTATTATTCGCGATGGTGATATCTACTTCTTTGACGAACCAACAGCATATCTCGATGTCAGAGAACGTCTACGTGTCGGTCGTGCAATTAGACAGCTTTCAGATTCAGGCAAGACTGTTGTTGTCGTAGAACACGACTTGTCTATACTCGATTATGTATCCGATCTCGTCTGTATGTTCTATGGAGACCCTGGTGTCTATGGTATTGTTTCGCATCCGCATGGGACAAGAGTCGGAATCAATATCTTTCTAGATGGTTACATACCTGATGAAAATATGCGTTTCAGAGAAACCGCAATTTCCTTCAAAGGCATGTCTGCAGAAGATGAAGCGTTTTCAGGTGCTGAAATCCTTGTTGAATATGAACCTATGAAAAAGGAGTTTGAAGGATTTAAACTCGAGGTCAAAGGAGGTTCAATCGCAAAGGGACAAATTATTGGTATTCTTGGTCCCAACGGGATTGGGAAGACAACCTTTGTGAAAATGCTTGCAGGGCTCTTAGAACCTGATGAGGGAAAACCACCAAAGCAGACTGCGGCTGGATTTGAATTGAAGGTCAGTTACAAACCTCAATATATTGAGCAAAGCTTTCCCGGAACGGTTCGAATGTATCTTCGGCAGGCAGGGGGTACTAATGCTGATTCAGCAGACTTTCGAACATCTGTGATTAGACGGTTAGAACTTGAGCATCTTTTGGATCATAGTGTTCAGGAGCTGAGTGGTGGTGAATTGCAGAGAACAGAGATTGCAGCGTGTCTGGCCAGGGAGGCTGATATCTACTTACTTGACGAGCCATCTGCATTCCTAGATATTGAACAACGTCTAGCCAGTTCACGCGCAATTAGAAGAATGGTCCAGGCTCGCATGAAGACTGCTTTTGTGGTTGAACACTCCATTCTCATGGCTGATTATTTGAGTGATAGCATGGTGGTCTTCGATGGCAAACCTGGGATATACGGAATGGCTACTCCTGTAGTGACACTGAGAACCGGCATGAATGCGTTTCTACGACAGATGGGAGTTACGTTCAGAAGAGATCCCCAGACCGGACGACCTCGTGTCAATAAGGAAGGGAGTCAGATGGATCAAATTCAGAAAGAAAGTGGTAATTTTTGGGGTACACCAAGCTAGTTATCCACTGATTCTCTTTTTATTATCTGGTCTATCGTACTTGAACGTCGGGCGTAACTAAATCTCTTCCAAAATTCTACATTTATCTCACCTAAAGAATATCCCTTCCGATTTAGTTTTAGAATGCAATTAATTTCCTCCAGTGATACTTTTTTCCTCCTCATGGAGTTAATCATGTCTACCATATCCTTTAGATTCTTCTCTCGACTAGTAGCATATTTGAATAATGGGCGACTATCAGTCTTTCTGATATCATCATTTCTATGAATTCCATCATCATCTATGTATGAACGGGTTGACTAATACACTGGGTAATGTTTTAGTCTAACCTCGAGGTCAACTGACCATGTATCTGATTTTTCTCCTGAGGGTATGTAGAGATAGATACACCAAGTGTAATCTCCCGTAGATTGTGGTAGTTCGAGTATTGCTGAATATGAGCCTTCTTCGTATGCCCAATCAAGTTCGTGAGTGTTTCTTCCAGACCAATCCAAAGTATCGAATGTATCCACATCCAAATCATATATGGTAAAACTCGTCAAGATTGTTTCAGTGTCTATGCCAGGATCAATATCAATTGTAAAATGAACTTCCGGAGGTGTTGAGCCTTCTACCTGGTCAGTAGTTAGCTGGAATTCATCAGCGTAGTAATAAGGAAATAATACAGGGTCGATTCCAGATCTTGACCACAAGAGTCTCGACTCCCAAGGCTGCCCTGTGGGAGTGCTAAGAAGCGTGAATCCTACTGCTGCTCCACCTATAATCAAGATTACAACGATCGCAATCACTATATTTCTTCTACTACCACCACCTGTTCTCGGTCTAACAGGTGCTGCATCTCCTGTCATTGGTATTTCAGTCATCTTGCCACATCCTCAATAGCCACTACTAGACATGACAACCAACTTATAGATACTGTGTAGCTCAATCACCTATTTCAATGAATAGACAACTATCAATAGAAGACTGGTAGTATAATGTATCCCTGTATCAAATTACCATTTTTCTTCTATTTGCTCTAACAACGAATTCACGTCAAAACATTATATCGATGAGTTTAGAATAAGTTGTGGCCAGTGCCAGTAGGACTTAATGTGGTAGGAGGGGGGGAGTTTGTGTAATGAGGGCATGTTACGAAAACTAGGCAATCACCATGTTTCTTCTACTACCGCCGCCTGGTCTAACTGGTATTGTATCTCCAGTCATCGGTATCTCAGCCATCTTTCCGCATCCTCATTATCCGCAACAGAACATTACTGCCTTATAGATACTATGTAATTAAATTTTTTAATTGAATGAATAATGATACATTTGTGTATTCTTAATCAGTCAATATCCAGTTGTATCTTAGATTTACGGAAAGGTCGCTTGACCAAACATCTGACTTCACAATTTCCTCATACACGATGAAGATTACCCATGTATATTTTCCAGTTGTCTGTGGTAGATCAATGTAAGTTGAAAAGTCTCCATAATCCTCTCCATAATCTACTAGGTAAAGGTCTCTATCAAGCCAATTTAACCCAGCGAAGGTTGCAATATCTAAATCATAGACTGCAACATAAGTATACACATCTCCTGTATCGCTTCCAGTATCATAGGAGAGTGTGAATAGTACATCAGGAGGTGTGGTGTCATCTACATGATCAGTGGTTAGTTCAAACTCTCCATAATAATAATCTGGATAGACATCTGGATCGATTCCTGAACGTGTCCATAATAGAGATGATATATGATCTGACCCTGGACTACTCACTATGACAAATCCAATAATACCCCCAACCACAATGAGAATCACTACCACTGCAATAATAACAGTTCTTCTACTTGGACCTCGTGAAGGGGTAATTGGTGAACCTTCAGAAGGGAAACTTATCTCCGTCATCTGACCACGACTTTAGATGGTTAATACACCGCCTAATATATTCTACTAAAACTTGCTCAACAATTGTTTATCTGAACAATGTCTGCCGATTATTGAAAAGAGGTGTGGCCAGA
>CAYWJO010000015.1:0-69211 GCA_964458565.1 uncultured archaeon | reverse complement strand
CGAGGCGCTAATGATGTACATGGCCTGTTTTACTCAGCTATCATTCAAGTTATTATTCAAAATCTATGGATTATCCTCTTAACTCCAATCATAGGTGTAAGTGCAATAGCAGTAATCTGGATTGTATACATTCCTTTCCTACTTGCACAAGACCTCTATTCGAAGCATAAGCACGGCATTGGTATGGATGGTCGTCATGTCTTACCTTCATTGTTCCTTGGATTCGCCTTCGCAGCTGGAATGTATTTCCTAGTAGAATTCCTTCAGATCATAATGGCTACGATTTCTCTATTCGGTATATTAGAAGCTGCGATAATTGGGTCATTCGTCATACCCTTATGGTACCTCTATGTCGCAATTGGAACTTCACTACGACTGGTGAATAGTACAGATCTGGATAACATTGAGAGTCTATTACGAATTATTCCTCCTGCATGGTGGGTTTCAAGGCCAGTGGTACATAGACTGAAGGTATATGCAAAGAAGTTGGAGTCAGCTCAATCTATTCCAGATTTCCAAACATCTTGAAACCGTCACCATCTGAGTAAAGTCGCAGGATGAGTTCCAAATCCACAGTGTTAACAAGAGTCATGGCGAAATTCTTTTGATTGACAATTTCATCATGTAACAGATTCCTAATCCCCTTTGAATCAATAATTCCTCTGTTTTCTGTTCTCTCACTTAATAAAATATCAATTATCCAGTTTCGATATTCTTCATTGTGTCTAATCCAATCGTCAATTGGAATCCAGCCTCTTTTAGGAAATAATGTAACACCAACTTTCCGCGCTAAGAACCTAAGAACTCTCTTGACTCGGCGTATCATTTTTGCCTTCTCATCAAATGGAAGAATTGTTGTGGTTTCATTCTTCAAGGCATCCGGAAGTACATTCTCTATGAATCGATTGTAGAACACATGGTATCGCCTGATATTTGCTGGAATTCTCATAATTGTATCAGCAAAATCCCAATCATAATATGGTTTCATTACAGGGCAAACGGAATCCGCACTTATTTGAGCTCCAATCGTATTTCCCCTTACACGCATTCGAAAGAGTATCATCTCAAAAATAATGGTTGGTGCTGTTTCTCCTGAAAACCGTTTCAATTCTCCCTCAATTCCCTTCTCAACAATATCAATGATATCATCTCTATTGTATTTAGAGAATACTCTTTCTGCTTCATTTAATGGTCTGATATATCCCTTCTCAATGACCTTTGTCATGAGGTATGATTTTGGATTTTCAGGCCATTTTCCCTTATCTAAAATCAGAGTCTGGTCATGAAAACCTCCACCGAACTGAGCATCACCAGCAAATCCATCAAATATTCTATCAATATCAAGCATAGCTACGGCTGCCGCAATTGGGGCTACCATATGATTTGAAATCCCCGCAGACATCCAGACATGTTTCATAAAATTATCCCTGAATATGGGTATATCCAATACTAAATGAACTAAGTTGATTCCAAATCTCTTAGCTACTTTCAAAGCTATTCTTGTATCATCAGCTCCTTCGACTCCGAAGCTAATTGCTTGCATTTCTTGTCTGATTTCCTTGGGAATTGCTGCCAGGATAACTCGAGAATCCATTCCTCCTGAGAGGAACATTCCCGATGTTCGTGTTAACCTCTTTCTGAGTGAATTCTGAAATTTCTCACTGACAATCCGAATCCAAGATTTGAGATCTCGCTCTTCATGATGTGTTGGAATTTTCAACCATTCTTCCTGTTCTTTCCCCTGATTCGCTGGCTGAAATACTGTTATTGTTCCCTCATCTAATCTTAGCACATCTTTGAAGAGCGTTCGATTTTCTAGGATGAAGTGGCAACTAACGAACTCAACTACTGATTGTTCATCCAATTCTGTTCTAAGATCTGGTCGTGTTGCAAGCACTCCCATTAGATCAGTTGACAAAATGAGGTATCCATCATCTTGATAGAAATAAATCGGAAATAGTCCGAAATGATCGGTAACTACAGTAATTCTATCAGAATGCTTCGATATATGGATGAGTGCTGCTTCACCATCAATGATGTCATTCACCTGATCCCCCCTCCCATCTCTTAGGATCAATGATTTTTCATCTACCGATGCATCCGAAAAATTCATCCCCAGCTCGATGACAATTTCCTCATCTGTTTCGTGAATAAAACCATCATTCACATTTGAATCTAGTTGGATGTATGCCTGTAACCCTGAGTAACTAATTCTTCTCTTAGTATCTCCTCTGAAGATTGAAAAGAGGCTTTCCATCTGATTATGGAACTCAGGAATATTATCTCTGCAGAATCTTAGTGTAGCTTTTGCCAAAGATAACACCAGTGATTATTATTTCCAATCGTTTCTGTATTGTTTGAAACGCTCAACCGTTTCTCTGACTGCATCATCGAATGTGTATTTAGGTTTCCAGTCCCATTTTATTGAGCTCAATGATTGTTCTTGTATTTGGGCAGGGAGGTCCCCTTCAACATATTTCGGCTCTAAGCCTTCGAAGTTCTCAAGAATTTTCAATACAATATCCTTTTGATTATATATCCAATCTGTAGAAATATTGTAGGATCCTCTGTAATCATGATTGTGTGCAAGCTCGATCAAAGCATCAAGAATGTCCTCAACATACACAAATTCTCGAATTGTATGATCGTTTGTGAAAATCAGGGGGTTTCGCCCTTTGATACAGGCTTTCACGACATTCGGGAAGATTCTATTTGAATATGGATCGTAACCAAAGATATTGCATGAATGACTCATGACGATGTTCATGTCATATGTGTCCGCATATGAGAAAGCGATAAGTCCTTGACAACATTTTGAAGTCGCATAGGGTTCACTATGATGATACAATTTTTCTTCAGTAGAATGCATTCCTTCACCGTAAACTTTGTCGGTGTTCATTACTAGAATTCTATCCACACCGACTTGACGTGCAGCTTCAAGCACTGCAACTGTCCCCATAATATTGACATCATATACACTCATGGGGTCTCTGAATGCAGTTTTTACAAGTGATATTGCTGCAGTGTGGTAGATCGTATCAATTTGATATCTTGCAAAGATTTCCCGCAAACGGTTTAAATCTCGAACGTCACAATCAATCATTTTGGTTTCGCCAAGTGTTTTATTATGCCATTCTCCCATAACATTGCTATACACGAGGCTAACGACTTTGTTTTCCTTTTTCAGTCGATTCACTAAATGTGATCCAACAAATCCGTTTGCACCAGTTACAAGTATATTCGCCATTTCTATTCCTCTTCAATCCTAATTGCTCTCTCAATTCTCAGTAACTCGTATACCTTCTGTAGCACTCTTTTAAGCTTTCCATGGAACTGAGAAATTCATTGTGATGAAAGATATTCCTCGAAGACTTCTTTCTTCCTGACGTGAATCATGTCGTTTGCAAGGTTCTCATCTGCATATTTGCGATGCTTTTCCTTTATCGCATCTCTCTCCTCAGGATCTAGGTCCTTTAGGTGATGGAGAATATCAACAAGCTCATTATCAAAGATGTATGTGAGATCTTCTGAAACCAATTCCAAAGCCATCGGAATTCTGTGAACAACCGGAATCAATCCTGCTAGCATTGCTTCCTGAATCGCGACTGAAAGTCCTTCATCCAATGCATGATGAACGTAGAATTCTTTGTCCTGTTGCCACTGTGGAAATTTCACATCTGGTTCTAGGATATGGCCAAGATTCCATCGCTCGTTTGCGGCACTATTTATTCTATCTGCTGCACTAACTCCTCCAATATAGAGTGTATGATGTCCTGCAAGTGCTAGCATCATTGAATAAATTCGTTTTCTCCTCACAGGCATTGACCATGTGCAGATCTTCTTAGTATGGGATGGATGATAGGGCCACTTCGTTTGATCCACACCAGGAGGTATGTCAATGATTTTCACATTCTTAGGAACTCGCTCGCGAATCAAGCTTGCATAATGTTTGGAATCCGCAATAACCATCGCAACGTTATCCCAGTTCATTCGCTCAAACCGATCAGGTCGATCGAGCTCTGCACGATGAATTCTTAAGAAAACTGGTTTTGGTGAAATATTGCTCGCTTTGATAGCAATCTCAGAGAGAAATTCACAATAAACAATCTCGCCCCATCTCGCATGCTTCTTTATTCTTCTTGTTTCTTGAAGAATATAAGATGCTTTTCCTATCATTGATTGATTAGGATTAGTACCACTCATTATCTTAGTTTCAAATCCCCTAGTCCATCCAAGAAAGTTGCTTTTTCCAAATATTGCTAGTTTTATCATATTCACCACATCGAAGGTACATTATTCGGCAATCTGAGCGGGATGCCGTCAATGTTGGTTTGCTTAAAACTTATACTGAAAACAGACTCAACTAGCCACAAAAAAGTGATTAGAATGGATTTAATGCATTCAAGATTGATATATTAACAAAAAAGAGGGAATACTCACAACAGAGCATACTGCTCTAAGAAAAGAGTGATGAAAATGGAAATATTTTTCGCACCTCCCAATACCCTAGGAGGACCAACTCACGATGGTTCACTGGGCGAAACAAGATATCTCAGTGGTGTCATCGCCCGACAGATGATTCCTGCTGGGGGTAATCTGAAATACATAACCGCAAGCTTTCTCTTGAAGCAACAGGAAGGCAACTCCGGCAAAATCAGAGTTTGGTACATCCGTACTAGAGCTTCTGGTGATATTAACGTAAACCTATCTGTATTTGCAACGCACCTAAAAAAGGGCGATACGCCAAATTATAATATCTTCAATAATAATGTTACAAGTCATACACTGAAAGGTGGGTCTGTTCTCGAGAACATAGTAATCCCGTTTTCAGACGCTGATTTCTCAGGAAAGGGTCAATTCAGCGTATTGCTTGATTTTCAGAATCTCAATGATGAAGACACATTCATTGTCGGTGTTGAGCTGAAAACAGACTAGTAATATAAGATGATGAGGGATGAATAGGTCCGAAAACCTCTCATCCTTTTATTCATCTATACTTCTTTTTCCTTCATAGAATATATCAAGAGAATTATCCAGAAAATAGCAATAATCATTATAGACGCTATGCTCCAAATCATCCAAGTTTCAGGTTGAGGACGTACTATACCATTGACATTTACAAGATGACTTGATGCTCCATCAATAATCCATCCTTGTGGTGAGAAAGGAATTGCACCAAAGATGAGTATCTGCCATATCAGCATTAATCCTGCAGTTAGCTCCCAATTACGGTCCCAACATTCGTAAAGCAGGAATACTGGCACGAGCCATAAAAAGAATGAGAACAAACGTGGTTGATCTGTTGGATATAACGCAAAAATCACAAAACTGACTACTGAAAAAATAGCCCATGCAACTAGCTCGTAGTTCAGTTTGCGTAATTTCATCAAGAACAGCACAAAAAGTATGACTAGTTGTAGCACAAAGAGTAGTGAGAAAAGTCCTACATCCGAATGTGTTATGAAACTAGCAAACCAAAATGACACATCAATAATATTACCTAGGCTGAAGAAACCAAGGTCGTACGTCGAAAGAAGTGTGCCTTCAACAGCAAGATTACGAATGAGAAATGGTATAACTGGTAAAGCTACGGAGAATGATTTGAAACCAGTAACGAAGAATTGTTGAATATTCCTCTCCTTTAATTGATAGTATAATGGGACAAGCATGAATATGAAGTACATTAGAGCATGGGTTGGACGGATCAGAAAGGCTATTCCGACAGAGAGACCTAACCAAACCTCACCATGCTTCATCTTCATTCCAATGGCTGCTGTTCCAAGAATCGTGAAAAACATCAGTGTGGCTTCATGGAATATCGTAGTCATTAAAGCTGTTGTCCATGGAAATGTTACAAAAGCGAGAATCATCAATCGAAAGGGCGGCTTTTTCTCTGTTGGCCATGCATTGTGTAATCTTCTCAACAGAGGTATTGCACCTAGAAGCATTACAAAAGTCAAGCACCAATTACCAAGAGCTAATCCCCACTCGACATTTCCAGCAAGCCATGTAAAAGGAAATACTACAACAGGAAATCCAATGGGATTTGTATATTCTAATCCTGTAAGCAGACTGCCATCTGCAATCGCATTCCCATATAGGACGTATGTCACTGAGTCTGTCCAGTAGCTGTCTGTAAGGCTGAAGAAGCTGATTCTAGTCAAAATCACGAATCCAATGATAATCCAGAACCATGACTGTTTCCTATCTTTTACATCGTTCTTTAACCAATTAAAGGCAGCAAGAGCATCTCCAGCAAATCTCCGCATAATTTCAGGTTTTGTTGCGAAGCTAATTATTGAAAGAATCAATGGAATCGATAGTAGAATCCAGTTTGGTGCTATTCCTAGCAAGAGTAAGTAGAATATTGGGAAAAACATTGCAAACACAGAGAAACCAGTACCGAAGAGGATTCGTGACAGAAAATCCAAATTATCTAAGAATCTGTATGTTACTATCATCCCTGGAATTACATAGAATCCGATAAATCCCATTGAACCGATAAGGAGGATCATGATTGGATTAAGCTCTATTATCACGAATGAATAGAACTGAAATAGAATTCCTGTAAGTGGAGATTCAAACACCTCAAAGACACTCTCTTGAAGAAAGCCAAAAATAACAAGTGCTACACTTGCTAAAACACCAATCAATAAGAGAACAATCTGGATGACAAGCGTATTTCTAGGGGTACTCTTCAAATGGTCCGCTAATTGACTCATTCCTCTCAACCTCCTGTCTGTTCCAAACAAAAGCCCTTTTTATCTTTCCCTCCTACCTCCATCACTTTTAAGGCAATTATATCGAGAATAGTAAGCAGGAAGGAATTTGGCTGATGAGAATTGCAGTTGTTGTTGGTACTAGACCTGAATTCATCAAAACGTGGTCGGTGCTAAAGGAATGTGAAGCGCGTGAAGATGTCGAATCCATTCTTATCCACACTGGTCAACATTATGATTATGAAATGTCGCAAGCCTTCTTTGAGGATCTGTCAATAAGAGAACCCGACTATTATTTGAGTGTAGGTTCCGCCACTCCTGTATTGCAGTCTACCAAAATCATGGAAGGTGTAGCAAAGGTTCTGGAAACAGAGGCTATTGATATCTTATTAGTCCAAGGCGATACAAACAGTTGTACTGGTGCTGCTCTCGCTGCTGCACAAATGAAGATTCCTGTTGGTCATATTGAAGCTGGTTGTAGATCTTTTGATCGTACAATGCCTGAAGAACTCAATCGTATTGTTATAGATGCAATTGCAAATATGCTGTTTGCCCCAAGTGAAACGGCATATCATAATCTAATGATGGAGGGTTGTGACCCAAATCGAACGTATCACGCAGGCAACACAGCTCTTGATGCTCTGGAAGAGGGTGTTAGACTATCCGAAAACTATCCTCCCAAATACAATCAACCATATGCCGTTGCAACAATCCATAGAGCAGGTAATGCAGATGACAAGGAACGACTCTCAGAGATTCTGAAAGGTCTATCAGATCTAGATATGATCTGCATCTTCCCAATACATCCCCGGACAAAAAAGATGATTGCTCAATTTGGACTCAACCATCTGATAACTAATGAGAATCTAGTATTGATTGAGCCAGTTGGTTATATCAGCTTCATGAATCTTCTCAAGCACTCCAATTTGGTTGTAACTGATAGTGGTGGAGTTCAGGAAGAAGCTGTCTTACTCGGAAAACCCACAATAACAATTCGAGAGAATACCGAATGGCCTGAAACCATTTGGGTTGGTATGAATACTCTTGCAGCAGCTAACGCTTCTGAGATTCATAGCGCTGCAAAGACTGCTGTTACCAAGAAACCTGAACAACATGAACTCTATCTTGGTGATGCCGGGAAGCGTATTGTTGACCTAATTGTTCGGAAGCATAATGATGGCGAATTGTACTACACTCCCTCAAGGTTAAGACTATCTGGTTATCCTGAGTTTAGGTTGTCAACTGAAAAGACCGACACCTTAATTGCATCATTTGATGAAGCCGGGCATTTAACACAGAATGAGGGAAAGCGTTTTCTAGTGAAAGGGTTCAGACCACTCACGTCAGAACAAGGTAGATAATGATGATATTTGATATTCTAATACCGGCATACAATGAAGCTGGCAATCTACCTCGAATTGAAAATCAATTAATCCCGCAACTAAAAGCTGATGGTATTGAGTATCAAATAATCCTAGTTAATGATGGCTCCAGTGATGATACTCAGGCAGTTGCTGACAATCTAGCACAGCGGCGAGATGATATAAGAGTCATTCATCATGTGAAAAACATGGGTCTTGGAGCAGCATTACGAACAGGTTACAAACATGCTGAAAATCCGTGGATTATTAGTATTGATTCTGACCTCAGTTACTCCCCTGATCAGATTTTGAACTTAGTCAATGCAATAAAACCTGATGTCCATGCAGTCTTTGGTTCTCCCTATATGAAGGGAGGATACGTTGAAGGAGTCAGTCAATTGAGAATAATTCCAAGCAAAGGAATTAGTATGCTTTATTCAGTCTTTATGATGAAACGACTATCTTGTTGGACTGGGATGTTTAGAGCAATACGAAAAGATGCTATTCAGAGTATAGAGATCACTCAAGACGGTTTCGATGGTGTTGCTGAAATTGCCGTGAAACTGGCAAAGAAAGGATATAACATTGTGGAAGTTCCTGCAATTTTAGGGCAGAGACAAGTCGGGGAATCTAAAGCGATATTCTTCAGGGAACTTACAAAGCATCTTAAACAACTTCTAAAAACAACTTCAATTAGAGTCTAGGAGAAATAAAATTGCGAATAACACGAGGAACCATACTACGATTGATTATTGGAATAGCCCTTCTTGCTCTCGTGATTTGGTATGCGAGACCTGAGGAACTATGGACTGTTATCTCTGGAGCTGCAATAGAATTCTTGATTCTTGCTGTAGTGATTCACATCATAGCAACATCAGCGACCGCTCTAAGAATTGCTTATCTCCTAGATCGTTTAGATCTTTTTGTTCCAATATTCAAAGCGAATCTTGGAGGAATGATTCTCGCTGATATGACTCCTGGACGTGCTGGTTATTTTGTAACACCACTCATAATCAATAAAAGCAGTCCTGAATTAGGGAAGGGTCAAACCCTCAATGTCATGTTCTTCGGTCAAATCTTTGACTTCATGTTACGTGCCGCTTTGCTTGTCATGGCAATGATGACAATCTTCATAGCTCTGGGTGTTACTCAAAATATGTTCATTTATGGTCTTCTCTCTTTAGGATTGGTTATTGCATTAGCCGTCGGATTTGCTGTTCTTGCATACAATAAGATTCCAAAGTTTCTAATGCCTGTCATTGAGAGAATCCCATTTGTCAATAGGCTGTACGCTAAATATTCTAAATACGCTGATTCAGCAGGCTATTCTCCAAAGAAAGCACTGGTTGCATTTCTGATTACAATCATTGGATGGTTACTTACAGCTGCACGATGGATTACAGTTGGATACGCTCTCGGTATCGATATTCCACTAGAATGGTATCTATTCCTATTCCCTGCATTAACAGCTGTATCCTTCATACCAGTTTCACTTGCAGGTCTTGGTATAGTAGAAGGTGGATTTGCATTGGTGTTCTTTGTGTTAGGACGTGGCACAGAATTGGGTGTTGCTTTCGCTCTCATTGACAGAGCCGTTGCTCTGGTCGGTGATTTATTTGGTCTTCCTTATGCAACCAAAGTAGGCGAGGGATTTCAGGACCTTGGGAAAGTAGTCACAGAGGATGAGCCTCCTCCTGATCAGGAATCAGGAATTACTGAACCATTAGATGATATCTCTGAGCCGGATGACTAGAAATGAGGATTATTGATACACATTGTCATTTAGAGCAATCTGAATTTGAACCTGACCTTCCTGATGTCATTAAACGTGCCGCGGAAGCAGGAATCCACATCATCACATCTGCAATATCTAAATCAGATTGGCAAAGAGCAGTCGAGATTAGCATCCAATATGATAATGTTGATGTGTCTCTCGGTGTTGATCCCATCTTTTATGACCACTTGGATTTCATTCTTGATGAGTGGAAAAAATGGAGTGGTTATCTTGTGGCAATTGGAGAAGTTGGTCTTGATCACTTTCGGGAACGTGATCATGCATTGCGTGAAACCCAAGATGAAATGTTTCGTAAAGCAATTAGATTCGCAATGGAGATGAATCTCCCGGTCCAAGTCCATTCGAGGTCTGCTGGAAAAAAGGCTCTTCATGTTCTAGAAGATTGTGGTATTTGTGATGTTCATATGCATGCATTCGATGGCAAAGCAAATCTAGCGCGTGTTGCTTCAAGAGACCTCG
The DNA here is from genome assembly GCA_964458565.1 of uncultured archaeon. GTDB lineage: Archaea > Asgardarchaeota > Thorarchaeia > Thorarchaeales > Thorarchaeaceae > CAYWJO01. The sequence goes on along the minus strand of CAYWJO010000015.1, from coordinate 58,877 downwards.
GTTATTATTTTTCAATACCTACCTCAGTAGTACGCTCACCTCAGAAGAAAAAATTAGTCAAGGCAATTGATATTGAGCACATTCTCGTAGAAACAGACAGCCCTGTCTTGGGTCCTGAAGCGGGTGTAAGAAACGAACCATCAAATATCTACACAGCTACCAAGGAGATTGCTTCAATACTCCACCGTACAGATGATGAGATTTGTGAGATTATTCTTGAGAACACACTTAGGCTCTACAGACGAATTGTGGTCAAGTGATACAATTCATTAAGATGATTTCTCAGCACTTGATTGATTCAGATGATTGTTGGTTTAGAAGATAAGATGCGTGAACGCGTATTAAGAGAGAGTTCTGCCACAGCGTTAGAAGAATGGACAGACTTCCTTAACAGGCTTGATGAACCCTTCTTCAATTATAGGGGGACCCATGTTGTAGAGGTTGTTAGAGTGGCCAAGCATCTGGCACGGGCGACTGGTGCTGATTATGATGTTGTTGTAATGGCTGCTTGGTTTCATGATGTTTCTAAATCCAGTACCACTGGTGGTGGGGGTGTTCATGGAAAAGATAGTGCTAACATCGCTCGTGGATTCCTTTTGAAAGAGGGAATTGATTCTGAGATAGTTGAGAGGGTATGTGATGCAATCGAGAAGCATGTGGGTATGACTCTTGATGAACCCCTATCACCCATTGAGGCGCAGATTGTCTGGGAAGCTGACAAGCTTGTGAAACTTGGATTCGTAGGTATGCTGTTTGATTTATTTAATGGTCTAAGGTACGAACCGAATAGTGACATGGAATGTATACTCAAAAGGATACAAAAGACGCTGCTAATACTAAGACCGACTGCAGCAAGTATGAACACTGATATAGCTAAAGGCATGGCAAGTGACCGGATTCGCAGCTATGAAATAATTATTCAAATATTAGAAAGCGAACTTAACCTAGGGGTTTGATATCAATGATCTCAATCTCATCAGATGATCTGGTTCGAGTAGGCATTCTCACTATTGGGAATGAGGTTCTTGACGGATTGGTTTTGGATACTAATGCAAACTGGCTGGATAAACAGATTTCTAAACTAGGACTTCATATTGTAAGACATGCGACTGTTCGTGATACATTGGATGAAATTGGCTATGGAATTGATTTTCTAAGACAGACATGTGATATCATTGTTAGCTCTGGAGGTTTAGGTCCAACATTTGATGATATGACACTAAAAGCTGTTGCTCTGCATTTTGATCTAGAACTTGAAGAACATCCTGAAGCTATTGAAATCATCAAGCGTCAATACAAGATGCTATGGAAGCTGGGCATTGTTGATAGTCCTGACATGACAGAAAGCAGATTAAAGATGGGAATTTTACCAAAAGGGGCCATTCCATTAGATAACACCGTAGGAGGGGCACCTGGTGTTCGGCTTTCAACTGACAGTCTTACAGTCTTCTGCTTACCTGGAGTTCCAAAGGAGCTGAAGAGTATATTTGAGCAATCAGTTCTTCCGTGGCTTATGGACGCTACAAGTATTGTCTATCGTGAGATTGTTGTTGATTTTCCTCTAAGAGATGAAACTGTGATGGCTCCATATATATCAAAAATAATGGATGCTAATCCTGGTGTGTACATTAAATCTATGCCAAAACCATATGGCACATCTCCTGTATTGAGAGTCTGGATTTCAGTACGTGGTGAAAAAAAGAAGAAACTTGATGCTTTGCTGAAGAAGACGGTATCAGATTTAGAACAAGAAAGTGGTTTGAAGTCTCAAGTCTCCACTAGTGAATAATAAAGCCGATAGATAGATATGTTCGACTTTATTCGTTGGATTTGCTGTAAGGAGTGAATAAGGTGCAAATCGATATCGTCTTTAATATCACTGATTTTGCCATTGATCTAAACGATTTCATAGTATTTACATTAGCCGTATTATACGCACTGACTATACTAGTCATAGCAGATTTATCTCGACGCAGATTCAATTTAGGATCTGAGTTTACAAGACGTATTGTTCACCTCTTTGCAGGCGGTGCAATTTGGAGCCTGCCTTACTACACTCATGCATGGGTTGGAACCATTGTAGCCTTGCTTTTTGTTATAATGCTCGCTTTGGCCAATCAAGAGCGATTTAGTAAATTCTTCCAAGCAATGGCCAGACCTGAAGATCTTGACCATGGTAGTGTGAGAGGTCCCTTTTGGTATGCAGTTTCAATCACGCTAATAACAGCAGTATTCACAATAACTGGGAATGAACAACTCTATTGTTTTGCTGCTGCTGGTATTCATATCATGATGTTTGGTGATGGAATGTCCGCCCCGATTGGTATGAAATTTGGTGCGAATCATACCTACACAATCTTTGGCTCAAAACGTAGCATCCAAGGCTGTCTTGCACTTCTAATATTTGGCATTCTTGGTGCATTTCTTGCTTTGTGGTTCTTTGGAGTATTTCATTATGGAATATTCCTAGTAGGTTCATCAATTTTGATTTTTGAAATGATCATAATCTCAGTTTTTGGTGGATTTAGTGCGATGTTAATTGAGTTAGTTAGTCCAAAGGGCACTGATAATACAACAGTTCCAATTCTGACTACAGTATTGATGATCTACCTAGGAGTCTTACTTGGTCTTGTATCTATATAGGATTACTATCTTTTTGAGTCTACAACTAACCGATAATAGTAAATGGTCCCTGCAGTTGGGCTATCTCTCTGAATCCGAATCACTTGGCCTGCTTTAGCTCCAAGAATTCTCACAGCAGGGTCATCACGTAGAATGCGAGGAAGTTTTCTCAATTCAATTCCATAATGTTTAAGCACAAGATCCACCTCTTCTGTTGCGGCGACAATGTGCCTTGGTACAAGTTGGTGTCCAAAAAGATCATATGATGAATATCCCCCTTCAACAAGTTCGACCCTAATCTTTCTGGCAAATTTTTTAGCCGCAGGTGTAAATCTAGTTCCTCCAACAATCATGCCCATTTGTGCTTCTTCTTCTTCCATTTTCATATGGATATCTCTAATAACTGATATCCCTACAACTTTACTTTCTTTAAATATTCTACAGATTGTTTTTACAACCATACCTTCCTTAGTTGTTTTGGTCGGATACATCTCATATCTATTCTCAAATTCAAAAAGGTCATTTACTTGAAACCCACGAAGAGTAAGGAGGTTTCTTGTTCTTATCACTATGTCCGGAATTTCTACCAAGTTAAAGACACCCAGCGTTCAAACAAGGGTCTCTTGTCTAACATATAAGATTTGTCAAATAGAGCCTGAATCTGCTCTATCTATCTAGCTAAATCTGTCACTATTCGGTAGTAGTAAACCATCCCTGCTGTTGGGCTATCTCTCTCAATACGAATAACTTGTCCTCTACGTGCACCAACAGCCTTGGCAGCTGGATCATCTCGAGAGATACGAGGTAATTGTGATTTTTGTATACCGTAGTGATTGAGTATAAGCTTAATTTCAGAGTCATCGGTAATAAGGTGCTGTGGTACAAGTTGGTGGCCAAATAGATCAAATGATGCGTATTGTCCAGTTACTAGTTCAACTCTTGCCTGTTTGGCAAATTTCTTAGCCGCAGGTGTAAATCTAGTTCCTCCAACAAGCATTGCATCATAGGATTCATTCTCTTCCATATCACCAAGGATGTCCTTTACAACAGCTATTCCAACCACTTTCGGTTCTTTGAAGATCCACACTGTCTTCTTGAGCAATTCGTCCCCCTTGTCTCTTATCGGATACATAACATATCGATTTTCATACTCGAGCAACTCTGAAACTCTATAGGAACGTAATGAGAGCAGCTCTCTTGTTTTTATCACTATGCTAGGTAGTTCTACCATTATTAAATCGCTCCAGACCAAATGAAGTCGGGCGTCTACTGTAAGAATATAAAGATTGTCAAGAGGCGATGAATTGTTGATTCATTCCTCTTTGTAAAATCTCATAGGTTCATTGCAACAAACAAGAGTTCCTGGTCCTGACTTCTTTACTTCGATAACCTGACCACAGATATCACAAACATAGATTCCACCTTCAATTGCCATTCAGTTCACCTTCACTTTAATTCCGAAGAATGGGATGGTTTTATGCTTTTTTACTTATCGGACTTGATACTGCTAAATGATATATGTGAGTCTGTTATAACTAAGAATGGTTTGGTGCGAAGATAAATATACACCCATGTGCACCAAATAGTGTTAAGGAAATGCCAAGAATGAGGTGTTAGGCGTGGCCGGGTTAACCAAAGGCATGATAGCTGATGTGCACAAGAACCAGACAATACGAATTCCTGAAGATTTCTTCAAGAATCCAGAACTTGAGGGAATGAAGGCTGCAATGGTAATCTATTTTGAGCGATCTGGAGAAATCAGATTAATTCCGATGATGAAGGAAGGCGGAGCTCGTGTACGTCTAGAGGTTGAGAAAGTGAACCCTGCTTTAATGAAAACTATGACCCAACTCTTTAAGCAACAAGATTTGAAGGTTCTTTTTACAACTGGATTTTGTTTTGAAGACAAGCGGTGCATCTACGAGGTATATTTTGCAGCTGATGGTATCAGAGCTAAAGAGGAAGATATACGGAAAACAATTGAAAGTATCCCTGGGCTATATAAAAGCGAATTTGAGATTCTAGAAATTGGTATTCAGTGGTAGTCGTATTCTATTAAGCATGAATTCTAAGAGCAATATTCTCTTGTACTTTGGTTTCCACAGGTTCAAGTTTCAATCCTAAAAATGATTCTAGATAGCCTCTTATGAACGGTCCTGGGAAGAATGGATTGGAGATAATCACTAAATCTCCTTGTTTTCTCATTGAACCCCATCCATGGATCTGTAACATTTCCAATGAGAAACTGATTTGTCTTTCCATGTCAATTTTTCCCTTTCTGGTTCTGATTTCGTCGTTATAATATAGTGTTATGATATCCGAAAGGGGTGCTTGACTGCCTGCTGTGACTCCTAATTCGTATTGCTCGGTAGGTGTTAGTTGAGAAAAGAATAGAGATGTCAGACTCTCTGATTCAAATGCAAATCTGAACTCCTGGAAGAAAATCCCGCGTTCAGACCAACCATGGACTGTAAAATCTAGGAACCATTTCACTGCATCTTCAATGATTTGTGCTCGTGATCTACCTGCGCGTCCTTCACTAACTAGAACATCAACTCGATCAATGATGTTCTTGGTCATGGTTATGCTGATTATTTGCTTCTTGGTTGACAACCATAACTTCTCAAGTCCGCTTCTGTCCATTGATTCTAGAGTTCCATCCGGAAGCGCATTTTTCACTTCATTAGGGATTAATCTTAACAATTCTTCTCGAGTTTTTTTATTGTCTTCGCTTTTTGGCACATGGTTCTCCTCCATAGATGTATTTCAGCTAATAAAATACAATATCTAGTAATACGTAAACACATTAGCTCCAATGTAATCATAGTATATGAATACTGGGGTTAACATCATTATTTATCATATATTACATCATCTTCAACATTAAGTTCCATCTGTTCAGCTCACATAAATTAATCAAGGCTGCATCTTTCTGAATCAGGAACATCATGTCTTATGTCGAAATGTGGCTTGAAATGCGTGGTAGTGGTGGTCCCTACAGAGTAGCTATGCTCATTCCAATCGGGACAGAGTTACCTGACGGATTTACTATGAAACCTGAAATCACAGATTACGAAGGAAGCCATTTCTTTGTGTCTATTTGGTACGATCAGATGATTCAGGCGAAAGATGCGATACTGGAAGCTGCGAAATTCTATAGCGAATTAAAAATCCAATTTTTGTTCTTTAGAGAACTAAGACAACCGCTCACAGACTGAAAATAAATAAAAAGAAAGAGGGGAGGGGGTTGAACGCCCCTCATCTATGGACTAGTCAGATAGTCTTGGATATATTGCGTCCATTCAGTAGGCAGCGGTAGTCCCAGTACATTTGGAATGACTAAGATAATCACTCCTACAGCAATACACACCAGGCCGATTATTACACTTATTGGAGTCCATGAAAAGAACTTTCCAATTAGCTCAATGAGCTTCATAATCAAACCGCTAATCACATACATGAAAACGAATATGATGCCACCAACTATCAGCATCCCTTTGAGTGATGTGAGGAAGTTGAGCGCATCATAGGCAAAATCTGCACCTGGTATTGGTGGAACTGACCAATTCTCAATGATTGGTTGGAGAAATCCATACAATGTGAAGACTCCAAATGCCGCAATTGCTAAGGAGAAGAGCAGCGCCATTGGAAACTTCGATAGGACTCTCATAACCAATGCAAATCCCGCAATGATGAACAATATAGCAACAACCATTGCTATGGTAGTTTCAGCTGCTATTGCAACATATTTGACATAGACAACATATCCAACAAGCATATCCAATATGCCTATTATGAATCCGAAGTATGTTCCAAAATGGATGATCCACTTCAGTAAATCTCCTATAATAGGAATTGGATCTACAATTCTCTCTAAGAGCCAAGCGGCCGCAACAATGCCTGTAAGCAGCATTACAATTCCTATTACAGTTGGATTAGTGAAGAAGTCCATTATCGTGTTAAAATTCCAGTCGAGGATGCCAAGTCCTTGCACGCTATTATACCTCCGTGGACAATATCTATCTAAATCAAAAGATATGTCGTTCCCTATAAGATTTCGCTATGCATCTCTCACAGAGCTACTCTAGAATTCCTAGCCCTGATGAAGCAAGCGCGAAAGCCACCCAGAAGAGTAGAACACAAACAAATGCCATTACGATTGGTCGTTTTCCTCCAACCATTCTTGTGTTTTGATATCCATTTGATCCACTAGTTATAAGGAGAGTGACAAGCAATGGTGCTATATCAATTATGGATAGATTTCCAGGTTGAAATGTCCCTTCATTGAACAAGTTAGATATCCCAAGAAATGGTGCTAATGATGCCATCAAACCAAGGACGAGAGAGCTTGTAATCACGAGGATATATACCTTCAATTTCTGTGCAGCAATGATTGAATCGCGCTCCTTTACGACAGCTGACCTTTTCACTAAGCGACCTGCAATCTTTGTTAGTCTTGCACCCGCTTCTACAGCTGAAGATTCGACCATTAGAGTGATTACCTTGAACATGTGAGAAACACGTTGGCCTAGTGCCTGAGATGCGGCTCTCTCCATGGCCTCTTGTAGGCTCTGTTCCTTAGTATAGATGGCATCGATTGCAGGGTCAATCAATCTCTGAACCTCAACCGCCATGTCATCTCTGACCTCTGAGAGCGCAACTTCTAATGTGTCTCCCAGACGTAGCCTTTCACCAATCGCCATCAGGAAGTTAAGGAATTCATCATATTCTGCAATGATTTCTTTCTGCGTTGGGCCAGCAATTGCAGTTTCTCTCGGTCTATCAAAATAAGCTGAGAATTGATGTGCAAATCTTCTGCTCATGAGGAGACCCAAAAGAATAAAGAACGGAAGGAAAAGTAGAATAATTGGATTTGTTGCCATACCACTTAGTGCAATCGCTAAAGTCATAATTATGGGAATGTAAGTAGACAGAGCTGTTACAATCAATAGTCTGCTTTCTAACTCCAGATTTTTTTGTCTGAGTGCTAAATCTGCCTCAAATGACTCTCCAGAGAGTAGATCGAGTAATTCACTTCTTCTTTCCATTGCTGTTAGAACACCTGTGAAATATCTCCTAAGATCTTCAGAAGGCTGATTCTTAGCAAAATCTGAAAGACATGTTTCTGGTGGAATTCCTTTCTCTATATCGGCAATCATCTTCTGAAATGCTTTAGAGAGATATGGATGATCTGATTCTGCAATCATTTCAATTGCATCAAATATCGAACCACCTGAGTGAAATACTAAGATAAACTGTTCAAAAATAAGGTCCGATTCCTCTGACAATGTAATTTTGAATGAGTTCATCATGTTGACTGGATATGATACTATTACATAGTATGTGAGTATGGTGATTCCGAAAACAACAGGAATTCCGATTATGAGAGTCAAGTTTAGAATGATGAATAAAGGCATTGAGCATAAAAGGGCAAAGAATGCCATCAAGTATGCAGTTGAATAAATTCCCTGCTGATCAACACTCATTATGGGTGAAAGAAATCGTATTGATTTCTCGAGTTCTGTATTGGACCTATGCGATGCTAAGTAGGAAAATGGGGGAATCCTCTTTCCTGCATTACATAGACCTTCGTAGAACATCACAAAGCCTCTACAGATTATCAAACCAGGTATCTCTTAAATGCCCCGTTAGAAATCGGTAAGTCTTGTTTGTGTAGTAAATTCCTTGAAAACCTGACTCACTTTCAAATAATTCTCAACTGGATTTCGTAGATGTGAATTTACAGCTTTGAGAGCTTCGTCGAGTGATGTGAACTTTACAATCTCTTTTTGCAAAGCTCTCCTTGCAATCTCTCTAAATCTCCAGACACCCAGAGGTACCCATCGTTGTGGGTCAACCTCCATGAATACCATAACACCAGCTTGTTTTCGTATTTTTGTCAGAAACTCAAGTACAGGAAGTTTTGTTGCATAATATGCACCTTGTATCGAAGTGGCATAGTCCTTCCTTCCCTTGAACCATTCATGGTCTGTGAAAACAGTTGGTGAAAGACCTCCAAGCCAGCATTCAAGACCTTCGAATTGCCAGACGCTGGGCAGAAAAAGAATGATTACAGTATTTCCTAATGCATGATCGAATGCTACACGATAATCATTAATCCAGGGTAATCGCAGAACCTGTTTATGAAGTTCTTTTCCTACTACATCATCAACAGCTGTGATACTCCATTGTGTTGGAACGAGCTTTCTTGATTTCTTCTGACCAAGGATTCCTATTGATAGAAGTCTAGTGATATGTTCCTGTCTTATTCCCTTCTGAAACATATCCAATATACCTGGAGCTGCTTTATAGTCAATATCTGAAGTGATTCTATCAACTATTTTGGGTACTTTCGGATCACTATCCAACTTGAATAGACTCAGCGGAGCTGAAGGACCAATAGGAAGGGTACCCTGTGAGAATACTCTAGTGAATTGAGGGCGTTTCAACAGAGTTGCTTCAGAATCAGTGGGGGTTTCAGATAAGGCAAGCATCTGTGTTTCATAAAGTGTTCTAGGTGGATCAATCGCTGCATCTACAGGGAGAAATTTCTTGGTTCGTACTAAACTGAATCTAATCCCTAGAATCTCATCTATTGATCGTTCTAGCCAAAGATCTGGACGTTCCATCAGTGCAGAGTCTTCACCACGTGTAGGTGGCAGTAATGGGCCTGCTAATACCTTTGGATATCCAAAGCTCCCTACAAAGACTGATGGTGGAGATGCACCGTATAGAGATAATCCTTTCACTGAACCATCAATATTCGCCAGAGCTTTAGCCCTCATCAATAAAGGACATGGTCTTACTCCACATAGGAAGCGATGTCCCATACATCTAGAACACAATCTCTCATCGTATGATGATTGCTTCTTTAATGGTTCTAGGTGTGTTTGTGGCATATTGAATCCTTCACTCCATCTGTTATTCTAGTACTCACTCAACGTATAAAGACAACTCGATGTAAGAAGATTGATTACTCTCGCCTATTTCTCTTAAGCTCGTGAAATCCGAGATGGTGTAATCTATTGAAAACACGAAGAGAACGTATCATTGAGCTTCTGGAACACACAGAATACCCCCTGAGTCCAAAAGAAATCTGTGATATCCTTGATATTAAGAAAGAATCCATTGTCATCGAGGATCTCGGTCATATTTCAAAAACTGTCAGGTCTCAGAAGAAGGAACTTATCATGCATCCTGCTCAATGTACTAAATGCGACTTTCTCTTCAAATCACGAGATACTGCGAAACGCCCTTCTCGTTGCCCAAAGTGTAAATCCGAACGTCTTATAGCACCCGCATTCATGATTCGTGCACGAAAGAAGTAATTTTAATCCTCGTCTAAGTTGATGATTCTCTTTGCGCCATGATCTGGTAGATTACGACGAATCTCTGTGACTCTACTAACAATAAAATCCGACAAACCAAATTCTGCTTCTTCAACATATCCATGAACAATAACGGGCATTCCAACTCGTGGGAGGAATTTGTACTTGTCCATTACATTTGCAGAAAGATTGACCTGATATGTTTGTCCTGTTTTTTCATCTTGAATAACAATTGATGTTGAGCCATACCAACGCCGCGCACTGATTCTAGTTGTCTTACTTCTTCCCACTTCTCTAATGATTCCCTTAACAACCGCTATTATCTAACACTCTCCCAAGGTGCAATTAGACGTCCATATCGTCCTCCACCACCTGCAATATAGCTAACATCGTCGTTTCGATACGACTTTATTGTCTTAGCAAGATTGGAATTGATATCCTGGATTTCGCTGATTGGGGTATTGATTAAAATCTGTGTTTCCACACCACATTTCTTCTGTAATGTTTCATAAAGCTTGATGGCTGTCTTTGATTTCGCTGATTTAACCTTGAGTGCAGTTGTAATCAGATCAAGAAGAGGTGGAATGTGAATGTACTTCGGTCTATGATTTGGTGAATTTGTCTTACCATCTCCAAGCATGAAGGCTCTGTCTCTCACTCCAAGTCGCAGCTTCTTTCCATCTGCTGGGCAATACACTTTACGCTCATTGATCGACTTCAACAACTTCAATTCTTCGTCTGTATTCCCACAATAAATATAGATGTTCAATTCATCAAATTCTGGTGATTGGTTTCCCTCACGGATTATCAATGTTCTACGACATGATGAGCAAAATGATAGATAGTATTTTCCAAGTCTAGGATTGAATCCTACATTCAATGTAGGTTTTCTACCTCTCTTTCTCAATATCGCAAGTTTTAACTCATCGAAATTTGGCTTCTCCATTGCAAATCTCACAAACTCTCTGCCAAGTTTATCAGGTGTAGGTGAATGTGCATCGCTTGAGCTGATGTATGTAACTCGATGAAGTTCCGGAATTGCATCTGCAGTTTCAGAATCAGCTGAGAGACCTAGTTCTAAGAAATGAATATTGCCTGCCTCACTCTTGTAGCATTCTTGAAGAGAGCTGTATTTATTCTCTCGGAAAATCGCTTTGAAAGGTGTGAATGCATGAGCTGGTCCAATTAGACCCCCAATCTCTCTAACAAATCCAGCTATCTGTTCTGCGGAAGTGTTTACTCTGGGTCTTCCTCCCCATTCATCATCGATATTTGGTGAGTATGGTTTCAAGAGTTTTCGAAATTCATCTGCAGACTCAAAATCTGGTATTATTATGACATGATGTATAGAGTCTTGGTCTTCGACTTCTGCCGTAATTACAAATGCACACTTCTCATACACAAGAACGCCATCTTTTTCCTTTAAGCTCCTTTTGAGATGGGTCAACCAATCAGGCTGAGTAGCATCACCTGTTCCAACCAATCTAATTCCTTTCTGGACAGCACCATTTTCGAGATTTGGAATGTTCATGTTCTTACTTACACCAATTGAATGGCATGAGTGGATATGCAGGTCCGTATCAAATTCCATCAATTTGGAATCCTCAAATATTGATGATTACTTTTGTAACTGAAGGGTCAGAGGCATGTTCAAATGCTTTGTCACCTTCTTCCAATTTGAATTCCTTATTGACCAGCCGCTCAACCTCTATCCTTCTCTTCGCAAGCATATCAGTAGCATCTCGATATCGTCCTTGGTTGTTGCCAATAACCTTGATTCCCTTATCGACGATTTTTGATGATGATACTAGTCCATCCTTACTGGGAATATTGGATAGAACAAGAATTCCATTACTCTGGATTAGATCAACCGCACTAGTTATTGATTCCATTTCACTTTTGGTATCAATTACGATCCGTGGCCCTATTCCCTCCGTCCTTTCGAGAAGAGTCTGTTTCCAATCCTTATTAGACCAGTTCAATGTATTTGTCATACCTAATTGGCGTGCAACACCTAATTTCCATCTATTATCCCCTGCTAGATATACATCAGCACCAAACGCATCATAAACTTGGGCTGTAAGTACTCCCATCTCACCACTACCCATGATTAATACAGGTTCATTGGCCTTTGGGGGTACATCAGTCACTATTTTGAGTGCTGACGCAAGGGGATGAAGAAATGTCCCAATAATGCTGTTGACTTCCACTGGAAGTGTGTGAATAATGTCTGCAGGTACAGCGATGTATTCCGCTAAAGCGCCATCACGGGATTTCCCTAATGTTTTTTTGGAGTTACAAAAATATTGTTGGCCACTTCTACAATACCAACATCTCTGACATCCCACATCAATCTCCGAAGTCACCATCGTTCCAGGCTGAATGTCTTGAACTGAGCTCTCATGGATTACACCCGTGAATTCGTATCCAAGAATTACTGGTAACTCCACTTCATAATCTCCGTTCCAAATAGAAATATCCCTTTCACTAATTCCAACTGAACGTACTTCTATTTGCACATATCCTGGCATTAGAGGTGGTTTTGGTGTGTCTGCGATTTGCAGACCATCGCGTGTTAGAACTAAGGATTCCATTTCACATACCCTATTTCACAGGATTATCAGTTTGAACCATCATAAATCCTTCGATAGGATTCATATACAGCTCGATTTATTTAGTTCGACTAAACTCAATCAGTGAGTGTACATCGTGAGTTCAGGATCTATGATATGTAGAAGACTCGGTCATACTGAATTAAAAGAGTGGATCGAATTAGCGTATTCTGGGACTATCATTGAAGCTGATTTAATGGATGATGCTAGAAATCTTGCAAACCTTGAGACTTCCATTATCTATATTGCATCAATTGAAGACAAGATTGTGGGTGGGACATGGTTATGGCGAGATAAACCTAGGTTGAGTCTAACCCTTGCAGACGTGTGGATGCAACCTGAGGTCAGACCTAAGGCACTCACTCAATTAGTAAAATCCTCTTTACCATGGTTCAAATCCTTAGCAATACGCCAAGTGGATACACTTGTCTTTAATCAAAATCCGAGATTCTCGTTACCATTCCATCATAACCCTGTTCTTAATAATTGGATGAAGGAAATTCTGTTGAAGAATGGTTTTACCGAAGGCAAACAATACTACCAAGAAACATACGGACTTGAGCGTAGAATAGGAAAATCAACACCTCTTATATACCAAAGGGGCTCAGATGTTTCATGGGTTCGAAAGACGCTTTGGGAAAAACGGAAAGAGCTCGACTATGATTTGTCGCCACCATCAATGATTCTGGAATATGGGAATACGCTCAATCATCTCCATACTTTTTCGATAAATGAAACACCTGTTTTTGCTACTACTATTCAGCATTACAAAGACACCGCTGTAATCGGACCCATCGTTTCTGATTCTGTTACAATCGATGATTCGTTTGTGATAGAAACTCTATTAAGCCAGATTCCAATTAATTCGTCAAAAATTTGTTTTTCCTTTCTAAGTGAAAATCAATGCAATCTAGTCCATTCAACATATATCTCGGAAAAACAGAGTGAAAGTGAAATGATTGTATTAAGCCGAATGTATTAGCAATCAAGTCACACGGAAACCCTTTTGTTATTCTTGAAAGTTATTGAGTTGAAAATCTTATGCCAGAGCTATCCGTGAAAAAGCATCTGTCTGGAATCATAATCGAATATAATGGTGATCGGATTGCTTTGGATACTGGTATCCCAAATGAACCAACACTCCTTTCTCATGCCCATGCAGATCATTTGAGTGGTTTATCTAGTGCAGCGTGTGTTTTTTCTACTGCACCTACATTTGATACTATTGATGCTAGAACTAACCTTACATTGAAAGCCCGAGAAATTGTTACTTACCAAATACCGTTCAGTGTAAGGAATGTAAAGGTAGTACCATACAATGCGGGTCATGTAATAGGTTCTGCAATGTTTCATTTAGAATTCAACGATGGAATGCGTTTACTCTACACAGGGGACTTCAATGTTGTTGACAGTCTTGTTCATTCGGCAGCCATTCCTATCGCGGCAGATGTCTTAATCATGGAAACTACATATGGAACTCCCGACTGGGTTTTTCCTCCAAGGAATGAAACTCATGCTAATATAATCAAATCCGCGATTGTGGAATGTGAACGCGGGAAAATTCCTCTCTTCAAAGCTTATTCGTTAGGAAAAGCACAGGAAGTAATCCGTTTGCTGCAGGATTCAGGTTTCGATGTCATCTCAGGCAATCATGTTATTGATACTGTTTCTAGGGTTTATGAAAAATATGGTGTAGAACTGAATTCAATAGGCGTTATGTCAAAAAAAGCCTACGAGTCTTTGTCCCAAAAATGTGTAATAGTCAGTTCATCTGCAAAGCATACTAAAATGAATCTCAGAAAGTTATTGGGAATCAAATCTGCTTATTCTATTGAATCTCGCCTAGAAGAGTATTCATTATCCGGATGGACTCTTGGAAAATACAGCCGGCGTGGACATCCCCTCAGTGCGCATTCTGATTTTCCTGGTCTAGCAAGCTTTGTGACTGGAGTGAATCCGAAAATTGTGTATTGCTTTACAGACAATGCAATGACTTTTTCAGGATATTTAATGGGGACTGGAGTTAATGCTGTCCCACTGGAATAAACGGAGGAATCATATTGTCTCTATTCCTGGAAGATTTTGTTGAACCAATTCACGCTGATTCTTTCTTCTCAGTATCGAAGTATGGAGCGATTCATGAACGACTATCTTTTGAGTACCAAGACCCTGATGGGTATTATAAGAGGGTGCTTCGTGATGATGACCTATTTCGCCATGAGATTGAAAAACTTGCTGCAAATATGCAGTATTTCTTAGACAAAGAACGAGTTGAGATCAATGAGAAACGTGTAAGATCTTATGTCAGTTATTGTGATATCTACTTGAAAGGACCTTCTGATGTTGTTTCTGTCATCTACCTAATAGATTTCTCGGGAGATTTTATTCAAGGTTTGAACATGATTCAAACCTGGTTAGAGGAAGAAGATGCGCCTTATGATTTTGAGATACTATGGAAATTTCCTACGGGAACTGAGATTGAAGAAGTAGAAACAGTTATGGAATTTGAAATCTATGATGATATCCTCTCTCTTTGGGCTTACGAAGGAGAAACGGTGGGCGGCTATGAGCGGTTGAGCTTTATTATTCCTGATTGAATGTTGGTGCGTATAATATGCAGTTTTTTGATTTTCTTCAAGTCCTCGGAATAACCATTCTGGTTATCGGAGTTATGATGATTCTTATCGGGTTCTT
Source organism: uncultured archaeon (assembly GCA_964458565.1). Classification (GTDB taxonomy): domain Archaea; phylum Asgardarchaeota; class Thorarchaeia; order Thorarchaeales; family Thorarchaeaceae; genus CAYWJO01. Next base: position 43,621 of record CAYWJO010000015.1, on the reverse strand, counting down.
TCTCTCATCTAGAAAATCAGATATGTATGAAACAAAAAAAGAAACAAAAGGTTTCATTCTCATCGGGCCTATACCAATTTTATATGGTGCGTCAAAACAAACCCAGATAGCTCTTTGCCTTATTGGAATATTCGTAGTAATTTTCATTTTACTCTTTTTTTAACCTTGGTAATTCCAACCACATTCAGGACATTGGTTGATTGCATTCAGTATTCTAACTAATCTTCCATCTAAGATACATTCTGGACAGATTCTAAGATTTCCTTGACAAACCGGACAGATTGTATGCTTCCCCAAATCCCTCAGACAAGTAATTGTTCCACAAGATTGGCATTTTATTGCATGATCTGGGCAATAATCATTTCTGCACTTATCACAACGTAGCTTTGATTTCTCTCTGCATATTGTGCAGGAACGTACCAAATCATGTCACCACAAATCTGTGTCAAAATGCGTGATAGATAAATTTGTTGCAGTTGTATATCTGCTTAGTATTACTCACGCAGTACCAAGTACTATAGACAAATAGAATCTACTCTTTGTGGAGATTAATAATGCTTTTCCAATGTCGTGACTGTGGAGAAACTTCACCTGATCTTGATATGGTCCTTAATCGGGCCTGCAAATGCGGTTCTACACGATTCCATTTGATATCTCAAGATACGAAACCATTAGTTACAGAAGTATCTGAAAAGGAACAACTAAGAAGAGAATTACATAGATGGCTTGATCTCAATCTGGATTCAGTTGAAGCGAAAGATCTCCCCAATTTGCGTCTTTCATTTGAGTTGAATTAATCTTTATCCTTCTCCTCTTCACTTTCCGAGTTGAACTTGAGGGGCGTTTCGATTCTCTCGATTTGCCCCTCTATCTCAACATTCAAGTCAGTTTTTCCTGCTACAGCTGCAATTCTCTTGACTGCCTGCAAATTATGTATCAATGTGTCTAACCAGGAAAGGATATCGCCCGGATATGCCCATAATTCGAATTTATCATGTAATTTAGCTGAAATGCCTGTGGGATTGAAACCTTCCTTTCTTGTATTCACAATCCATCTACCCAACGAAACCAAGCCATGGTCGCACTCAGGATAATCCCGGCATCCACAATTGAAGAACTCTCTTGTCCATTTACCAAATAATTCAAAGACCCATTTGGGTAATCTGGTAGCTCCAGTATTTGGTCGGCTTACATCAGTTAGGTCGTTGAAGATGCCGGAGAAAAGCCTAGTTGGCATGAACGTTTTAAAAGCCGAATTGATTTCTGCTTGAAGTTTTGAACTGAAGTAGACACTTTCAAATGGTTCAAGTTTTATCGCTATGTCAAGAACATTCATCTTCCTCGCAAGCTTCTCAACCATCAAACCTTCCCTAGGTTTCAAAAATGATAGTGAAGTTGCCTTACCTAATTCTGTTGGGTGAGCTCCACCTTCCTTTACTCTAATCATATGGGTTTTCACTAGAAGTTTCAACGCATCCGATGGTGGAACTGAAATTGATAGCATCCTGTTATACATCCTAGCTATGGATTTCAAATCAACAAGCCCAGTTGAGCATACTGAAGCAAGGATTTGCTCTGCTGAAGTTTCAGCATCTGCAAAAGGTTCTACATCTTCAATTACACCAGCAAGCAGTTCTGCCGCAATTTCATCTTCTGTTTTTTCTTGGCCCCCATGATACTTTCTTTCTGGCTGAACAATTAGGTATACCTTACCTTTGTCATGTTTTCCTAACCGTCCGGCTCTCCCCAGCATTTGTTCGAATTCTGCAGTCGACAACCATTCCGCTCCCATAGCTAATGATTCAAAAATTACTTGTGATGCTGGAAGATCTACTCCTGCCCCTAATGCTGCCGTAGTAACAACACAGGCGAATCGTTGCTTAGAATAGGCTCTTTCTATGGCCCTTCTTTGTCCATACGATAAACCTCCATGATACACTGCTGAAGATACACCATGCTCTTCTAACCAATCACTAATTCCTTGTGCTCGGCGTCGTGAGTAGGTGAATATAATTGACTGCCCCTTATTGCCATAACTACTTTTCATCCTAAATTCTTGTCTTGCAAGACGTCGTATCATTAATCGCTTCTCATCATCATTTCGCGCAAATACAAGATGCCGCTCAAGAGGTATAGGTCTACCAACATATTCTATCAGCTTTAAACCAAGGTCTTTTGCTAAATCTCCAGGAGATCCCACAGTCGCTGAGAGCGCAATCACCTGTGCATTAGGTGCGTGAAACCGTAATCTAGTTAGAAGCCCGTCTAGCTCTGGTCCACGTTCAGGTTCAGCTAGATTCTGAATTTCGTCCACAACAATAGTACCTATGTCACCAAGCTTCTTTACATCTCCAGACCGAAGCAGAAAATCTAATGCCTCGTAGGTTGCACAGATTACATCTGCTTTCTCGACTTCTGTGTCGACAATAACTTTACCATCTTTACCAACATCTAATCTGGACATTCCAACTCGAATCCCAACACGTATGCCTAACTTCTTGTATCTCTTTTTAAAAACCTCATATTTCTCATTAGTCAATGCCACAAGCGGCGAAAGATAGATCATCTTTTTCCCTTGCATGGCTTTTGGAATACCAGCAAGCTCTGCAATCAGAGTCTTTCCTGATGATGTTGAGGATATCACAAGTAAGTTTTCATCCCTTAGAAGGCCTGCATCTGTAACAAGTTTTTGGATTGGTAAGAGGGTGATTAGATTATCAGTTAGCAGAATATCCTTGATATTCTCTGGAATTTCAAGGTCTGTAAATTTGGATACTCCTTGAACTTGTTCTGCAACAATGGTATCAAAGAGAGTGAGTTCTGGTTCTCGAGTTGGATCAAAATTAGGTGATAGTATTTCAAGGAGCCGTGGGATGGATCTTAGTCTGGCTAGTTGTTTCTCCAGTTGAATTATCATCGCTTTTGAAAGCTTGATACCCATGCTTTTTAGGTCAACCCGAAGATCTTTTTGAGCACAGCTCAAACACGCAACTTGGGTTTCAGATGTTTTGACTGCATTACGTCGGGATAATACCGTCATCCGATCTTCTCTTAAACAGTGTTCACAGAATGGTATAATTCTTGGTTCAGGTGTTTGTATTCTTTGAAGTAAATCTTTTAATTCGGAAATGAACTCAGGTTTTTGTTTACGTGGAATTAGTATGTTGATTGCCTTTCTGAGTATTTCATGAAATTCCTTTGGTTGGTAATAGATTGGTTTGTTATATTTCACAAACCATGCTCTTCTTAGCTCTAGTAGACCTGACGTCTTATATCCGTATTCAACCAATCCTGCTATCTTAGCACGTTGTCTATCTCTTAATACATCAGAATAGATTTCTACTCGAGTAGTCATTTCTTGTTTTGTTGCTCTTAATACTACAGTGTAAGGTTTCCTGAGTATCCTTTGAATGTCTGCATCTACTACTTCCAATTGCATTTACCAGTTAAACGTGAATTGTCATCTCTGCAAAACTGTTTTGGTCAATCCTATTTGAAAATGAATTTCTCGGAGTTACTATAGATGATATCAAATGTCTTTTCATATTCTTTCTGGAATGCCATTATTCCGGTTGATTCATCCAAACCAGCTTTTTCAACAATCATCCAATCAGCCATTATCTCTTCATTATTGAAATTGCCAAATCTATTCATATGAGACGCAAGGACTTTACATTGGTCTGCTCGCATGAGCTTTCTATTATTGAACCATTCTACATAGGGTCGATAAAGGGGACTATTTGTGCCTCCGAGAATGAATCTTGCTCGTTGAACACCTGACACATGAGCAACATTGATTTTTTTTAGTAATTCCTCATAATAAGCAATTTTTGGTGGTCCTATTTCACCTCGTACACTAACCAAACGATCTTGAGCAAGAATATTTCCTTTCTCAATTACCAAGTTACGAATTAATGTGACTATTTCTTCTTGCTTTCTCACACCTAAGGGATCAATGACTTCAGGATTGATAATATCAACAACAGGTAGAGGTTCATCACACCTCATATCCGATGGATTAAACATTAAGGCACTAATTTTTTCCAAGACATTTGCTCTTCTATTCCCCGCCTCAGCAGTACCTTTGAAAACTCCTGGTCCAATAAGAACCGAAATGACCTCAGAACCACGTACAATGGACCACAATTGTCTTGATGCAATCAGTGCTTTTCCTGTTAAGTCTGCATCTTTCAACACACCAATGTCAAAATCATATGCTTCAATATCCAATAGCCAGTAAAGTGGAGTTTGTTCTGCCATCTTACTCACCATACGCATATTTTACTACATAATCGTATATGCGTTGTATTGAGTATGAATCACGTTCATCATTTGGTATTTCTACTATCTCAAATTTGATTTTTTCAATGAACTCCTCAGTAGGTATGTCTTCAAGATGAAGTCTGTCTTCAATTTCTTTCGTACACTGGTCGATGCTCTCTATTTGTGTAAATCCTTGATATCTAAGTACACGAAAGACTCGTCCTATTCTCTCGGTCAGGTACATATCTCTCTCTTTGCCACTTCTCCTCTTTCCTAATCTGACATCTCTCTCAAGAAAATCAAAGGGAGATGACATATCAGGTTCGGTTTTATTCCCTCTCGTCGATTTAACACCGTGATCAACATATCTCGTCCTATCACCTCTACCAGCAAGTCTAGGTGCAATATGAAGCAGAATATGAGAGAGTGCTCTCACGCTCATTTTTTGAACTGGATTTTCCAAGTCTTCAAGAAGCAAGTCAATCCTCTTTACTATCAAATCTATTGTTGCAGATTCAGTTGTATCGACTGTGAGCACACTTTTGAATTTCCTGAAAAGAGCTTGATTTCGTCTTCGAATATTTGGAATCTTTCCCTTCACCGAGCTTGTTTTCCATTTTGTAAGAGCGGGTCCAAATGTAATGAGTGCATCTTCACCATTGGATTTCACGTGTTCCTTTAGCCATGTTTCTATTGCTGGAGCTATATACGTTTCAGCTAATTTTATACGTTCCTGTAATATTGGGAGTGTTTTTTCAACTGATGGGTTCTCTTCTTCTAAAGCCTGTTCAAGATTCGCTAATTCCCTTGTTTTGAGTTCTAGATGTCGTGAAAAGGCTCCATAAAGATACTCTATCCATTGCCCCTCGTTTATTGCAAATGTCATTATGCTTCCGGGAATATTCGGAATCTCCTCGCGAACTTCATTCCTTCTATACAATTCAGCTGTAAGAAGATCTATTGCATCATTCAGGAACAACAGACCTTCAAGATTGATTACATATGCAACAGATGCAATTTGAGGAGGACATGAGAATTTCTCTACAATCGCGTCAATCTCTCGTTGAGGAACACGGCGAACCTTCTCAGTAAGATTCGCAAATTTCTCAGCGAACTCTTGGACTATTTTTTGTTTGCCTTCTATGACAAGTTTTTCAAGCTCTGGGTCCTTAATCAAATGAGAACTCCTCTATACGTGCAATCTGATATCGAATTATATCGTATTTCTCCTAGTGAGCAAATAATAGTTATGTGGGTCAATAGCATTCGAGTTTTGCACGTAATCAATGATTACTTAGACACCTGATGACAAGAGATAGAAGTGAATACCGAATCCGATGAAAATTGCACCCAGAATCAATGCAAATGCTACCTTCAAGTTTGATTGATGACGTCCAGCTTCAATATGTACAACCAGCCAACCTAATGACATTAATCCAAGTATGATAAAAACCATTGAATACAAGCTGTAGGTTGATTCGAATATTATCTGTAGCATAATTCTACCTCTTTGTAAATCTCGAATCCGCGCAGATGTCTGTGAATTTAAAGGTCACGGTACAATGATTAAACAATGAATTCATGCTCACTTGTGAATTCCTTATCATCAATCGTGACAACTCTTGTCAGAGTGCCTCTTTTCTTAGCATTCTTCCGCTTCTCTGTAAATGACATAGACACGTCTTCAGGAATTTCAATATCCTTTATGTCAATGATATATTTGATTTCGATTTTCTTCGCTTTATCAGGAATTTCATGATTGAAATTTGGTAGTATCTCAGAAATAATGTAGGAATATGTTTCTGATTCATTTGCCAATGATCCTTTGCAGAAAGTAGGTGCCTTAAGTTTTTCCTCATCTATATCCTGTCCTTGTTTAGGAAATGATGTTTTTGTTGTTACTTTCCAGTCTTTTGCCCCGACAGTGGGATTAAGTGAAACAAGGAAGAATGTTGTGGGACCATCCTTTTCAAGAAGTTCTCGGATGTGTTCGATAGGGGCCACTTCACTCAATTTACACTTGTAGACCTTTGTACCCTTTCCTGCTGATTTCTTCCAAGAGAGTGGCATGGCAATACCATCGAATTCGTCAACTCTATCTTGATAGGAAACGAGGAGTCCTTTGATTTTATGTTTTCCTTCTGGTGCTCCATGCACATATCCACGGATGAATATTTTCTCGAGGTCAAGATCCACTTTGAAATTCAATCTTGCTCCTGAGATTCGCAGGTCTATGCGAGGTCCTAGATGTTGACCAATTCCATATTTCATGAATTTTGCTTTCACGAATTCATCAGGCTTACCATTTACAATCTTGGCAATCCAATTCATTCTATTCACACTCTTAGAAAAACCCTACTTATGTTCGATTTAAACCTGTTGTGCCAGGCAGGACCACAACTCATTATATAGTCACTAACCCGAACAGTGACCACAACCATACTATCCCAAGAGTGATTATCAGAATCGCGATGAGGTCTACGACCAGTCCTGTTGATATCATCTCATCAATCTCCACTTGTCCTGTACTATATGCGATTGTGGATGGTGGTGTGCCTGTAGGCAATGCAAAGTCCATAGATACTGTTATCGCGATAACCATGGTTAGTAAAAGAGGATCCATTCTCAATGCAATTGCCAGCGGTATTGCAATTGGAATTAAAATAACCGCTGCTCCAGTGTTTGAAGCGACCATTGTTATCATCACTGCTAATGTTCCAACAATAACAACAATTAGTACTGGTGGAAGGACGCTTAGGATAATCATTTGCTGGGCAAGGAAGTTGGAAACGCCTGTGTTAATCATAGCTCCTCCTAAGGCGATACCACTACCCAATATAAGTAGAGATGACCAGCTAATATGATTGGATACATCCGTTTCATCAAGGAGTCCCATAATCATCAACGCAAGACCTCCCATTAATGCTACAATCGAGCTTGATATTCCATGTCCCGTCCAACCTATTGCATTACTGATGAAATCTGGTAATTTTTCTGTAAACCAGAGTATAACGACACTGACAAAGACCACTACAACCATTTTTTGTTGCATCGGCATTGGACCAAGTTTTAGATACTCTTTCTCAGAGATTTCTTTCAAATCTTTCATTTCGTCAATCGACTTTGGTAGCTTGAATCGTATCATGAGCCATTGCCATACTATTGGAAGCATGATTAAGACTACAGGCAGACCAAACGGGAGCCAACTCATGAATGAGAATTCAATACCCAGGAACGAATTGATGTACGTTGCAGCAAGAGGATTTGGGGGGGAACCAACAAGACTAGCTACACCCCCCAAGGTTGCGGCATAAGCCACGCCCAATACCAATACTTTTCCGTATTTTCCTCTAATTTCCTCGTTCCTAATTCGTGAGATAACTGCAAGCGCAATTGGTATCATTATTGCTGCAGATGCTGTGTTACTGATCCACATAGAGAGAAAGGAGGTTATTCCCATAATTGTGATTAACAATCCAGAACCAGATCCTGAGCTTCTTGATAGGATCATAAGGGCGAGTCGTTTATCGAGCTCATATTTGCTAAGCGCTCTTCCTATCATGAATCCTCCAAGTATCAACGCAACTGCTGGATCGAAGAAGGGAAGTAACGCATCTCTTGGAGTGCTTATATCTGAGAGGACAATCAATATCGGTATCAAGATGGATGTTGCAACTAAACTGATTCCCTCTGAAAACCAGAGGACTGCCACTACTCCTAGTATTAGTAATGCTGATTTTGATCGTACAAGTGGTTGGTATTCCATGACAAATACCTGCCCAGACTGCTTGGTCGGGTTTGTTGTTATATTGAATCCCTTTTGATTCCAGATACTCAATTGCAAATACTCAGCTTTTACAATTTCTCCCTCACACTCAAGAGTAAAGGATACCTGCGTACCAGGAGCTATAGCAAGAACTTTCGTTGCCACTATGCTCATATTCAGGGATGGTGTGACAATCTTCGTTTCGTATTCCTCTGTATCTCCTGATTCAACAAAGGTGATATTGAACTCGTGGCGTAATCTGGAGTTTGGTGTTTCAACGAGAATGGAAACTGTGTATTCGCCTGGTTCTAAATCTGGTGGAGCGAGAGTGAATAAGGATACTCCTACAATTATTGAGATTAGAATGAAGAGAACAGATTTTCTTGAAACCGTACTCGTCACTTAAACAACTCCACATTGATGACGTTAGCCCATTCATGTATATTAAAAATTACGTGGCAATGGCAAGTTATATTCTAGTCAATTGGACGACTTTGGAGTATTCTCTCAAAATCACTGGTTGGAGTTATACTGCCTTTTGTGCCTATTATCGTTCTCGTTTTTTCTACAAGTGGTCCCGTTTCACGATCAAGAATATCATAGAGAATTTCAAATTTATCAAGAGGTCCTTCAAAGACTGAGAATCCCGTAAATTCAGTACCAAATGCGTTGCCAGCTTCGGTTACGACCCTAATTTCTTTTGGTATCAATTTTCTGATTTCTGCCCATTTTTTGAACCAATCTCTCTTCTCTTGATCCGACATCGTTCTCAATCTATAGAGAATAATGTAGACGAACTCGGTTTTACCTGGTTCAGATGTAAGTCTACTAGGAGGCATAATTCCAACACTTGCTCACAAACTTATCTTATTTTTGTTCTTCTTCATTGTCAGACAGGTAGAGCTTATAAAAGGATGAAATATCCTCCAGCAGGAATTATCGGAGCGTCTTAACTTGGGACTTAGAGCATCTGAACACAAATGGACACTCATTGCACTTTACTTAGTAACATTAATCATGCGTGCTTCCTTCTATGTGACAATTGCAGTTATATCCAGTTCGTTCTATCTGAATGGAGACTTAGTCGGATGGGGCGTAACTCTTGTGCTTGCGATTTACCCACTTGCTGAGTTAACTACAGTTTCCTTCTTTGGTTCTTATAGCGATAAAATCGGTAGGAAACCTATCTTTGTGGCAAGTCTCTTGATTACAGGAACTGCCGCATATCTATTTGCAGCAGCTCCATTTGCAGCTCTCGCTCTTGTCCTTGCTGCTCTATTCGGAATTGGCGCCGCTTCCAAGGTCACAACTACTCTATCTATGATTGCTGATTGTTCAGGAGAAGGCAATCGTGCCCGTTTAATGGGCTACTATGATCTTTCTACTCTTATGGGTCTCGCTGGTGGTTATGGTCTTGGAATAATTCTAATTCAATTTGGGTTCAATACAATCCTGATTCTTCTTGCTGCTGCTTATGCTTGTTTAATTAGTGGCCTTTTAGCAGTCCTTGGAATTCAGGAAACACGAAAACATGTTTCAGAAAAAGTAAGTATCAAAGAACTCCTAAGTCAGGTTGCTAGGGATAAGAATATCCAGAAAATGGTTCCAGTATATGTCCCAATCATTTCACTCTATGGATTATTTATCTCAAAAGCTGAAATAATCATTGAAGAGCACTTCAGTCTCGAAGCTATGGATTTCCTGGTTCTATTCGGTATGTTGGGTGTATCTCTTGTAATGGGAATTATAATAATGGGCCACTTATCAGATCACTTAATGAAGCGAAGACCATTCATTGTGATTGGACTCATTGGCTTTGGTTTTCTTGCCTTCTTGCTAGTAGCAAATGTAGAATCGTTTGAACAGCTATGGGCAATATGGCCTGTTCTACCTATACTTGGATTTATTGCTGGTGCATTCCCCCCTTCTGCGATGGCGTATTTAACTGATGTTTCAACTGAGGAAGCAAGAGGTAGTACAATGGGGGTGTACAGCATCTTCTTTGGGTCTGGTATGATTATTGGTCCAATCGCAGGAGAATTCATGTATAGTTCTTTTGGGCTCTTTTTGGGTCTGGGTGTCCTAGTCGGTGTTTTGATACTGATAGCTTGTATCGGGGCATATTTCCTTGAGGAAAAATATGGACCTATCTCAAAAGAATCTAATTTGAGCAATCTCTAAAAAGAGTTAATAGACAGCAAGCCATTGACAACATAGTTCCATAATTGGAGAGGTAAAATATGGTTAGGTTAACGACCATTAGTAATATCTTAGCAGGAATCGGTATTGCGATACTTGGGTTTTCAATCGTATTGAAATACATCTATCAAAGTATTTCAACGACCTCGTCAATCCCCTTCTATTCTTGGTTGATTGGAGTACTCTTACTTGGAGTGGTTATCATCTCTACGGTAATTAACACCTTTACAGAGATGACAGGTTTTGTCCATCCAGAGGATAAGCTTGTTAGCAATATGTTCGTCTTCTTGATGACAATCGCAGCTATTCTGGTATTTGGATATCTTGATGAAGGTGAACCCCTTCAAGAGCAACTTTTCAATATGAGTACAATGATTGTCGTTGCTTTTGTCTTCTTATTCATCTTCGTATATTTCAGCAAGACCATATTAGAAGGTGGTGAATCTGGTAAGTTGAAAGAGATGACTGCCCGATTCATGATGGTGTCACTTGTATTAGGTGCTATCATGGCTGGGTTACAATATGCCCTTGGTGTAATCTATGGTGCTTTGCTCTATACCGGCGGGTCAATTGTACTTGGAATTATTGCTATTATATTGGTAGTGTCAATAGCGTTCTTTCTTATCCATCAATACGAACCAGTAGGAGAATAATACGTAATTTGGTGGTGGAAGATATCTTCCACTTACCACTTACTTTTTCTCGAATCCAAATGAGCAAATGAAATAAGGAAAGTGTACATCTTCGAATAGAATGCATCATATAGTCTATGTGACAATTGCTAGATAATCCTTGGTGGTATTATGACATCTGGTAAGTTATGGTTAGGTAATTATCTTGATGAGGATGGTAAACGTACTGACAAACCCTTTGAGATCAGCGTTGATCTTCTAAGGCGACATGGAGGTGTGTTTGGATCGACTGGATCGGGCAAGACTGTTTTGAGTAAAGCTGTACTTGAAGAAGCAGCAATGCAAGGAATTCCGATACTTGCATTTGATCCCCAAGGTGATATCGCTTCATTAATGCTCCCTGGCGATCCAAAAGAGCTCCAATCTAAAGGTGTTGATCCTTCCCGTTTGAAGGAATATATGGACAAGGTCTTAGTTCGTGTCTATACTCCAGCCAGTAGTAAAGGTCTTGCCGTTTCTATCAATCCCCTCAAACTACCTGATTCATCAGCTGATCAAGACGATGTAATCCGCTTACTAGATAATTCAGCTCGTACACTAGTGAAGGTGTTAGCCAAGGTTGCAGGACTATCCCGTTCTTGGGAGGCAAAATCCTTTGCTGCACTGTATGAACTCCTTCGAACAGTATGGGAAGATAAATCTCGAGAGATAAAAGATCTTGCTGATCTAGCTAGATTACTTGAATCAGATGTTGAAACTGCAGGTGTTGATTTGGAACCTTTTATGAGATATTCTGAGAGACAGAAATTAGCTACAGCGATTCGAAGCTTAACTGTTGGTTCATCTGAGTTACTATTCCGAGAAGAAGGTCAGATTGATTTTGATTATCTAATAAAACCAGTGAACGGAAAAACTCCTATCAATGTCATCTTTCTAAAGACTCTTAGAAGCGAAGAAGAGAAACACTTTTTCATTGCCATTGTACTCAATCAGTTATATTCTTGGATGCTTCGACAAGGTTACACAGAATCTCCTAGAATGATATTATTCCAGGACGAAGCAGCACCTTTCATTCCTGCAGGGATGAAAGCACCCGGTCCTAAAGAAACATTTCTTCTTCTTTTCCGTCAGGCAAGAAAATATGGTGTTGAATGCTTGATTGCTACACAGAGTCCTAAGGATATTGATTACAAAGCTTTTGAGCAGTTCAATACTATTGTTTCAGGACGAATCAGTAGTGAGCAATCATTGAAAGTTCTTGAGCGGATACTTGAACCCATAGCTGGAGAAAAAGAATCCGAAGATATCATCAATGCTTTGCCTGGACAGCAAACTGCGTGCTTCATATTTTCCTCAGCTGATATGAAACCAAAGGTAAATAGAATTGGTGTTCGATGGTTACTTACAAAGCATATTACGCTAACTGAGCGGGATGTACAGAAGCATATGGCCCAGTTAGTGAAGGATCAGGAAAAAGTTCTCAAAGATTTGGAAACAGCTCGTCTATCTGAGGAGAAGAAGAAGGCTGAGGCTCGTGAACGTGCTCTTGAAGAAAAGAAAAGGGCAGAAGAGGCACGAAAATTCGAGGCTGAAAAACTGAAACAAGCACAGGAAAAAGAAGCTGAAGTACTAGAGAAGAAAAAGAGATTCGAAACTGTAAAACCAGAAGAAAAAGTGTTTGAAACCCGTGGGTCAAGAGGAAGCGTTTCCTATGAGGATCTCATAAATGCTTTCATTGCAAGAATTGAAGCAATAGCAAAGACAAGCTTCGGACTTCCATTCTTGAAGGAGCTGGTCAAACGTGGTGAACTTATGTATGAGAAAGCAATGTCTTTCTATCTAAAAGAAACTCGAGCTGCTTTGAAGTATGGTCTAGCAAAGATGTACAAGAAAGAAATTGAATCACGCGGAAAAATAAAGAAAGTCGATTATATCAAATATGATTTTGAATATATGCTCGCACAAGTCATCCAATCAATGGGTCTCAAAGAACCTGATTATGTAGATGAAAAACGGCTCATGAAACGATTCGAGGAATTAGTGATGAAGGCATCACGAAACAATTTCCTTGAACGAATCATATTGGGTGAACCATTTCTAGAGTTCTAATAGAATCCATGAATGGGACGCAATACTATTTCATATTATTTCTCGAGTAATGGAATCACACAAATGAATTTGAATTCTTCATTGGAATCTCTATTATCAAAACCATGAGGCATATCTTGAGGAATAAATACAACATCATTTTTCCTCGCTATTTTTCCTTCCTCCTCGCTCAAGAGCTTCGCCTGTCCCTGTAGTATGAAGATCTCATGTTCTTCGGTATGTGTATGTAGAGGTATAATCCCACCTGGCGCCATTGTAAAAACACGCATCGCATATGTCTTTGCACCGGATCTTCTGCCTATCAACCAACGTACAGTAGTCTTTTCCACCCCTGGTTTGTCGACTTCTGTTTCCTCTCGCTCCTCATAATTGATTACATACATCGAAGATTTTCGCTCCTTTATGGCACATTAGTACTTCCAATTTCTGCTATCGGAATATATTACGTTTAGGTTATGACCTCTTAATTTGTTTTAACTAGAACTAGAAACCTTAATCTTGTCAAATAATTATCTAGAGTAAAAATACATTATCTGTATCTATGACAAGTGGTGAATTATTTGACTGAAGATGAAACATACATTAGGGCAAAACTGACTGAGATTAATGGTGCAATTGAGCGTCTTACAGATATGCTAAACAGAATGATTGAGGTTATCTCAAAGGTCAGTGATGTTCAAGAAGCAACCACGGAATTAACATTGGTCGTATCCGCAAATAGTGAGAAGATAGATGAATTAATGCAACTTATGAAGGGTATGTCCGCAGGTGGTCCTTCACGCGGAACTCCACAAACTTCTGCTTCAGACCGAGGATCTGTATCATCATCTCAAGCAGTTCTTGACACCCTAGAATCACAAGTACGAGAAGGTGCAATTGCGAGTGATTTGGCAGTAAAGATCAACGATGCTGCTGATTCATTAGATCAGAAAATTAGCAGTGGCCAACTCACAGTCAAGATTCGTCGATGGACTCGAATTCTTAAAACCTATGGTCGAGTTGATCCAGTTAGTCCTGCAGACTTAGGTAAACTACGACAAGATATCAAGGAATGGAGTAAGGAACTCGTCCAACTTCGATAATTTACAATCATCGGCAGTAATTATTGAAATTGGAGAGTCCGAAGTTTTAATAGGTAATATTACGAGACACTTCACGTTAGTTTCAAGAATATCTTGAGCGGAGATGTGCTTCAATATGATGGATGAAGATTGGGAACGAATCATTGAACATTCAATAGAAGGATTTCCGATGCAAGAACGCGATGCAATTCTCGAAATTTGGAATGATTGGCTTTTGACATCTCCAACTACTCCTTTTTATACGAACTGGGAAGAATTTGCATCATTACGAGATGATCCTAATACTCTTTACAGTGAAACTCGAATATATATCAAAAAGATCCGGAATAAGATTCGCGACATGGAAATTCCGCAAACAAATCGTCAGAGATTCGCAAGAGCTCTTGCGGCAGTAGCTAGCATATTTGTCGTATTTTTCATGGCTATTTCTAGGTTGTTCAGTAAATCAGAGTAGTGCTCTCGACTCAATTTATCAGAGCTTTCAACTTATATCTAGGAATCATTCATTGGATTGTGATGACAGATTCTCTTATCGATTCGATACCTTCCAAAATGAAGGCTACTATAAATGATGCAATGTCCGCAATACGGAGCTCTAAGAATCCATTAGCACTCTCTCATATTGATGCTGATGGAATTACCGCTCTCTCTATTGTGATTCAAATGTTAGAACGGGAAAGTAAAAAACCAGTCTGGAAAAATTTGCATCAGTTAAACTCTGAAACTATTCACACTGTTATTGACCTTATAGCAGAGAATAATCCGGATTTGGTAATCTTTAGTGATTTTGGATCAGGTCAAAGGGAGTTGATTGAGCAATTTATCGTACCGATTAGAGAAGTTAAGCACATCTTGATTTTGGACCATCATCTTCCTTCCGATGCAGGACAACCTGAAAATGAGAATTCAAAAATCATAGAGATAAATCCTTGGCATTTTGGATTGAGCGGCAGTTATGACATCTCTGGTGCTGGTGTTGCGTTTTTAGTCGCATATTCCCTATCCGAAAAAAACAGTGATCTTTCAGAGCTTGCGATTGTTGGAGCCACCGGCGACTTACAGCATTATTATGGTAAAGGTTTTGTGGGATTGAATCAACATATAATCCAACTCGCTGAGGAAGGGAATATCATTAGTGTTGATAGAGATCTTACATTTTTTGGAATAAACACTCGGCCTTTACATTTGTTATTAGAATATTCCACCGATCCATTCATTCCTGGACTCACTGGTGATAGAGATGCCTGCCTCCTTTTCTTTAATGAACTGGAAATTGAAACAAAAGTAGATGAAGACTCTTGGCGAACTTGGGTTGACCTGGAACCAGAGGAAAAGCAAGGAGTTACTCAAAAACTCTTTCAATACATTCTTAATGTCTATGACGATCCATCAATTGCACAAGGCATAATCGGAGATGTTATTACTCTTAACCATCGACCTCCACGTACAGATCTTCGAAGTGCTAAAGAATTCTCGACTCTTCTTAATGCCTGTGGTCGCAATAGAAGATCCGATATTGGTGTCTTGGTATGCCTCGGAGATAAGAATGCAATATCCACCGGAATGACTCTGCTTCAACAACATCGCTCAAACCTTGCTTCAGCCCTCCGTCGTCTTGAACAAGATGGATATCAGGAACAATCTGGGATTTATATCGTGAATGATCCTCAGACTCCAGATACAATTGTTGGAATTGTTATTGGGATGGCACAAGGTGCACGTATCATTCCAATTGATAAACCTGTAATTGGGGTCAGCACGAATGTGTCTGATGATGGACCTATGGTGAAAATTTCAGGTCGTGCTAGAAAAGCATTAGTAAATCGGGGTCTTAACTTAAAAGAAGCATTTTCTTCTGCTGGAGACCAGCTTAATGAAGAAAATGATGAGCTGATAGTTGAAGCAGGTGGTCATCCAATGGCTGCAGGTGCGTTTGTCCACCGCGATTTTTTGGATCGCTTTCTAACGCTCGTTTCATCTACCATTGAAAGACAAATTCATTAGAAAAAAGAGTGAAGGAAGAGAGTACAAGGCTCTCTTCAAGATTTTCTAGTATTCCTCAGCAGTCAAAGATGCTCCAATTATACCAGGGATAAACAGCAGGGCAAATGCTGCACCGAGATCAAGAGCCATTGCGGCAATCTCTCCGGTGAAGGATGCAATAGAGAGTGGCATTCCAAGTGAGAGCACAATGTATCCCACAAAGAAAAGCGCCAAGGTAATAATTGAAACAAAGAGCATCCTGATACCACTCTTTGAGATAAGTCCTGCAATGAAACCTGCGACGCCTAATGCTACTAATGGTGCAAATGCGCTATGTGCTGTTAGTGCTGTATAAGGTCTCGCTAGGTCAAGGAATAGAACCTGTCCCCAGAGTTGCAACTGAGCGAGGATATCACCTTCTGGCAAGGCAAGTATCATATCAGTAGTGACGCCTACAATTTGAAACGCACCGATAAGAACCGAGGCCAGAAGAGCTACAAGTAATGCCATGATTGTTCTGAACATTGTTTATACACATCCGTTCGAAAGTGTGATGTAATCTCCATCAAAATGTCATTCACTACAGCTTATTAATTTCTTGGGTTTTTAAAGTTCTTCCTGAATCGCAAGAATTTGGTCTTCGTGCTTTACGAGAAGTTCAATAATCTGGGGTAGTGTTTCAGTAAGAGGTATGTCTCTCATCGCAAACCAATTTACATCGGCATTTGGTGATTCCGGTTTTAATTTAATACTTGATGCTTTAGCAAGAAAATGAAGAATAAGATAATGGAATTCTATTGAACCTTGATTATCTTTTGTTATTAGGTCAACATAACCAATCTCATAAAGTGGTTCAATATCTACTCCTGTTTCCTCCAAAACCTCACGAATGATTGCTTCTTTGAGTGTTTCCCCAATCTCCACTCCTCCACCCGGAATACTCCACATTCCTTTGCCTGGTTCCTTATTCCGTCTAACTAGAAGAATTCCTTTATGGCTGACAACTATTGCACCAACACCAGGTATTGGAAATTTTGGATACCTTCTATCACTCATTTGAACTCTCTCGGTTCAGATTAATGCCAGTCCATCTGGTATTCTTACTTCTTCAGCACAAGTTGGGCATATCTGGTTTCTATTGAGATCAAATCTTAACCCTTGGGTATATGGAATTTTGAAATAAGAATCGCAAGATGTGCAACAAATCTTAACATACTCTCTCAATTCAAAGGACATTTTCCACGCATGCATTGCCTCTTCTGTTTTTCCTATTCTAGTATATTCTTGAGCCAATGAAATCCAAGGTGCTGCAGATCCCTTGTCAATTTCAGTTCCATAGACCAGAATTTCAATAACCTTTTCTTTCATACCAAGTCTTTCGTATGTGTCTGAGAGACCACGCCAACATTGTGGATTAGTGTGCATACTTTTTTCCGCACGATTCAAGTATGCAATACTTGCTTCCGAATTGGATAATTCATTATAAACAAGAGCAAGTCTTGACAAAGCCTGAATGTTATTCGGATTTTGTTCGATAACACGGTCATAATATGGTATTGCATTCTCGAAATCTCTATCTTGAAATACCATTTCTCCTTTAAGGAGCTGAAATCTGTAATCTGAACTATCCAGCTCTCTAATTTTATCTATGATTGTTGAAGCTTCTTCATATCTCGTTTGTAATATCATCATATATGCTATATTTGACCATGCCATGACTGAATCGGGTCGTTGCTTAACAACAGTTCGCCATTCAATCTCTGCTGAAGTATAATCTCCTAACCTGTGATAACAAATTGCATTCAACCCTCTCAGAGATACATTATTGGGAAATCGTGTAACTCCCTCAGATAGAATCCGAACGGTTTTTCCATATTCTTTTTGTTCAAAAAGAACATTAGCCAAATCTTCCCAGGCTTCTGGCCTCTCTGGTTCCTGGTTGATAGCTCTTCTAAGACAATCCTCAGCATCTGCTAGTTCTCCTAAAGCTTTTAGAGCTCTTCCTAGGAACAAACACAAAATACAATGATCTTCAACTTCGTCTTCTGCTTGTCTTAGTACTTCTACAGCTTTTGCAGGTTGTTCTGTTTGCACATATGCAATTCCAAGATATACTAAGACCTCTGGTTCATTGTTCTCGTCAAGAAGTATTCTCTTAAGAATCTCAATGGCATCCTCAAAGCGTTCTTCCTCTAGTGCTTTTTGAGCAGCTTTGAGCGCCATAGCATTTACCTTCCTTGATTCTGGTATGTTATTGAGCACGAATTAATCATGCTTTAGGAAATGTCCCTGCACGGACGGGTTATAAGTAATATTTGATATGGCAAAAATAATGACACGCGAATATGCTACACCATTCTCAATACTACATGCAGTCAGTTTGCTATCTCATAAGGAACGGATAAGCAAATTCAGGGACGCAATCAATCAGATAGTAAATCATGATTCTGTAGTTGTTGACCTTGGTACAGGGTCTGGAGTTTTAGCTATACTCGCTGCCAAAGCTGGTGCGAAACATGTCTATGCAGTTGACATTAATGCTGATTCGCTTGGTTATGCTAGAATCGCTTCCAGATTGAATGGTGTTGAGGATAGAATAGATTTTGTAAAATCTCATTTCATGAACTATGTTCCTGATGAACGTGTGGATGTTGTTATTTGCGAAATGCTTTCATCAATGATGCTGGTAGAGCAACAGATTCCCGCATCAATACATGCAAAGAAGATGCTCCTGAAGAAGAAGGGAACTCTCCTACCAAGGCAAATCACCATTTTTCTTGTACCTGTGGAATGTGAAGCCATGAGAACTAGGTATGAATTCTTAGATCTTAGATTTCCTCCTTTTCCACAAACATTAGCTAATAATGAGGTAAGAGAACTAGCTAATCATCATCCTATTGCTTCTTTTGATTTTGATAGTGATAGATACTCCGAAACAATATCTATTGAATTTCAATTCGACATCCAGCAAGATGGAGTACTCTCAGGTTTCGCAGGTATGTTTGAGGCATACCTTTCACAAAAAATCAGGTTGGACATGATGGATGGGTGGAGAGACCTCTTTCTTCCAGTTGATAGATCTTTTAATGTGAAAAACGGAGATATACTAAACATGGCACTAGAATATAATCCAGGGGAATTCAATTCGCTATCCTTACATGTTGATAAGCTATGATTTTCTGGATACTATGCCTTTAAAGGCAAGGCAACAAACTTTTAATGGGACACTTTTCAGCGAAGCAATTGGATTGTGAGTGTTATGGAACTCAAGGGCCCACTATGTTATGTATTGGATTTCGATGATATCTACAACTATGCTTACCAGACTGCCAGCAAGATTAAGGACTCTGGATGGAGACCTAATGTCATTATAGGTATTGCACGAGGTGGGTGGGTACACGCTCGAATTGCGTGTGACCTGCTTGGTGTAAAAGAGCTTTATAGTGTTAAGGTAGATCATTGGGGTGTTACAGCTACGAAGGATGGAAAAGCCAAGTTGACATGTCCTCTTACAGTAGATGTTTCTGGAAAAAAAGTTCTAGTAGTAGATGACATAACTGATACCGGTCAGAGTTTGACTCTGGCATGTGACCATATCAAAGACTGTGGACCTGATGAAGTAAAATCTGCAACGCTCATGCACATTGCTGGTTCAAAATTTGAACCTGATTTCTTTGGAGTAGAAGTAACATGGGCATGGGAAATCTGGCCATGGAATTTCTACGAGGATATTACTGCTCTAATAACGAAAATATTCGAAGGCGAGAAGCTGACAGAGATGAGTACTCAGGAACTCAAGAAGCATCTTCGTGAGTACAATAATGTTGTTCTTTCAGATGAACGGCTCTCAAAAGTTAAGGCACACATGGGATTTCTTGGAAAAATAGAGTACCCGCTTGATAAAGCATGGCACCTGAAGGATTAATTCTATCTTCGTACTCCAATAGGTACATCCTTGTGGTTCTATCGAAATCTGAGATACTGCTTAATGTAAAGGCTCTTTAGCTTAATTGTGATTGTAACAGAGTTTACTTCATCTGGTGTATCTACAATGGACGTAACACGCAAAATAAAGAGTGTTTGGTCAAGCGTTCCTACTATGGAAGGAGCCGGAGTTCGATTAAAACGTGCATTTGGGTTTGCACATGTTCCTTTATTGGACCCATTTCTACTTCTTGATAATTTTGGCTCTGATAAACCTGCAGACTACATCGCTGGTTTTCCATGGCATCCGCATCGTGGGATTGAAACAATAACGTATATTCTAAATGGTAATGTGCGACATGGCGACAGTCTAGGGAATGGTGGAGTGATTGGACCTGGAGACGTACAATGGATGACAGCTGGCTCTGGTATCATACATGAAGAGATGCCTGAGCGAACGGATGGGAATTTAACAGGCTTCCAACTCTGGGCTAATCTTCCTGCGGACATGAAGATGATGAATCCACGATATCGTGACATTCGTGCTGATGATATATCTACGGTCAAACTTGAGAATGGAGTAGAAGTTAAAATCGTAGCTGGGATAGTTGAGGGCATTAAAGGTCCAGTTCAAGATATCGTCATTGATCCAGAGTATGTTGATGTATCAATTCCTGCTGAAACTGAATTTACTCACTCAGTTTCTCGAGGTCACACAGTGTTCGCAT
This sequence comes from uncultured archaeon, assembly GCA_964458565.1. Classification (GTDB taxonomy): domain Archaea; phylum Asgardarchaeota; class Thorarchaeia; order Thorarchaeales; family Thorarchaeaceae; genus CAYWJO01. The sequence continues at coordinate 22,935 of CAYWJO010000015.1, read as the reverse complement.
TCATTTTCGAAGGTAGGGGCTTGTTCGAGCCAAATTCCAATGTGACTCACGATGAGAATAGTCTGGTTCTTTATGCTGATGGTGATTCTGTAAGGATTGAAGCAAAAGATGAAAACCTTAGGTTGCTTCTCGTATCAGGGCGTCCCTTAAATGAACCGATCGCATGGGGTGGTCCAATCGTTATGAACACTGACGAAGAGTTAAGAATTGCTTTTGCTGAATATCGAAATGGCACATTTCTTAAACACAAATGACCGAAATAATATCTAATTCAGCTCTTTACTGGAATGAGATATATGATCAATATCTGAGCTATCACTTCATTCTTTAATTTTATCTTCTCTAATGGATTATTTGGATGTTGCTTTGGAATTGATGGTCTGATAGATGCATATATAGCCCAGTCCTTTGCGTTTGCGCATTACGGTGTTGCTAATGCTTGCCAGTCGAACTAAATTTATTCCAGCAAGTGAGATACGCAAAATGTATAACAGAGTCGCTGAACGCCCAGCTTGCATAAATCTCACGGTTGGTCAGCCTGATTTTGACACACCTCTTTTCATTAGAGAATCTGGAATAAAGGCGATCGAAAATGGAGTGACGCGCTATACTCACAACGCAGGGATGATAGAGGTTCGTGAGGCTTTTGCACGGAAATTAAAGCGTGATAATAACATTGAGGCAAATCCGGCAACCGAGATTATATGCACTGCTGGTGGAATGGGGTCTCTTATTCTCGCTAATCAGGTGCTTGTAGACCCTGGGGATGAGGTACTATATCCTGATCCTGGATTTGTCAGTCATCCTGCTCACGCTCTGCTTACAGGGGGGTCTCCTGTCCCTGTACCACTCAGAAAAGAGAATAACTTTGGGATGAAAGCGGAGGATGTTGAATCTCTAATCTCTGAAAAAACCAAACTTCTAGTAATTAATTCCCCAAATAATCCAACTGGCGGCGTCACGTCCAATACTGAACTAAGAAAGATTGCTGAGTTATCCATTGATCATGACTTTTATATCCTATCAGATGAAGCCTATGAGAAATTCCGATATGGATCTGAAAAACCTCTTTACATTGGTTCGATTCCCGGAATGAACGAACGATGTGTGACCCTCTTTTCATTCTCCAAATCCTATGCAATGACTGGTTGGCGAATCGGTTTCAGTGTAGGTCCTGCTGAAGTCATTAAAGCAATGACACACATGCAAGAGCATTTTCTAGCTATGCCTACATCAATATCACAAAAAGCAGCTGAAGTTGCTGTGGATGGACCACAAAATTGCGTACAAGAGATGCTTGATACATATCGAAAACGCCGTGATTTGATTGTCTGTGGTCTGAATGCAATAACTGGTATTACCATTGAACCACCTGGAGGGGCATTTTACGCGTTTCCTGATATACGTGCATATGGAAAGAGTTCTTTCGAATTAGCAAATGATATTTTTGAGAACGCTAACGTAGCCACGGTACATGGTTCAGCTTTCGGAAATAATGGTGAGGGATTCCTCCGACTTTGTTACGCTGTATCCACAGAGGAAATTGAAACCGCAATACAATATCTTGACACATACATACCTAAATTGCTTAGGAGTTCTTAAATCTTCAACCTAGCTCGCCTTTCCTGAGATATAATTTTAAGTCAAGGTTTCTAAATGAACAGATTCGTTGATTTCAGATAGGAGCGAAAACAGAATCATCAATTAAAACATCAACATCGGATAGTGGAAATGATAAATCGCAGGAATCATATGAACAGATTGATTCAATTCTACTCAGCGTTAGTGTTGTTTAAGGATAGCTATTGTATCGCTAGAATCTGATGAACTGAGATGGATGTATCTCTTGAAGCCTCCCAAATCAGATCATGTTTGAAATTTCGATTTTTGGAACAACATTGCACAAAGCGGAAGCACCTTATTAGTTTACAGGATACAACACGTGACCCTGATTTGTGACCACATATCGTGGCTTTAGGTTAAATTACGATATCAACTGATTGCATGTGATATATCATGATCGAAGATACAACAATTCCTGATGCATATGAATTGAAACGTTTATTGACTAGTATTGTTAATGATACTGGTCTGAGTTCACTTGAAGCAATCAGCGAACAATTAGAGATTCCTGAGGAAGTGGCTGCTGTCCTACTCTCTGATTTAATTCAAGAAGGCGTTGTTTCAGGATATCTTACTGAAGATCAGACACGGTTCTATAGATCCGATCTTAAGAAACCTGATTCACAGATTAGAGATGAACCAGAGCATCCTGCAATAACACAGGCTGATAGGGGTTATTCGATTTATATCCCCGTAGCTGGACTAATCCTTTTCATTGCAGGACAGATATTGCATAACACACTTGGTGTAATCAATGATGGACAATACTATAACATAACCTCTGGTATTGTAATGGGTGGACTAGTTATCTTGATTCTTGGCCTAATCTACATATCACTAATTGATTCAAGGAAAGAATAGCTGAAACTCAGCAATATATCATAGACAATAGTGCATTCATACCAGTTCATCATCTATTTATGGGAGAACGTCTAATCCCTAGAATGACTTAAGGAGTTGTGATATGCTTTGGCATTTGAAGCTAAGCTCGATTATGTTGCTATTGATAGAACACGAACCAGTGAAGTTGAAGAGCTTTTACCTATTGAAATTGGTATGTTTGGTGGTAGTGGTAATTATGATCCAACAGTGATTGAAAATCCGATTGAAATCAAGGTGTTCACACCATATGGTGCGGCATCTGATAATTTCATAGTTGGTTCAATGAAGGGTCGTGGTTTTGCGTTTCTTGCACGTCATGGCCGTGGCCATACAATCCCCCCACATGGAATAAATTATAGAGCGAACATATGGGGCATGAAAGCATTGGGTGTTAAGCGTATCATCAGTCCCGCTGCGTGCGGAAGTCTGCAACCTGAAAAGATCAAACTAGGTGAGTTTGTTTTCGCAGACCAAATATTCGATAGAACCTTTGGAACACGTGCAGATACTTTTTTTGATGGCGGTCCAATTGCACATCTTACATTCGCAGATCCCTTTTGTCCAGAGCTGAGCGAGGTAGCGAGTGAAACAGCGAATAAACTTGGATATAAACACCATAAGAAAGGAACTTACGTATGTATTAATGGTCCAAGATTTTCAACTCGCGCTGAATCTCTATTTTACCATGGACAAGGATGGGATGTAATTGGAATGACTGCGTATCCCGAGGCTGCCCTTGCACGTGAAGCTGGTATATGTTTTGTAAATATTTCCATGCCAACAGATTATGATGTAAGTGGAGACGAAGGTCCAGTAACTCATGAACTTGTGTTGAAGACGATGTCTAGCAATGTTGATCGCGTTCGTAAATTGACCTTCGAAATGATAGATACGATTCCAATGGATGCAAGCTGTGATTGTCAGACAATGATGAAAGGTGCTATCTTTTAGAAGTAAACCATCTAAAACTCCGTAAATTCTTCCTCTTGCAAGACACTCTCTACCTTGAACCACCGCTTGATTATGACAACCCTGTCTATCCATTTTGAATCCGAAAACTGTCGCCCAAGAAGAAAAACTGCAAATGCAATTGGAATTGTCAATGTGGTATAGATGCCAAGGTATCCTAAGAGACCTGCACTCAGTAGCAACCAACCCATAAGCCCCATAATTAGAAGGAATAATCGATTTAACTTCCTCTGCCACCCTGCACCAGTCAGAATAAGCGTAAGTGGTCCGACAATCCCTAGAACAATAAATGCAACTAATCTCGCAGATTCTTCCTGCGACACATAAGGCTTCAAAAATATCATGCCAAAAGTACCTATCACCATTAAAACACAAAATTCAACAAAGAGTGATATTGATATATCTGATAATTTCAAGTGATGGCTCAAACCAACTCCTCCTTCTGCTAAAATCACACTCCTACTTCTAATTACCAGTCATCATCTTCTGTTGTAAATTCCTCCCATTCATCATCTCCCCATTCCTCCTCTTCCCATTCGACTTCATCTTCCCATTTTTCTTCTTCATCATCAAACCATTCGTTATCATCAGACATACTGATGCACCCTATCTCAATAACCGTACATTCCGGAATTAATAATTTGTCCAATATCAGATAGATTGATATGATTAGAATTGGCGTTGGACAGATACAACCAAGAGTCGCAGATAGTGATTGGAATCTGTTTCAACTTGACCAGATTTTGATTGATGCAACTGAGAAAGAAGTTGATGTTCTCGTACTCCCCGAGTTAGCAAACTCAGGGTATGTCTTCCAATCAAAATCTGAGGCGTTTGAGTGCTCAGAAGCTATTCCTGACGGACTATACTGTAAACGTTTAGCAGATTGGTCAAGTAGCAATAGGATGGCTGTATCTGGAATATGTGAACTGACAAATAATGGATTGTTCAATTCCGCCGTTGTTTTCACAGATGGTGATTATAGAATTTCATACCAAAAAATACATCTTTTCAGTAAGGAAACATATTGGTTCGAACCAGGTCAATTGGAACCTCCCGTTGTGGATTGGAATGGTTTCAGGTTTGGAGTGATGATTTGCTTTGATTGGGCGTTTCCTGAAACCGCTAGAGTTCTCGCCTTGAAAGGTGCCCAAGTGATTTTACATCCATCAAATCTAGTACTTCAGTACTGCCAGAATTCAATGATTACAAGGTCTCTCGAGAACAAGGTATTTACAGCAACTGCGAATCGGATAGGTGATGAGCGTGGAATTGGTTTCACAGGCTGTTCACAAATCACTGCACCGGATGGAGAGATCTTGCTTAGATTGACCGATACCGAAGTTGGTATTGGGTATACAGATATTGATCCCTCAGAAGCCGATGACAAGATGATGGGTGAACTAAATCAGATTTTTGAGAAACGACGACCTGACCTATATACTCGTCTAATCGATTCATCCTAGTTTACTTGGAGCATTGCCTTTCCAACTATCAATTGGATATTTATCGCGGTTTTTCTCCATCTTTTTTGTAAGCGCTTCCGCTAGGTCTATTCCAGCAGTATCTGCGATTCTTAGGATATAGACAAGAACATCGGATAACTCCTCTCCAATGAGTCTTCTGTACTCTTCGGATTCTAATGCATTCTCTATTTCATCTTCAGTCTTCCACTGAAAGAGTTCCAAAAGTTCACCCATTTCTATCTGAGCAGAAATAGCTAATGTTAGAGGACGATTAAATTGCTCCCAATCTCTTTCTTTAACGAATTCTCTAATTATTTCAGTAAGATGTCTGATGGTGAAATTGGTGGGTGATGAACTATCACCCAAACCTAATCACGCTCTATAGTTCGTTGGATTAACCAAAGGCTATAGAAACAGAATAGTACAATGATCAATCCTGTTGAAACAAGCGGCTCGACAAAACCAATCCCGAAGATAGACGCACCAGCAACCAACCAGGAAAGAAGGTCCACCGATGCAATACCTACTGTTGCCCAGATCACGATCAGATTTGTTGGTCCTCCAAATCGCAACCATCCTGTGCTAGTTAAGAACCAGACTTTTAGAGCGAAATAAGAAGCTGCCGCAGCTAACACAAACAAGAGATAGCCACCTAGTAGAGAATATCTATTTGGTGCCCATACCTCAGGTGGTGTTAGTAAGACAATTAAAAGTCCAACAATGACAAGTGGAATTCCTAAATATGGACTTGGGTCATTGAGGAAAGCCGCTATCGTGCCTCCAGGTAAAACTGGTTCACTTGGAACATCTCTGATTTCATCTTCCTCTTCGTCCGGAAAAGTTTCATCAAAATCTTCGTAGATTTCATCATATTCGTCTGCAGTATCGTCATGTTCCTCGTTGTGATACATACTCAATCCTCAGGCAATGAACAAGTGAGGTGATATTGTCCACGTTAAAACCCTTGTTGTCAAACACCTATACTGCAATATTGATTATTCCACCATAATAAGCATTAATAGTAAACTAAGTCGGGCTAATGCTATGACAATTGTGGACCCTGCTTTTGCAGAACTAATGAATAAAGCTCGTAACCTATTCATCCAAGGCCAGAATAAGAAAGCTATAGATGCATATCGAGAGGCTCTTCAGTTAGATCCTGATAGTCTTGATGCATTGAATGAAATGGGTTTGGTCCATATTAAGATTGGAGAACAGGTTCAGGCTGTTGTAGCCTTCGACATGGCAATTTCAATCAATCCAAGTGATTATAGAGCACATTCCAATAAGGCTGAAGCACATCTATCAACAGGCTCATTCAATGATGCTCTTGAAGCTGCGGAATTGGGTCTCACACAGATTCCAACCAGTTCTGAATTATGGGTGAAAAAGGCGAGAGCTCTTGAGAGTGAGTTGAAGATTGATGAAGCCATCGATGCCTATAATCAAGCAATCTCTCGCGATTCAGATAATCCGGAAACCTGGAAAGCGCTCGCTCTATGTTTGGATGCAAAAGAGCGATGGCCTGAAGTAGCACGTTCTTATCGAATTGCGGCTAGTCTTCACAGAAAACGTGGAGAAAATCAAGACGCAGAGAGCTGTGATAGGTTTGCTGAATTTGCTGAATCATCATAAAAAAAAGAGAATGACACCCCTCAAGTTTGAGGGGGGTCTTAGACTGTCTATTTTCTTTTCTGCGAGAAGACACCTATAATAACGACAACTAGAGCTCCTATTGCAATTACACCATAGAGAATCAATTGATCCATTTGAGTCGGATTAACGGTGACAATAACCGAATCGGTATTTGAATTGCCACTAGTATCTACGACGATTAGAGTGAATTGGTATGTTCCCGCTTCAAGGCCATCTACTGACCAGGAAATAGATGTTCCATCCCATGAACCCGCATCGACCTCGACACCACCCCGTTGAATGACATATGACGATGGAAATTCATCGCTTGGAGACCATGTAATCGAGTTACCGGTTTCTCCCCTAACATAGGTGATATCATTTGGACTATTGATTGTTGGGTTTGTTGTATCGACTACAAACACGTTCACTGTGTCACTCGCTTCATTGCCTAAAGTGTCATTTACTGTCAGAGAGTAGACATAAGTTCCTAGTGACAAACCATCAACATCTATGGTAATCGCTGTTCCATCCCAATCTCCAGATTCGACTTCTGTTCCATTCATAGTAATAGTATAGGAATCTGTTTCATTGGTTGAAGTTGGATTCCACGTGATACTATTTCCAGTATCACCATACTCGTAGGTCACATCACTTGGTGAATCAATGTGTACCCCTGGAGTAACTGGTTCCTCCGAGATATCAGCAACATGGATTACAGTGTCCATACTCGAGTTCCAGAGTCCTGCTACTTCGATGTAGGCTTTCACAGTGATGTTGGTACCATCAGCTTGTGGACTTATCTCATAGAAGTAATTCTCATAATTCACTTCACCTGAAAGATAGATGTTCTCCAAAATCGAGTGATTCTCCCATAAACCATCATCTATTTTTACACTCAGAATTACATCATCGAGATTCTCACTGCCATTAACTAAGTGAGCGTAGACTGACACATTGATTGTATCTGTACTGGATGGTACTACTGGTTCCCAACCTATGTTTACGCCATCTGAAACCTCATTTGAGGCCATTCCCCAATCATAATCGAAAACTGCTTGATACCACTGTGCAACGCCTTCGTGCTCGATGATCACTCCCGCTTCTCTGTTTGCTGTCACACTAGTTTCACTCCAGTTGATACTTGAAATGAGAATCATCTGGCCATCAACAATTATTGCCTTGTTGTGTATGCTAGCAAAAAATCTCGTATCCATCCATGCCATCTGAATGCCATGTTTGGCAAGCTCGGGGGCAAGTTCTTCATTCTGTTCCTTGGTACCATCTGCAATAATCCTGACATTAACGCCTCTTTCTTTTGCTGCGATAATTGCATCTACAATTTGAGTAATTGCAGTGGTTCCATTGTAAGTATACGGAATTTCGATGTCTAGTGTGTACTTCGCACTGCTGATGCACCAGAGAATACCCTCCAGACTTGTGTCTGGACTGACTATTGGTGTGACTTTCATATCTCCTGTAAATTCTGTGCTATAGTTGAATACTCTGGGATAGTATGAAAATGAAAGAGAACCCCATTCTAGAACAGTTCCAGTTCCATCAATAGTTTCATTGTACTCTGTACCGATACTCCAATCATTGTCAAAGACGTCTCTGTAATAACCGGTCACTTCTGTATCGGTCATTGCAATATTGAACTCTCGATTCGCTTTATAGTTCTTCCAATACATGTTTTGATATTTCTGATATATCCAGTCATTTAACGGAACGCTTAGCTTCGCCCAGTTTCCTGCTTGAACGATTGTGGTGATATTGTCAATGATTATGAATTTTTGATGTGAAAAATCAAAGATATCCGAAGTCCATCGAACTGGAATTCCTAGTTGAGTTAAGTTCCACGCCGTATAGATATTTTCTGAACTCCCATCTACTACATGTTCACTCAACATCAATTTGATATCAATAGATGGATTTGAATTCTTGATATCGTTTATGAGAGATAGAATCGCTGGACTATTGAATTGGTAGATTTCGATGTAAATACTTTCCTTTGCAGAATACAAGAAACGTGTGAGTGTTTCATTTACAAAGTCTGGAGTAACATATGCTGTTACATTCATATTTCTCTCGAATGTTTGCAATGTAAACTCTGAAGGTAAGTATTGTACATCTTGAATTACAGATACTGTTGGTGCCGTTGATATCGCGGCGAATCCAACAGGTAGTAAAATAATTAGTATGAATAATATTGCATTTTTACGCATCATCAGCGCGCTCCTATTCGCGGATATTATTAGGTCTTAAGAATTGCAGAATTGCTAATAATACTTGGGGAATATCTCATAATTCCACGTTATAATAGAAACTGGAAATGTCAACGACAGGGACGACAAATGGATGACCAAAGTCATCCCTGTCAGGTCTTCTTTGTGTTTCTATGTGCTGCGATTACTCGGCTTCTTCAATAGCACCCTCAGGGCAACTATCAACACAAGCGTAGCATTCAGTGCATTCATCAGCACGACCAACTTGGTACTCTGCCATCTCTTTGATGATGTAGAGTGTTGGGTCTACTGGGCACACATCAGCACAAGTTCCACAAGCAGTGCATGCGTCTGTTACTTTCCAGATCATTTCTATTCACTTCGCACACGGACTTTTAATTGTCCGACATTTGGATGCGTTCACATATCCCATTTAAACTTCGGGGTTATGAATGCACACTCTTGATTATAACATTTTTTTGGGAACTACTGTAAGTTACTGTTTCTGTTTTCCAACAAATGCTCTCCATCGTTTTTTGTAACAGCAATACATTCAAAAGTTGAATATTTGGCTCCAATGGAAATACAAGAGGATTTCTGGGACATAGTTTCTATAGCTGGTGAATTTCTTGGTTGAGGTTGCGAGTTCAGAACAACAAAGTAGTAAGTTCTCTCGCCGTCTCGGTCTTATAGGAGCGACAAACATTGGTCTTGGTGCAATGCTTGGTGGTGGTATCTATGTTATCTCAGGTACTGCTGCTGGGATGATTGGACCTGCCATTGTACTTGCATATTTTGTAACTGGTGCACTTACGATTTTTACGGCAATAAACTATGCTGAGCTCGCATGTTCTATACCAAAAGAGGGTGGTGGATATACATTTGCTCATGACACTATTGGCGGATTTCCTGCCTTCCTCACAGGATGGTTTCTTTTCATTGGTAATGTACTTGCCTGTGGATTATATGCTTTAGCTGTTGCTCACACACTTGCAGCATTTCTTCCCGGGGAAACTCTACAGATTGTTGGTCCAATAGCTATTTTTTTCATAGCTATCACTTTTGTCACCAACCTGATCAGTATCAAGGGTGTAACAGGAGTTCTTGGAATCCTAAACATTGCTCAGTCAATTGTGCTCTTCTCGTTTATTTTCATTGGTCTATTTTTCATAGATCCTGGGGTAATCGGTCCGGTTTTCAAACCCGATTCCACGTTTTTCACATTCATGGGTACTATTTCATTTATCTATATCAGTTTCGTGGGATTTGAGCTTATCACAACTGCTAGTGAAGAAATTAAGGATCCAGCGAAGAATATTCCACGTGCCATTATGCTGACACTCATCATAGCAACAGGAATTTACATGCTAGCTTCATTAGTGATGGTGGGAGTTCCAAATCCTAGTGTAGACTTTCCATATCAAGGAATTGCCAACTCTAACGTTCCAATATCCGATGTCTATGAGCTTATTTTTGGGAGAGGGGCGTTCTATTTCGCACTTGCTGGTATGGCGGCATCAAATTATGCTGCATTAAATGCAACATTCTTGGCCGCTGCGAGAGTCGCGTATTCAATGGGACGCGACAGATACTTTCCTAGTTTTTTTGAATCTGTCAATAAGAAATTCAAAACTCCAATCCCTGCTCTCATTATTACACTGATTTTGGTATGTGCCTTTGCTGCTTCGGGAGATGTTACATTTGTAGCATCGCTTTCTGATTTCGGGTATTTAATTGGCTTATCCATTGTAAATCTCTCAGTCATTTTTCTGAGAGAAAAAGGATTGAGTGTACCCGGTACATTCAAATCGCGCTTCTATCCGGCAATTCCACTACTTGGAGTTATTACCTGTCTCATATTGATTCCAAGTCTCCATTTCGAAACCTTGATTCTTGGTGGGTTGATTAGTCTTTGTGGATTGGTTGTCTATCTTCTTTATAGTAGACGAAGAAACAATCTTTATGCCCTCCTAAAGACATCACTTCTCGATGATGCTTCCCCACTTATTCCGCTGTCAATGACTTCAGCAAAGCACAAAGAATCACCTACGAGGAGTGTGAAATTAAAATCCCCCAAAGAAAAGACCCAACCTAAAATTACTTCTCCAAAAGAGGACATCTTGGGGAAAAAACCGCCTGAACAACGTGAATAATCTATCTAATCTCAGAGTGGGTCCTCTTCATCTATCCACGCTCGCAATGTTCTTGCTGATGCTTCTGTCATCCCATCAACCATGGCTAAGAACTCCCAGCTGGTTTCACGAATCTTGTGATAACTACCAAACGCTCGAAGGAGCGCGGATCTTCTTTTAGGCCCGATTCCTGGTGCTTCTTCAAGAATAGAACCCGTGACTCTTTTCTCTCGTAGCTTGTGGTGATAACGTTGGGCGAACCGATGTGCCTCATCTCTTATTCTCTGAACAAGATGCAAACCTTCTGAACCCCAATCAAGCAACACTCCATCTGGTAAGTCTCTAGTATACAATGTTTCCTCTCTCTTAGCCAAGGAAGCTACATTCAACTCATCTAATCCAAGTTCTTGTATCGCATCAAGTGCGACATTTAGCTGTCCCTTTCCTCCATCAATAAGAATTAGGTCGGGAAAATCGTCACCTCTTTCCATTACCCCCCGATATCTACGATACACAACCTCACGCATCATTGCATAATCATCAGGAGTCTCTTTGATTCTTATCTTAAACATTCTATACATCTTGTTTTCTGGTTGCCCGTTAATGAATACGACACATGATCCTGTTGGATCTGTGCCCTGTATATTCGCAATATCAAATCCTTCGATATGCATAGGTGCTATCTTGAGACCGAGTGTATCTTTCAGTTCTTTGACTCCCTTTGAGATGATCTCTCCATTAGTGTCTCCCAGAATCAGCATCTTACGAAGTGCTCTATCGGCATTAGTATTTGCCATCTCAACCAACTCTCTTGGTTTTCCTGATTCTGGCACTATTATCTTGACAGGTCTTGTTCTTGATTCAGTCAACCATTCATTATACTGTACAAGATCTGGTATCGCGCACGGAAGGAGAATTTCATCAGGTAATTGTGGTAAGGTAAAATAGAATTGTTCAACAAACGTAGTAAGTATCTCGGTATCTTTTGTTTCCAGATCAATTTCCCAAAAGAAATTATCATGACCCAACAGTCGCCCATTCCGAATGAGTAAAAGCTCAATTAGAGCAGCTTGTTCAGTACGTGCAATTCCAATCACATCTCGATTGACGCCATTTACCTCCACCACCTTCTGTCGTCGCATCACAATGTGAATATCGTTTAAACGGTCTCTGAGAGCCGCAGCTTTCTCAAATTCAAGGTTTGCAGATGCTTCCTCCATTCTCTGTTCTACCAGATCTGTAAGCTCCTCCAATCTACCTTCAAGGTACATCGCCATTTGTTTTACTAGGTCCATATATTCCTCACGTGTTATGTTCCTATCAAAACATGGACCTGAACATCGCTTCAAATGGAAATCAATGCATTCTCGTTTTACCATCAGAGGTTCGCCACACATTGCAATTGGAATATGTCTTCTTATTGTGTCTAGGAATTTCTCAAGACGTTTGACGCTACCAAATGGACCATAATAGGTAGCACTATCGTTCTCATACTCACGAGTTATGTTGAATGTTGGTACTTCATCATTCGGATTCATCCGAATCCAAGCGTGCCTCTTGTCATCCTTTAATGCGAGATTGAAAGGTGGCAGGTGTTTTTTGATTAGGGTGGCTTCAAGAAGAAGTGCTTCTTTTTCTGTGGTAGTCACGATTACCTCAAGGTCTCGTGCACGCTGGATCATTTCTCATGTCCTACGCATAAGTCCATGTCTTCTTAGATATGACCCAACCCTTCTCCTGAGGAACTTGGATTTTCCAATATAGAGAATCTCACCCTTCTCATCTTTCCACATATAGACTCCTGGCTCTTCAGGAAGGTCCTGTGCAAGTCTTTGGAGGTCGTTCATCGAGATTCCCGGCTTATCTATACTAAACCTAACATCTAATTCAGGCTTTGGGTTTGTAAACTTCTATAACTCACCATAAATAGCATTGTACGCATACAAAACTCCCCTAAGATGAAATCCTGTATGTGATTCCACAAGTCCTACAAGATCTTCAGGTTTACCCGTCGCAACTACTTCCCCTCCAGCGGCACCTCCTTCGGGTCCAAGATCAATGATCCAATCTGAAGTTTTTATGACCTCCAAGTTGTGTTCGATTACAATGATTGTGTTACCTTCATTGACTAATCTACTAATGACCTTTAGTAGAATGTGAACATCAGAAGCTGAGAGTCCAGTAGTCGGTTCATCAAGAATGTACAACGTGTTTCCTGTCGACCTTCGCCAAAGTTCACGAGCGAGTTTCATTCTCTGGGCTTCTCCACCACTCAATGTTGTAGCTGCTTGTCCTAATTCCAGATAACCAAGCCCTACATCAACTAGTGTCTGAAGTCTATCGGCGATTTTAGGCACATCTTGGAAGAACTCGAGTCCCTCTTCTATTGTCATACCTAAGACCTCAGTCACGTTCTTCCCCTTGTATGTGACTTCAAGAGTTTCCCGATCGAATCTTTTTGCCTTACAGACATCGCAAACAATATAGACGTCGCTCATGAAGTGCATCTCAACTTGAATCACTCCACTTCCCTCGCACTTCTCACACCTGCCATCTCTCGTGTTGAAACTGAATCGCCCTGGGCTATAACCTCGCTTTCTAGCCTCAGGAACTTTCGCAAACAGATTTCTGATCTCTCCAAAGGTCTGTGTATAAGTAGCTGGGTTCGAACGTGGTGTTCTCCCTATTGGTGACTGATCAACTAAAACCAATCTGTCGATATTCTCTATCCCCTCAATAGAGTCGAATGGTCCGGGAATAACACTAGACCCATTTAATTTGCGAGCTAATGCCTTGTATAACGTTTCATGAGTCAGGGAACTTTTCCCGCTACCACTCACTCCCGTAATGCAAACGAATTTTCCTAATGGGAATTCTACATCTATTCCTTTCAGATTATTAGTGCGCACATTTCTTAAGATGATAGATTTCCCATTTCCTTCACGTCGCTTTTCAGGTATGGGTATCTGTTTCTGACCAGCTAGATATTGTGCAGTGAGTGATATCGGGTCTTTCAATACATCTGATGGTCTTCCTTGGGCGACAACTTCTCCTCCATGAATTCCCGCCATTGGGCCGAGATCCAGAATATGATCTGCCGCCATGATTGTGTCCCTGTCATGTTCAATGACTACGACAGTATTACCAAGACTTCTGAGATGATAGAATGTATCAATCAATCGTCGAATGTCTCTAGGATGAAGCCCAATACTGGGTTCATCTAAACAGTACAATACCCCTGTTAGCGCTGAACCTATTTGTGTAGCCAATCGAATTCGTTGAGATTCCCCACCACTCAGTGTCATCGATAATCTATCAAGATTGAGATACTCTAGACCTACCGATACAAGAAATTTGAGTCGAGCTATTATCTCTTTCAAAACCAATTCTGCAATCTTTTGGTCGCGTTCAGAGAGCTTCAAAGACTCAAAGAATGAGAGTGACTGTTCAATAGTCATAGAAGTAATTTCATCTATTGGCACATCACTTACTGTTACAGCAAGGCTCTCTGGTTTCAGTTTCCTTCCCCCACAGGATTCACAAGGAATTCTTCTTGAGAGTTCGTTTGCTATCCTCTGAGCACGTTGTTGATACCAGTATTTGTCACCACTTCTTGAGTCATTATACAGTTTCCTCAGCCAAGGCACTAATCCCAGCCACTTCCGAGTAATTGTCCATGATGAACTCGTACTTTCTTGAGTGTATTCAAGGATATACTCTGGTCTTCCCCACATCAAGGTTTCAACCTGGGCTTCGTTTAATTCTTCAAATTTTGTATCAATATTGAATCCGATATGCTCCCCCAAGACCTCGAGTCTTCTAAGGAACCATGAACGTTCACCATCGTTTATTCTTCGACTTATGTCTGAAATTGTCATGCTCCCATCAGGAGCTATAAGATCTGGATCTATAGATATGGTTACACCTAGTCCATTACATGTAGGGCATGCGCCATCAGGTCTGTTATACGAAAACGCCTTTGGTCCTAGTTTCTCATATTGAATACCACATTTCGGACACATAAGCTGTTCTGCAAATCGAAGGTCTTCTTCACCTTCACGAGCGATGATGGCCACACCATCTCCAATTTCAAGAGCAGTTTCAAGAGACCCTATCAATCTCTCGCGTACCTTCTGACTAATTTCTAAACGATCCACTACGACATCGATATCATGTTTCTTACGTCCATCAACTTCGATACCTTCAATATCAAGTATCTCTCCATCAACACGAACTCGAGCGAAACCATTGGCAACCAGTCCTGAGAATTTTTCTTCATGTTTTCCTGCTTCATCTCTAACAACTGGTGCGATGACATAGACTCTATGTCCGCCATTCTCATCAAGTAATAATCTAGCAGCTGACTCTGCTGTCAATTGTTCCATCGGTTCTCGACATTTCACACAATGTGGAATTCCAATGTTCGCAAATAGTAATCTGAGATAATCGTGAATTTCCGTACTTGTACCTACTGTGCTACGGGGATTCTTTGATCTCCCCTTCTGTTCAATTGAGATTGCAGGAGGAAGTCCACTAATACTCTCAACTTTTGGCTTATCCAATCGTCCCAGAAAACGTCTTGCGTAAGAAGACAGCGATTCCACATATCTTCTTTGACCCTCTGCAAATATGGTGTCAAAGACCAAAGTACTCTTACCAGAACCTGAAGGTCCAGTGACTACCACGAGCCTGTCTCTAGGGATGTCCACATCAATGGCTTTGAGATTATGCTCTTCCGCCTTTCTCACCCTGATGTAACCAGCTATCGCTTTTCCCTCCCCTTCTGTTTGCTATCTTCAAGGAGTTCCTTCAGATACTTACCTGTGAATGAATCCTTGCTAGCTACAATATTTTCGGGTGTTCCTTCAGCGACAATATAACCTCCCTCATCTCCACCTTCGGGTCCAAGATCAACTACCCAATCTGAAGTCTTGACTACATCTAGTTGATGCTCAATTACTAATACTGTATTCCCAAGGTCCACGAGTCTGTGGAGCACCTCAAGGAGTTTCTTGATGTCTGCAAAATGGAGTCCAGTTGTGGGTTCGTCTAGCATTATCAAGGTCTGACCTGTAGCAGGACGTGCAAGGAATTTACTAAGTTTGATACGTTGAGCTTCGCCTCCACTAAGCGTCGTGGCAGGTTGTCCCAGTTTGACATATCCCATTCCTACATCACATAACGTCTGGATACGTCTATGAATAGATGGTATTCCTTCAAAAAACTCGTGTGCTTCATCTATTCGCATCTCAAGAATGTCAGCAACATTCTTCCCCTTGAATCGTACCTGCAAAGTATCTCGATTATATCTGCGCCCCTTGCACTCGGTACAAGTTACCTGGACTGGAGGTAGGAATTGCATCTCAATTACTTCGACTCCAGCTCCACGACAGGTTTCACATCTTCCTCCTTTCACATTGAAGCTAAATCTCCCCTTATTATAGCCTCGAATCTTTGACTCAGGTAGACTAGCAAAAAGGTCTCGTAATGGAGTCCAAAGACCAACATAGGTAGCTGGGTTAGATCGGGGTGTCCTTCCTATTGGGCTTTGATCAATCACAATCACTTTGTCGAGTTGATCTGCTCCTTCAATTGAATCGTGCTCTCCAGGTTCTGCCTCAGCATTGTGAAATCTGCGTGCCAATTCACGTTGAAGGGTCTCAACCACCAAGCTTGATTTTCCACTCCCACTCACCCCTGTTACAGAGACGAATAGACCCATTGGAATCTTTACATCAATGTTCTTCAGATTATTGTGTCTTGCTCCTTTTAGCTCGATAAAGCGTCCGTTAGGTTCTCGCCTTTTCTTCGGAATCGGAATCTTGTCTTCCCCGCGTAGGAATCGTCCAGTCACTGATTTCTTGGATTTCAGTATGTCCTCTATAGATCCAGCTGCTACGACTTCTCCTCCTTCAGCCCCCGCTCCCACTCCTAAATCGACTATATAATCTGCCTCCCTCATGGTTTCCTCGTCATGTTCCACAACAAGTACAGTGTTACCGAGGTCTCTCAGTTTCATCAGTGATTTCAGCAAACGAATATTGTCTCTTGCATGGAGTCCTATACTTGGTTCATCGCATACATAGGTGACGCCAACCAGATTAGAGCCTATTTGACTAGCAAGTCTGATACGTTGAGCTTCTCCTCCAGCAAGCGTGGGCGCTGTTCTATCTAACGTGAGGTATTCGAGACCCACTTCTTCAAGAAATCCCACCCTACCCTGTATCTCTCTCTTGATCGGGTCAGCCACAGGTGATAATCGAGGCTCAATCTCCAAACTGTTGATATACTCCCGAAGGTGCTTGACAGACATCCTGTCTACTTCAACAATGGACTTTCCTCCAAGTGTAACTGCTTGTGAAACGGGTTGAAGCCGACCTCCCTTACAAACAGGACAGGTCTTTGCCTTCATGAATTCTTCCCACTTCTTTTTACTGTATTCTGATTTTGTCTGTCTGTACGACCGTTTCGCACGTTCAATGAAACCCTCGAATGGTCTTCTGTATTTCCCCTCATACTTTACCTCATATTCCTCATTATCTCCGGACCAAACGAATTCGAATTCAACATCCCCAGATCCATACAGAAGAACTTCTTTCTGTTTGTCAGTAAGGTCCTTCCATGGGGTGTCGAGATCAAAACCAAAGTGGTCTGCGATTTTCTTGAAGGATTTTCTTTTTATTTTCCATTTGTCTGACTTGATAGCACCTTGGCGAAGAGTGAGGTTTTCATCTTCGATAAACAACTCTATTGCGAAATCACGAATAACCCCCATCCCTGTACAGTTAGAGCAAGCTCCTTGAGGTGTATTCCATGAGAAGATACGTGGTTCCATCTCAGGAAGGCTGATACCACAATCAATGCATGCAAACTGTTCAGAGAATGAGCGTTCCTCATCTCCTGCGACAATTGTAACAACACCCTCCGCCATGTTGAGCGAATTATCCACTGCCTCTGCAATTCTTTCTCTTTCTTTTTCTGATACCTTTACTCTGTCCAATATCAGTTCAATCGTGTGCTCGACATAACGGTCGAGTGACATACCCTCTTCAATATCAACAATCTTACTATCAACTCGTGCTCGAATGAATCCCTTTTCTCTAAATTCCTTGAACTCCTTCCGATACTCTCCCTTCCTGCCTCTGATCATAGGAGCTAGAATCATTATCCTTGTACCCTCATCATATTGAAGAATGCGGTCTACTATCTGCTGAGAGGTCTGAGGTTCTATTTTCTTACCACATTCAGGACAATGCGGTTCTCCTACACGTGCGTAGAGTAATCTAAGAAAATCATAGATTTCTGTTATTGTTCCAACTGTACTTCTTGGATTTCTTCCAACACTCTTCTGGTCAATTGAAATTGAGGGTGAAAGCCCAGACATGAAGTCAACCTTTGGTTTCTCTAGCATACCCAGAAACTGACGAGCATAGGCTGAGAGCGACTCGATAAATCTTCTCTGACCTTCTGCGAAAATGGTATCGAACACAAGTGAACTCTTACCTGATCCACTAACACCTGTTACAACGGTTAGAGTATTCTTAGGAATCTCTACTGTTATGTTCTTGAGGTTGTGTTCGGCAGCTCCTACTACAATAATTGACCTAGGGCCATCTATCAGGTCATCTTGTGTAGAGTCTTCCCTTTTTGACACAACCATTGGTTTCGGCCTCGAATGTCAGTACGGATTTATGAATGCAAGTAACTCTTTGGATACCTGCCACGTTTCGACAACTGAATGTACTACCTTGTACTAGTTCATTATGCTACCTACTTGTCCATGCACAAGTATTCTAGCATCTGAGAGAGGTCGTCGAAAGTATCGAAGATATCCTTCTCTTTCATCCTTCCTCTATTTAGTCGTACAGCTCGGTCTTTGCGAGTTATCTATTAGATTCTATTGTTTCGCCCGATAGTGACCCATCTCTTCTTCTGCAATGGAACCAGTAACAAGAAGTCTATCTATTACCCAACGGATGGATGCTACAGAGTATGTTTCACCAAAATGAGATATTATTTCTGATAGAGTCACTTCATTCTTCATTTTAATGAAATCGAGAATCGTTTCTTCCAATTCAATCGCAACATCTTCGTCAAGCTCTCCACGTTGGATATAACCATCTACTGTTACTTTTCTCATAGAATGCCCTACACGCACTGAATTAACCATCCATATACTAAACAGTAGACTAAGAGGTATGTAGATAATTGGAAAAAGAATTGGCATGTTTGGAATAAACAGCAAGATAGTCGATGTAACTACGAAGAATGGTATTCCAACAAATACTAATCCTATCATCTGATGGTATCGACCTGCCATTTCGCAATTATATGAGCAAAAATAACCATATTCACCAAATTGAAACGTATGAGAACCTCTCACATCAGCACTCCCACACCATTGACACCGAGGTCGTGGATCTCCATATTGACCGTAGCGTGGATTATTCTCCCCATTCATTTCAATTACCGCTCTCTTCATGTATCTTGTTATGTGTTAGGGATTTATTCCTTTGCGTTTCAAATTGAATCTCAATCCCGTAAATTCTACCGGGGAATCTGAGAGACTTCATTTCTCTATTATTTTTCACTGTTTGCTGTGTTATTTAAAGAAACCAGAAATAATATATATCACGGAGCGTTTCACTATTGTTAACGTTAGTGGGTTAGGTGCATGAGAAATGGCGCTATTTGTTGGCGAAAGTTCGGCAAATGACGTATATTACATCATTCCCCGCAAACAAAATAACGGGGTATTGTATCTAATTCTACTTGCTTTTCGGTAAATTAGCCGGAGAGGTGTTCTGTATGGAAGAAAAAAAGGACTTCACAGAAAAAAAAGAACTGAAAAAACCAGAAAAAAAAAGTGACGGAGATATAGAAATCAACTTCAACAAGTTAGTCTTGTATCTCTCCAATATTGCATTAGCACTGTTTTATTTGATTTACTTACCTAGAACCGGAATGACTGCTATGTTCCTTGCAGGCGATGCTTTGATATGGCTGTTCTACTTCACTCTAGTTCTTGGTTTGCTATTCCCACTGTACTATGCAATAGAAAAGGAAGATATGGCTTGGTATGTACTTGGTTTAGCACTCATTTTGAATGCTGTAATCATGATTATAGGAGCTCCCAATTGGCCAATTGGAGGAGTAGATGTTGTTCTACCAGGAGTTATGATACTCCTACTAGGTATCTTCTTCTTCATAGGACCTATCCTAGAGAAAATGATGGCTGATAATTGGGATATGATCAAGAATATCCTACATATCCTGAAAGGTCTGTTCATCATGCTAGCTGTTGGTTTCTATGCAGGTTGGAATCTAGACAATTTCATTGGAAATACTAGCTTCAATCATGCAATGCCACAGTTCATATTCTTGGGAGGCGGTTTATTCGCTGCATTTGGTGTAATCATATTCATGTATGGTTTGCTAAAACTTCTAGCTGGTTTCCTTGGAGACAAGATTGGCGGATACTTCATGGACCTTGCGAAGATATTCTACATGTTCATGGTATTGGTATTCTTACTTGGAATCACATTCAATGTTGTATTCTATCTAACTATCAATGCATGGAGCTATGCTTCGCTATTTCCGTCGATTAACTTCTTCTACGATCTGGGTAACCTAGGAGCTACCAACCTAGCTGCAATCCTACTCATTATATTGTTCATCTACGGTATGATGAAGATCGCAGAGAAGATGGAAGCGTAATTCAAAGAATTGAGGGGCACTTGCCTCTCTCTTTCCTTTTTCTTGTGAGCAATTAACGTCCTTCAAGAGTTTTCTTCATTCCAGCTATCTGGTCTCTTAAACGTGCAGCTTTTTCAAATTCGAGATTACGCGCTGCATCTTTCATCTGTTCTTCAAGGTCCACAATATAATCCATCATATCTTCCCATTCCAATGGATCAAAGTCTTTTAGTTTAGTCTGTTCCATCTTATCTCTAGCATGGAGCCCTTGAGCTATGTCCTGAATATCCTTCGATATCGATTGTGGAATTACCCCATATTCCTCATTATACTCTAGCTGGTACCGTCTTCTTCTGTTAGTTTCATCAATTGCTGCTTGCATTGCACCTGATACTCTGTCTGCAAAAAGAAATACCCTTCCTCTTTCATTTCTTGCAGCTCTTCCCATTGTTTGAATGAGTGCCCAACCTGTTCTAAGAAAACCTTCTTTATCCGCATCCAGAATGGCAACCATTGAGACCTCAGGTAGATCAAGTCCTTCCCTCAGGAGATTGATTCCTACAAGCACATCGAATTTTCCCTGTCGTAACTCTCTAATGATTTCGATTCTCTCTACAGTTCCAATGTCTGAGTGCAAATATCTCGCTCTAACTCCATTCTCTATCAAATATTCTGTAAGCATTTCAGCAGTCTTCTTTGTGAGGGTGGTGACAAGAGTTCTATCACCGGCTTTTGTCGTCTTACGTATCTCTCCGATTAGAACATCAATTTGACCCTCAACAGGCTTTACAGTAATATCAGGATCTAACAATCCTGTAGGTCGAATTAACTGCTCAACTATTTGTGAGCTATGTTCCTTTTCGAATGAACTTGGTGTGGCACTAGTGTAAATGACATGTTTCATGTACTCTTCAAATTCATGGAATCGAAGTGGTCTATTGTCGAGGGCTGATGGTAGTCTGAAACCAAACTCCACAAGATTTTGTTTCCGGGACAAGTCGCCAAAGTACATTCCTCGAATCTGTGGAATTGTCATATGACTCTCATCAATAATCATCAAGAAATCATCTGGATAGTAATCCAATAGCGTGTATGCTTTTTCATCCTGTGCACGACCTTCTATATGTCTGGAGTAGTTCTCGATACCAGAACAAAAACCTGTTTCGCGTAGCATCTCCAGATCATAGAGAGTTCTCCTCTTCAGCCGGTCTGCCTCAACAAGCTTCCCTTGTTGTTTAAACCACTCGACCTGTTCATGCATCTCCTGTTCGATAGGATCTAAAGCGGCTTGTACGTTCTCATATGATGCCACATGATGCCTTGCTGGATAGAGATCAATCCAAGTATCTCCTCCTACTCTTCTACCCGTGAGCGCATCCAGAAATGAAATCTTTTCTACCTTGCTTCCATCAAGTTCAACGCGTGTCATATAATCATTGTAAGGCGCTAGAACATCAATCACGTCTCCTCTGACTCTGAAGCTACCCGGTTCGATGTTCATGTCATTTCGATTATATTGCATATTCACTAATTTCTCAAGTATGTCACGTCGATCTATCTGATCACCGACTTTCAGATAGAGTGAAAGCCCTCCATATTCCTCTGGATTTCCGATTCCATAAATACATGATACCGAAGCCACTATCACGACATCTTTTCTTGTCTGCAGAGCATGAGTCGCTCCATGACGCAGTTTTTCGATTTCTGTGTTAATGTCAGCCTCTTTCTCAATGTACATATCTCGGCTTGGAACATAAGCTTCTGGTTGGTAGTAGTCATAGTATGAAACAAAATACCCCACCTCGTTATTTGGAAAGAATTGACGATACTCTGATGTTAATTGTGCTGCAAGTGTCTTGTTGTGCGAAATCACCAATGTCGGTTTATTAAATGCTTCAATCACATTAGCCATGGTATAAGTCTTACCTGAACCAGTAACACCTAGGAGCGTCTGATGCTTAAAACCTGCATCAATTCCCTCTACCAGCTTTTCTATAGCTTGTGGTTGGTCACCTGTAGGCTCAAATGGTGCATGTAATTCGAAATCTGTCAATGTGAGAAACCTCTAATCTGTACTTGTGAATGCACTTACCAACCTATACCATTTCTGATATATTACTAGTGCTCGGTTTTAATGAGTCAATACACATATGTCTGGGTCGTGGGTAGGCTTGGTTCGAGAGACCATATCATCGCAGAGAGCGTGTTCATTCCCGAGATGAGACAGGCAATCGAAGGTGGGACATCCCTCAAAATTCATTCTTTTATTATATAATTACGAGACATCTAATGTTTTCTTGTCACTGA
>CAYWJO010000014.1:32255-76240 GCA_964458565.1 uncultured archaeon | reverse complement strand
GAGGGGGGGAGTTTGTGTAATGAGGGCATGTTACGAAAACTAGGCCCTACTGGCTAACCTGACCACACGATAGCTTATACGTCTCTCCATTTATATTTGTCTAATACGGTGTTTTTTGCATAGAATGCGCAAAAATCCGTAGCCTTCGCCAATTGTTTTTATTTTTGAAAATTAAACGACTTCTCATGGGTCGGTGCAAACCTTAAATGCTTCTGACCCGAGTGAACTTGTCAAGGGAGGTAAAATGCGTGAATATCCCTGTTCTCTCTAATATTGTTGAAGGTCTAAAGGTCTTCTTTAAGACTCGTCGTTATGTTGCATATACAACCGTTTTTGTTGCTACTGCATTTCTGACATTTTTCTGGTCAATCTTGCTAAATGGTTATGCAGCCAATGATGAGATCGAGAATATCCTGATCAACCTGTTTGTATATCTAGGTGCTACAGGAACAATCTATTTCATGCTTGGATCTATATTCATGGCCACCGGACTTGAGAAGGTCTGGATTACACGGAGAGGTCGTGGAAGAACCACTGAATTGAAGGGTCTTGCATGGATGGCTGTATCCTTTGCGATTTCTGTATTCATATCACTACCTCAAGTTGCTGGAAGAAATGCCCTCATGTTCTTCGCTGTCTTCTGTTGGATTGGATGGATCGCATTCCAAGCTTATCTATCATCCAGAACAAGCTTACGAGTAGCATCAATTGCGGAACCCAAGAAGGGTGGAATTGCCATCGGTATTGGAAGTTTCATCATACTGATCATAGGACTAGGCATTATTGCAGCTGAAGCGATTGCTGCTCTATTTCTTATACCTAATGACATGTTTGGTATTGGAACTGCTCTACAAAGCATCAGCCTATTTAGTAGTGCAATGAGCAATCTTCAAGCGCAATTTACATGGCTTGTAGTAGCTTACTCCATGATGGGATTGTTCGCACTGATTGCATTGTTCTCGTTCTTTAAATACGCTCGAAAAGGTGCAGCGTTAAACATTGCAATACTTGTAGTCTTCATCGGAATCTATGCAGGCTATTTCCTTGTTAATGTAATGCGACGCAATATACCTCCGGGTTTTGATCCTGTTGATATCGGTATGACTTTGTTCTTCCTGATTTATGCAATGAGCGGAATTGGGCGAACCGTGACGGAAGGTGTTGAAGAGAGACGGTCTTGGACTCGAGACCTTGGCCCACTTCTCACATTCTTCCTAGCTAGTGGATTCTTCTTTGTTGACAGTATCATTGCAGTTTCATCAAATCCTGCATCAGGTCTTGCTCTCTGGTTTGAGTGGACAAATTATGATAATCTTTGGACCTTTGTGTTCAGGGATGTGGTCAAACTCATTGCATTCCCATTAGCTGCAATCTTCTCTATGCTTTACTATCTACGATGGGAACGAACGGAACGCGTTCTTGAACGAGCCCTCGAAGATGGAGTTATTGAAGAAGATGAAGTTGATGAGGATATTAAGGAATATGCTCGTAAAGAAAAGGAAACTGCTGGTCAAATCCCTGAGCACAAACAAGGGCATGATTTATCGTCACCGGATTCATCACGACTTCGAGTTGATGAATCTCGAAGATATAAGCCTGGTAGACGTTTAGGTGATGATGAAGAAGAGGATTAGTAGAGCCTTCAGGCTCTCGCCTCTCTCTCTTTTTTCTTTAGATGTAAGGTGATTTCCTAACTAACATTTTGCGAATCAATGGGCCAAAGATTCTCATGAAATATTTTCTTTTCCCAAGTCCATCTTCCATTTCTTTCAGAAAATCATCAAAGCTATGTTGTTGATACCTAAGCAATCTCTCTGATTCTTCGGTATCCATCCAATCAGTATAATACCAATCATCATCCTTTTCCGGGACTTTAAACGCTTCAGCAGGCATCTTACCGATACCCATTGCTACCATCATACTATTGACGAACACACCGTAGGTGAGTTGTGAATTTTCTCCTCCCCCAATCAACAGAACTTTACCTGTAGTTTCGGCATCAACAGTAGTGGCAAATGCTTTTCCAACATCACGTGTGTGAGCAAACTCAATTCTCTGTTCAAAGGGTGTATCAAAGAAAGATGGATCTATACTGCCTCCCATTTCAAGTGGTGGGACAGCTGCGAGTCGAAGAATTGTCCAGTCTAGACTACTATTCTTTATCAGGGACTCACATTCGATTTTGTGATGAGTATAATTATCAGTCGCAATTTGAGGAGTATCTGAATTAACTGGAGGCTGATTAGGTCCTCTAGGTCCATATGTTGAAACCGAACTAGCATAGATGAGTTTAGGTTTATACTCCATTTTCTCAGCAGACATTATAACATTTCGAGTGCCTTCGACATTCACCTGCTTGGCTAACTCTGGGTTCGTTTCAGACCCGGGTGGAATTATTGCAGCCAAATGGATTACGCATCCAACATCTTGAATTGCATTATCCACAGACTCTGGTTTTGTTATGTTTCCCCATATTACTTTGAATTTCAATTTCGTCTGCAATGCTTCCATTTTCTTTTCTGTTGCTTTCGTTCTGAGATCGAAGCATTTGATAGTGTGATGTGTTTCTGTCAGTGCTAAAAGGGTGCTTTCTCCAATATTTCCAAATGCACCTGTGACTAGGACTTCCACAAGAATACCTCCTTAACTCAATAATATGAAAAAGGTATTAGCTATCTTTGTTAATATTCTTTCGAAATTCATTTCGTAGACTTTAGCGTAGGATAACATTACAAGATAATTCAATAAATGAAACGCCAATTTGTGGAAATCTAACAAAAATGTGATTTTGAACTAGATTTCTCATTATAGAATCATTACAAAGACTGTAACAATCATAAAGATCAACGATACAAGTGCACAATTCACACATGCACCTTCCTGTATCTCTTTCTTATCTCTGGGTGATAGTTTTTGTGAGTCTGCAACCTCTTCCTTTTCTTTGTCAGTCATAGCAAATCCTCTTAGAATCCAAAGACAATTTTGGATATTAAGGTACGCATTATTATTCGATTAAAAGTTTCTCAAGTTCAATTTCATCTGTTATCGGAATCCCAGTGGAAGATAAACGAGGGATTGATGGCTTAAGTTGTCTGGACTTGGTAATTGCATCCTTATGAACTGAAACGATATTGTATCCTCTATTCTTGTAAAATTCAATAGCACGTGTATTATCATTGGTAGTGATGAGCCAGACTCTTATGCATCCATTCACCATTGCTATTCTCTCAACTTCAGCAAGAAGGCTGCTACCAATACCTTTACTCTCTTCCAGACTGTTGAGACTCACAAGTTCGCAATTTCTTTCTTCGATTGAATAGATTGCGAGACCACATCTGACTCCCTCAGCCTGTGCGACAACTGCAGGAAGTGCAGATGCGTCCCTTAAAATGCCTCTAGTCACAATTTTTATGTCTGCCCAATATTCGGTTAGCACTCCTTTTATCCATTCTTGGTCAGTCAGAGCCTTAGGTCTTAGGACAAGCTTTTTCTTATTCCGTGACATAGACATTCCATACCCAATGAGTTTATGGTATCTTTGCTGAACAATTGAATCTTTGTATCTGAAGTGACATAATACTTTGATTGCTACACCTTGAACTCTTGAAAAATCATGAAATGGTGAGTCCGTAGATGTACAACTATGCGGAAGTCAAAGTTCGAAGAGCTGAACTTGCAGAAGTAGATGTAATAAAATCAATAATCACAGAAGCGTACGGACCTATAATGAAGAAATTGTCCAGAAAACCGGGTGCCATATCTGAAGGGATGGGAAAAATTTCTCGCAACATCCAGATGGGTACACAGTACGTAGCAATCGTTGGTGATACTGTAGTTGGAACGATGAGAGCTCATCTCAAAGGTCAAGTTGGTGTGATGAGTAGGTTAGCAGTCCTCCAGAAGTTCCGAGGCCGCCGAATAGGTACAATGCTTGTGGAGTATGGTGAGAACCTCCTTTCACATATGAATGCACAATGTATTGAGATTGAAGTATATGGTGCAGTAGAAGAGCAAATTAAATTCTACAACATTCACGGTTATACTGAGATTGAACGGATTGAACGAGATGGCGAAGAAATCGTTGTGATGCGTAAAGATCTCTGTGAAGTAGAAGAAGAAGAAGAAGATTACTAATCCTTGGACCTAGGGAATGATTTCACATCCGTTATTGTATTCAGGATATTTAAAATCCAAAATGTCTATGACTCCTGCGTCTATCAATTCTTGTACTCGCCCAGCTTTTTTCCTTAAAGCAGATATTAGATGTCTAACAGTATTGCAAACTTTGTCAAAGCCTGCTTTCCCCCACAATTTCTGTTTGTTTGTGAAGAGACACCTTCCACCGCAGATATCATACTCATCACACGATGGACATGGCTCCTCAATAGGCATAATGTTCGGCAATTCTTGTGGGTTTGTATCAAGAATACTACCAACAATCGAAAAGTCCCAATCCGGCGAGATGGGACATACTCCAATTGAACCATCTACGTGGATAGCAAATGTATCAATTCCAGATCCGCATCTAAGATATGACCTCTCGCCAGTAAGAATGGAATACATGAGTGGGAGAAAAGGCACAATCCCTTCAACTATGCCTTCTTCCAACTTTTCAACCCATTCATCAACCAGTCTGGTGATTCCAGGATTATAGCTGTTGATAACCCATTTATCAAAGTCAGTCCAATTTCCCTCAGCATCCCAGATAACGTTGAGTTGCCAATGAACATGATTGTATATTCCTAGCTCAATTAAATAGCGTACATCACGATAAATATCGCTCTGTTCCGAAACAGCCATTCTAGCAACTATATCCCCTTTAAATCCATTGTCAATCAAGAATTGTGTATTCTCAATGACCTTATCGTGGACTCCTTGCGACCTATAGTAGTCTGTTGTGCTAGAAGGACCATCAATTGAAATAAGAATTGAATGGAACCTGTTGATATACTTGGTAGGCATATTATTTATCAGAATACCATTGGTTTGGAGCATAAATCTGTAGGTGGGAAATTGATCCATAAGTGCTATTATCAGAGGGATGCGAAGGGTTGGTTCTCCTCCATATAGCATAAGTTGTGGATCTATATCCCTTGAGAGGAACGCTTCTAAATCACCTAACGAGTATTGAATCTCTGTATTGGGTCCTGTTTCCTCTCCTCCATGACAATATATGCAATTCAGATTGCATCTTCTTGTCAGTATGAGATGGTAATTCAATATTCTAACACCAATTTCTCCGTTTTGTTTCTCTGAATAAAGGTTACTCAAGTTCTACGTTAGTTTGAGTTTCCAGAGACGATAGGTTTCAATCCACCCGAAGATGGAACCAACCACTCCAATCGCGATGGCAACAAGCCTATCGAAGAGTCCTGCATCCAATACTACTGAAAGAATAGAATAAGCCACAGTATACATCGTGAAAAATATTGCAACAAATGTGTATCTAGGTAATAGAGTCCCTCTGATAGCTACGAAATTCCGCAATACTCCTACTTTAACGATTCTAACAAGTTCATATGAGTTATCTGATTTCTTCTCAATCAATTCCATATCCGCTAATTTTGTCAGATGATGACTTGCCACTGATGGACTTGACATTCCCATTGCACGTTGTACTTCCCGAACTCCTACTCGTTCACCTTGCTGAAGCATATACCAATATACACGTAACGTGTTACCTCTAAGATCTGGTTCTAACTCTGTTGAATCCTTCTCCCCTGACAAAGCTTTAATCGCCTAGTCATATTTGAACCCTTCTTGAAATTAAAGGCTTCTACAATATCGAAAAAATCACTGTTCTAATTTGTGTACAGTTAGTCCGGTATGTGTTTCATTTGATGAACAAGGTGTTCTATACCATGGTACTAAGTACTAATTGTGATATATGAAAACAAGTGATTGCCGTGTTGATTAGAACGATAGATAATCAAACAAGACGAAAAATTCTCTCTGGCGGAGTGATCTCAAGCCTGTTGGCTGTTAGTCTTGTAGTTTCTCTTGGATACTTTGGAACGATGAATTGGAATCCCAATCCCGCAGGGCCAGGTGTTCCGACTTCTTTAATGTACACGATTAATGGTTCAATCTCTACGGAGTTTGCAGACTATATCCCCTATGATGAGAATTTCGAAGCGAATACCCCTGAGTATTCGATCGAAGCAGGTCTAGCTAATATCGCCAATCTATATCAATTTCCAACTCTCTCTTCAACCGAACGGAGTCTGATTGAATCAAATGGATTCGTAGCAACTGAACAAGCTGAGTATAAACAAATCCATGATATTTTGATTGAAAATTTCGATTACGGAATTCCTTCGTATGTGAGTTCTGATTCAGTCCTTCATGCATTTCACATATTGTACGATCTAGCTCTTCGGGAAGCAGAAGTGTGGTCCTTCTGGGACCTTTTAGGAAACCTGTCCACCTCCATGCTCGACTCGACCTATGCTCAGTATCTCAATGCAGCTGAAGGTCGGTGGAAAGACGCAGCATTGAGAAACATGATGTTCTTCTCAACAGCTTTGATGCTCTTGGATAATGAAACAGTTCTCCTTCCTGAGGTTGAGAATGAAGTTCTCAAAGTTTTAGATCTTATAGCTGAACATGAAGGCATCAGTTTCAACTGGTTCCAGGGTTATGAAGAAGATTTCAGTCAGTACGTTCCCAGAGGTCACTATACCCGAAGTGACCAGCTAAAGAAATTCTTCAAGACAATGATGTGGTATGGACGTCTTATGTTTAGACTTAAACCGGATTTACCTGATGTACCAAATGAGCGTGGTAGGAATGAAACTGCGCAAGCAATTTTGATTACACTTGCACTCTTGGATGAGATTCCGGGATTTCCGTCTGGTACAACTGGATATGATATATGGGATGCTATCTATCAACCAACAGTCTTCTTTGTTGGAGCAGCGGATGATCTTCTTCCGACAGAATATCTCGACCTAATCAGTCAAACCTACGGTCCCAATCCAAGCTTGGAAGATTTGAATGACGACTCGTTGTTGAATATATTCATAGAAGAAGCTATGGCATTAAGAGACCCTCTGATTCTAAGTTCACCTCTGGATGATTATGAATCATTGAATCAGACAAAGGGTTTGAGATTTATGGGACAGAGATATGTTCCAGACAGCTACATACTAGGACAGCTCGTTTATGTTTATGTTGGCACTCAAGGTGCTAGAAGATTGATGCCTAAGGGTCTAGATGTTATGGCTGCTTTTGGATCAGACAGGGCTTGGGAATTGCTTGACGATCAGAAATGGTACGTCAATTATGTCGGACAGATGCAGAAGCTTTGGAACTACATAGGCAACCTTACTGATTCGGATTGGACTCAGAATCTCTATTGGTTATGGTTGTATTCATTGCAACCTCTCTTAGAGGCTCCTGGAGTGGGATATCCATTGTTCATGCAGAGTGAAGCTTGGGTTGATAAACAATTGATGACTGCTTTAGCTTCTTGGACCGAACTGCGACATGATACTATTCTATATGCAAAACAGTCATACACATTCAGAGAAACATCAATCCCTGAAGATGT
This sequence comes from uncultured archaeon, assembly GCA_964458565.1. Taxonomy (GTDB): domain Archaea; phylum Asgardarchaeota; class Thorarchaeia; order Thorarchaeales; family Thorarchaeaceae; genus CAYWJO01. The sequence goes on along the minus strand of CAYWJO010000014.1, from coordinate 68,688 downwards.
CGTTGGGTATGTTGAACCAATGCCTCGACTATATGCCCGTCTTGCTAGCCTATGCAGGATGATGATATCAGGCTTAGGAGTTCGTTCTCTCCTTTCAGAAGCCATCAATAGTAGATTGTACTCATTGCTTTCCTTTTTGCTAACTCTGAAGGATGTTTCGATCAAAGAACTTGCAGGTACACCTCTCAATAGTACTGAAATCTCTATCATAGACCACAGTGGTGAAGTTCTTGATGGTATTGCATCAATTCCCTCTGAAGCAGAAGAATTCACATCAGATGCTGATAAACGAATGGCAGTCATTGCTGATGTCCACACTGATCCTAACTCTGAAACCGTACTTGAAGAAGCCGTTGGCAATCAAATGGTAATCTACGTTGCAGTTCAGGTCTACGTTGAAGGAACTCCTAGAGTTATTATTGCAAGAGGGGGAATCTTCTCTTACTATGAATTCCATCAACCGATGAGTAACCGTCTTACAGATGAAGCGTGGCAAACCATCCTCGATGCAGGTGATGCACCAGCTATGCCTTCATGGACTAGCAGTTTCGCAACTCATTCAACAACTGGTGGTTTGAGTTTTATTGCAGTATCTGTGATTCAGAGAGAATAATTATCTCATTGAGGGGATTGAATTATCCCCTCCATCTTTTTCCGCACCAACATCCTTATGATTAAACGGAAACACTTCAAACTCGATTGACATGAAGATTCGAGTCCTTACATTCCTAATCCTCCTTGCTCTGCTGATGCCTGTCCTTTCTGAGAAACCGAGCTTTAATTCATCTCAATATGATAACAATTCTCACATTCTTTCAGGACAAGGTTTGGTAGAAGATGTACCTTATGTATGGCAGGAGATAAACGGATTCTGTAGCTGGGCTGCTGCATCTATCATGTTTCAATCTGCGGGTGTCCCACTAGATATGCATACTCTTTTTGCAGCATCAACCGCAGGATTTTCTTTCGTGTCTGCAAGATATGCTGATACACTTGTGGCAATACCAGGAGTCCTTTACAGACAGGACTACAATACATTCCTAGCGGCTCAAGCGTATGGAGTTAATCTGACTTTATATTTCGACCTTAATTCTCCCGACGCTGAATTAAACCGAGCTACACTCGAGAGTGATGGAATTAGTGTTAGTCTACTTGATGGCGAGGATGCCGCGCTAAACCTGATGCGAAAGACCATAGATCGTGGATATCCTCTAATGATAAGTGTAGAACCTATATGGTTACCCGCTGACGACTATGATTACCTTCGAGAGATGGAAGCATATGGCGGTGGTCATGGTGTGGTGATAGTAGGATACAACGATGCTATGTTGCAAGCTACAATCATGGATCCTGGAGTTGGTTCTTTTGGAGAAAATTTTGGTTATCCTGAAGATGGACGCGGAAATTACACAACAATTAGCTATTGGGATTTATTTCAAGCTTGGAGTGCACGGGATTTCATTTCAATCACCATCGAACCTGGTGAATCATCAACTGATCCGAAAGCGATTCTAGGCCCTCATATCAGAGACCGTCTCTTGGGAGTCCCTACCTCGTACAGAGCTTTTGGTAATGCAGCTCTTGTTGGGAGATATGGTGAAGCATCATTTAGAGACCTTAGTTCCTTCTTTAATAATGAGACCATCGCAACATTTCTCTCGGAATTTGATGGGATGGCTGGTGAACAGAATCTCAAAGTTCAGATTTTGCTGAGCATCGGGATTGGTCTTGAAGCGCAATTTACATTACAATATTTATCCTATCGAGCTGCTCTTGAAACCATAGCTTTGGTTCTTGATGATATATTACTTTCAGACTTCAATAACGCAGCAAACCAAGCAATTCCGAGCTTCGAAGCAATATCATCAAATGCTAGTCTAATTTACCCTGGAACAAATTATTCTGTATACACTGGTTTGGTATCAAGAACTTTCATTGCAATTGCAGAGGAATTCAATTCAACAGGTGATATTGACCTGGCTCTTAGTTCTCATTATGGTGAACTATCGGATATCTCAATGCACCTAGATGTTATATCTGATTCATGGTTAGATGCAGGAACAGCTCTCACAGAGTATTGGCCAAATGATTTTCTGACTACGTATGGTTTCATCTTAATACCTGTATCAATTGGTGTCGCAGTAATTGTGATATCCCTAATTTATTGGATTAAGCGGACTCCCTCACAGTGAAGGATAATTACGATTTCCGTTTAATTATAAATCCAGTAATAAGGAGAACAATCACACCGATGCTGCCAACCAAAAGCACAGCGGGAAGTAAATCTACTTCACTAGTTAGACCCTCAACGGTATAGAAATCCTCGTACACGATATCTGAATTTCCCCATATATCAGTTGCATGAATCTGAAAGAATACCTTGTCTGCGGTAACTCTTGCTGGAATTGATGCAATATAGCCAATTGCAGATTGGCTCATCCTTCGTGTTTCTGTGAAGTTGATATTCCCAACCTGATGAGAATATACAAGTGTGACATTTGATATGATGCTTCGATCAGTGATGTAAATTCTAATAACTAGACTTTCTGCAGGAATTGGATTCGTTGGATTAATCTCAATGTTTTGAAACACAGGTGGCTCAGTGTCTACAACAGGATAGTAAATCTCATTACGTATCAGGACTAGAGAAGATCCAGCTACGTATGATTCAACAACAAAAGGACCTGATCCTATAGCTTCCTGAACGGTTGGTTCCCATGTCCTTGCATTTTTTCCGAACCAAATATGTTCCGGAATAATTGGCAAGGCACCAATCTCTCGATAATTGAACAAGTATTTGGAATTCAGAGTAATACCTGCTCGGTAATCTCCAGTTATTTTTACGCTACCTATAATTCCGTATGAAGTTGTAAGATTGTTTTCAGCATAGTATTCGAAGGTGAATCGGTAATCCTGAGCATCGAACTGCTCTCCATCAGTCCAGTTTGCATTTGAGTCACAGTAAAATCGAACTCTTTGTTGAGTAAATGTTATGTCAGGTATTTGACCAAGATATAGAATCTCCCACGATGTAGCTTCTCTCGGAACAGCTGCTCCACTTGGAGCGGTTTCGATGGGGGAATCGTAGACTAGTCGATATGGATTAAACCAGTGACCTGATGCCCAGTTGTAGTCAATTGGTATATTTGATTTGAACATGTTGAGTGAAGTATAGAATTCATCAAAATATTCAGGTAAGACTCCAACAACTAATTCATTATTAGAAGGTGCGTTTGGTGTGATGGATACAGGATTCCAGACGCTAATTGCACCCCCATTTTCATCATCAACCCATCCCTCGAAGTTTAGATTGGAGTATATCGATAACCACCGATACGCAAAGAGGGGGATCACAGGACATAATGATTTTACATTTCTTAAAGCTTGGATTCCAAGATTGATGATATTGTCATGTTCGATTTCGTCATAATAGGTGGCAGCAAGAGTTGTAAATATGCTATTATCAATATTCGCTACATTTTCTCCAGGTACACCCCTCATTGACTTAGCAAATGTGGTTGCAGCCCAATTCAAACCATATGGTGGAAGTTCTTGATTGTATATTGCTAAATCGTATGTGTTGTTGTGATAGAAGAGCTCTGCAGTAATATTAGCCTCAGGCATTGAAACAACGGTATTATTTAATCCAATGGCAAGTAGGTTAGATGATATCTGAGAAGCAATGAAATCAAAACCATTTCTGTCTGAGGGGTACCAGATATTCAAACAGACTTCGCTTCCATCATTTCCCTCCACCATCGAATCTTCATCGACATCTAGCATACCTGCTTTCTCTAACTGGGTTATTGCGGTAGAATAATCTGCATAATAATAGGCTCCTCCTTCTTCACTTTCAAGTGAATATTGATTATTCAAAGGCAATGCAAAATCTAATACATCCACATAATCTGACAATTCACTAGGTATTGATTGATTCTTATCAATAGCATAAGCCAATGCCCGTCTCAGGTAGGTATTATCCAATGGTTGATTCTTGCTGTTGACTGCTAGCATACAGATTGTATTGTCAGGTGCCCAGAGTGCTTCGATGTTGTCATATCCTTCAATATCAGAATGATTTGAATAATCTAAACGCTGACCAAAAAGATCTACTTCTCCATTCTCCATAGCTGTTAGAATATCCTCTAAGTTATCAAATTCATCAATACGTATGGACTCCACTGTGCCTCCATGGTATATCTGAAAAACCTGATCTTGAGATATATAGTCCCTACTTGATTTGAGGAATAAACTTGAATTTTCTACTGCCAATGGTGCAATTGAAACACTAGTGAGTACTAGCAAAGAAACAAGAAGTAAACATCCTTTTGATTGTATAGATGTCATTTATAGCAATGCTCCGAGCTATTATTATTTAGCACAATGCTTGAAGCTAGAAAACACAAAATAAGGCTAGCGCATGAAGCATAAATCAATTTACTTTTGATGCACCTTCTTCCAGATTACTCACCATTTGATTTAGGTCATTTGTAGGTAGCTTGCAGTTGTAATCAATACATACATGAGCTGTTGTTTTATTATTAACAAGATTGTAATATTTTGTATATGGTGCAATCTCATCCAAGTCTAATTTTGTATCATTAGTTCGAAGAAGTACAACCATATTGGGTTGGTACATTGATCTCAATTTCTTTAGCATAACCTGAGTATCATGGTCGTCGATTTCTCCTGCGATAACGACCTCAAAGCTTTTTCCCACTTGATAATCAAGAGCTGAAAGTAACATGGAGAAACCCGTTGGTGCTTTGTCAATTACCTCTGCGAAAGCCATTATCGTTTGTGTTGCCTTCTCTTCATACTTTACCTCTCCTAGGATTCGAGAAAGACGAATTAAATTAAATGCAGCAATTGAATTACCAGAAGGTATAGCTCCATCATATGCATCTTTTTTCCTTACTAGAAGCTCCTCATTCTTCTCACCTGAGAAATAAAATCCTCCACTCTCTTCGTCTTCGAATCGAATCAACATCAGGTCAGTGATGTTTTTTGCAAGTTTGAGAAGTCTTGTTTCAAATGTTGTTTCGTACATTTCTAAAAGCGCCCAGATTAAAAACGCGTAGTCATCATGAAACGCTGGTACAGCTACTTCACCCTCACGATATCTGTGATATAATTCTCCGTTGACTAACATATTGTCTAAAATGAAATCTAATGCATGTTGGGCACTAGTTAGCAGGATGCTGTTGTCCAAGACTTGTGACGCTTTGGCCAGTGCCACAATCATCAATGAATTCCAGTCAGTCAAAATCTTATCATCAAGATGAGGTCTTATACGGCGCTCCCGTATCATTAGAAGGTTCTGTCTTATTGATTGAATTCGCTCTCGTACTCTATTTTCATCCATATTCAATGTTTGTCCAATCATAGAAATGGTTTCTTGAAGATATAGTATGTTCAAGCCGGTATCTTCACCTGTTGCTTCATCTTGGAAGTTACCTTCTTTCGTTATGTTGAAAATCTTAGTAAAGAAATCTACATCCTCCTTTTCTAAATTGGAGAATATCTCATCGTACGACCAGACATAGAATTTTCCCTCCACACCTTCACTATCAGCATCTTCGGCTGAATAGAATCCCCCTTCATTACTAGTCAAATCTCGTATTAGATACTCATGAATCTCAAGAACGACATCCGCATATTCCTTCTTCCCAGTGACTTGATACAATTCTGTGTATGCTAACATAATCATAGCTTGGTCATACAGCATTTTTTCGAAATGTGGAAGTAACCACTCTTGATCTGTTGAATATCGGTGAAAACCAAATCCAATCTGGTCGAAAATTCCTCCCTTTCTCATCTCCTGAAGTGTTTTTTCAACCATATGTAATGCCCATGGATCATCAGCCTTTTTCCAGTACCTCAATAGAAACAGAAGATTATGAGGAGATGGGAATTTAGGTGCAATATTAAATCCTCCATATTTATCATCAAATCTTTTTGAGAATTCTGAGAAAGTTCTTAGAATAGTGGCTTCATCAACAGTTCCACTTGATTCTGTCAAAGAGGTTGAAATTAAAGAACCGTGAACTTGTTCAACAGTCATTTCAACTTTTTCACGTTCATTTTTCCAGAGTTGATCTATAACTGGAATCAAGCTCATCATACCGCGTTGTCCGTATCTATCCTGTTTTGGAATATAGGTGGCTGCAACGAAAGGTTTCTTTTCTGGCGTCATGATGATTGTTAATGGCCAACCTCCTCTACCAGAGAGAACCATTGCCACTTCCATGTAGACTTTATCAATGTCGGGTCTCTCCTCTCTATCGACCTTAATACTAACGAAAGTTTCATTCATGAGTTTTGCAACTTCTTCATCTTCAAATGACTCATGTTCCATAACATGGCACCAATGACATGTGCTATATCCTATTGAGAGGAAAATCGGTTTGTTTTCCTTTACTGCTTTATCAAATGCCTCGTCACCCCATGGATACCACTCCACCGGATTGTACACATGTTGTAAAAGGTATGGACTTTTCTCATCTATTAGTCGATTTGGTTGCCCCTTTTCTGAAGTCAAATCTTCTATCTACCCCATTTATGTTAACTATTGTGAATAAGATAAGGGTTTGCATTCAACCTAGACAGTACTGTATCCATCCCGAGTTTCAGAGATTAGCCCTCTCTTATGAAGAGATTTGAGGTGATGTTCCACCATCCAAGTTTCAAATTGAAGATATACTAGATTCGATAGAGATGGGTATATGATTGGATTCTGTGTAATATCAAATACTGTTTTAGCTCCGTTTTTAATAGCTTCATATACGAGATTCTCACGAGCAAGAACCTTATTCCAGTATCTCATTATTTCATCTTGAAATTCATACAAAACTGGATCTTCTAGATGTCCACTAATAATACCAAATACATTTGAGTTTAGTATTTTTCTCACGGATTCCCCAAAATCAGGTATTGAGGAATTGGGGTGCCCATAATATGGTCCAAATTCTGTACAATCGATATCTGCTGTGTAAAGCAGTGCTTGGTCAACTAACTCGATACACATGTGGTCTGGAGTGTGTCCAGGAGTCATTATCATTTTCAAACCATAATCTCCAATTTGGAAACATTCCGAATCCTCAAGTACCGTTGATATTTTCCCATCATCAAGTGCACCATACATTCTTTCATTTACAAGTTTCTCCCAGTGCGACCTCACAGGGTGTCCCTTAGTAAAACCGAGAAATTCTCTCATCATCTCTTTATCGTCAAATAGAGGAGCTGTGATACTGTTTGCCATCAAATTACATGAAGACAATCTTTGGATTTTTGCTGCATGTGCGATATGATCCGGATGTATATGTGATAAAATGACATTCTTGATATCTCTTGGTTCCTTACCACTTTTCCTTAAGAATAATCTAATACTTTCAAATTGACATCCTGGATCTATAATGGTCAACTCTGGATTCAGAAATACAATAGAATTACAATACGGGAACTCTCCACCAATTAATACGTGGATGTCCTCACTTATCTTTACAGATTTCATCTTTCATCAAAGGCTCGATATTGGCTTGGGGGGAGTCGGAACTAACCTACTCCCACATAGTTTTGTGTTTAACCTGTTGTTGTTCTCACACGAACATCCGCAGCACTTCTAACTGCTTGACGCCATGTTCTAAAGCTGCTCCACATAACTGGGAACATACCTGCTAGTATTAGGATATTAATTAAGAGTAGGTTCACAATCGGTGTTGTATTGTTTGGAATCGCTAAGTTAACTAATGCGTCAATCCACATTCCCCACATCATTAGTAGGATAGTTGGGATTAGCAATATCAGGATTCCAAGGAATGTCAGAAATCCTCTAATCGGGTTACTTTGGATGAACCTTGCAAAAACTCCCAAGACCTCATGTCTTTGCCAGTGAGAACCTTCCTGTACAACGAAGAAAATACCAAACAATAGCATCAGATAAATGAAGGGTACTAGTGAAACAATGAAATGATTATCCAAGAGGACATATGATTGGGTTGCATACGCGAACCAACCTTCTACAACTGATAGCTCCTGGTGTGTTATTGTCGATATTCTCTCAGGAGTTCTCTCAAGCATATCTGCAAGAGTTTCAATATCTCGATTGGTAAGAGCGGTCACATTACTTCCTGTTATTCCTGGTAGTGTATCCACATCAGTTCTGTCAAGTGGATCCAACCACCTTGCGTCTTCACGTTCTACGGTAGTTACGGGATATGCAAACACAAGCAGTATCAGCGGCAATACGAATGCGATGCGAATCATCCAATTGATCTTTGTTCCCAATGACAAATCCTCCGGGTTCGTAAGGACAGAGCCTTTTATTTGGTATTACTGTGAGAGTCCCAAGTATTCACTACTTAAAGGTCACGGTTTATTCAATTTACTGGCTTTTATATTTGACAGTTAGAGCGAATCACCTCTTGCTGTCCTCCATCCTCTATTGATTTTTTCGACATTATGTTTTTTTGATTCTGTGAAATTCTGCTTAAAGGTGTCCTTCATTACTCTCAAGTCATCAACAACAGTGGGTATCCCTCGACAAATACTATTTGCTTCTATCACATTGTGGATGTACAGATTAACAAAGAAATCAGTAGATCTTGACCCAGGTATATGTCTCAGCTTCTGACATCCTTCACACGGACACTCGCTGAAATTCGCTAATCTGATTTGTATTGTGCTATTCCCTACTACATACTTCCTCTTAGCTGTGAGATAAATTAACAGCGAGGTGTCAATACTATTTGCTTCATATTTCCTAGAATAAACCGGAATCAGGCTCAATGATGGCAAACCAAATATATGAAGCCAGTAATCTTTTGTAAGTTCCCTGAGATAGAATAATCTTTCTTCAAATTTTTCGCGATTATATTTCCAAAGAGGGATGATTCCTCCAGCTGCAAAAAAAGTAATCCCATTCTCTCTGTAATAATCAAAGAGATTTGTTATCATCTCACTATTTAATCCTTGTAGAACGGCCACGAGCTTTTCAGGTGGGAATTCATTTAGAAATGTATGAAGATTTGTCTTCATGGTCTCAATTTTTGTAATTGCTACCTCTTTGGAATCAGATGGTAATATTATCTCGTCCGGAATCACAAAGTAATCGGCACCTGACAACCTGTATATCCACATAACCTCCTCAATAGATAGTTGAATGTCTACATCTATTCCTAATTCTTGTGAGATACCTGCCTTTTTTGCTTCGATTTCGAAAATTCCTGTGTCAACCATTATTCTTACATCTCTTGGAAAACCCTTTGCAACAATTGAGTCCTTAATTGTCATTCCTGAATTTATGACAGAGTCAATCCAGAAATCTCTATTACGGAATACATCATACGCCGTGAAGAGCACCGCATCAGTCCAGTTCCAAGAAACTAGTGGTTCTTCCCGAAATATTTCGAGCGAGATGAAGTGATTTTTAGGGATTAGAACTGATGTTCCTATGTTTCTATGCACCTCTATTCCCCCATCTATGATGCATAATCATGTTATGATAGATAATATATAAAGTACGCAAAATACGCTCTTCGTCAAGTCTATAACAGGAACAGGTCGAACAATAAGTGGTGGCAAACGATTGGTTAGTACATTCAGAAAAAAGGCTTTCCTCTATTTCGGTGGCGCATTTATCATCCTCCTTGGAGGTGCTATTGTAGTTATGGCGCCCTATCATGCCATTAGTATCCCCTTCACAGATGAACATGCTGCAACATGGGAAATGTGGGAAGGCAGCGGTTTTTACCCGGTACTAGAACTGAAGATTGAAACAAGAGGTGTCAACACAACAATGGCATACGTAGACCTTTTGTTTGTCAATAATGACACACTCGATCAATTCGTTTTGAATTTTACAATGGATTCCGAGAATGTATTACCCGGTAGTAATCCCCCTGTATTCATGGATGAAACGACCCTCAATTTGGACTATGGTAACTATACAATTCATATTGAACGAATAGAAAATGTCGGTTTACTTGATCTCAGTATGGAACAAAAAAATGACCGACGCAACTTTGTAATCCTTGGAGGTAGTATGAATATTATTGGTATCATCATGGGTATATCTGGTTGGTGTGTGAGTGGTTCTTTCATAAGTAGTGGGGAAGAAACCATTGTTCAGTGGGGCTATGAGGAAGAATAATACTATATTCTTACATTGCCTTCAATAATCCATATTGGTCTTCATGAGAGTGTAGCTTTAGTAGCAATCCCTACATACTTGCGAATATCTGCATGCAGGTCCTCAATCCCCTGATGAACATAGTGTATTTGGTACCATGGAACGATCAATATTTACTATCAATCCAGTGTTACGGTGGAATTGCGTTCATGTTACACATACTCATGAATGAGTTATTCATAGCAAACAGGAGGAACAATGGACGATAATAATGCAAAATGGCTCCTTAAGGGCAAGCTCGTTCGAGATTTCAAAGGATTTCCCCTAGGGACGGTAAAGAAAATCTGGTTTGAAGATGAAGAAGGTCCACTCGTAGTTGTCGAGAGGGATAACGATACTAATGCAACCGATTCTTGGGAAATCATTCCTTTAAGAGAGGTGTATTCAGTAACAGACTATATTCGGCTAAAGCCACCGACTTTTGCAGAATGAGGTATTTTCAACGTTACATCCCTTGGAGCGTGTATGATGTTGTTTCAAAAGGAATACCTATCTAATCCTCAAGAATATCTCGTAACAACCAATTCGGATGATGTTTCTTGCATTCGTGTGTATACGAGTAATAGTTGCCCCTTTTGTTCTAAAACTCTTGAAATTGTAAGGGATATTGCTCAATCAATGGAAATTTATCAAACCCAATTACAGGTTATAGAAAAGAAAATTGAAGACTTACCCAATGAAGCGGAGCTCAATAATATATTAGCCATTCCTCTTACAATAATTGGAGAATCAAGAATTGTTGGACTACCAAGGGAGGATGAAGTGAAAGATCTAATTCATCAAGCTATGCTAGCCGATGCATTCAAGAGAGCAAAGTGATTATGAGAAATCTAATCCGAGTATTACCCAAGCATTTTCCTGTCTAAGAATCCTAGATGTTTCAACGTTAAGATTGATACTGTTCAAAGCTGCCATTATATTGGAATATTCCGAATGATGTTCGGAACCGAAGACCAAACTTCTAACACCTCCATCCTGAAGAAAAGCATCGAAAAATATGCGTAAAGGTGATTCTACCAATCTTATCAACGTTGATGAGATTTCTATCCAGATATTATCCCTATGTGAGAGGGTTAATAATTGAGGGAAACCAAAAAGGCCGCCCATACTTAGAACAACAAATTTACCATCCGGAAAAAGGGTTGAAACTCTATCAATTAAAGAGAGTGATTCAGGTCCGATTGTTTCGAAGTGATAAAAGACAGGCATTTCGTTTTCGACAGCAATCTGAATGATATCTTGAGTAGCTGGGTCGCTGGATCTGCACAGGTTTTCATCTATGATCAATGCTACATAATTCTGATCGATATATTGTTTCAATAACCATACTGCATCATCAGTAGGACGAGGTGATATGACACACGCAGGAAATAATCTATCTGGGTACACTTCAGTAGCCTTAAGGTACAGATCATTGAATTTTACTGAACCAAATGATGTTAGTACAGCTTTGTCTATACCAAAAGTATCCATTCTATTAATTAGAGTGTCTGCTTCTACAATCACATTCTCAGACGTGATACTGGTATAATCCATTCTTGTTTCTCCCAGATGAGTATGCAAATCGGTTGTCATTTCTCAAGACTCAACCAACGTTATTACTAGATACTGATATTTCTCTTTTGGCGATATCATTATCTCTATATCGCAATTAATGGAATTGCAGGTATGATTGATTTGAACGATGCAGATGATGAGTCAGAATTTCTAAAAGCGTTAAAACGTACCATATTTGAAATCAATCAAGACCAATACATGATAATGGAATATCTGGGACCTGTTGTGGATGGTTGTAGAGCTGCTCTCAATGTCAACATCAAAGATGCCACATCATTGGATGAAATCACTGATACTCAATTCGAGAAATTCATGGAGGAAACTTCCGAGTCTTTTTCCGATATTACTATTCGTATGAATGACATTGATACAAATGAAGTTCTAACTCTCTCATTTGTGGATGGTCAGGTTGAATTTGATGATGAAACTGAAGAGCCTAATGTCTATATTCTAGCTTCAACTAATGTGATGTTGACTATTTTAGATGCTGACCCCAGAGCATCGCTAGTTGACTTGCTCAGTGGCTCTCTTGAAATCATTGCTCATGATTCACAAGATGCTATAGAAGCAATTGGATTTCTCTGTTTTCCGGCGTTACAACGTGCAGCGAGTTTGGGTATTGACCCATCGAATCTTGAATCTGAGGATGCTGATTCTATTATTACCTCCACCGCAACAGAACTTGTTACATCCGCATTGAAACAATGGATTGATGTTCAGATTAATCATGCAAGTCCATGATACGGAAATACCATTTCTTTAACACGTCTGATTATCCTTTCAGTATCCAACTCGACTTGTTCTCGTGAAAGATATTGTTGCACAACTTCGATTTCATCTCTCATGCCTTCTGGTAGGTTTCCATAACCTAAGTTTGTGCACATCTCTACAAATTCATCTGGAAGCTTGTTTGGAACTTTTTCTTCAAGCATTAGGGCAAGGAACAAAGACCACAATCTGGCAACATTTGGGGGATGATAACCTCCTCCTCCAACTGCAAGCCAACCCATTCTGCATATATCACTTGAGAGTTCTCTCATTGTCTTAATGACGTGCTCGTATCCATGCGTCGTATACGTAAGGTGTGCAAGTGGGTCCATATAGTGACCATCAACACCCATCTGAGTTACCAGCAAATCAGGTTTGAATGATTCAAATAACGGAACTACTATCTCTTCTGTTGTACGTATCAATTCTTTACTCCCTGCACCTGGAAGTAATGGGACGTTAACAGAATAACCGATTCCATCACCTCCGCCAATTTCATATATATGGCCAGTGCCTGGAAACAAAGTTTTACCTGTCTGATGAATTGATATTGTCATCACATTCTTCGATCTATAGAATGCATTCTGAACCCCATCACCATGATGTGCGTCAAAATCAAAATACAATACTCTTGTGGGTCTTTCTTTCTGTAGATAATTAACCGCGATAACCACATCGTTGAAAATACAGAATCCAGATGCCTCACTCCTTTGAGCATGATGTAATCCACCCGATATACAGAAAGCTAATTTCTTCCCTTTTATCATGGCTTTCATGGAGTCTAGTGTAGCACCGACATACAATGATGCTGCTTCAAACAACTCAGGGAATAATGGATTATCTGCTATCCCTAAACCATATCTCGCATTAATCTGGTTTAATTTTGGTGCTTCAATAACTGCATCAATGAACTCTTTTGAATGAAATAATTCTAAATCTTCTCTGGTCGCGGGTTGGAATTTAATAACCTCTACCTTTTCAAGAAGTCCCAAACTTTGAGAAAGAAGATATGTAAGTTTGAGTCGGTCAGGTTTCAATGGATGTTCCTTACTAAATTCGTAATTCAGAAGTTCATCCGAGTAAGGGTAGACGAGTTTCTTGGACATCAATCGTTCACCGAATTTATGATAGTATTAACATTGTGATAGAGCACAACATTAGTGGATTCAAATGTTGTTTATTGTTCATTGAGCCTATCGCGAGTAAATCGCATAATATCAATATAATCCCCATCTGACGGAAGCTTCGCTAGGATGTCAATAAATCTGTCAAATTTTATTTCTTTTGTTTCTAAACCAGTTGTTTCTTTGCCATTAGATGAGATAATAGAATAGTCCAGCAAACCAAGTTTTGTTAGCATTGAATTTGATATCAGTAGTGATTCCTCTTGAGGAAGCCCACTCAATATAGCTTTTATGATAGGATAGACTGAATCCCATTTTCTCTCATTCAATGCTTCTTCAAAGTCAAGAACTTCGATTCGTTCCTTTAACTTAAAGAGAGCTTTATTCGATTTGGTTGGCTCAAATAGAGAAACCAGATTGGTTTCGGTTTTCTGTCCCTCTCGTATAATTAGACCATCATCAATTCGAAGCCTTAAACATGGAATCAACGCAGTGATATCTAATCGCTCTATTGGATTTCGCAGATTGAGTTGTAGTAGTTCATTACATGAACAAAGTGGTGCCAAGTCGATAGTTTTCAATCTATTAGATTTGAGATTGATAATTCTCAAATCAGAGCAATTCTTCAGTGGATCAAGATCTATCTGAGAAAGCCTATTACTACTCAGGTCCAAGACTTCTAGGTTGGAACACGTAGACAGAGGAGAAAGGTCGATCTCAACGAGCTGGTTCTGTGACAGATTGATTGTAGCAAGTTTGCTACTTCCTGCTAGTGGCTGTAGATCGATTCTCTGGATTTTGTTATCGTGGAGATTTAATTCGGAGATTGACGTCTGCCTGGGGAGAATGACTCTTTCCAATTCATTATTGGAGAAATCTAATTTTGTTAATGATATAATTTCTGACAGGTGGCTTGCATCAATATCAGTAAGTTTATTCAAATTCAGGAGAACCTGTTTCAACTCCTTCATTGCTGAGAGATATCTTAAATCAACTCCAGAGATGCTGTTTGAACTTAAATCAATCAATCTCATTTGTTTGGACGCTCTCAATGGTTTCAGATCAATTTCTTCCAATTGATTTCCTGAAATGTCCAATCTATGTAAACCTGTAATGGCTGGAAGCTCGACGGTTTTTAGTTGGTTACCCCTGAGATCAATCTCACGAATTCTATGACTATTATTCAGTGGGCCTAGATTCAATCTTTTAAGCTTGTTATTACTAAATGTGATACTCAGGATATTTTCAAATTCATTGAGAGGTGTAAGATCAATCTCAAGTAGCTGGTTATCGTTTAGCTTGAGAACTCTAAGATTTTTTAATGACGTAAAACCATTCAAATCAATACTATGAATCTCATTGTTATTAAGCTCAACAACCACGAGAGAGGTCAACTTTTTTAATGGACTTGTATCAATTTCGCCAATCCTATTAAATGCGAAACTAAGGTTTCTTATAATCATAAGATTTGAGAACGGGTTCAAATCGATTGCTTCTAGATGATTGTGTTCAAAGAGTACTTCCTGTAGATTTTGAAGTTCTGAAATGGGTTTCAGGTTTATTTGTTCAAGTTGGTTCATACTCAAATCAATAAAGGCTATACTTTTACACTCAGTCAGAGGTCGCAGGTCAATCATCTTTATCTTATTATTGTAGAGACTTAGGCGGATTATATTGAGTTTAACAAGAGGTGATAAATCAAGTTCAACAATGTGTTGATTGTGTATCATTAGACTTGATGATACTTCATCAATCTGAATTGTTTTTTCTTCTCCAAATATTCGAGTGAAAGTGATAGGAACACCACTCAAGTTTGCATACTCTCCAATTAGGTTGAAGAACAGACACCTTTCATTTGGTCATTCATCTCTTGATTAATCTTGTCAATCTATTTCTTAGCCTCATATCAATGAAGACTACTCTACTAAATCTCTAAGTCCTCTACGATACGATTTCACTACTTCCTGTATATTTAGAGAGAATTCTCCAAATTCTGCGATCTTTTCTTGTTGTGTCAAACCTAATTCAACTACACTTGCATCATTATTATCCATTATTCCCAAGAATTGGGGTTGATTACTTTCAGTGACTTCTATAAGATACCTTGCTGGTGTTTCTGAATAGAGAATTTCTGGCAACGTCTTTGCTGTACCTGGGATATCATCAACTGTGATTGTGAATCCATACTCGCTTTGTAGTATCATTTTGATTAATCCAGCTGCTAATCCGCCTCGTCCTATATTGTTGCATGAACGTATTATACCTGCTTTATGAGCCTGCAACACCGCTCTCATAGATCGTTGTTCATCACCCGGTAGATATCTTGGAGGTAGTCCTTTACGACTTCCTAGTTGTAATTCCTGAAAATCAGTTCCATTCAATTCTCTATGCGTCTTTCCTACGAGAAAAATATTCGCCCATGGTGTAACTAAATTTCTCCTTGTCGGTTTTCTCCCTTCTGTAAAAAGACCTCCCATGATTATCTGTGGTGTTGGATTGATTCTTCTAATTTCTCCATCAATGTTCTCTTCATTATAGAGAGATACACTGCCTCCAACAATCGGTATCTCAAAATCACTAGAGAACTGTCCTAATCCTCTAAATGCATCAATGTACTGCCCGTAGGATTCAGGTCGTTCTGGATTTCCGAAATTTAAGCAATCAGCTATGAATATTGGTTCAGCTCCGGTGGCAACCAGATTTCGCAATGACTCAGCTGCAGAATTGGCAGTCCCTGTCCACGGGTCCAGGCGACACCAATTTGAATTACAATCTGCTGAGAATGCGAGTAATTTTCCCTTGGGTAATTCAATGACCCCTGCGTTATCACCAATGTCAATCACGGTACTTGTCAAGATGTGTTGATCAAATTGACTTGATATCCATTCTCTATCACATAAGTTTGTCAAATGCATCAAATTCTTGATTATTACACGGTGGTCAAGCGTTTCTGGAACCCAATCTATTGGATGATCAACTGGCGTATCTTCAATTTCAATTCGGCTAGGAACAGGGAATCCCTCAACAAGCAGCTTTAGAGGCATCTTTACAACAATTTCTCCATTCAAAAATGCTGTATAGTTACTATCTTCAGTTACATGTCCTATAACAGATGCCTGAATTTCAAATTCCTTGAGAACAGACAAGACCCTTTCTCGCTTTTCGGGTGACACAATACAGAGCATTCTCTCCTGCGCTCGTGAGGTAATAATCTCAAATGGAATCATAGAAGTATCAGATATTGGAACTTTCTCCAAATGGATTTCTATACCTGTATTTCCATGAGATACCATTCGACCTGCTGCAGATGCGAGACCTCCGCTACCAATATCTTGTAGTCCCTCAAGCAACCTCTCCTCCAAAATTATTTCTAGTGCATCAAGAATTGTTTTCTTTGTTAATGGATCTCCAGTTTGAACAAATCCTTGGATATCTTTTTCAGTACCCGGAATGGTCAAATCGCGGCTTGTTTCTGCACCAAATATAATTAGTTCATGCCCTGGAGTCAGTGGAGTACTTCGCATTACTCTATCTGCTTCTACAACACCGAAACATGCAACATTAACAACACATCTACCTTTGAAACTTATATCAAACTCAGTATCTCCACCAATCGTTGGTATTCCCACTGAGTTACCGTAATATGATAATCCTCGAACAACTTCCTTTAATTTGTATACCTCGTGTTCATCCACGAGTGGACCAAAACGAAGACAATTCATCAAACCCACTGGTTTACAACCATGAGATAGAATATCTCTTATAATCTCACCAATTCCTGTTGATGCACCATGAAAAGGCTCCGCATTTGCAGCATGATTTCTTGATTCAATAGTTACTCCTAGGAGTAATTCATCACCAATGTCAACAAGACCAATCTCGCCTTCTAGTGCATTGGATACCACTCGTTCTCCTTCCATATTGAAGAGATGGAACCATCTCTTACTACTTTTATAACTGCAAGATTCTGACCATAATACTTCGAGCATTGCAAGTTCTGTAGGGTTAGGAGGTCGTTCCAAAATCTTTGCTGCATGATCCAGTTCTTCTTTGGTGAGCATCTATTTCCACCTCATGCAGATTGAGTACCGCGCACGAAATTCTCCAGAATAATCAACCCATCGATCGAACCAAGTAGAGATCGGCATGCGCGTTCCGGATGTGGCATCATCCCTAGAATATTTCCTTTATCATTGAAAACACCCGCTATATTATCAATAGATCCGTTGGGATTGAACTCCATCAAGGGATCCCCTTTGCTATTACAATAACGAAATGGGATTCTTTCAGCATTTCTTAATGCTGTCAGAGTGTGGTCTGAACAATAGAAGTTGCCATATTCATGAGCAATTGGAATTCTGATTATAAGTCCTGCAAGTGAATCTGTGAAGAGTGTGCTCTCTTCGCATACTCTGAGATAGACCCATTTACAAATGAATTTGCAGTTATTATTTCTCAAGAGCGTTCCTGGTAGTAATCCAACTTCGGTAAGCATTTGAAACCCATTACTAATACCTAGTATAGGGTGTCCTGCTGCAGCCATCTCTATAACGCCATCCATAATTTCTGAATTGGCGGCAAGAGCTCCAGGACGTACATAGTCTCCAAAGGAGTAACCTCCAGGAATGATAATTCCTTTAGCCTCCTTCAGAACTTCGGGTTTGCTTTTACTGTGCACGATTTCTGGTTCTGCTCCATCAATCAATTTTAGTGCTCTCTGAACATCCTTATCGCATGTGGTACCTGGAAATTTCAGGACAGCAATATTCATTCTGGCATCCTCAGCTTATGTGTTTCCGAAAGTGGATTTGAGAGTAGACCTATGCTCATTTCATTGATTTGAGATAATATTCCTGATGTAAGTGGAGTTTTCAATTTCATACAGAAGATTCTACCCATCTTACCATCTTCTATAAACTCAACTCCATCTTTTTTTAGTGCTCGCAAAACAGCTTGACTACTAGGGTCTTTTACTTCTGCTCTTGGCATCACCTCAACATACAGTGTTTCTAATCGAGTGGGAATTTTTTTGAAGTCTGATTGAACTATCTTCTCAAGAATGTACATATAATTATCAATAACAGTTTTCGGTTCACATGGAAATAGTAAATTCTTTGTTTCTGCTCTTTCAATAATCGTCATTGTTTCTCCAGTTATTTCGTCAGCTAAAACCAAATGTCCTGCTTGGGTTCTCCCAAACCTGAGTCGAATTTCCGCGAGGTCAAGATCAATTTGAAAAAAGAGTTCCTTAAGATAATAGTTGATTGACGAAGCGACAGACTTTAGGAGTGTTATTTCATCTGGGGATAAATCTGTTAAAGTTCTTACAGCATCCTGACTTACCATTACAATCTTGTTGTCTTTTTCAAGATAGAACTCAATTATAGGGTCTTCAAATCTAAGATTCTCCTCAATTCCAACCCTGTCTGCGAATTTTCGCGTAGCAATATTTCTGCAAACCAACCTTGTTGGAAATGCCTCTGTCATCAGACATTTTATTTTAGGACCTTCAAGTTTCTCAACGAAGTGTGTGTCTACTCCTTTCTGCTTTAAAAATTTCATGAGAAAGGTAGATGTTTCACACGCTAATTTTGCTCTCCCTTGAACTTCTAAAATTCCTGCTTCTATCGGAATACTATCTTTGAATTCAATTAAGACGTAATCTGATTCATTGCTGATTGAATGAATACGTTTGGTTTTTCCTTCATACAGGATTTTCGTTTCTTCGTTCATCTGCATATGCCAGCTAGGGGGTTGGGATTGTTATGAAAGACTTGAAGTCCCTTGATACATGACTATCATATACACCCTCATATATGATTGATGCTGTTCCTCGAATTTAAAAGAACTCTCTTATTATAATTCCAACAAGAGTTCCAAGCAATGATGCAAATATAATGAACAAGGAATAGATTGCTAGAAACACTCCACTAGCAAACATATAATCAAATGGGCTTAAATCTGCTGCAAAGAATCCTGGCGATGCAAGAAATATCAGCATAAATATGGCAAAGAATAATACAGTAAGGATTCCTCCTAGTAGAGCCCTACTTGCGTAAGCAATAGTCAGTCCAATTGGAATAGCAGCAATCATCGGAATTATGAACAAGTAAAGCGTGTCGTCTAGGAGAGCATCAACAACAACCAAAGAATATATGGATGCATCGATAAGTCCTGCAATCATTGGCATCAAAACGAGAATAATCCAATCTCGTGTTGTTTCTTTCATTTCAACTCCAAATAGTTTGGTCATGGGTACCGTACGTTTACCGCGGTTTCGACGAGTTGTCTTTGATTCAGGAAGTGGAGCTAAGAAGCCTTTTATCGATTCATCTCTATCGCTTTCACCAGTTTCTTCAACACGATATTTTTTTTCTTCGTCCATCATCCTTTCACATCTTCAGTTATGAAATAAATGCACAATAAAAGCTTCGCATCAAGCAATACAGAACGTACCAACCGATATGGCTATCAAGAAGTGGTGTTTTTGCTATTTTGCAGGAGGTTCTCCTTTGACTCATGAAGAAAGCAGAACTGGTGCAGATGTATCTGAAGATGATGTAGAATCTATTCAAACAAGGCGCCGCAAAATGGAACATATTGAGATATGCCTAGATGAGGATGTTCAATATGAAATCGGAACCATGTTTGATGACATTCAATTTATTCATAACGCTCTACCCGAGATTGACAAAGATGAGATTGATCTTACAACGAATTTTTTGGGACTGAGAGCAGCTGCTCCAATTATTATCGCAGGAATGACTGGTGGCCATCCTGAAACTTTAGCAATCAATAAGCGATTAGCAGAAGCTGCAGAAGAACTAAGACTCCCCATTGGTGTAGGCAGTCAAAGATCCGCGATAGAAAATCCCTCATTAGCTGATACATTTAGAGTTGTTCGGGAGTATGCTCCATCAGTACCAATAATTGCGAACATCGGGGCGACTCACGTTGATGTCGCATCCAAAGCAATCGAGATGATTGATGCAGACATTCTAGCAATTCATTTGAATCCACTGCAGGAAGCAGTACAACCCGAAGGGGATTGCAACTCAATAGGTGTTTTGGATAAGATAGCAGATATTGTCGACACTGTTGAAATTCCAGTTATGATCAAGGAAACTGGAGCTGGTATTTCAGCTAATGTGGCCTCAAGACTGGAATCTATTGGTGTTGATGCAATAGATTGTGGAGGCGCAGGAGGTACAAGCTGGTCTGCTGTAGAATATTACCGAGCAATGAAGGAAGAAGATTCAGTTAAATCCTATTTAGGCAAAATATTCTGGGAATGGGGCATACCCACTGCACTCAGTGTGATTATGATTCTTGATTCAACCGATCTCGATGTAGTCGCAACAGGTGGGATTCGGACTGGGATTGACGCTGCAAAAGCCGTAAGTATTGGATCAATAGCGGCAGGTGTAGCTATTCCTCTACTTCGCCCTGCTGTTCATGGCACTACTGATGATGTTATTTACGAGTTGAATAAATTTCTAGAAGGTCTCAGAGTGACAATGTATCTATTAGGTTGTGAAACTGTTGATGATTTGGTATCGAGACCTCTTATTATCAAAGGTGAGTTAGCTGATAGTCTTAATTCACTTGGAATTGATTACACAAAAATAGCAGGTGGGGACTAGGTCAATACAAAACAGAATGAAGTGCTGGTTGTGAAACCAACTCTTTCTCTATATGTTAAATCGCTCCGATTCTATAGAGATATTGTGACCGTTTTCTAATCCCACTCAACATTTGTACTGCCTCTTCAATTGTATCTCCGACAGGGATTCCATTCAATTCAAAACCACGAATGATGACTTCATATTTCTCTAGGTCGGGGACATAGGATACGACAGTCTTGTCATGTCTTTTTGCAACATTTGCAACTCTGGCACCAATTTGAAGTGATATACCTGGTGCATATGGCAGCAATAAGAGTAGAGCAGCATCGATTCTCTCTATCTTCAGTAATTCGTCAAGAACTCTTTCGTAATCAATATCTGACGCACTTCCAGTTAGGTCGCATGGGTTCCTAAATGAAGCAATTCCCTGATATGCTGGCGTCATAACTTCTCTCAGTCTAGCTTGTTCTTCAGATGTGAATTGCGGAAATTCTAATCCTGCGTGATCAGCCTCGTCAGTAGCAATAACACCATGACCGCCACTAACACTCAGTGCTCCAACGTATTTACCTCTCATCGGTTTAGGTTTGAATGAGAACACTTTAGAAAATGCCATAACTTCATCTTCATCTTTAGCTTCAATAACGCCGAATTGTCTGAAAGCAGCTGATGCTACTGCTTTGTCTCCTGCTAAAGATGAGGTATGACTCTGGGTAGCTCGATGACCAGCTTCTGATTGTCCACCTTTGAGAACGATTACTGGTTTCTTCTTGGCAATCTTTGCACATTCCTGAACAAAATGACGTCCCTGTTCAGGTCCAAAACCTTCAATATATGCTAGGATTACCTTCACATTATCATCCTGACCAAAGAATTTCACAAAGTCTGTTGTGGAAGTCTGAGCCTGATTTCCTATCGATATTGCTCCTGCAATCCCCAAATCTCGATCCGCAAATTCCTCTAGTCGCTCGATCAACCATCCTCCTGATTGAGAAATAATTGCGACACTTCCCCTTCTTGGACGTGCAACCCGTTCCGATGGTAGGAAGAACGTATCCAATACATCTGGCACAAAAACTCCAATACAGTTAGGACCTACCATAGTGATACCATATTTATTGGCAATCTCGACGATTTCTTTTTGCAGACTTGTTCCACTCTCTCCAGTCTCACTAAAACCACCTGAAACAACTATTACAGACTTGATTTTCTTCTGACCACATTCCTCTAAAACACTAGGTACATATTTTGCAGGTACCGAGATTACAACGAGCTCTATATCATCAGGCGCTTCAGCAATCGACTTGTGAACTGGGATACCTTCGACAGTACCACCTTTAGGATTGATTGGATATGTAGGCAATCCATTTTCGAATGCAAGTTTTCTGAATATCACATTTCCAGGAGAAAACGGATTTGACGTTGATACACCCACTACTGCAGTTACTTTCGGATTCAACATTGTTTTGAGATCAGACATTTCTCACCCTCGTCTTGTATTATGTGCTGAGAGGTATTATCCCTTATATGGGATTTGTCTATGGACTGTACTTTCAATTTCTAAGCGTTCTCGTTCTCTGATGAAAATGATTACCAAAACATATATGATTGTAAATGAAAACATCTGGGATACAAACTATTAGTAGAGGTCAATTTAATGAGGAAGAAACTATTCGTGTGTGGGATTCTGATTTATCTGATATCTTTAGGATGTATCTCCTTCGTTCCCTCAAATGGGGTTGTCGTATCAGGAACAATTAAGCCCTCATACTATGGCTTATGGAATCCGGGTTGGATTTCTGTTCACGCTGTAGATTTTGAAATTGCTGATGATGGATATGTATATCAGATTGGGTCCAGTGATGATTACGGATTTACTGAGAATTATACATTTCATCTTGTGAAGTGGAGTCCCACAGCCAATTTGGTTTGGAATAGGACTTGGGATAGAAGTCAACATACACAGATTAATGGCATCGCATTATCAAGTTCATTCATCTATACAGCAGGATGGATATCATCAGAATCTGTAGTCAAAACACTCCTTGTAAAATGGTCATCCAATGGTGATATCCTTTGGTCACGGACCTGGAATTGGACCTCCAAGCAAAGAGCTTGGGATGTTGATGTTGATCTTGATGGGAATGTGTATGTTCTCTGTGCGATTTTTGATCACAACGAAACTGCGACACAACTTCACTTAGGATTAGAAGTATTACTCAAGTACAACGCTGATGGTACACTTCTTGCAAACTATTCAGGAGGGTACTGTGTTGGGCGTGACATGGAAATGAAAATGTCTGAGAATGGACTCATCTATTCCTTAGATCCGTATTATGGGGGTATGAAACAATGGGATACATCGGGTTCAGTAAAGTGGGCTTCAGTAGTACCTACTTTCTTATTCGATGTCCTAAGTGATGGAAATTACATCGTTGCCACCGAACCAGGGTATACGCTACGCAAGTTTGATGCTAACCAGAATGAAATATGGAATACAACTGACTCAATCGGCTGGGAAGATTATTATGGCAGTCTGCATAGTTGTGGCGGAATTGATACAGCAAGTAATGGTTCGGTATATCTCTACTATAAAATCCGGAATGAGACAGAGCCAACAATGATACTTGACAAGTTCAATGCAGATGGTAATCTTGTATGGAATAAAACTCTTAGAGCACCAGATACGTGGGATTATGAATTCACTAGCGTATTCTCATGGGTTCGAGGTATTGCTGCAACTGATAAAGGAGTATTATATTTGCATGCGCAGTACGGTGATGGAGATTACTACAATCTTTGTATAGTCGTCTATGGAACTCCAACTCCTGCAATCTACCAATCAGACATGTTCATCATTATTCTTGTTGGGATTGGTATTATCGGTCTTGTTGCGTTGGTCATTCTAGTAAAGCGAAGACACGTGTAAACTCATCAAGGTTTCATCTGAGTCAGAATTTCTCTCAAACGTGGTTCAGCTAAGATTGCAAGCTGGAGCTTGCAAAGTAGCTTAGATACCTCAGCAAGAATAACTTGACGTATTTCATCAGAGTCCGACTCAGCAGAGCGAAGTGCTTCTTCTGCTCTCTGATTGAATCTCTTGATGATGCGTTTCTCAAGCTCAGGACCTCCCCAATCGAACCCATCAAATGTAGCAGATGCTTCATCTATCTTTTCTTGCACTCGAAGTTTCTCACCCTTTAGTATACCTTCAACTCCGCGATAATAGTTAGCTACTGCTCTTTCGATTCTTTCAATCTCTGAACCCATTAGGTCTCTCTCTTGTGGTCTTCGTTTTGAAAGATCCTGTAACAATCTAGCACCAGGAGCTTCAGTGAGTAATCCTTTGATTACCCTCATGACGGTCTTGGATGGTTCATCGATGACATCTCCCATATAGGTTGACTTTGATTGGTACTTGTGAAGTTCTCGTAGAACTTCATACCAGAAGGTTGGGAGAAGTACATGACATCGCTTGCTATATTGGTCTATTAGTCGTCTCTGCTGACCAATATATCCCCATTCATCATCTTCTATCTCGGTCTTTATGTAGGGTTCTTCAGGTTCCTGTTCTTCTTCTCCTTTGACCGATACAAGTCCTGAGTCAGAATGTGTCGTTTCCGTTGTCACTACATCAGTTCTTGTTGGTGCTTTATGACCTCCATCAAGCAATGACAATATCTCAGCAGTTGGGGCTGTAGATGATGTTTGAGCACGTACGGACAATTTTGGCAGAAGGCTCTCAATTTGAGAAAGCCGCTTCACGATGAGTCCCATGATATTGGCTGTTGATTCAGGTATACCTTCCGCAGTCGTCGCATTTTCCATCCATTGCCTAGTACGTTTCAATCCTTGGGTAAGTGAGTCTACTCTATCTGGATCGACCTGACCCTCAATCTGTGATGACAGCAAGAAATGAACCAGAGTTGAATTGAGTGTTGCTACCAGTAGCAATCTGTCAATTAACTCGTTCATATCAATTGGTTCACTCAAAGTGTACTCACTCCATTGGAGTCTGTGTATCGGTGGGCGACAAATAATAGCTGAATAATTCTCTGAAATCAGAGATAGCGCTGACCAGCTCCTTCCTTGTGGTACCTTTTGAACGCATGAACCAGCCCTGTTTGAGTGGTGATGCACCACTGTGCAAATTGACAAGCTGAGTGGCTTCATTTATGATTTGCACAAGTTCAGGTATCTTGGGTAATCCAAGAAGCAGAAGCAAGTTTGATGGTGTGTCCTGTTCATGATATTGCACGTAGCATGGAGTAATGGCTGCTCCAGGAGCAATGAACTTGTCCAATGCTTCCTTTAGATGCATTCCATATTCAGCTTTAGATATATGACGTGGTCCGCTAAACACATAGTACACACTTTCTGCGTTTGGCTGTTCTCCAACGTCTGCGTAGGAGCACTCCCGTACTGCATAATCTATCATGGCCCTTAGCTGGTTAGGCATACTTCCTGCATCAGGTATTAGACCGATATCAGGATAAAGTGCTGGAACAACTACAGGGTCTAGTTTCCGAGCATAGTCTGCTAAGTCTGTCGTTGGAAAGACATCCTTGGAGCTTTCATAAACTCCAGGTGATAGCATTGCTTCTACGACATCTAATGCCATGGGATTAACTAGCTCAACAAAAGCCTGTTCGGTCCGTTTCTCAAGATCTCCACCTTCATCTATAGTTGAAGGCACCATTTTCTCTAATTGATGAATGTCTGCAACGTCAACTTCAAGTTCCCTCTGTAAATATCCTACACTCTCATCACTTCGAGACTGGAGTATCCGCTTCAGCATAGTTCTGTTACTCAGTAGGATAGTGAGATCAGCACCTCGTTCCTGCAATTGCGCACGAAGGAGTTTAGATACAGCCCAAATTGAGTTAAGCGCTTCACTGGATTGACCCTCGAATGGCAGTATACCAATAACATAGACGAATATTCTTCGACCTTCTTCCTCTTGAAAACGTTGCTTCAAGAGCTCGATAATTGCAGGTGTACCTCCACAACCTGTACCGCCTCCCAGTGAAGTAAAGATGCAGAAACCTGATACACCTTCAAATCCAAGTCCAGCTAACTGATCGAAAATAATGTCCTTGGATTCGATCATTGCATTGAATCCATCCATAAACCTACCACCTACACCAATGTCACTGTCACCGTACAACATGGTATGTTCCTTAGGTATATCATATTTCTGACGGACTTTTGTAAGATCAGCTCGGTCTGTGTTGAGTAGGAGGTAACCCTTCACTCGTGATGGAAGCTTCTTATCTGAACTTGCTTTCAGATATGAACCTACGATATTTGACCCACATTCTCCTATACCAATTGCGAAGACTTCTGCAGCTTTTGTTGTATCATCTTCCGTTGTTTTTCCACCAAATCTCTGCATATTTTTTTGCTCCTTGTTTTATCCTCTTTTCTCAACCATCGCCTGAGCGAGTTCCTTGATAGCCCACGAGAGGTATGAACTGATATCCGCACGGCTATAGGTTTCTTTGATTTTCTTTATCTGCTCGTCTAAGAACTTATCTCGCTCATCTGCACTTGCAGATGCACTAAATCCTGTAAGGAACATTCTTAGAGATTTATGCCAGTCATCCATTTTCTCGGCTTTCTCTATCCATCCCTCACGAAGATCAGAAATTCTGTTGAAGTGATCAATAGCCTCGTTAAGGATTGTGGCACTCTGTAGTGCTTCTTCCTCCTTTTTTAGCTCCTTGAGGGGATAGATTAGTTTATCAAAATCATCAGGATGTTTCTCAAATACCCTCTCAATGGTTGAGTAGTATTTGCTTGTCTCCTTGATTTGTGCATCATGTTCTTCTCCCTTCTTTGATGCGATTTCTTTCATCATTCCTAACATTTCTTCCTGAATGTTAGCAAGAGTTAGACATACTTCGAGAGCCTGATTGACGTGTTTATCTCCAGCTTCTAATTGAGCTGGAACCTGTTCTAGTAGAGTTTTCAATCTCGCAACAAATTCTGACATGCCTTGTTCTTCGAAGATTGCGACGGCATTTTTAATCTGATTATATGCTTCATCAGCTCTCTCTCTGACTTTTTTATGCACTGACTGAGATGTTGTTAGACCTGCAATCTGGTCAAAAGCATCAGCTGCATTTTCGAGTTCTTCAGGAGGTGTCTTCTCAATTTTAGATAGAACTTTCAACTCAGCTTCAACATCTACGCCTATACTCTTTGCTCTGTCAAAGGAGCTTTTTAAGTCGGTAACTTGGACCATGAG
Source organism: uncultured archaeon (assembly GCA_964458565.1). Lineage (GTDB taxonomy): Archaea > Asgardarchaeota > Thorarchaeia > Thorarchaeales > Thorarchaeaceae > CAYWJO01. The sequence goes on along the minus strand of CAYWJO010000014.1, from coordinate 41,175 downwards.
CGACTGGACAATATTATCGCTAATCTTTTTCTCATAGATTTCAACCATTTTCCGAGCAATTGCTGGTAGCCCAAATACATTGTCTGAGGCCACTCCAACACTGTTTAATTCAGAGATTGCTTCCTGGACTTCAATCGGTATCTCAAATCCCGCTCCCATGAGTTTAGCAGCAGCAAGTCTAATTTTTACCCCGAGTCTGTAGCGTAGATTTTCCAAAGCATCTCGAGCTTTTACAAGGATGGTTTCCTTGATTGTACGCATCTCTGAACGGATTTCAGAAAAATCATTTAATTTTGCAATATCTTGGGCTCCTTGCTCCAACTCGACAATAATGGGCATGAAGATTTCAGCATAAACAGGTTTGATTGTTTGAAGGTCTCCTATTATTGCTTCGATTTCTTGTTGACAAGCATCGCGAAACGTAGCAACGCCACTTTCGACGGCTTGTTGCAGGTTGTCAAGAGACTGTAATAAGTAAACAATGCCACCTTCGAGTTCTTCTACTTTTGGTGCTTTCTTACTCAATTGCGCATAATCTAAAACACGATCTGCTGATGTAGCTAATTCATTGAATCTCGCTAGGTACTCTCGAATTAAGTCAGTAATGTGTTTCTTGTATTCCTCGGCCATTGATTTAACTTTAAGATGAATCTTAACCATTTCATCGATATCCGCAACTTTCAATTCCTTTTTAGAATCGGCAATGAATTTTCTGACATCTATAACATCTTTGATACCAGACTCTTCGGGTTTGTCCGTTGCTTTTTCAATCTCTTCGAGAGCTTCTTCAATCTCTCCTTTTAATGCGATCTTCACCTGACCTTTCCATTCAACAATCGTCTGATATGATGATAACAGACTTGCAATATCTACACCTTCTACACCTACGGTGGGAGCTGGAGGTATCACATCTGCTGTTGTTGGGATTCCGCCATCAACAATCTTTGTGGTTACTTCATGCTTAATGTTAATGATTCTATCACGCAGCATATCAGTCATCTGTTGACGTGAGGCATCTAATTGACTTTCAAGACTAACAAGTGTTGTCAGGTTTGTGGCTTTAGATGCATCTCGTGCAAGAATTCGTAACTTCTGAGAGAAATCCATTGGTAGGTCAAGACCCAATCTAGCAGCAGTTTCGACGTAGGCTTGCAAACCCTCGACATCACTCATTAGTGATGTTCCTAACATGCGGCTCACTTCATCCTTTCTACCATCGAGGTATGTCTTCTCTGCTTTGAGTTTCTCCATCATCGCATGAAGTTCTGACATCGGAAGTGCAATGACATCGTCATTTGATACAGTTGTAGTTACTTCCCCTCTATCAATTGTCACATGCTTTTCGTAGGTTTCTACAGTTCCTTTATTCTCATCCAAGGCTGTCTTAACTTCTCTTGCATATTCTTGATGGAGGGATAAGTACTGTGATGCGAAGTCCTTTGCAAAGCCATGAAGTGCAGTGAGGTCTCTAATATCACCAGAGCTAATGGATGGAAAACCAAGCTGTGATATTGCCTTAACTTGTTGTGGTTTTACTGATTCTAAACGTGGTAGTACATTTGCGACCTCTTTATGTTCTTTCCTAATCGTTTCAGCAAAATCCCGTGTTAAACGCATAAAATCCTCTTCAAAATCACTAGACGCCTTTTCGAACTGAGTCTGAATCTTTCTCTTCTTCAGAAAACCAGAACTCTCAATATCGCTCTCAAGTTTGGTTATTTTCGCGAAAAGATCCAAAAGTTGTCGCATCTGGCGACTTGTTTGTTCATCAAGCTTTGGATTAAGTGATACTAGGATCCCTTTCAGTTCTGCGAGTTTGTCTATCTCGCGTCTCCATTCATGACTGTCCAATAGGTGGCCTCCTTATCTATACAAAGCAGATTATCTCATGGTATTAAAGTCTGTTCTGATTATATCCTTTTAAGGAATAATCTGTCCGAATGGTAGTTTTTTACCTTAAAAAGACGTTTCTAACAAGATTTTTTATCAAATCTTACTGTTTGCGAAAATCACATAAAGCAAATTAACAACCTTTGCTGAAGTAATTATGGATGGGCGCGAATCATGAGTAACTCAATTGGGAGTCCGGATGAGGTTCAGGAGTTAAAACACGAAGAAGTTGCTACGCTTGAAGCTGATGCCATCCATCTTTGTCATGATGAACATTTTGTATATATAGGATGTAGAGATAATCGTGTACGTGTTTGGTCGAAACGCGATTGGAAGCTTGAAGCAGTATTAGGAGAAACAACTACTTCCCCTCTTAGAGTCCAAGTTGATGATGCACAAGTCTATGCAACTTGCGAAAAACGTGTCTATGTATGGAAGAAGGGCACTTGGGGAATGATAGGATGGTTTGAATTGGGCTATCAAGCTGTTACTTCGATTCTTTATGATAACTTCATTTATGTTGGTGCTAAGGATGGTCGTTTGCTCTCAATTACGAAAGATAGCCATGAGACTTCTTCATGGCAACTCTATAAGACAGATATAATCTCACTATGGAGAGATGGTGAGGTCATTTGTACGGTGGCGAGGAAAGACGATGTAAAAGTTTGGTCGCTCTCAGTTGGAAAAGCTCCAATTGAAATCATAAAACTATCATCAAAAGAACGGGGTGTAAAGGTATTCGGAAATGAATCATATATTCTTGTAGGATTAAGCACTGGGGAAGTGCGTTTATGGGATCGGTTTGAATGGACAAGTATTAGGAATTTAATCCCGAACGAAACTGGGAATATCGTTACTTTGTGGGCAAATCGTCTGTTTGCGATTGTAGCATATGATTCCGAGAATATCATTATCTGGGACATAAAACGTGGTTCCATAATCGGGTATGTGTTATTAGACGATGTTAGAATTGATTGGATTGTCGTCGATCATGATTTTATCTATGTCGCATCACCTACCGGAGTACTAGCAATACAGATTCAATTCGAAGGTCACGCGCTTGATCTCTCAAGTGATAAAGAGGGTCTATATGAATTAGGTGTGTTAAGTACATCACCGTATGATATTCTTGAAATGATTCTTGAACTTCAAAATAAAGGGGATTCATTTCTTAAAACGGGTGAATATCATAAAGCAGTAACGGAATATGAGAATGCCCTACAAAAATTGATTGATAATGGACATACTCTTCTCGAGGTTCCTTCTGAACGGGAAAAACTGACAACAGAGCTAAACTCGCGACTTGGCAAAGCACTTTTGCGATCTAAGATAGAGGAAGTTCAGGGACTCGCATCATCGATATCTGACCTCAAAACTGAGCTAGAAACTACTGGTCGTGCTGAGCAAGACGAACGTGAAATTGAAAAACTCTGGTCTGAAGTTGCCAGAGCATTGCGAGAAGGTCGTGTATTATCTGAGGCTCAGGCTGATAACATATTGAGTTATCAGCTTAGCGAAATCTGTGATTCCCTTGATTCCGAATATCAAACGACCAAGGATGAATTTGAGAAGTATAGGGAGCGAATCAACGAGGCATATGCTCTATCTAGTAGCATTATGAGTGAATGGAGATGGTTAGAAAGACGACGGACAAATCTTGATGATAGAAAACAATTCCTTCAAACAACAATCGAGGATCTTACCAGAAGAATAAGTGGTTCTGAAACAGATGAGGAAGTGACTGAGATTCTTCAGCAATCTTTGGAGGAGTTTCAAAAGCTTCTAAATCAGATTGATAGAATTCTTACAGCTTCTGATAGCGAGATTGATGAAGTTATTTTGGAACCTCAAGAGGCTCAGACTGCTATACAAAGTATGCTGAAGATACTTCCTAAGAAATTAAATGACCTCTCCAATATCGATAATGCATCAGATTGGGGAACAGAGCATGAGAAGATGATTGAAGCATTACAGCAAGCTCTCGAAACTGCAAATAAGCATAAAATCAAAGCTTTGATACCCCAAGTAGAAAAAGCACTTGAGTTAGTCAGTTCATTATCATATAGTCCGGATTGAGGAAGCAAGAACTATCCTGCAACTAGGTCATCAAATTCGACATCGTCGTAACTGTCTCCAAATAAGACAGCCTCTTGAATAACCTCAATCCAGTCCGATGCCATTTCTTCAAGCATAGGATCTATTGAGAATGAATATTCCGCAGCTTCAACTGCCTCAGAGTATCTATCTAACATGAAGAAACAGATTGCTGCATTATACCAAGCCATAGCTGAATTCGGATTGAGATTAATTCCTGAGAGTAAGGCATCCAGTGCATATATCCATTCATCATGTGCCATATATGCTGCGCCTAATAATTCCCAATTGTAAGCATTTCTAGAATCAATTTTCAGACTTTCTTTCAGTGCTCCAATTCCTTCTGGTATCTCATTCAATAACAAATGGAGGTATCCCTTATCCCCCCAGAATCTATGGCAATTAGGTTCTACACCAATCAATTGAGTCAATGCTTGTATCGCCTTTTTTGGTTGCTTCAATTCTAAGTTACAAACCACAACGTGTTCTAGTGCGATTTTATTTCTGGGATCGATAAACAAACTCTTCTCTAAGGTTTCAATGGCTTCTTCGTATCGGTGGTTTTTCATGAAATTGTCTGCTTGCCCAAGAAGACCTTCAATATCAGAAGTCGAGTTTATCATTCTATTCAAGCATTCTCCGGTGCTTATTTTCAGTTGTGACCCTCACAAATTAGGAGAAAAAGGTTGTCCTATTAGCAATTTATTTCGTTAATGAATTGACACCTATTTTACTGCCCTATCACTTTTATCTTACGAAGTATTCACATTCATCTGACAGGGATAGAAGATGGTTTTTGCAATTGTGTATTCTATAGCATTTCTAATTGGTGTCATCTTTGGAGCTCTGACTATCGCAGTCATCAAGAATAATGATCAGGAATGCTTCGGATGCTTCTTTTTCATGATGGCAGTAATTTTAGGTGAAACCATCATTCTTGTTGGTCTTTTAGTTTTCGATTTCCATCTATTTCTGGAAGGCCCAATAGACATCTATTTCTCAGGTGGAGGCTGGATTGTAATGGGCTATATTCTTGGAGCTGTGACGTTTGGGCTCTATGACCAAAATAAATGCCCTTTCACAGTCGTGATTTTTTTCGGTATTGCGATGATTCTATTTAGTTCAGCAATACCTGACACAATCTTTAGTTTGATTCTATTCCCGACAATGAGTTCTCTGTCCGGATTGTCCTTCTACACAATTATAGGATTGTTCATGCTATTGATAGTAGGAATATCTGCATATTTCTTCCGTAATTACAGGTTGACCTCAATCGCTGTGATGATGTTTTCTCTACAAATGATCGTGATAGTTTTATTGGGTGTTCTATCAAATACATTCAGCTTGATGACAGCAGTTGTCACTATTCTATCAGTCACTAGATTCTCTGGATTGCTTTACAAAAAGGGTATTGGTGGTATCACATATGAAGAACGCTGGCAGATTATTACGCTCGTGGCGATATTCACACCTGCAGCTGTTGTCCTCTACTTCTCACCCTTCGATATGATTCTGAGCTTAGTACTTCTATTACCCCCTCTCATTATTGGGATTCTCTCCCTAGTTGTTGGTATAGGAACTCTTGTTCTGATTATCTGGGGCTTTGGTTTTGTAACATTCGAAGAGAGGGTATCTGAACATAGAATTCGCAAGGCCGAGAAGGAAGCAATAGAGTACTACAAACGAAAAGAAAAAGAACGGCAAACTGCCGTAAAACCATCATCCGATCAGAAACCAATATCAAGAATTCAAGATAAATTCGACGAGAGCTCAGCTCGTGAATATGTGAGATCTCTATTATGGCGAACACAGAGGGAATTTCCACTATTAGATTCAATGAGTAGTGATTCAGACCTTTTCTGGGCAACTTATGAACGACTTCATGAAGATTTAATTGAAGCAGAGCAGGTTGTAGATCTGTTCGGTTTGTCAGAGTTGCGTGCTAATGTGAAAGACGTAATGATGAAACTAGAGGGTCGCACTGGTAGTTGATTCCTTTCTATCTCGAATATATTGGTAGGCAAGTACAACCGTGGCTATTCCGAATATTGATACACCTGCGATTGAAATAAGGATTATTGGATCTATACCTGTCACTCGAGCAAGGGTTACTGTGTAAATTAGTTGCTCATTAAGAGAAACCTCAAGGTGAACAGATTCCAACGAACCATCTGATTTGAACCATATTGTTTCACTCTCGATGAAGTATCCGAAATAATAGTAGGAGTAACGATATCCCCATTCTAAGGAATTGTCTATGAAATCGAGGGTTACATTCTCATATACTCCTTCAATCATCGAGGATTGAGTGTATACTGTTAGGAGTGTCCAATTTCCTATAGGTATTGCTGGATTATACACCGAGTGGACAGTTGTGCCTACCACAAAGAAGTCTCCTAGGTAAAGAGCTGATCCATTTTCTGCCCAATAGGTGTCAAACGATGGAGATGGAATATAAAAGAATGAATCCGGGATTGGTCCTAAGTAATTGAGGGTCATGAAAATTGGTTTATTCACGTAATAGGTCACATTAGGGATGGTAATTTCTGCCGTTAGGATGTAATCTAATATTGTACCATTAGTGACTCCCCAAGATAATCCGTTACCTGCTGCAATGGGTTCATCTGGATTTTCAGGGGCTGGTGCTGCAAGAACGATAGATGGTAATATCAAATACACTCCTGCAATGAAGAGGAGTATCGCTGCGAAATGCTTCTTGTAGATCGCCATCAGATTACACCATCTTACTAAATTATTTAGCCTAGCGATGTGATTCCCCTTATTAAGGGTCACTTTTTCTTATTCATGTAAAAACCGCTATATTTTTAATGATATTATTATACTAGTAGAATACTATTATACTAGTATAATAGGAATTACCGAGGTTGAAAAATGGGTAAGGATTTACTTCCTCCAACATATCTCGCAGTTCTTACACTACTCGGATCTGGAGCGAAATATGGATATGAGATAAATCAAATTATGGAAGAACGTGGTTATAGGAACTGGGTCGATATCAAGTTCTCCTCAATATATAAAGCATTAAATCGTCTCGAAGCCGATGCTCTTATCTTTGGAGCGAAAAGCGACGAAAGTTCCCAACCCTCGCGAAAAACATATTCATTGACAAACAAAGGAAGATCCACGCTTCAAACGCAAATTACTATGTGCCTGAGCAATCCCCCTCACGCTAAGAGTATGTTTGATCTCGGGTTGTCAGCAATTTCTCTTCTATCTCGTGACATGGCACTTGATGCACTACAGGATTACGATTCCCATCTAGCTGAACGGCTAAAATTCTTCAAGAGTAAAATTGACGAATTGAAAAGAGCTCGGCAGATTCAATCAACTTCTCAGAATGGAAAATCAGTTCTCGCCATAGTTCAGGCACTTTTCGAGCGACCATATGTAAGAGTAAAATCTGAGAAAAAATGGCTTCAGAGAATAATATCTGAGATAGAAGAAAACGACGCCGGTTATGGATTTACAAAGTGAGTGATATATATGACAGATTTCAAACCTGCAGGAATTGAAAACGATAGAATAATCCTAAATTTCAAACATTTCGGAGATGGGAAGAATTGTCAGACGAGTTCTATGATCCGTCTGATGGCTCATATGGGATATGAGATTAGTGAGCCCATGCTTGTGGGAATTTCTTCGGGACTGGGTTTTATCTATTGGTTCATGAAGATGATGACGTATCCAGTGATAGGTGGAATGAATCGAAGTGACTGTCGAAAATTCCCTGGTATTTTAGGAAAGGCTGCCATTAGATTGGGTGGTAACTTTGATTCGATATTGACAAAGAGTGTGAAGAAAGCTCACTTTTACTTGAAAGACACATTGCGAACGGATCAACCTGCCCTTGTGTGTGTAGATATGGCTTATCTTGACCATTTGTTGACAGGAGAAGATGATCATTTTGGGGAGCATAATTTTCTTATTTACGGGATTGATGAACCTGATAATCTAGCCTACATATCGGACAGGTTCCATGGCACTTCTACAATGGAGCTCACTAAATTACAAAAAGCAAGAGCATCTACATATCCCCCATTTCCAGCAATGAATCAGATGGTTCGCTTTTCATTTCCTGAGAAACTTACACCGCTTGAAACCATAATACCTGGTGCGATAAGAGAGAACATCGATGCTTTGCTAAATCCACCAATATCAAATGCTGGTCTCAAAGGAGTCTTGAAGTGGAGTAGGGAACTTAGCAAATATCCTCACATTATTCCTGAACCAAATAACCTCGCTCATGCACTCATGATGCACTACATCTACATTGAAACAGGTGGATCTGGTGGAGCCATCTTCAGACAAATCTATACTGATTTCCTTGCAGAAGCAGGAGAGCTTCTTCAAAACGACACAATACTCAATGTATCTGAACAGTATGCAGAGATTGTTGAAGTATGGCGAGGAATTGCCAACGGACTTCTACCTGAGGATTATCCAGCACTCAGAGAAATACGTGAGATTCAGTGGTCAGTAAATGAGAAACTCGAAACCCATGGTCTTGATGCGTTGGATGATGTACGGAGAATATCCGAACGTATTCCTGCTTTAATTGATGAAGCAGCTAGAGACGAGGTGAAGGATTTCTTGAAATTCATACCCTATGTTCAAAGAGGGTTGGTTGAGGTGAATGCACTTGAAATCACAGCCTTGGACACTCTGAGAAAAGGAATTTTGGAGATCTTGTAATCAATCATCTGCACAACTAATGTTTATTATAATTCAGAACGAATAAAATCTAGATACAGCTGTTGGAAGGACTGTATGCTGCACAACATGAAGGATCGTATGGAGATTCAGTTAGATACCAATCTAACCCGTTCTCCATATGTGTTTCTTCAATTTTTCACGATAATCTGAGATTACATTACAGCAAAAAATATTCGCAGGAGTCCTCCATATCTACTCCTTC
>CAYWJO010000014.1:7359-32245 GCA_964458565.1 uncultured archaeon | reverse complement strand
ATACAATCGCAATAGCTTCTATTTCTACTCCAACATCTCTTGGTAGTCTGGCAACTTGAACTGCAGCTCTTGCTGGTGGATTTTCGGGAAACCACTTAGCGTACTCTTCGTTCATCTCTGTAAAGTCGTTCATATCTCTCAAGAAAACAGTAACTTTCACAACATTAGTCATATCGCTTCCTGCAGCTTCGAGGACTGCCCTGACATTTTTCAGTACCTGATGTGTTTGGTCAGAAATAGAACCTGTCAGAAGTTCACCTGATTCAGGATTGAAAGGAATCTGTCCAGAACAAAATACAAATCTACCTGCCTTGACTCCCTGCGAATAAGGCCCTATTGCTCCAGGTGCCTTTTCAGTTCTGATTATTTCTTTATCCATAAAAATTCCACCTCGCTCAATCATCCTGGTGGGGGTGGAGGAATATGATACCCTTTAACTATTCGGGTTCCAGTTTCACCATTCAGTGCTCGAGTTATATTTGGTGGATCTGTAATAATTGCCATCTGTCCTCCTTTCTTTATGAAATCGATGCAGGCTTCAATCTTTGGTTTCATACTACCTGGCGCGAAGTGTCCCTCTTCAAGATACTGCTGCGCTTTGATGTGGTCAATCTTATCAAGTGCTTCTTGATTCTTCTCACCATAATTGAGATAGACCTTCTCCACTGCAGTAGAAATCAATAGCACTTCTGCATTCAATCCGTTCGCCAAGAGAGCTGATGCTCTGTCTTTGTCAATTACTGCCGCGATACCTTCAAGATCTCCATCATCATTTTGAATAACTGGGATTCCACCTCCACCAACTGCGTACACAATAATTCCGTTTGCTATGAGTGCTTGTATTGCAGGCAATTCGATTATCTGTTCAGGAATTGGTGATGCTACAACTCTTCTCCAACCACGTCCGGAATCTTCCTTGATTTTCCAACCCTCCTTATCAGCTCGTTGCTTCGCTTCTTTTTCATCCATGAACGAACCAATTGGTTTAGCAGGATTCTGAAAAGCCGGATCTGCTTTTGATACCAATACTTGAGTTACGACACTAGCGACATGTTTGTCTATGTTTCTTCTATTAAACTCATTATAGAGAGCTCTTTGAATCATATATCCAATCGCTCCTTGTGTATCTGCTCCGCAATAATCTAATGGTACCTCGTGAAGTTCATGACGTGCAAGCTCTGAACGTCTGAGTATAAAACCAACTTGGGGTCCATTACCAGATGTTATCACTACATTGTATCCCTCGATGATCATATCTGCGATATGCTTGCATGTTTCAGCGGTTGCAGCATATTGATCTGGTACTGTTTTGTGGTCTTTATCCTTGATTAATGAATTACCACCAATAGCTACTACTGCTGTTTTTACTCTGGGTATCGCCATAATTTCAATTCTCCTTAGAGGTTTTGTACTAGATTTCAAATCCTACTTAAACTGAATGGTTTTTTTGTAATGCCATAAAAAGGATATCTCCAATAGGTATTTCAATTATTATTTTATGATATCAGTACTTCCAACTCCGGAAAAAATCTTCAATCAGATGCGCAGGTGGGATCACGAATGATTAGGGATCCAAAAGAACATAAGTCCGCAACTGACCAAATGATGCTCTACAGAGCGATTATTGAAAAATCTGCTGACGCCATTTCTATTTTTAGCATCGATGGTCAATTCATTGAACAGAACGAGTCTCATAGACAACTATTAGGTTACTCTGATGATGAACTAAGGTCTATGGGTGCGCCTTATCATCTAAGTGAAGAAGATTTAGAAATACAAAGAAAGAATCTCCAAGATGTAGGATTCTATCGCTGTGAAATATTATCAAGAGCAAAGAATGGTGAGTACATAGATGTTGAATTATCTTCCTTTGCTGTCTTAGATGATGATGGAGCGCTTCAATGTTATGTAGGATTTGCACGTGATATACGTGGACGCAAACATCAGGAACAACGGCTGAAAGAGAATGAGCAGAAATTTCGATCTCTCTATGAACAGACCAACGATGCAGTCTTATTCATTGGGCTTGATGGAAAATTCATCGAAGCGAATCAAAGAGCATCTGATTTGCTGGGATATGCACCAGATGAGATTGTAGGGCTCCATTTTAGAGATACGGTTGTCGAGGATGAACTCGAGCAGGGTGATCAAAGATTCGCATCCCTAATTCGAGGTGAATCAGTTCCAATTTATGAAAGAATTCTAAGAAGAAAAGATGGATCGAAAGTATTTGTTGAGATAAACAATGTTTTGATTTCTGATGACAGAAATACACCATTACACATTCAGAGTATAGTTCGAGACATAAGTGAGAGAAGACATGCTGAGGATATACTGAGAGAAAGTGAAGAAAAATATAGATCCCTTTTCGAATCCGCAAATGATGCTATCTTTTTGATGCGTGATGATATTTTCATAGAATGCAATCGACGCACGTTAGAGATGTATGGATGTACAAGAAACCAAATCGTTGGTGAAACACCGTATCGCTTCTCTCCTCCCAATCAACCAGATGGTCGTGAGTCTAAAGAGAAAGCTCTTGAGAAAATCTCAGCCGCGTTTGATGGATGTCCTCAATTCTTTGAATGGAAACACATCAAATATGATGGTACTCCTTTTGATGCTGAGGTAAGTCTGAATGTAATCCAAATTGGTGGCACACCTACTCTTCAGGCAATTGTTAGAGATGTTAATGAGAGAAAATCTGCGGATTCTGAACTTCGACAATCTGAAATGAGATACAGAACCTTGGTAGAGCAGCTTGACCAAGGAATTATCATAATACAGGGTCAACCATCTGTTAGGATTCTCTATTCAAATCCTTCTTTCTCTCAATTAATAGGAATATCTAATGAGGAGATACTGCAGTTCAGATTAGAAGACATTCAGAGTATAATCCATCCCGATCAAGTTGATGAAATCTTAAGTAGGCTTTTTGATCTCTTTGCAGGAGCTCCAGAGAAGATTGATGAACCACGTTTAGTTCACCTAGTTCGATCAGACGGTGCTTTTGTAGTGGTTGAGGTATATGGTCGTAAGATAGTTTATGGAGATAGAGACGCACTACAAGTTTCTTTCACTGATGTAACAACTAAATTCGCTGTTCAAGAAGCACTTCGGTTAAGTGAGCTGAAATATCGTACTCTCGCTGATCATTCTATTCAAGGTTTGATTGTATATCAGGGTGAGAAGGTTAGCTATGTGAATCCTGCATATCTCGAAATTACAGGATACACTGAAGAAGAGATATTGTCTATGAATCCTCAACAGATAATGAGTTTGGTGCATCCAGATGACAAGGAGTTATTGATGGAGCGATATAGTCATTATGAGCGGATCGGGGATTTGTTGCCCAAGGTTGAGTATAAACTTCTTCGGAAAGATGGTAGTCTAAGATGGGTTGAAGGAGCCGCTGCAGTCATTGAGTTCGATGGATCTCCCGCTCTTCAAAGAGCAATTATCGATATTACTGAACGCTATGAAGCTCACACTGCTTTGATTGCTGAACGTGATCGCGCACAATTATACCTAGATATTGCAGGTACGATCATCATTGTTCTGGATAGAGATGGAACTATTAACCTAATTAATAGGAGAGGTTGTGATGTATTAGGAGTCCAAACTCATGACGTTATTGGGGTACCGTGGTTTAATTTTGTGCCAGAAAATGAACGGGAACTTAATCAAAAGAACTTCAAGAGATTGATTGAAGGTGAAGTTGACCATTTCGACTATATTGAACGTTCAGTAGTCAACTCAAAGGGTGAACGACGCATAATTGGATGGAATACTCGAACTCTGAAGGACATTAATGGAAACGTTTTGGGTATTATTAGTTCAGGAGAAGATTTCACTGATCAAAGAATCGCTCAGGAAGAATTGAAGCAGAGTGAAATTAAGTTTCGTACTCTCGTACAATCAATGAATGATCTTGTTTTTGTATATGATAAGGATAATCATCATGCTCAATTTTATGCTCCAGATCCAAAACTCTTGTATGCCCCCCCTCAAGGATTTATGGGTAAACATATTTCACAAGTTTTGCCTGAGGATATGGCTACTGAATTTCAAAACCGAATGCAAATTGTGAGGGAAACCGGACATAGTATAAATTACGATTATTCATTGATAATTGATGCTGAGGAAAGGTGGTTTTCAGCTGGACTTAGCTTGCATGAAGATGGTGAAAGTGTACTTGCTGTAATCCGGGATATTTCAGAAAGAGTAGCGGCCAAACAATCATTAGAACGCGAACGACAAGCATTTAGAACCATTGCGGAAGCTGCAGTTCACGCAATCGATACATCCGACATGAGTCTACAGATAATTACTGGATTAGTTGAAACATTTGGATTTGATTTAGGAACGGTCCGTCTCTACGATGAATTTGAGAATATACTCAAACCTACAGCAATAGTTGGTATATCACCTAATCGATTAGCAACCATGATTGAATGCACAGAGGAAAATGAGCGTAAGCGTTTGGTTGCATATGTTGCTAGAACAAAAAAACCAATTGTGGTAGATAATATCTTTGAATCCCCTGACCTAGAAATATTCCACGAACGATTCAGAGAGTTGAATATCTCTAGTGTTATTGCTTGGCCAATTTTGGATGATGAGCATGAGTTACTTGGTGTGGTCAGTTTAGCGTCAGAGAAAACTACTAGAAATTTAATAGAAATGCAAGATTTCTTTGAAGCTGTAGCTGAAATGTTCTCCGTTGTATTAAAGAGACGAAAAATCGAAGACGCATTGCGAATGTCTAATCGCAGATATCGAGAATTAATTGAAGATATGCCTGCTGGAATTGGAATCACCGATCTTGATGAAAGAATGGTTTTTTGCAATAGGGTATTTGCTGACATCCTTGGTTATGCTCAAGAAGAAATAATTGGTATTGACTCGAGAGAATTAGTCACTCCTGATATGGTGGATAAACTGGTTGCAGAAACTCAACTCCGGAAAAATGAACAGACCTCTACTTATCATCTTGATATGTTAACGAAAAGCGGGGAAGAACGCACTATTCGCGTTTCAGCAGTCCCTTCTAGAAACGATAGTGGTGAGGTTGACGGGACAGTCGCGCTTATTACAGATATCACGGAACAGGTTCGAGCTGATGAGGAAATTAGAAGATTGAATGAACAACTCTCAAGACTTGTTGACGAAAGAACTGCAGAACTACAAGCCGCAAATCAAGAGCTTGAAGCATTTGCTTATTCCGTTTCTCATGATCTCCGGGCACCACTTAGAAGTATTGACGGATTCAGTTTAGCTCTACTGGAAGATTATTCTGATTCTTTGGATGAATCTGCAAAAGATTATCTTTCCCGTTTACGGACTGCAGCTAATCGTATGGCTAATTTAATTGAAGCACTATTAGGATTATCACGAGTAACACGAGGTGAACTCGATAGAGGTTCAGTGAACCTGTCTCACCTGGTTGAAGAAGTTGTTGTAGATTTAACGGCAATGGAACCTGATCGTGAAATGCATTTCTCCATCAGTTCTGAAATCAGGGCCAGAAGTGACCGTAGGATGATGCGAATTGTACTTCAAAACCTGTTAGAAAATGCATGGAAATTCACACGAAATGTGGAGCGTCCAAGTATTGAATTCGGTAGCACCCAGATTGATGGAACCGAGGTATTTTTCGTTCGTGATAATGGAGCTGGTTTCGATAGGACTCAGAGTGCGAAATTGTTTAGTCCGTTTCAAAGATTACATAAGAGTGATGAATACGAAGGTTCAGGTATCGGACTAGCGACGGTAAAACGAATTATCGATAGACATGGGGGAAAAATCTGGGCGGAAAGTGAGCTTGGAATGGGGTCTACATTCTACTTCACGTTACCCCGATGAGGTGTGTTCTAATGAATGGTAGCAAGATACTCTTGGGTGAAGATAATCCTGATGACATTCTTCTCACAAAAAGAGCATTGAACCAAGCAAGAATAGAGAGTGATGTAATCGTCGCTAAGAATGGTCTTGAGGCATTGAATTATCTTCAGAATGAATTGAAAAATAATCAAAAGAAAAATGGGCTCCCTGATCTGGTTCTCCTTGATTTGAATTTGCCTAAAATGTCTGGTCATGAATTTCTAAAAGAAGTACGAAATGAAAGTCGTTTTCGACTTATACCTATAGTAATTTTATCATCATCTGGAGAAACCATGGATATTGAAGAGAGTTATCTTTTAGGTGCAAACAGCTACATTCAGAAACCTGTGGATTTTGAACAATTCGTTTCAACTGTGCAAACTCTTAGCACTTACTGGTTAAACCTCAATCTTACTTCGTATAGCGGGGTGTAGGATTATGACTCGTGCTCTGAAAATTCTCCTCATTGATGACTCAGAGGATGATGCAATTCTGATTGAACGAGCCATACGGAGAGATGGGGAAGCCTGTGAGCTATATCGAGTGGCTAACGCAATGGAATTGAATTCTGCAATAGCAGACCAAGAATGGGATGTAATTCTTTGTGATTACATGATGCCTGAATTCAGCATTGAAGAAGCCTTGGAAGCATTATCTCAATATAATCAAGACATACCTTTCATAATCGTATCAGGAGCGATTCCTGATGAACTTGCAGTAGAATTGATGAGAAAAGGCGTACACGATTACGTGACAAAGAATAATCTGAGTCGATTACTGCCAGCCATTAAACGCGAAATCTATGAAGCTGATCAAAGAAGTAGGAGACGACTTGCTGAAAAACAACTGTCAGAATCTGAAGAACGTTATCGACGTACATTTGATTCGATTCCTGACAATGCATACCTCTGGCAACTTCTCGATGATGGAAATATAATTCTAGCATCAGTGAACCAAACTGTTCGCAATACAACTCGAAATGCAATAGAAGATTTTCTAGGAATGAACGTCCTCGATATTTTTCCCAATGTTCCATGGATACCTGATACAATTCGCAAGGTTATGAACTCAAATCAACCCATTCGTTTTGAGCGGGAATTCTCGCAACACCCTGGATCTAAAAGATGGTCTATCTGGAATTTCACGAAACCAGCTGATAATTTAGTATTGACTATATCAACGGATGTTACTGAAGTCCGAGATGCTCTTAATGCCTTAAAGCTATCAGAACGTGAACTACGTTCAGCGAAGGATAGAGCTATCCTCTATCTCGATCTTCTAGGTCATGATATTAGAAATCAGCTTCAGGCAATTCTAGGAGGAACAGAGATAGCTCAGGAATTAATCACTGATGGGAATCTCCTTCGAATTATGAAAGGTGTATCTGACGCAGCGACAAAATGTGAACGAATTATCTCTAAAGTCAAACTGACAGAGAGCTTGATGGCCTATCCGCTTCTAGAAACTGACTTGAGTGAAACATTATCAAAGGCAGTTATGAAATTCTCAAGAGTCTATCCATCTGCAAAAATGTCACAGAAAATTGTCCTCAAAAAAGCAATGGTACTAGCAGATATTTTTCTTGAAGAGATTTGGTTAAATTTAATGGAGAATTCAGTTGAACATAATCCTCATGATAAAATACAGATTTGGGTTGAATTAGATGAAACAGAAAATTCATTTCAGGTGACCATAGCTGACGACGGAAAGGGAATACCGGATATGGTGAAAGAAGGTCTTTTTGATGTAAATAGAAGATTTGGTGGTGTTAGTTTACATCAAACTAAGGAAATTGTGGACAAGTATGGCGGAACGATTTCTGTACATGACAGAGTTCCTGACACTCCTAATCAAGGAGCCAAGTTTGTTATACAATTTCCAAAGTTAGTAAAATGATTTAATCATTCTTTTTTAGTTTGAGCCCCCCCAACCCCTTTACAGTATTAAGATCAATTCCTGCTGATTCCGCCATTCCTTTTGCAAAGGTACTCTGAATGAAACCCTGTGAAGACGATTAGAACTGCATTCTCACGGTAATTCTCCATCTTCATATCACTAGGACTCAGTACATTAGCTGCACTCAATAATAGTGCTGATTGTTGTATGAAACTGGAGGTCCAAGAAGGCAATGGTGGTGCTAGTCCATGGTCTATCATATACTGCCAAGTCTCATCTGTTAGTCGTTCGTTTATGGGTTGTCGAAATTCATAGTACGAAAAGCTTGCTCCTCTTGTCATGACCAGAGTGTTTCCGACCTTTACCACCACATAGATATTCATAGGATTTCCTACAGCAACCTCAAGTACTTCATTAATTACACCAGTCGTGGTATGGATGTCAGCTACCACTGCAATTCTATCATCCGTTTCTTGAAGCCAAAGAGGCGAAGAATAAAAGGTGAGCAGTCCCTCAAGACTATCCCCGTAGTTCTCTATAAAACTTCGCTCACTGCTACTCAGGGCAACATTGCTAAGCTCCTTGATCGAGATGGTTTCCAAGACTTCAAGGATATTACTCAAAGCTAATAGTTTGTTATCAAACGCTATGTTGAATCTGGAACTCAATCCATAATACATTGTTTGACAGAGAGAATTCAATCTTGAGTAGACTCTAGGAACAGGTTCCACAAAACCATGATATTCAGGTTCAGGTGTTGATGTATGAGTGGATGTCGCTGTACCTGATGATTGTTTGGTGTATAGAATGGTGTCATGCCGTAATTCAGCCCATGAGCCTAATGCAGTGAGTAGCTGTTTATCGAGCCACGCATCACTCTGCATGAACATTGGATATCCCTCATTTGGGTCAATAAGTAGAGGTAGCAGAGAGTATAACCACAAGCTGTAAAGGTTCTTTGCCCATTCAGAATCACTCTGATTAGCAACATAGTTCCACAGTTTCTCCATCTGAGGTGTGTAGTTAGTATATTCCTTTTCAGCATCCAATTGAGTCCAAGCTCTCTCCGAGCCAAAAGCCGCTAACACATCAAGACCCATGGGGAAGTATCTACCTTGAACACGGGGATCGACCAGTTGGCTGAAAATATAGCTGTCAATGATGAATCGCTGTCCCATGAACTTCAGTCTTGGCGTACTGCTATTTCCGTATATTAAAGGAGGTTGCAGATCCTTAGCAAAAGTCATGTACTCATCAAGCAGTGTGGAATTATCCAATACTTCCAGTTCTGGATCTTCTCCAAACACATCGTTAGCCAAGTCAAGATACTCATGAGGAAGGATGTCGTCTGATTCACCTACAAAAAAAGCAGTTGGATAATATATCGAGTTCCAAAGGTCATACCCTGTCAGCTCATCCAATACATTCTCCTGTAGTGCCAAACTCATTAGGATTCCCTGCATTGTGGAATTGGATGTTAGATAAAACGGAACAGTACCATACCACATCATTGTTCTAAAGAACATCTCGAGTGCCTCTGACCTTGTATAGTGGCCCCGAGGCACATACTGAGAGAAGTCATGCTGAATCCCCATAAACCAATCATCACTTAGCCCATCATGTGCTATGATGAGGTCTATAGCATCATTGATGGCTTCTTCTGTTTCAGGGGGTACGTATGATGTATTATCTAACAAACAAGCTGCTACTCCGAAGTACTTGGTATTCTGCAACGCTGCAGTCTTCACAATCCCCTCTGGTGCACCTTCATATTGTGAGTAGGAAATATTGACAAGGGTCTTCGAGAGAATATCAAGTATATCCATGAAGTCGTAGGACTCCACCTCCCTAAGAATCATGTCATACAGCACATGAAAAGCATGGAGCACAGTGTCAGATGAGATGAAGGATAGAATTCCATCCTGTTTGTTATGGAGATATATATCATATATCTGCTGAAATCCTGTGGACTTCACTATGAAGCCATTTTCCTCTAATAGAGCAAGGTCACTCTCTGAGAATACGAAGTCATCTCGATTTATGACATTTGACAGACCTGGTGATATTGAGTATGAAGGAAATCCCGCAATGAAGCTCTCATCTCTGGGATTGAAATCCGCAAACTCATGAGGGACGAACTGGGTTAGAGTAAACACACTAGGTGGAGAGTATGTGGGTGCAGGAGTTGTTTGTGTAGCGGTTGTCGTAGAAGGTGTTGGTAAGGTACTAGTAGTAGGCGTGGTGATTGTTGGTGAGGTAGTTGTTGTTGTTATTGTAGTGGTGGCAATTGGTGTGTTAAATAACAGTGAAACTGAAAACATTCCAGCTGCTGCAATTATAATAATTATCCCGAAGGCTGCTATTTGCAACTTGGTGGGTTCCTTAGAGGACAATGTCCCAACCATCGAACATCCCAGATTTTCTTAAACATCTCTTTTCACTTAAATTTGCTTGTGTACTAATCACACATCATGACTTGGTTGAACCTTATGAAAATGTAATTGAATATAATCCCAGAAATGTAGGACAAATCTGGATTCTAGTTCTTTAAAAAGACAAATCATAGCGAGTCAGCATCGCAAAAGATGAAATTAGATTCGAGTACTTTGAGAGAGAGTTCTTCGATGTCAAGAGTAAGTTTGGTGATGTTAGTTTTCAACAGATAAATGAAATGCTCGATAAATATATCCGTAACATTTCAGATAAAAATCGATTTGACGGACATGGTAATCAGGGAGCTATGTTCATTGTAGAGTTTCGTAGATTACTCTTATGGTGTGTCTTTTTGTCTATCCTGCAACCAACGGTCAAAATAATCTGTCTCAATCTTGGAATCCTGATTCACTCCTCCTTCAACCATTTCATCAATAGCCTTTTTTGTGTTGAGAAGGATACTTCGATTCTTTGTAGTAATCTCTCGCAAGTAGACCTTCGACTCTTGGAAAAGCTGGTCTTGTTTCACTATTCTATCTGCAATTCCAAGTGAGTATGCCTCTTTAGCCTGAACCTTCCTCCCTGTTATCAGAATATCTTTTGCCTTTGCTGGTCCCACAAGATGAACGAGTCCTGAGGCTGCTCCAGCTCCTGGGAAGACATCAAGGTCAATCTCAGGTAATCGAAACAATGCATTGTCAGAAAAGAATCTAAAATCACAGGCAAGTGCAAGGATTGCTCCAAATCCTATTGTATATCCATTGCATGATGCGAGAGTTATACAACTCGCATTCTCTCTCAATCTCGCTATTGAAGTATCTAATAACTTGAAAAAGTTGTAATGATCAACTCCCCTTAAACCCTTTATAGTATTAAGATCAAATCCAGCTGTGAATGCTTTATCCCCTTCTCCTGTGAATACAATTCCCAATATATTGGGATTTTCAAGAAGTTGTTGGATTTCTTTATCGAACGCCCTTAACATCTCCCATGTCACTGAATTCAATTTATCAGGTCTCGAAATCGTTACGGTTGCTAGTGGCTTGTCTATCTCAACAATAATCTGACCGTTCAAAACTTCACACGTTCCTTCGCAAAGAGAGTTTGAACTCTGAAAAAAAGGCTTTCGAATCAAGAAGAAAACAGGAGCATTTATTCGTGCTAGTGGTTTCTGTCCTATTGAGGACGCAGTGATGGATTTCTGTGCTGAATGTGGAGAAATAAAAGGGAAAAATAAGATACTATATGAAAGCGCGCTATGCAAACAATTACGTTGTGAAAATCATCTCATCTGGGTTCCTTCCCATGTAGTTGATCACAGTCATCTAGATACCGCGAAGGAAATAAAGAGAATAATCGAGAACACCTCAATAAATGGATGGTATTGCTTCTGCGGACGTTCTGGACATATACCTCGAGGTATGTCCTATTGGTTTGGTGAGAATAGAATGAATGGTAAAATAATCGAACGTGTTGGTGATCACCAAAAACTCGAGGGCTACGAATTCTATCAGTTCTGGGAAATCGGGATTGTTGAGGACGGAATTGAAAAGCGATGGGAGAAAAGTCACTTTGAACCTTCTTGTGAGTTTAGTTTGAGTCTTCGGCTGGCTCATAGATTTGCTCTCGAATTTCCTCAGAATGATCTAGCGAAGAGAATCTACGATAAAGTTGTAAGTCTCATCACGATAAAGAAGAGAACTTTCTTCTCCGTGTCAGAGAATGATTTTGTTACCAAGCTCAAAAGAAACACGATTCTTGAGGGATTTGCAAGATTTCTCTGCTCTAGGTGTATTGTTGTTGCTTGTTTAAATCGACTTACCCCTTTCTTTGACAAAAAGGCCATGAAGCGACACATAGCAAATCCGGAGGAGCTTCAACATCTGAAGACATAGTCGATATTTATAGAGCTATATGAACGATATTTGAATGCTATCTCTTTGCCCAATATACCCGATTCGTTTTGTCATAATAGATAATGAAAAGAATTGATTCCTACCCCCTGTCATCCATTTCTCTTCGTCCTTTGGAATCTAAAGCACATTTAGTGATCTTTGTTGCTGATATATAGCTCAATTTTTCTCTACTCATTGAAAATTGACACGCGTCATATAGCAATGCTTAAACAACCTCACACTTCAATCCTTCCAGAGTTATCACTTGATTACTCTGACAGGATTCAGACAGATGAAGAGCATGGACTTTCTACTGTTATTTCTCTTAGGCATCATTGGCTTCATAGCCGGACTAGCTAGTGGTTTCTTAGGAATAGGTGGCGGTTCGATAAGAATTCCACTCCTAAACTTGATAGGATTTACTTTAATATCGGCATTTGGAATGAATTTGCTAGCCCTTCCAGTTTCTAGCATAATCGGTGCAGCATCACAGAAAAAGAACATAGATCTTAGATACGGAGCATATATGATTCTCGGAGGGTCTACTGGTACGGTTCTGGGCACATTGATTGCATTCTCATTAGCAACTACAGCACTAGTTTTGCCTATTGTTTTTGTCTTGGTTTCAATATTATCTGTAATCGGTTTGAACATGAATCATTTGGCTCCTTCATTTTCAGAACATTTGAAACCCTCCTTTGCGGCGTTGTGTCTTAGTACATTTGTATCAAATACACTAACTGGCTTGAGGGGAGGAAGCGAGGGATCCTTATTTGTGCCTCTTTTGAGAATTCTGAATGTCGATATGCATAAAGCGATTGCAACAGCTCTATTCGCAGCTATTTTCACATCAATCGTAGGAGTATGTTTCTATTGGTTTCATGAACATCTCTTACTAATAGAAGGTTTCGCTGTACTGATTGGTTCAGGATTAGGTTCTCGGATTGGAAGCTCCTTCTCTATCAATACAAAACCGAAGTGGTTAGAACTTAGCCTCACAATTGTGATCCTTGTGCTAGCAGGCATCCCTTTGGCAATAGAACTATTTCCATAGTGGAATCAAGAAGAACTCAAAATGTAAATTTTCTCTTGCTCTATGGCAAGAAGTACAAAATAACTGTATAGCATGAAAAAACGGAAATTGGTGCTATTTTTGTTCCTTCATTTTATTTTCATAGTCCTCAATTGCCAACAATAAGGCATCCGCTGCAAGATTGCTACAGTGCATCTTTTGAGGTGGAAGGCCATTAAGAGCTTCTGCAACTTGTTGTCTTGATATCTTCTTTGCTTCCTCTATTGTTTTTCCAATCGCCATTTGCGTCGTCATCGAAGATGTAGCAATTGCTGCGACACAACCAAAGGTTTCGACTTTGGCGTCTACAATTATGCCATCATCAATTTTGAGGTATAGTGTCATCATATCGCCACAGACAGGATTTCCAACTGTGCCAACACCATCTGGGTCTTCGATTTTTCCCATATTTTGAGGATTCTTGAAATTCTCCTTGACTTTCTCACTATACAATATGAATTGCCTCAAGTGAGGACGCGTGAGTTGTAATTTAGTTGTTTTCATTTAGTACACATTTGCGAATCTCAATTTTTGATTGATTGCTGTTAACTCACCATTCATCCTCTGAAATATCGTGATGATGATCGTCATCATCTGTACTAGCAAAATACATACCATCCCTTAATGGACTGAATTCTCTAAGTCTCTCAACTGCGGGGACGAATGCGTCAATGAAGGCATCAATCTCTTCTTTTGTATTGTATCTCGAAAACGAAACACGAATCGAACCATGAGCCCGTTCAGGTGGTAGACCAATTGCCTTGAGAATGTGACTTCCTTGAAGTGTTTTGGATGAACACGCAGAACCTGTTGAAACAGAGAATCCATCCATATCCAATTGAACCAACATAGACTCTCCTTCAATAAAGCTCACAATGATACTATATATGTGAGGAGCTCTCCTATCTGGGTGACCAGTAATTGAGAAGTCTGTAAGCCTATCCTTCATTTTTCTCTCGATATATTTTCTAAGTGATAGAAGATAGCTGTTCTCATCAGCGCCCCAAATCTCGATAGCTTTTCCAAAGCCTACCGCAGCAGGAATATTTTCGATTCCAGGTCGTAATCTTCTTTCTTCATCGCCTCCCTCATGAAGACGATGTACTCTGGTTTTTCGCCTGATGTAGAGAGCGCCAATGCCTTTGGGTCCATGAATATGATGTGCATCAAATGAAATCAGGTTTACTCCAATTTTTGCTACATCAATCGGCATTCTGAGAAATGAATGTGTGGCATCTGTATGATAAACAATCCCTCTTTCTGACGTTATCTTAGAAATATCCTCGATTGGTTGAGCTGTACCTATCTCACTATTAACATGCTGAATCGTAACAAGAGTAGTATCTTTTCGAATGATTCGCTCTAGTTGATTTAAATCAACTAGGCCATACTCGTCAACATCCAAGACCGATATTTCATATCCTGCCTCTTCGAGCCTCTCACATGATTTTAGAACTGATTGAGTTTCAATTGGGCTTGTGATTATATGTTTTCCATCATCTCTGTTAGCTCGTGCTGTACCTCTGATGGCGATATTGTTTGATTCTGTTGAACCTGAAGTGAAAATAATTTCTCTCGGATCCGCATTGAGTGTTTTCGCAATACTTAGTCTAGCATTCTCCAAACCCGTTAATGCTGAAACATCTTGAGAATGACTAAGTTCCAGACCTGCCGTTCCATAATGTTCTCGGAAATAAGGGAGCATTGCTTCAATTACCCTTTCATCAACTCTTGTGGAATTAGCATTATCCAAATAAGCCATGGGGGTAGCCTCACTTGAGGATACAGCTTAAGATAATGAACTTATGAGATTATTGTATTATGGATTTTCGTTCAGCGTCTTCCATCTTTGCATGCCGAACAATCTTCATGAACACCTTCACAATATTCTCGATGCACATCACATAAAATGCCTTCATCTCTAAGTACTCTGATGAGTCTATTAACTTCACGCGTCATTGCTTCATACACGTTCTCTTCGGGACCTTTGCTTTCCCATTTCTTGATGATAATTTCTACGGATTTCTCGACTTCGGGTAGAAGTTTCTTTGGAATCTGAACTTGGTCTCCACGAGACCTACCAGTTGACTTCTCTAATTTATACTGTGTCACAGCAGGTTCAGTCACACCTAGCATTTTTGCTATTGTCTTCTGAGGAATATCCTTAGCGATAAGAATGCGAGTGAGTTCTCTTCGTATGCTCGGTAGAATGTACCAAACTTCAACTTCCTGTGGCATTAACCAAGTTCTTCGCTTCTTCTGTTTCGTACTACTTGCCATTACTGAACATCCTCAGATATTTATAGTTAACAAACTATAGTGAAATCACAATTGTTAAACAGTGGACTACTAATAAGCATAGCTACAATGGCATAATATGTGATGCAATATGAACACGATGAAAACAATTGAACTAGTTGCAGAGCGAATTACATCATCAAAACACCTGATTGCACTCACAGGAGCTGGAATATCAAAGGAATCAAATGTACCAACATTCAGAGGAAAAGATGGTCTCTGGAAAAATTATGATGTTATGGAATTAGCGACACCATCTGCTTTTGCAAGAAATCCAAAGTTGGTATGGGAGTGGTATGCCTGGAGACAGGATTTGATATCTAAATGTGAACCTAATTCTGCACACCTAATATTGAGTAAGTGGGAGAATGATGGTCGCCTTAAGAGAATCATAACTCAGAACGTTGATGGTCTACACCACAGAGCTGGGTCTGAAAAAATCCTTGAGGTTCATGGAGATATATGGACTGTGAAGTGTACACAATGTGAATACAGATCTCGTCTTTCAGAACCTGCGAATGGAATCCTTCATTGTCCAAACTGCAATCATAATCTTAGACCCGATGTTGTATGGTTCGGAGAGAGTTTGGATAACATTATCATAAATCAAGTGTATTCTGAACTAGCTGTTGCAGACACCTGTCTAATCATTGGCACTTCCGGTCTCGTGCAGCCTGCAGCATCATTCCCATATGTTGTGAAAAATAATGATGGAATTCTTATTGAAATCAATATTGAGAGTACACTTCTTACTGAATACGTGGATTATCATCTAAGTGGACGAGCTGGCGCGATTTTAACTCAGATTGATGAGGCTTTACCCAAGTAGTCAGATTTGGTAATAAGAAATAAATGGTGGGAAAAAATCAAATCATCAGGAATGGATGCATGAGAATTCTTATGACCGGAGCAACAGGTTTCATTGGACTTAAGCTAGTTCAAAGATTGATTGATGATGGGCATGAAGTTGCAGCTCTGGTTCGGGAATCAACCAACACGAGTGTTCTCCCAGAAGGTATAGAATGCGTAACTGCTAATCTCTTAGATTCAGAAAGTCTTGGAAGCTGTGTGAATGAAGCTGAAGCGGTAATCCATCTTGCAGCTTATTTTGATTTCTATCCCTCGGACAAGGATCTATTGTACGCGGTAAATATCGAAGGCACTACGAATTTGATGAAAGCCTGTGTTGGTACTAATGTAACGCGCTTCATATATTGTTCAACGACTGAAACGATAGGTTCGGTCAAATATCCCCCGGGTGATGAAAATACAGAACTTAATCCAGCGTTTGATTATAGCAAGAGCAAAGTTATAGCAGAGGATAGGATCCGTGAGATTTCAGCTGAATCAGGTTTACCTCATGTAATTCTTAGACCAACTGGCGTAATGGGTGAGGGTGATTTATACAGTGCATTTGAATTGATAAAAGCATTGAATAACGATGAGGTCATTGCTTTCCCACGAGTTGGAGATAAACATATCATGTATGCTCATATTGATGATATTGTAGATGGATTCTCCAAAGCAGTTGATTCTGATCTAGCGTTGAACGATACAATTATTCTTTGTCCTGACGAACCTATGAGTTACAATGAACTTCTTGATTTCCTTATTCATCGTCTTGGAGTCAAGGGACCCAAATTCCGAGTACCAACTATACTAGCGAAGGTTGGTGTAGGACTGATGAGTCTATACAAGAATCGGAAGAGAAACACATTTCTTTGGCATATGCAAACAATTCAAGTGTTAGTAGAAGAGAGATGGTATTCAAATAAGAAAGCCAAAGAAATCTTGAAGTGGATACCAAAAATAACAATGAGAGAAGGTCTAGGACGAGCTATCGAATGGGCTTATACTCAAGGATATTTGAAAAGGAGGTCATGAAGAAGTGGATCCAACAATTGGACTTATTCTAATTATCGCACCTATTGCAGTTGCGTTTGTGATGCTTGCTGTGCTGAAGAAAGCAGCAGATACAACTGGTATTGTTGTTTGGTTGCTGACTCTTGTTTTTGCCATTTTCGCCTTTCAAACGGATATCATGATTTCGCTTGTTGCTAGTGTGGTAGGCATTATCAAGTCATTTCCTATCTCATTGATGGTTGCAACATCTATCCTCATGATGACATACATGCAGGAGTCAGGTGCACTTGGTCGAATGATTGTATTCTTTAAAACACTCGGAGGTGGGAGTAAACCTCTACAGATAATGCTGATTAGTCTTGGACTAGGAACATTCCTTGTTGGTATAGGAGCAACTCCAGTTTCAATGCTTCCTCCTGTCATGCTCGCTTTAGGTTTTTCACCTTTAGTAGCAGTGGCACTTCCCGCTATTGGTTATGACCCTTTAACTACATTCGCATTACTTGGAGTGCCTGTACAAGTCTTCACAGATGTGTATTCTGGAGTTTCGGGTTCTCCTCTGGAACTTTGGTATGCAGGTGGAATATTTTCAATGTATATGCCAATTATAACATCACTCATCGCGATTGGTATGCTATGGATTGCTGGAGGTCGAGAACTACTCTTTAGTAGAGAAGGTCTTGGACTTGCTGCATTGAGTGGGATTACTGCAGGAGTGGTTGCTATTATCACGAATTCCTCCGTGGTTGCTTCTCTGTTTCCAACAGCTACTGTGTTGACAAATGTATTTGCAGGTGCTGCTGTGATTCTGGTCCTAATCGGATACACAAAAGCGAAAGGAAGACCATTGATAAATCGTGAAAAACTAACTGAATATGATAAGCGAATTGAAGGTCAAATGGGTCTGAAAAAAGCAAGCATTCCATGGATTATACTAGTTGTTCTTTGTCTTGCTGCTACACTTGTTGAATTCATTCGTGTTTTTCTTTTTGATACTCTTGATTTTGTAATCCCTGTTTGGCCTGACAATGCAATAAAAACTCCATATTATGATTCTACTTTGGGGATTAATGGCATCCACACTCATTTCATGTGGCAAGCCTATACACTCATGTTAATTGCAACTCTTGTTTCAATCCCATTTCTGCGTCATGATCGAGTAACTCTGAAGAACACTTTTCGAAAATTCAAGTCAAGAGCACCTAGACCAGTTCTTGCTGCAGCAATATTTTTTGCAATGGCTGAAGTAATGACACGCAGTGGATACTATATTGACCCATTAGGAAATTGGGCGTTTCCCTATGATCCGACGAATAATATGATTTTCTTACTTGCTTCAGTCACATCTCAAACGCTAGGACAGCTTTACCCCTTGATTGCTGCATTCGTAGGACTCCTAGGTGGATTTGTATCCGGCTCGGAAACTTCAACAATTGCTATGTTTACAGGTTACAACTATCAGACGAGTGTAATTATCGGTGCAAATCCAATTGTTGTCTCAGCATCAAATGGAATCGGAGGAGGACTTGCAAGTGTTCTTAGTCCAGCAAAAATACAGAATGCGGCAGCTGTCATTGACGAGATTGGAATAGAAGGAGAGGTCCTGAGGTATGGTGCAGTAATTGCAATTTTGATTACTCTGTTTGTTGCGATATTGACATTTCTGTGGGCATATGCTTTCATCCCGCTGATTCTAATTTAAGGAAATAGTATGTCGAAAAAGAATCATTCCCCTTCACGAAATTATGAAGGGGTTGAGGATGATTCTAGTACACATCTTTCCCAGTAATTTGTGCGTAAACTCTTGAAAGGTGTGTTGTCATCATGGGGACGAGGATGAAGAGTACTATAACTCCATAGATGAAGTTCCAGCCAAGGCAGAATGTGTAGATTCCACCAATATCTCTAAGTTCTGTCGTAGTCATTGAAACCTCGAGATTCTGCCAGACTGCCATTGGTATAAACCAGATTATGATGAGGATGAAATATATTGTCCATACGCGAAATATCTTGATGAAATTATCAAGAGTAAGTGAGAATGTTTGTTTAATGCTTGGAATCATACCTTCACCATTCGCTACCGCTGGGAAGTACATCGAAAGCATTCCCCATGCAAAAAACATTATCATTATCATCAGTATGAGCGTGATCACATTCATTGGTGCAGGAATAGTGTATTCGTATGTTGTTGAAACAGCTAATCCAAGACCTACTGCTGGTAGAAGACCTAGGAGAACATACAAGCATGCACCAATAAGGAATGGAAAGAATTTCTTTCTGATCCATGTGATGACTCCATCTGCATAAGTACCTGCAGTTTCTGTTATTTCTTTCCCCATTCCAAACAAGCCTGCTGTTATTAGGAACGCTAGAAAGAAGAAGAGCATGGTGAATTCAGTGGTTAGATGTGGGTCCTTCACTAATGGAATTAGTTCCTGTGGGATAAGTCCAAAGGTAGCCTGTGGAGTACCTCCAAGGATTGAAAATGCCGTGCTAAATGCCGCAAAGAAGTCTGGAAACAAATCAGTCCAAAAATCTACAGCTTTAGGTCTGAGGTGTTCTTGTGCAGCTGTAAAAATTGCCATATATGCAAATGAGATCAATGCATAGAGTAGCATAAAGACGATGATCGCACGAATCATCTCGAAGATGAAACCCATCTTGTTGTTTTGCCAGTGTTCGAAGCTAGTTTTAAACTCTTCACGAATGGACATTGATTACACCTCTCCTCAACGTGAGGTTCATAGTGTTGTAAACTAAACCCATCGGCGAAAGTGGTGGAATATAAATGTGTCCAAGAAGGAGAATATTTTATTTTATGATGATGCGACTATTGTAATCCTGATAACATTGCTGATACATCTTGAACCAGCTGAGCCAAAGTAATATTCCGATGGAGTAGTCGCTTCCGCATCTGTATTCTCATAGATTCCATCATCTGTTAGGAACATAATCCGAAATCCGTCAATATACTCAGGAATCAGAGTTTCATTTAACGAGAATGCAAGTATCATGGTTCCCTGCAGAGCGCCATATTCCGAATTAGGATACACATTCGAGTATGTGTAGTTCTGTTTGTATCCATCAGCTGCCTCAACAACTAAGACATCAGTCTCATGCATGATCCCAGCGTAATCAATCAAATCTGAGATTCTAATACCTTCGTAAAGACCAAATGCTTTTGTATTGTTTAACCGATTTTCAAATCCCGCTTCTCCCATCACTGCATCCGGGTCGTCTATGAGTTGATTAAGGTATACAGTCCGTACTAATCCGTCACGATTCACCAGCATGATTGACGGACTCTCCTCACCATTAAGAGTCATCAGTACAATTAGGGAACTTGCAGAGGTGATAATCACAAGTGCCAGTACTGCATACATCACCCTGTTGTTTTCTTGAGTCATTGAAACCACTCTGAAAGATACTGTACCGTTCTGCATGGAGGAATAAAGAATTCGGTAGCCAGGTTTTCACTGAACAGATATATCAGAGAGTATGGTAGATAGGACATTGTGATTTAATGAGACTATTGGAATCCACCTCCATTGGGTCTTTAGAATTATCAAATAGAGTAGTATTTTTAGCAACACACCTTGGATACTGTAAAGAAGGAAAAGTTACAGAACAGCTAATTAGGTTCTATTCCGAGCGTGCCAAGGCGTCGAAACCAGGTCTAATTATTGTGGGTGGATGTTATACTGAACACCTTGGTATGAGTAGTCCTATGATGATTGGACTTAGTTCAGATGACTACATTGCAGGTCTCTCTATACTCGTTGATGCCATACACGAATATGATGTTCCTGTTGCCGCTCAACTATATCACGCTGGTAGATACGCACACTCGCTTGTGTTAGGTGAAAAGGCTGTTTCAGCTTCACCCATATTTTGCCGTTTAACAAGAGAAACTCCTAGAGAACTCTCAATCGAAGAGATTGAATCGACAGTCGAGAATTTTGGTTTCGCAGCTGAGAGAGCTAAAAAAGCGGGATTTGATGCTGTCGAAATTCTTGGCTCAGCAGGATACATCATCAATCAGTTTCTTGCACCTTGTACGAACCAACGATTGGATGAATATGGGGGAAACCTTGAATCCAGATCTAAGTTTCCAACTAAAATTGTAAAGACAGTTAAGAAATTCTTTGGAAATCAAGGTCCAGTAATCTACCGGATCGGTGGGGAAGATTTTGTTGAAGATGGTTTAAAGCTACGAGATAATAAGCTACTTGTACAATGGCTGTCTGAAGCGGGTGTTGATTGTTTCAATGTGACCGGTGGATGGCATGAGACTAAAATCCCTCAAATCACAATGGACGTTCCAAGAGGTCATTACAGCTATTTAGCTGAAGGAATAGCTGATGTGGTAAAGCAACCTGTAATTGCCTGCAATCGTATCAATGGGCCTTCTATTGCAGAGCGTATCCTTAGTCGTGGAAGAGTTCAACTAATCGGAATGTCTCGTGGTTTCATTGCAGATCCAGCATTCCTAGAGAAGGTTCGAGTAAACAAAACCTCAGAAATACGGCCATGCATAGGGTGTAATTTGGGATGTCTCGATAAGGTATTCGATTTTGAACCTGTAATATGTGCCATTAATGCTCTTGCTGGTTATGAAACTGAGCGAAACATAGGAGTACAATCAGATGGTAGAATTGCTATCGTTGGAGCAGGAGCAATGGGTCTTGAAGCGAGTAGAGTTCTTCGATTAAGGGGATTCCAAGTTACATTATTTGAGAAACATGAGCAACCAGGTGGGATGCTAAGACTTGCAGCACGTGTTCCAGGACGAGGGGAATTTGCCGCGTATATTAGTTATATGTGGCAGGAAGTAAAGCGGTTAGGAGTTGTTCTGAAATTAAATACCCGTGCGACAGTCGACATGATAAAGAGTGAGAATTATGACTCGGTGATTTGTGCTACAGGAACACTACCAAGCGCCCCCTCAATTGATGGTGTGGAACATCCACATGTTACGACAGCATATGACATCATGAATCTAGATGCAGAGGAAATCGGGCGGGTTTCAATTATTGGTGGTTCTGCGTTGGGTTGCTATACAGCTCTGTATCTCAGTACGAAAACAGACTCTGTAGATGTTTTTGAGAAAGGTGATAAATTAGGTAGAGGTCTTGGGAGAACAACGCGTTGGGTGATATTGAAAGGCCTGCGAGAGCGTGGTATCAAAATTCATCTCAAGACGTATGTTGGTGACATCACACGAGACTATCTGATTATAGAAGAGGATGGTTCGACAGCATTACATGCTACTGATACGGTAGTTTTAGCGACTTCACCAAGTGTAAATAATCTATTATTCACGAATCTACAGTCTATGGGTTTCAATGTCCACAGGATTGGCTCAATCAAGACTTCTATGAATCTCTTGGAAGCCGTACATGAGGCTTTTCTCTTTGCATCGAATTTTGAAATTGATTAATGGATACTATCGAGTTTGTATCTAGAAGTGCCCAAGACATAGCCCTTATAGGCAAATATTTCTTTGCAGCTTTAGTTTGAGACTTGGAGCGCAATAGATAGTGGCTTTCGATGATGAATATCAATCAAGTGTAATTGCCTATCCGACATTTACTGAATTAAATGATATACTGAATTCATACTTTGAGGTTCTTTCGTATTCAATGGAATTTGGAATGCCAACTTTCACGTTTCAGTGGCCTGGAGGTCAAGTACCTGACGCTAGTGAACAAGACCGGATTTTCAAGTTGATGCGTGAACGAGCAGAACACCTCCGAGTTTGGGCGTTTGTTAGATGGACTGATAAAACGAAAGGAATCTATTTTCTTAGATTTGTCCCAATTCAAGAATCGCCAAAATCTGATGTCACAATCAACTATGCGCTCTTCATAGCAACACTCGCCACCATGGCATTAGCTGGATTTCTCCAAGCTACAAGTCCAGTTTTCCTCACATTATTCTATCCTAATGGATGGACTATGTGGGATATAGCGTTCGTTGTTATCACATTCATGGCATCATTAATGGGCATTATTTTTACACATGAGATGGGTCACTACCTAACTGCAAAGAAACGGGGGATTGATGCAACACCTCCATACTTCATACCTGGACTACCTCAGTTAGGAGGAACATTCGGTGCATTCATTCAACAGAAAAGTCCTCCACAGAGTCGGAAAGAACTATTCGATCTTGGAATTATGGGGCCAATGGCAGGTTTTGCAGTTACGCTTGTGGTACTATTTATTGGATTCTTTCTATCTGTCCCTGTTACACCGGAGCAGATAGGAGCTATCGAAGTAGCTTACCCTGATATGACTGGGTCAATTGATGTACCATATCTCTTTGTACTTGTGGAAATGCTGTTTGCGGGTAGTATTCCTGACGGTGGCACGATATATCTTCACCCTGTTGCCTTTGCGGCTTGGGTTGGAATGCTAATCACTGCATTGAATCTATTTCCAATCAGTCAACTTGATGGTGGACATGCTTTAAGATCGATTGTTGACTCAGATAAGCACAAAATAATAGGGTGGGTTGCATTAGGAATCATGTTCATCACTGGATACTTCATGATGGCAATTCTAATCTTGCTTATCTCACAAGGAGGCGCACATCCTGGTCCACTAAACGACACTGTGCCTGTTTCAAAATCAAGAGTCGTTGTATTCATATTGGCAATGATTATACTTGCACTATGTATTCCTCCGCTTTGGGGTTCCATCTTCTGATTCTGAATTTGGTACTTGTCTGAAGCATGATAGAGATAGGATAACTAAGAATAGTCTATATGTCTGGATGAATCGGGGTATCTGTGATAATTTTTGCAAGAGAGAGTTCTGCTATTTGGTGCATCAGGTTCCATGGGTTTTGAGGCGTTCAAAGAGCTTTGGTTTCGAAGGAAGAATAATGACGAGATTAAGTATCATATCAGTATTTTGCAGCGTCCGTTAAAAAAGAATAGAAGACTGTTCAAACCCTTTCAGGATGAATGCCCTGCAACACAATCATCCAGTAGACGCATTTTCGAGGGTGAAGGCCTTAAAATATTGTGGGGCGATGCGACGAATTATCAAGACCTAGTGGATGTTATTGATGGGGTTGATTGGATTCTGTGCCCCATGGCATACATCTCACCAGCAGCGGATCGCAATCCCAAAATGTCTGAAGCAGTTAATACAACAGCAATTGAAAATATTGTGAAAGCAATTTATCAAGTGAATGGAGAAAATCACATCAAATTTGTGTATACTGGAAGTGTAGCACAGACTGGCGATAGACTTCGAGAAATTCATATGGGTCGAGTTGGTGATCCATTGAAACCTAGTATCTTTGATTTTTATGCAACTCACAAGATTCGTGGGGAGCGTGCTGTCATAGATTCCGGGCTCAAGTATTGGGTCTCTTTGAGGCAAACCTACATTTCTGTACCTGATGCAACCGAATTAATGGATCCGATTATGTTTCATCAACCTCTTGATACTTGTATAGAACTCAACACCGCACGGGATGCTGGTCGAGGCTTGGTAAATTGTTTGAGTATCCCTGAGGAATCTGATTTCTGGTG
>CAYWJO010000014.1:0-7349 GCA_964458565.1 uncultured archaeon | reverse complement strand
GTGTCGTGTCTATAATATGGGTGGGGGTCCTTCTTGCAGAATCATGTTTATTGATTATCTTGAGCAGATGATGAAAATCATTGGTTTGGGTGATTACAGAGTAATCATGGAGCGAAAATGGTTTGCATTACGTAATTTTCATTGTCACTATTTTGAAGATAGCTGGATTCTGAATGAATATATTCAGAATTGGGGCGAGTCGATTGATGACCATTACCAACAAGTGAAGAATTGTTGTTCATTTGGAATACGTACTTTTGCAGCTCTTTCAAGGATTCCGGGATTGCGTGTACTTCTGAGGAAGCTAGCTTACAACAGGATGAAGAGTATGGTTTCAAAGAAAGATGGAACCCTATATTGGTATAAATCAAAGAATCAACCAAGAATATCTGCTTTCTATGGGTCGTATGAAGATTATGAGAAAATTGGGGATTGGGATACTATTGCAACTCTTCGTCAGATTCCTGAATCGATTCGATTGTACCATGGATACGATGAATCAAAACAGACACTAGGTATTGAGGATTTGAGGGATGCGGCAAATTTCCGCGGGGGGCAAGTTCTTTCAAGTGTATGGTCTGGTGATATGTTTGAAAAACTGAAATGGCGATGTTCATTCAATCATGATTTTTCAGCAAGTCCATATCTTGTCCTGAAGACTGGTCATTGGTGTCCAGAGTGCCTCGCACCGCCATGGCGTTATAATGAAGAAGCAAAAAGAAATCCATTCCTCGCTCAGGTATGGTTCACAAATCATTCGCGAGATGAAATGAATCAGTATTCAGAAACAGATGCAGTCTTGTAGAAGTGTGCTGACATCTATCATAAAATTAGTATAACTTAGAACGATATCTAATCGGTTCAACATCCAATAAAACAGGGTATGATAGACAAATCACCATAATGCTTAGATACACTTTTGCTTAGCAAATTTTGGCTGAAAAGGATGAGCACTAGCAATCGAAAGACACGCTACATAATACCATTCTTCTTATTCGTAGTTGGAGGATACATAGCTTATGAGATGATAGCCCGTGTCACTGAAGGCATGGCTCCCACAGGAATACTTGCACCAATAATGGCTACACCAGATTTAGGTACTGACATAGTTGTCATTATGGGAATAGGAATGCCACTTTTAGCAATTGAATATCTTTTGATAACAATACCGGGTGCTGCCGTGATTCTATTCATTACTCGAATTTACAAGGCACCATCCTATGAATTGAATATCATGAATATTGGTCGGGAATTTGGAGCATTGAGGATGGTCAAGAGATCTGTTGCTCCTGCTCTCTTCAGTCTAGCATTTGCAGGTACATTCATTAATTTAGTTAAAATCTATGCTTTTGGAACACCTGAGCCTACTGTACCTCCGGGATATGAATCACTCTTTGAACCTGTTGTGACATTGATGGGTGCACTGATTTTCATGTTTATCTCATTAGCATTATTCACACCTACTTGGGTGTTAAATGATACAGGAGTTGTAACTCATATCAAACCTGAAATAATGAAAAGTAGACGTTGTCCAGATACTCAAGGTGTAGGACGTTGGATGAGTAATGTGCTTGGAGGATATGGTGTGATTGCTTACCCATTGTACGCTTTTATGGCCCATTTCTACACTCCGCTTATCCTTCCTTTGCTTGACGGAACCGGTTTAATTTCATGGCAGCAAACAATTTTTCTTGGAATTCAAGCATTACTCTACACACTTGTACTACCTTTCATTCTGATGGCATTCATAATGCCTGTAGTCATTCTTAACGAGGCACTTCTTGGACGGATGACTGGACGTGTTGGTAGATTAGCAAGGCGTCTCGGATCTAAAGTTGTACGAAAAGAAGTAATTCAAGTGGATAAGCGTACCAGTGCTGGATTCAAGGAAGAGGAGGAAAAACCGAATCTACCTCCTGATACAATGTTAGAAAAGCAAATAGTGTCAAGTGCAAAGACAACCAAACGCACTACGAAAAAACCGGAGAAGGAAAAGAAGAAAGAAAAGAAGAAGAAGTAATCCATTTTTTCTTCTTCCATTTTCATCTATCCTGCACGTTCTATGAGTTAATTGCATTTCTTCGTTGGTATAGTCTTATTAAGCTAATCAGACTTATAACTCCCCCAATAAGAACTATCACCATTACTTGCCCAAAGTCACTATCACCCTCATTTGATGTCGTCGTTATCAATGGTGTAAAACTACCGATTTGATAGATTGCTACTGCAAATGAATGAGGTGAACTAGAAAAGTCGATTCCTCCTGCGATTATTTCACCGCTATGAGAAACTCCCAAATCGACAATTGTTCCGTTTGGAAATCCGTAATTATAGATCAGACTTCTATTCCACAGTTGTTTACCATCTGGTCCTATTTTCATCATGACTAAAGTTGGCTCTTCCTCCAATCGGATTCCAAATATCACGTACGCAGAATCATCTGCAGCTGTAGTCAATCTGTACTGCGTTGCGTCAACCCATTGTTCCCATGTGATTGATTTTGTATAACTCCACTCAATGAATCCCTCTTCATTTAATCTGGATATGTTTATCCCCGCGCCTAAATTGGGATGAGAGAAGGTATAGATAGCATCGAGTGGACTAACATCAAAGGAATAGCTCTTACAACTCCGATTCCAGATTATAGATCCGTCTGGTGACATCTTTGTAAGGTACAATGAATTACTAAGAATGATTTCTCCGGAGGATAGTTTCCGTATTTTTGATGATAAGTAATCTTTACCTATCGTCTTGTTCCACGTCAGTTGGCCCACAGAATTGAATTTTATGAGAATTGACATTAACCGAAGATGAATCTCTTGTGCAACTCCTGCAATGTAAATGGAATCATCTGGTGTCACTACTATCTCAGCGGTCCTCAAACTCCTGAACGAACCAGTCCAGTCGCTCTCTTGTTTCCATATCAGTTCCCCTTTAATATTCCATTTCATTAGAAAAATAATACTGTCATCATTAGTTCTCCGCATCCAACCAACAGTGTAGATATAACCTGCTCTATATGTGACTCCCAGACCCCAAGAAATTTTCCCTTCCGTCCATCTTCTATACCATTCAGCAGTTGCATTGTCACTCCACTTAACTAACATATACCGATATTCCTCACCTTCTTGACTACTATACGTGCAGCCTAGTGTGTATGTATCTCCGCTAGGTGTGACAACCATGTCATAGAACCTCAAGCTCCAATTGCATTGAAATGTACCAAAGGTCTCTGGAGTCACTTCAATTGGAAAACGCAAATCATCTTGAGCAAATGTAAAGGAATTAACTGTCTGATAAGATGTGCCTAAAGGTGATGAAAGCATTAGCAGAATTGAAAAAACGATTGAGAATAGTCGGAAATTAACAACGAACAAAAATGCCACTTCCTACACATCACATATGCGATAATTCCAATGAATAAATTTTTCCTATTAGAAATTTAATTGCAATCATAAAAATGAACAGATGGTGCAGGATAATCTTCCCGCACACATCACTGATCCAATATTACCATTCTTCTTCAACGTAGTCGTCGAGACCCCAGTCCTCTCCCTCTGGGATTCTCATGACTCCAAGTTCAAGAAGTCGGTCCATGACTTTGTCTGCAGCTTCATCAATCTGAGGTTCAAATTTAGCTCCTGTGATAACTAGTTTACCTGAACCGAATAGAAGAATGACGACCTTTGGGTCTCTCATACGATAAATGAGACCTGGGAACTGTTCTGGCTCATACAAAGTGTTCTCAAGTTTCATGGCTGCAAGTTCGAGGTTCAGTTCAGCACCAAGACTTGCACTGGCGACAATATTCTGGACAACAATAATCGGCTTTCCGGTAATCTCGATTCCAGCTTCCTTAATATTCTTGACGATCTTATGTACGGCTCTCTTAGCTTCCTTTTCGCTCTTGGCTCCAGTACAGACCATCTTACCACTATTGAAGATCAGGGTTGCAGTCTTGGGTTTCTTGAGACGATAGACGAGACCTGGAAATTGCTCGGGGTCGAACTCGACATTCGGCATGGTAGCGGCAATCTCATCCAAGTCAAGACGCTGATTGAGGATGACAGATGCGACCACATTTTCAATTTTAGTTTGGGGTTTAGGACGAGGCATAACAAATTACTCCCTTTAAAAGCCTTATAAAGTATATAAAGGACATTTCAATCTAATATAAGTCACTTTATAAATATGTGCAATAGGTTCTCAACTTTTTGCATTATTTTTCAACACGGACTTCGTTCATTCGCTTGAATTTGAAACGCAATGGGTGTATACCACAGAAGAAGTGTCAGAAACGAAGCTTTTTAATTTCTCTTGGAAATTGTAAAGAGATTTCCATTAGAAACCTGTGAAAATAATGAATCGAAATAGTACAATACTGTTGGGAACTCTAGCCACAATAGTTGTTATAGTAATTGCTTTTGGAGTTATGACGAATCCTTATTCAGCACCAGTTGATGATTCTTCAGAATTTCCAGACTTCTTTACTAAGAACCAAGATTATTTTGTAACACGAATCGGATCAGTTCCTGCAATCAGTAGGGATACTTATCGACTTGAGATAAGAGGTCTGGTTGATAATCCGAGAATTTTCACTCTGGATGAGTTGCAGGCATTAAACTTAACTGAGCTACCTCTCACCATCGAATGTATTGGTAACGGCGTAAACGGAAAATTAGTCGCAACTGCTGTGTGGAAAGGTTTCAATGTATATGATCTATTAGTATCATTGGGTATTTCAGAGAGTGCAACGGGAGTTAGGTATTTCGCTGCTGATGAATATTATGCATCCCATACTATAGATCAACTAAAGAATAATGGTGTACTTGGAGCATTGTATATGAATGGTGAAGAGATCCCTCCTATTCAGGGATTTCCTCTACGCATTCTGAATCCAGGATATTATGGTGTCAAACAACCCGCGTGGGTAATTGATATTGAAGTAATTGATACACCTCTAGAGGATTACTGGGAGGACCGTGGATGGGATACCTCACCGCCCATGGAAATTGATTCAAAGATTTTCTTTCCTAGTGGGACTGTTTCTGTTAATACAAGTCAAAATCTAATGGTCGGAGGTTGTGCATTTGGAGGTACTCGTGTAAAAATGGTAGAGTACACACTTGATGATGGTGCTACATGGAATAATGCAACGATAGTTCAGCAAATTGATGCGGACAATGTTTGGGTGTTTTGGGAGATTGACCTAAGTTTTTCGAGCACAGGACACTTTGCATTGCAAATTCGTGCAATTGATATTAATAACAATCAGCAAATCAAACTAGATAGTTCTTACAGAAATGGAATTAGCGGTTGGCCCAAGTTAATTATCGATGTAATATGATTAAGATCCCATTCGACCTACATTTCACTGCTAGAAGTTTCACTCACAACGTTTCGTGAAATTGATTTATCAAGAAACTTGGATTATACGAATTCAGGTTTAATACTATGAAACCACACATGGATGCCAAGGATATTGTATCAGGAAAAGTTCAAGCTAATCAGATTTCTTTCTCCCATATCATTATGTGGGATAAAGGTCAGAATGAGAATTTCGCTTATGCAATTAGCATTCTAGCGGAAAATGGTTGGACTGTAGTTCAAATTTGGGGGAAAGGCGCTTTCAGTTATGGGCTCTTTAAGAGAGAATAAGAGCAGTCTTCACTCCTATATCATCTGACCGACCTGTGGAACCTGACATTTAATCCCATCTACAGAATTCGACAGTTTTCGGCAAAAAGAACTCGGGTTTCGAATGACCCAATGAATAGGGATAATGATTGGTTTTGGGTCTGCGAATTTTATTATTTCGCTAATTGCTCTTCCTGGGGATGCAGAAAAACCACCGACTATTGGAACAGCCATGTATATCAATCCTAGATTATAGAAACCCTCAAAATAGATGGCATCTCCAGGATGACCAAAAGAAAAATCTTGAACTCGGACTACTACTCCCATATTTAAAACGCTCTTAAAGAAACCATGTCTATTCTTGATAAAATCAAATGTCCAAGAACCCTCTTTCAGAGTCTTTCCTATTTCTGCTAGTATTGACCTCTCATCATACTCTGGAAACTTTTCAAGAACTTGCAGGTTACCAATTAATTTTGCTTCAGGATTCAGTTCGAGAAATGGTTTGACACCCCTGATGTGATCCATGTGGTTATGAGTACAGTAGACAATATCTCCCTTAAGCTGTCCTGATTTCTTATTAGATGGATCAATGATTAGTGTTGAATTCCCATCACTAATCTCGAATCCGGATTGACCCAAAAAGCGTATTGTAATCATTATGTTCCCAATCAAAAAAATGAATATGTTTCTAATAAGTACGATGAGTAAATGCATTATTTGGATTTCATTCAATACTATCTAGGATATAATAGTTAAAGAGATAGTACAATCTTGATTAGTGAGAAAGCCTTTTATGCACCCTAGAGTTTCGACGCCGCCAAGAACAAGATGGGACTAGGACAGCCCATCGACCGTCTATACCATAGAGAGTGACACTGAATGAACAAGAGAAATCGACCATTTGCAATGATTCTGGTCCTGTTCATGCTTGCGAGTTTTGTGACTCCAATTCTGAACGAACAAATCGCTATCAATGGTGTTAGCACTGAAACAGAATTTCATGTTGCTGCAAATCAGCTAGGTGTAACAAATACAACATTCAACAATAATAAAGAATACAATGATGATGACTTCCGATTTGTGGTGTGGAATAGCACAACTGACCAAATAATCAATGGAGCAAATATCTCTCTTTACAATAGTACAGGTTACAAATCATACAGCCTAAATACAACTGCAGATGGCTCAAGAAACTTCTACAATGTTGTTCCTGACACATATGACTGGATTGTCAGATGGGATACGGATAACGACGCAGATTATGATGAAACCCTAGAAGGCACACTTGTATCTAATGGCCCTGATGTTTTCGTGGTTGAAGAATTCGGGAACCTAGACTGGGACAATGACAATGATGATTTTGAGGCGTACATCACTGATTTAGATGGTGACCCAGTCAATGATACGACAGACATAAGCCCACCTCCTACTCAGGCAAAGCTGAACTTCTCAATTCATTTTAGAGATAACAACTCAATCTGGACTCAGACACTGATTGCAGATGGTAAGGTTGCATTCAACGATCTTCCAATGGAGAATTACACCTGGAAAATTACAATTCTTTCTGTTGTTGCAAATCCTTACAACAACACTGTGATTGCATCGGGTGATATGCTATCCAATGGAACCACCGTCCTCGTCGCTCCTTGGTTAGGTCCTCAACTTGCAGGAGAACCTGATTATTATGACCTTAGAGTGTTTACCTACTA
>CAYWJO010000013.1:0-78540 GCA_964458565.1 uncultured archaeon | reverse complement strand
AAATGACACTTGGTGGGCTTTCACTCTTTGCAACAGATGAAAAAATTGTTTATCTAGCGAAAGGAACGAAGACGATAACAGCTCTGATAGCTCCAAAGAAACCGGAATTTGATGTTGCCTCACAATTTGCAAACGATTTGGGAACACAATTTGAAGGCAGATACGATATACCATCCGTACCGCAGCTAAGGGAATTTGATAGCTTTGCACCAATAGCAGACGATTTTCTTACAAGAATTAGGCATCCGTTTTTACATCAGGTCGCAATATTCTTGCATTCAAATTATAGTGGAGAGGTCTCGCTGAAATCAAATATGCTGACTCGAACAGGATCATTTGAAGAGGTGGATATTGTAATTCGTCTTAGGAAGAAGCAACAAACAAGCCCTTACTCTATCGAACCTGCTGCATACGCTCACAACGACATCATTCTTGTACGAGCTGTCGATGGAGAGATAACAAGGGGCGATTTATTAGATTTTCTCGACAGAACAGAGAGTTATGCAACAAGGGTTTTGGATGGCGATGAACTGAAATTTAGACCAATCTTCCCAACCGATGCTATAATTGTTGCAAGAGAATATGCAGAGAACATTCACGAGCTATATGATAGATTTCCAAGAGACAATTACAAGCCATATATCAGTGGAACCCATATCTTCGTCGGAAGTGGAGAGAACACGCAGAATGACCACAAATGTTTCGTTACTTTTTGGCGATGGAGAAACGATGGACCACCTCTGAAGGTTTTTGGATAGCACACGAATATTATTAAAGGGTTAAAATTGTGACGCTGAATAGTTCATATTAATACCTGATAGTATGAACGGGGTGCATAAGTTGGATATCGAAGGTATCGTCATATTTGAAGCCAATTCAGGCATACCGCTATATAACAAATTGAAGGATAATATAGACCCT
Organism: uncultured archaeon; assembly: GCA_964458565.1. GTDB lineage: Archaea > Asgardarchaeota > Thorarchaeia > Thorarchaeales > Thorarchaeaceae > CAYWJO01. The sequence continues at coordinate 77,619 of CAYWJO010000013.1, read as the reverse complement.
TCACTCTTCTCAAGTTTTGTAGCTGCAGTTGGACATTTCTCCAAAGAACTTCAACTTGGGGGTCTTTCATCATTCACCACCGAAGAGAAAGTCATATTCTTGGCCGCAACTGAGAAGACAATTACTGCTCTTATCACTCCAAAACGAGCAGAATATCAAGTGGCATATCAACTAGCTGCAAATCTTGGAAATCAGTTTGAGGATAGATTCGATATTAACGACAGCCCAGAACCGAAGGATTACAGTAAGTTTACAAGGGTTGCAGATGACTTCATGCGGAAGATGAAGCATCCATTCCTTAATCGTGTCGCAATCTTCGTTCATGAACAATATGGTGGAGAGATATCAATTAAGCCAAAGCTCATGAAACAGAATGGCTCAACAGGTGAACTTGATATTGTAGTAAAACTTAGTCAGAAAAAGGAAGATGGCTCAAATCAGAAGAGAGGCTCCGCTTCGTCCATTTTATCTGAGGAACTCAGCTTTGTAAAGGCAGTTGACAATGAAATAACAAAAGGCGAGATAATAGATTTCATTGATTCAACTGAGGGTTATGGCACCATGCAAGTGACCAAAGATGATCTGGAGTTCCAACCATACTTCCCTTCAAGGGGGATTATCATTGGCAGAGAGTATGCAGAAAATGTTTTCGAGTTTCTAGATAGACTACCAAACGAAAAAGGAAGACCCTACATCGACGGTTCACATCTGTACATGGGTATGAAAATGAAGGAGATACCAAAATACGCCAAATGTTATCTCGAACTCTGGAAGTGGCATGATGATAGAATCCCTGAGCGTGTATTGGGTTAGTAGTCTACCCTATTGAAGTTCTGCAGTATTCACAAGCGATTGTTTTTCCCTTTTTCAAAGAGTCAGCCTGTTGTGCTTCCAATTTTGATCCACACAAAGGACAAAGCCAGATAATTAAATCATCCTTAGATTTATCGGCGGATGCACTAATTTCGGAGAGAGAACGTTCCGCCCAAGTTACATAGGTAACCATATTGATTGTCTTGAAGGCTGATAATGATTTTTCAAGATTGTACCTGGCTTCATCAAGTTTCCCAATTCCTCGCAAGGCATTTCCTAGACTGAAGGCATTCCAAGCAGTGTACCAGTTATCAGCAACACTTTCAGCATAATCAAGACCTTGCTTCAGTAAACTGATTGCCTCATGATAACTCATCTTATGAAGTGCAATTTGTCCCATACCCCAACTTGCAGCTGCGAGGTAGTATCTATTGTTAGAAGGCACAGATTCTTGGATAAGTTGAGTATAGAGAAATTCAGCTTTGTTCATGTCACGTGCATTTAAAGCACAATCAGCCATAATCCGTAGAGCTTCAATTGCAGTTCCACCATCATCTTCCTTCAGTGCTATTTTCCGTGCTTTTTCAGCTGATTTTAATCCTTTTTTGAAGTTGGACGTTTGATGAAATTCGCGTGCTTCCTCAAGGAGTTCTAGTTGCTTGGGGGTCATGTATTCTGGGAACAAAAACCTCGATATAAGCGATATTACTTATGATATGTGAGTACTACCTCATTAGAGAGAGGAACTACACAGATGAATGATATCAAATCATCCTTATGCCGCTTAGCTACACCGCCGCCAAATACCTTGACCATTGAAACAGGGATATGATAAGGTAGATTGACCTGAATTTCCTCAGGTAATTTAGTCATGAGTAATTCGATTTGATGCTGATTTGCCGAGCTACCCAATGCAATATTGATAGGTCCAAAACTAGTAGGAATGTCATTGAGTGATAAAGACATTTCAGATGTGAACCATTCATCAGGAACCCCTCCTAAAATTGTTAAATCTGCACCCATCTCATAAACAATCATGTACCGTAGAGCTATAATCAGGTCAGCCGCGGCTAAAGCGCTGCAACCAATATTGCCTGTACCTCCTGTAGTTACAGTATTCACGAAATCAGGGAGAACATCATAGTCGGAGAGGAACTCTAGAATACGTTTAATGAGGAGTTCAGCTTCATTACGTCCTCCACAGACTGAATAATATTTTACTAATCGGAGAGCCAAATGACTTGAACACAATCTTGGTGTGCCAGGTATACAGAGTAAAGAATCTGTAAGATTGTGGTCTGCAATAGCATTTACAATGATGTGGGTTCTATCCGGAATTAGTCTTGCTTTGGAAAGATCACAGAGTATTGATATTATGTCCAATAGATTGAGTAGACCTTCCATATTGGAAGTGTATTTTTGGAATTTAGTAGGAGATACTCTATCAAAGAACACTTCGAGCTGTTCATTTATAATTTCAAGAATAGTACGCGAAAAATTGCGAACAGCCTCAGCACGCTTTACATCACCTACTGCATCTAAGGACCTCTCAGTGATCCGAAGAGCTCTAAATTTCCATAAAATGTCATTTAATTCATCTAATGAGACAGGTTCAGCACGTTCATGAGTGGGTTCAGATGCAATAACTGACACAATATCGTTACCATCTGAGGATGCCTCGACAACCTCCTCAGATGCATCACTTGATTCTCTTTCTGAAGCCTCATGTTCTTGCTCCACAATCTCCCCTAATCCTTGACCTTCTTCTTTAGAGGTATATGATGACAACTCATCAATCAATAAATCTAAGGCATGATTGATGAATGGACGGATACGACGAAGGAATGAGATGTTCTGAGAGAACTCATAACATTGTAATATTCCCCACAATAATTGACTTGGGGGAGATGATTCACAATCCTTCCAGATATCAACCAAATTAATTGCATGCTCTTCTGCAGATTCCGTATCATTAGCTAAGCATTGGGCATGAAGAATTTTCACTCTCTCACTCCATGAAAGTGTACTGTCAATCAGAGTACGTTGTGCCGTCATAGACAGGACAGCTCTTGCTTGTAGCATTGCTAGATTAAGACGCCTTTCAGGATAAGTCACGTTGGCCATAGGCTCGGAGAAGGTGAACCATTTGGAGATAGAACTATCACGTTGGTCTGAACTCATCCCGTATTGTGGTATTGCATCCTGTCGCATTATCTTATCAAGAGGTGAAACGAAGAATAATTGCACTTTGGCAGCAGGACCTAATTTAATGTCATACCGAAGAACAACCGTAGCAAGACCATTATCATCTGTGTATTGGATATCTTCTACTCTCGATAATCCATCCAATTTTGATATCATAGCATTATCATCAGCGGAACCAAGAATAATTGCGGAAGGTTCCTGGTCCAATTTCAGTGTTAATCGTTCATTCAGATATAATGCTAAATTAGATGCATCAAATTCTACTACCTCGACTGGTTCAATTCCACGAACTGATACTGGACGTAAAACAACGTAAAATGTAAAGATTGTTTCCTCAAGAGAACGATTTTGAACGGATATCTCTTGGTATAATGATTCTCTATCAACCTCATTGACATGGTATATTTGACGTGAAAAGGCTACAGAACCTACAGCTGTGTTCCAATAGAACACCTGATCTTCTTGTGCATGTAATTCTAGCTTCAAACCATCACGAACAGATAATGCAGGAAAGATAATCCCATCAGATCCTTTGATCCAGACGTCAATTGACCCTGTTTCTAGATGAGGTGAAACCAGACCAGATGTATCACTCAATCCGTAGTGTTTCGATCTTACACCACCAATTGTAATCCAGTTCATGTTCTCGCGGTTTCTTAATCCAGTGGAATCGAACTTAGGGTGTTTACTCTTATATCTCACAACCCAAAGGGGGTCCATCCATTCAACAGTTTTTGAGAACACTACTCCATTAATTCTAGCTCGGATTAGTTCGTGAGAATCTTCAGTTGGGAAAGAATCAAAATCATTTATTCCAATGTGTAACTGACGGGCAATTCTGAGTAATCGGTCCATTCCTTCTTGACTTGGTTTCATCTGGCATAAAGCCCCTTGAATCTTCTCGTCTATAACAGGGTACGAGCTGTTTTTCAAGTACAATTGATTCTATTTATGTTGTATTTGGTTGTCCTCAGATACTGTGAGAACAGCTTGGTAAATGCTTAATAGCCGACAATCAGTCGAGAGAGTACAATTGATAGAATCCAATTGAAGTCATCCATCAAGAATATTTTATGAGAGGTCGTAGATGGCGGAAGTAGTGACAAGGCCCAGCAGGCGGATTATAAATATGGTAGCAAAAGAGCTACGTCTTATTGTAAAAGACAAGGTAGCACTTTTTCTGATATTCCTTTTACCTGCAGCCCTTATCGGACTTCTATATTTCGTTACACAAGAGAGTGATTTGGGAGGGCTATCTCTTGGAGGAGGAGGTGATATGAGCAGTATTGGAGGTGGGGGGAATGAAACAGGCGGCAATGCAATTGGTGTGATAGACCTCGATACGACCAGAACATTTGATGGAGAAGATCTATCTGAGAATTTAACTGCCTTTATGGAAGATTTTGCGGATGAGCTAATTCGGTATAATAGTTCAGAAGATGCATTTCAAGATCTGTATGATGCACGAATAATAGGATATGTGATCATCCCTGATGGATTTGAAGCAAATCTTACCGAGAATGAACCCACGTACATAGAGGTACATGTTGATTCAACTGCTATGTTAGAACAAAGCTCAGTTCAGGGAATAGTTCAGGGAGCAGTAATCACGTTTCGGTTATCACATCTATGGATCCGGTCTGAAATCTTCCCGGGAATCCAAATAGAGTTCACCCCAGAGGGAGGGTATATTGAGAGTGTTTTTGGAGGGTTTATTGTAATATTTTCAAGCTATCTTGGAATAGCAATGACATCAGCCCAATCTATTGTTGGCGACACTCCGCTTAGAAGAATGCTCTTAACCCCAACAAATCGACTTGAGGTTATTTTTGCCAAGGTCATGGCGTATCTGATTATAGGATTCTTTCAGTCTTTGCTACTTGTTTCACTCTGGGTCATAGCATTCGATCTCAATCTCAACACCGGATTCGAATCATTGATTATCGTGATGAGTCTGACATCTCTAACTGGCTCATCAACAGGAATTCTAATATCAGCAGTTTCATCAACAAGACTTCAAGCAAATCAGATGTTCCTCTTTGTTCTTTTTGGAACACTCATATTTGCTGGGTTTTTCATCGACGTTGGCGCATTAGACGAAATCCTTCCAATGAATCAAGGGCTGGACCTGCTTATAGCTACAGCATTCAAAGGGTTGACGCTCATTGATGCGTTTGGAGGTATTCTGAAACTGTTAGGGTTCACAGTCTTAGCAATGCTTGCTGCAACATTCATCTTCTCGAAGAAACCTACATTGGGTTAATGAGGTAATTATCATGGTACAACAAATCAAGGCGGATACTTCATCAACTGAAGGGCAACCAGCTTTTGTTGAAGAGGCATATTTCTCAGGTGCACGACTTTCCGAAGCAATTGACTGGGCAATCGCACGTCAAGATAGAGAGTTACATTGTGATATTCAAGGCATAGACACAAGGACAAAAGAAGAAGTTAGGTTCAAGGGGCGAATCTTACGAGTAAAGAAGGGAGTAATCACAAGGAGAATTGCAGTTATTGTTGAAGAAGACAAGAGGAAACGAAGAAAGAAAGAATTGGACATGGTTCTCACAATTGGTGGTGAAGGATCTACTCAGGAAGATATAGCTGCTAGTCAAATAACCATGATGAATTATCTCAAACGAAATATGATCGACGACTTGTTCTATGATGGTCGTGATCTTCAGCAGGCTGTGAAAGATGTTACGAAAATGAAGCAAGACTTTGATATCATCTGCACTGTGTGGGGAAAGCGATATTCTGACAGACTCCCAATCATGATTAGTGGTAGTCTTATTGGATCTTCCACTCTACCTGCACCAATATTACCAGAGGGTTTTCTCGAAGTTCGAGTTGAAACAGAAGATCCATCTGGAGACCCTAAGATTTTCATGGTAGCGCAGCCTCAACTTCTTGTTGGACCACGTTCAAATCCAAATCTAACCATTATTGCGGACAAGGTCTACATTCAGCCTTCAGCTTGGAAGCTAGATACCACATATCGGGATGTCTTGGAAACTAGAAATCTTACTGTGACAATCAAGAGTGGCAAGAAACTCATTGAGAATGTATCATTCTCAATGCATGAAGGAGAGATGCTAGCAATAATTGGTGAGAGCGGTGCAGGAAAATCAACAACCGTAAAAGCACTAATTGGAGACATCCCAAGCACCGGTGTAGCAAGAATTGCAGGAATTGACTCAAGACAGGCAACCAAGGTTCGCTATTTCTTTGGATACTGCCCTCAAGACCTAAGTTACCTATATGAAACATTCACACCCCTGGAGAATATCATTGCATTTGGTAAGAACTACAACATACCAGAATGGCAATTGGTTCAGAGGGGTAAGATGCTCCTGAGAGATTTCGGTATTCTTGAGAAGGGGAATAGTCCGACAAAGGAACTGAGTGGAGGACAACAAAGAAGGGTATCAATTGCAGTGGCCCTTGCACATATGCCAAAGGTTTTGCTCATGGATGAACCTACATCGGGACTTGATCCAGATAATCGAAATGAATTATGGAATTATCTTGATACAATCAATCAAGAATATGGAACATCCATCATAGTGATTACACATTATCCTGTAGAGGCAGAATTCTGTGATAAAGTAGCAGTCTTCATGAGAGGTAAGAGCTTGGTCGCGTTTGGCAGCCCTGCATCTTTGAAGGAATCATTACCCTCCAGGGGATTTTCCGTCGGTGTTGTTCTAGAGGAGGTAGACCCGCGAGCAAGAAAAATATTAGAAAAAGTAGAGGGCGTGCAATTCGTGCTTCAGAGAGGTGAACTCTTGAAGGTCTTCACTGAAGACCCTCTGGAAGTAATAGCACAGAGATGTGTTGAAGCCCTGAAAGAGAAGGAAATTGCAGTAAAGATTGTTAAAACCAAAGCTGTTGCAGATATGGTGGACTACTATATCGCTATCACAAGAGGCTTGATTTCAGGTAGAATTGAGAAGTGATGTTAGAATGAGTATAGGGTATGCAGATCTGAAACGTTTCAGGATTATATCGTATCTCATAATACTGATTATAGGTCTAAATGCATTCACACTCATTCCTACAGTTCCAAATAATAGTGAAGCCAACTTCTCCCCTGAAGATAAAATCGATGATGAATTGCTCTCAATACAAGACCCGAAAGAACAACAAGATGTATTGATCAGTTATGACAAAGATGTAAGTGAATTTAAGGCGAAAAATGCCATAGCGATGGCGGATAGCACTGCAGAGTTTGTTAACACATTTTCCGAATTAAACATGATACATGTAAAGACAATCAGTAGTGCGATTCGAGATATAGCTAAGAATTCATTCATTGAAAGAATATGGTCTAATTCGCCAAGAGAAATAACGTCAAGTTCAGCTCCTATAGAAGATTCCCACTCGGTTCTCAACTACGTATCACCCGTTGATATAATGGGTGCAAGAAATCTTTGGGATCAAGGTTACAATGGTTCAGGGATTGTAATCGCAGTCCTCGATACAGGAGTTGACATCTTGAATCCTGATTTGACAATTAATGCGTTCGCCTCATTTGTTGAGGGAGACTCGCTTCCATTGGATACTGATGGGCATGGAACTTATGCAGCCTCTATAGCAGCGGGGTCTGGAAATAGGTCAGGTGGACTATATGCGGGTATCGCACCTGGCGCAACTATTCTGGCAGGGAAGGTCCTCCTAGCGGGTTTTGCAGTACCAAGTTGGATTGTATCAGGAATTGAATGGGCTGCAAGTCATGGGGCTGATATTATACTCATGCCTTTCAACACATTCGGTGCACCAGGAGATGCTGTAGATATGGCTATTCATTCTGTTTCTGAGAAGGGCATTTTTGTTGTGGCCGCATCAGGTGATGATGGTCCCGATTATTTGACTATAATGTCACCGGGAGGATCGAAAGCAGCATTTACCGTTGGAGCTTATGATATAGAAAATGCGGAAATCCCAGCTTTCTCTGGAAGAGGGCCGACCTTTGAGATGTTGGCAAAACCTGATGTCGTAGCACCAGGGGTTGGGATTATTGGTGCAAAGACCGGTGGACCTGGAGGCTCTCTCAATATTGGAGGCCTTGATTTAGGAAGTCTTCTAGGAGGTGGAGTTACAGGAGGATTCGATCTTGGTAGTCTCACAGGGGATATGGGTATTGGAGACCTTGGTGGAATGGATCTTGGAGGTCTTGGAGGACTGACCGGTGGTGGAGCATTCGGGGAAGATATCAACGAAAATTATACTGTAGCGGACTCAACTGCTGCATCTGCTGCAATTGCAGCTGGAGCAGCAGCTATATTGATGCAAGCATTTGATAGAGCTACACCAATCGTACTCTCTAATACACTGAGGGACAATGCGATTCCACTTCCTTTTGGTGTTAATGATGCAGGTGCAGGCCTTTTGAGCCTGAGTCGAGCATTTAATTATCTTAGCACAAAACAAGCACCTATTGATCCACACACGCGCACACCAGGACTCCCTCTTCTTTCATTTGGATTTCTTAGTGCGAGCGGAGCAGATGCTAGTACAACATTGATGATGAGTAGCTATGGTACATCATTATTGGCAATTGACTCTCGTCCCGGTAGTGAGATGGGGGTACACTTTCTAATGGGCACACTTTCGCTTAGATGGAACAATATGGACCCAACCAGTCTATTGATGTTTGATGTAAAGAGGGAATTACATCAAGTTTCCTCTGGGGCTTCTCCAGATTACTACAACAGGTATATAGGAATCATCTCATACGAGGATGAAATCTTTGTCACTCTATGTGTCGAATCGTATAATCTAACTGAGTACTCAGTTCAACCATTAACAGCCTTCAGAATAACACCATATATTTTGAATCTGGGAGATGAAATAGTGGCTAATGTCAGCCTCTTTCTATCCTACTCGTTGGATTTGTTTTTGGACGATATCGATGACCATGGTAAATATGCTTTAGATAACGAGCAATTATTCGCTTATGGACAAGCAGAGAACTATGACAGGTTCTACATTGGTTTAAATTCTAGTAAACCAATGGATGACTTTGAAGTTGGGAATGCATCGACTATATCTAATCATGTTTCAGATGACAATCTCACAGGCTCAACGACCTTCGACGGCGATGTTGGGCTTGCTATGAAATGGAATTTTGGACTTGTTGAGCCGAATGAAGTAGTTAACGTAACCATAGCGATGGGTTTTGGAGAGAATCGGACCGTATTGGACGAATCAATAGAAGCAATGTGGATTCTAGAGCCAGGTGCAAATTATGTATCCCAAGGTGATATAATCGTCGTTGAAGCAGATATACCAAGAAACGCGCTACGAGGTGAAACATATCAATCGCAAGCCATCGTCATGAACATAGGTGAAGAACCTTCAAATGTAACAGCAGGTCTCCTAGTAATTAAGAGTCTTGATGATCAAGATAAGATGTTTCTTAACCTCTTTCAAGTTGATGAGCTCGCACCATTTGAAGCAGTAAAATTAACCGCTGAATGGCGTCCAGAGGAAGAGGAAATTCATACAGCAATTTGGGTGGGAACCTATGCATTACTAGATATCCTAGGACTGCTGTTGCAATTGACTAGCGATATTACTACCACAATCTATCAAATACTAGATGATTTTCTCATGAGAGATGTCTTTGTAATAACTCCCTTGGAATCGACCTCGGTCTTTCCAAAGAAATTGCCTGCTGCTCCATTCTTTATGAGTTTCCCAGCAGACTATGGTATGTTCACATTTTCACTAACCACAACTGTTCCTTTAGGAAACCTAACAATATCAAAACATGGTAATGCGACGGATTGGGGGAATATGACCCTAACAAAATCCGATAACGTCGAAGGCTACTATAACTTCTCGTTGTTTGTACTTGTCCCACCGATAACAATGGATGGATATCATAGATGTGATTATGTCATTCATACTGAAAGGGGATGGTCATCGAATATAACATTGGAGAAGACGGTAAAATATCCACGAGCAATGATGTTGCTTGATACGTCACACGGAGGCGGTCTTGGGGGGCTTGGGGATTTAGGGGGAGATCTTGGAGGTGGATTGGACTTGGGTGGGGATTTGGGAAATTCAACCGGAGGTTTTCTGCCAGCACAGGATGATGCAACATCGCTAGACATAGGAGGTATAGGAGACCTAGGAGATATCGGAAGTATCTTTGAATCGTTTCGAATGACAACACTATCAGGACTCTCGGAAATGAAGAGGATTATGGCAGAGGAGGGACTAGATTTGGTTGAAACACCGGGGATGGTGTTGGATGAAGTTCTGCTTAATCAGTTCTCAATGGTCTTCATTATCAGCCCAACCAAGGAATTTAACAGAACAGATATTGATGTTTTAACAAATTATACTGATAGTGGTGGTCGGTTAGTAATCTTTGGGGACTACGAGGATAGAGCTAACCTCACCGGTTTGAATCCGCTCCTGGCAGAATATGGCTATGCGATGCAAGGAAAACACGAAGTGGAAAACACATCAGAGATCGTACAAGGTAAATTACTCTCACAAGATGTGGAATATGTTTGGCTTGGAGGCGGAACGTATATTGTCAATAATCATTCACTAGCAGCTGTTACATTGCATGGCAATCCAGTTGTATTGTTGGATGATTCGAAACCTGAATTGGTTCTATTTGGCTCTTCAAAGATATTCATGAACAAGAATCTGATAAAATGTAACAATTCGATTCTCTTCGATAATCTAAATAAATATCTATTGAGTCATACTCTGACAGGTGTTGCATCCCTTGCCGAAGATACAGTTGTTTATCCTGTCGGAAGAAGTGTGTATATCAATCTCGAAATCTATGACTACTACGGCAATCCTGTCGACGATTTGACCGTCTTTATTATCTTTGAACTACCAAATGGTAGTCAAGCATTCTTCATTGCAGGTTTCGTTGAAAATGGGCTATACTCCTCGCAGTTTACACCGGCATACTATAAATCGTCAGGAAGAGTCAATGGGATATTTATCATATTCACTAAAGAGTATGCTAATACATATGTTAGTACATCATTCTACTTAGTAGGACAAGATGGTCCCACACAACCAAATCCAGTTAATCCACTTTTTACAATGTTTCAAGTGGCATTATTCTCAAGTATAGGAATATTTTCAGGAGTTCTTCTGGGACTGTTTTATAATCGAAGAAGAAGACGCATGAGAATGCGCATTCCTGAAGTTGATCTTGAGCTGATCAACCAGATTGATAATAGTCTCAATACATTACTTGCAGTCTTCACTCAAATGGAGGAAGTTATCCAGAGGGAGGATCTCGATCGTATACAAAAGGTAGAAGCACTGCGCGTATTAATGGACAGAGTTGATGCGGCTAAGAAAGAGTTTCAGGGCGTAAGTACCAAGGTTGGAGGTGTCTGAGATGGGAAAACGACTTGAACGTGAAATCGATATCATTGACTTACAGCTGGCATTCGGTGATTTCTATGCATTGAAAGGAGTGTCATTCTTTGCGAATAAGAGGGAATTTCTTGGAATCATTGGAGCCTCTGGAGCAGGTAAGACAACAGTTTTGAGAGTCCTAACAGGACAAATACGTCCTACGGATGGGCAAGCATTTGTTGGAGGATACGATGTCACGAAGAGAGGCGATCTCATAAGTCTTCTAGTTGGATATGTACCACAACTTGAGCATCTTAGTTTGTATTATGATTTCTCTGCACTCCAAAATGCCGAATTTTTTGGTCGTTGTTTTGGTATGAGAAAGAAAGAGATTGAAGAACGTGCCAGAAACGTTCTTACAATTCTTGGTTTTGATGAAGATCTGATGACGAAGACGGTCAGTAGACTATCCGGTGGAGAACGGAAGAGGGTTTCAATATGTCTTGGTATGATTCATGATCCTCCAGTACTACTGCTTGATGAGCCAACAACCGGTCTGGATGCACATCTAAGACATGAAACATTGAACTACCTCAAAGAACTGAACTATGAGTTAGGAACGACCATGGTCATCATTAGCCATGATTTAGAGATTGTTGATTATTGTACTAGAGTCTGTCTTTTGGAGGAAGGACTCGTGAGCCAATTTGGCACACCTGAAGATCTAATATCGACTTTGCCTGGTAAGGGGGAAGCGATTCAGGTGATTCTTCCTAATCTCTCTGCAGCAATTGTTGAACGAGTGCGAGAGATACCGGGAGTGCGATACATGGCGAAAGCAGGACGAAATACGATGAAGCTGTTTTTGCATGAGCCAGATACAAAACTACTACCTGTCATTCAGGAATTGAATCAGGGAAAGATACCATTTGAGGAAGTTAGCCTCGTTGAAGCGGACTTCTTTGATTTCTTCCAAGTTAAGCCGTGGAAGGATATGTCACCAATTGAAGGAGGAAAACGAAAGTGAAGATAAGAAACCTACTATTCGTCTTTGTCATGATGTTCGTCCTTGTGGGACTTCAGGGAAACACAGGAGACATGAGAGTAAATTCAAACATCCAGAGTTCGAATGCAGTATTAGCAGATATTGCTCCTTTCAATACGGCTCTGGTTTGGACAAACAATACAGGAGACGAGGTAGTCGATATAGTTTCAGATAATTTTGATACAGATGATGCATACGATGAAGTAGCCATCATCACTGTGAATGGTACCCTGTTTATGTTCGATAACAACGGAACAAAACTCTGGCAAATGGAGATTGGAGCGGTCCCATTTGATATGGATGCCTTCAAGGGTGATGGAGATGCAATTAGCGAGATACTCATTGGGACTGAGGATGGTATCCTTACTATCGATGCAGATCAAAATGTGCTCCTGAACATAACATTCTCAGATGATGTCAGGGTTGTGACATCGGGTGACATCGATGCTGATACAATCGAGGAACTCATCTTTGGATGTAATGATGCTCGTGCCTATGTCTACTCAGTCGGAGGCTTTCAACAATGGAACTTCACTTCGAATGGAATGGTAAGAGCAGTTCATGCAGAAGATATTGATGGTGATAGCAGAGCAGAGGTCTTGGTGGGTTCAGAAGGAGGCCGCTTCAGTCTTCTTGATGATGATGGGATTCATATCTTCTCTTACAATACCGGTAATGCAATACGTGCTCTAGATGCTGGAGAGTTTCTGCCTGAACAAGTCGATAAGGAAGTTGTATTTGGAAATATTGGTGGTGACCTCTTCATATACTATGCTAATGGAACTCGGGGTTATGCTCTTGACTACGGAGTCGGAATAAATGATATCATCTGTGGTGACATCACAGGAGCGGTTGGCGAGGAGATTGCTGTTGGAACACAGGCAGGAAGTCTTCATCTCATCAATGCCACGGGCCACTCACTCTGGAATAAAACACTAGGCTCGCAGGTTTACACGGTCCTGTTCCAAGATATTGGAGGTACAACAACCCCTGACATCCTTGTTGGTATACAGGGTTCATTTTCACTTTATGATGCTGCAGGAGCTTTCGTATCAACCACAAATCTCGCACAGTTCTCCGGTACGTTGACAGTGGGAGACCTCGATAATAACGGGAAGTACGAATTCATCGCAGGTAGTGATGCTGGAGGTATAGTTGCATATGGACAGGACTTTGACAAAGATGGACTTGCTGATGCACGGGAGATTCTACTTGAGGGAACCCTCTACAATGACTTTGACACCGACCGAGACCGGCTTAGTGACGGGGAAGAAATTCTTACTTATGGAACAGACCCATTAGACAAAGATTCCGATGATGATAAGCTGTCAGACTTTGCAGAGGTCAAAACTTACGGAACTGATCCCAATGATGTTGACAGCGACAATGATGACCTCACAGACTGGCAAGAGGTCTTTCTCGGGACAGATCCTAACAATGAAGATACAGATCAAGATGTTCTCACAGACTACGAAGAGAACAATATCACACTCACAGATCCACTTGTTGCAGATTCGGATGACAATGGCATCGATGATGGACAGGATGATAATGATGGAGATGGCCTGACAAATCTGCAAGAGGTCAGAATCACTGAGACCGACCCGAATGACGTTGACACGAATAATAACGGCGTCACAGACTATTATGACGATGAGGACGGAGACAACCTCGCGAACTGGAAGGAGATAAGCGTTGGAAGTGATGTTCATGACCCCGATTCCGATGACGACCTATTGCTTGATGGGGCGGAGGTTAAAATTTACAAGACCTCGCCAACTGACTCGGATACAGATAATGATCAGCTCAGCGATTACGAAGAAGTTATGATTGTTGGTTCGAATCCACGACTTGCTGATTCTGATGAGGATACTCTCAGTGATTACGATGAGTATGTCATTTATGGGACAAATGTTAACTTGAAGGACACAGACTCTGACGGGCTCAATGATGCAGATGAGATCAATGTGTACTATACTAATGCGACTTACAATGATAGCGATTTTGATGGCCTCTTAGATGGTCCTGAAGTAAAGGTTTGGAAGACAGACCCGAATTCAAACGATACTGATCTTGACAATCTTTCTGATTATGATGAGATCATGACCATCGGTACAAACGCAACCCTGAGTGACACTGACAAAGATGGTGTTTCAGATGGACTTGAGGTTCTCCAATATCATACCAATCCAAATCTCAAGGATACTGATGGCGATGGAATCTTCGATAAGGATGAGATCAACAGACTGCCTCTATTTGACCCAACAGACGCGTATACATTCGATCCTACAAATACCACCAATGATTACATTTGGGATTATGATTCAGATAATTTAACAAATGGTGAGGAAATTTATCTCACCAGGACCAATCCAGCAGAGGCGGATTCGGATCTTGATGGAACCAATGACGATATTGAAGACTCCGACCTTGATGGAATCATCAATTATGATGAGATACACGTTACATTGACTTTACCAAGAGACCCTGATTCTGATGATGATGGTGTCAAAGATGGGGATGAATGGCTTGTCTTAGGAACTTCCCCTAATGATGATGATACTGATGATGACTCAATAAGCGATTATGATGAGGATTTCGATAATGATGACTTGAGCAATGGTATCGAGCTCTACATCACAGAAACGGACCCACTCAATGCCTTCTCACATGGTATAACAGAACCTGATGACTACAACTATGACTCAGACGGAGACAAATTGCCTAACTGGTTTGAGATCTTCGAGTCCGAGACCGACCCGCTCTATAATGATACCAATGATAATGGTGACTTTGACTGGGAAGAGGACCCTGACGCAGATGACTTGAATAATCAGGGCGAGTTCCTTGCAGGAACCGATCCTCAGGTAGCAGATACTGACGCAGATGGTTTGACTGATGGGGAGGAAATCAACGAGGTCGGCACTGATGCGCTGGATGCAGATTCTGATGATGATGGAATCCTAGATGCTGATGACGATCGTGACAACGATGGCCTCTCAAATGTGGATGAGATACGGACCTATCACACAGATCCTACAAATCGAGACACAGATGGGGATATGATTCGCGATGGACTTGAGATTCAGATGGGGCTCAATGCAACAAATGTCGATACTGATGAGGATGGGCTCTATGATGGATGGCATGATACAACTGTCAACGGTATCTATGATCCCTCTGAATACGGTGAGGACATCGATGCAGACGGAATCATTGACATTGGTGAAACCGATCCGAATAATGATGATACCGACTCTGATGAGTTGCTTGACGGACTAGAAGTACTAGTTTGGGGTACAGATCCTCTAGATCCAGATACTGATGGCGATGGGCTTATGGATGGACCTGAAGTGAATGACCACGGCTCGAACCCACTTCTCAAAGACACTGATTCAGATGGTCTAGATGATTACACAGAAGTGGAGATCACTGAAACTGATCCAACAACAAACATGACCTACTCACCGTTCCTCGACTATGACTACGATTCTGATGGGGACGGATTATCAAATGGTGAAGAAATTGACATTTATGATACATCACCTGGAGATATGGATTCTGATGACGATAATCTCAGTGATGGATTCGAGGTAGCTGGGTGGCAGGTACAATACCTTGGTCCAACTGGTCTCCAGACTGTGTGGGTAACAACAATGCCGAACAAAACAGACACAGATGGAGATACTCTCACAGACTTTGAAGAATGGGAGGAGAGAACAGACCCAACTAGAATGGATACTGACCTCGATTTGCTGCATGATAACTATGAGATAGACCTGCTAGGGTATAACGCAAGCAGATACAGTACTTATTTGAATGGGACTTCTGATTATGATCTGGACTTTGATGGAGATAATCTCTCAGATGGCCTTGAGATTTACGGATGGCTGACTAATGTAACGTGGTGGGATTCTGACGGTGACGAACTCGGAGACGGTCTAGAAGTAAACGTATGTGGTTCCTCGCCGCTCGATCAGGATACAGACGATGATGGCGTCAATGATTATGATGAGTATTGGATTTGGCACAGCGATCCGACAGGTACTGATTCTGATTCAGACGGATTAGATGATTATTATGAGGTATATGTATCTCTCACCTCACCAACAGATTGGGATACAGATGGAGACCTCCTCGAAGATGGGCAAGAGGTGAATGACTATGGCACAGACCCAACTAAAGCGGATACTGACTCAGATTTCATCAATGATGGAAGAGAATTGGATTTAGGCACAGATCCTCTAAACAATGACACTGATGGTGATGGATTGAGTGATTACGAAGAATGGAGAATCTACGACACAGACCCACTAGATAGCGATTCAGACGATGATGGACTGAATGACAAAGAAGAGATTGAGGAGGGGACAGATCCGGAGAATCCAGATTCTGACTTTGATAATCTTAACGATTACGATGAGATATACATCTATAACACTTCACCAATCGATGAGGATACTGATGACGACTTTCTAGCAGACAATGATGAGTTATGGAACAGTCACACGGATCCTAACCTATACGATACAGACGGAGATTCCATCCCGGATTGGTTAGATGATGAGGACGGAGACGGACTAAGCAACTTCAATGAAACCTATCGCTATGAAACAAACTGCACACTCATTGATACAGATGGGGATTGGCTATCAGACTATTACGAGGTGCACATCTCCGATACGGATCCAACTCTCTGGGATACTGATGAGGACACCATTAGCGATTGGGATGAGCTATTTTACTTCTTTAGTAATCCAAATGAAAGAGACACTGATGGAGATTTATTAGAAGACGGTGAAGAAGCCTACACGTTCCACACCTTCTTGAACAGTACAGATACTGATAATGATGACGTAAGCGATTATGATGAAATCAAGGTCTTTGAAACCAATGCACTCAACAATGATACTGATTACGATGGGCTGAGTGATGGAGATGAACTTAATTTCTACAATACAGACCCGCTTGAGGAGGATTCAGACGGAGATTTACTCCTAGATGGACAGGAGATAGCGCTTAACACACTCCCGCTCAAAAAAGATTCAGATGGAGATGATCTCACAGATTTCCAAGAGGTAAATCAGACTCATACAAACCCACGCCTCTACAGCACTCAAGGTAATGGGGTCTCTGATGCAGATTGGGACCAGGACAATGACTTCCTCTCCAACTATCAGGAGATTGTTCTCACAAAGACAAATGCAACACTAGCAGATTCAGATGGAGATGGGGTGATTGATGGTCTGGATGATGAGGATAGAGACCTACTCACGAACTATGAGGAATGTGTCCTTACTGAAACTGACCCTCGAGACAAAGATTCGGATGACGATGGAGTATCCGACCTGAATGACGATGAGGATGGCGATGAACTGACCAATGATGAAGAGGTTCACGTCTATGGGACTAATCCACTTGAGGAAGACACAGATTCAGATGATGTTAATGATTATGACGAGATTATGGAATACGGGACAGACCCTCTTGCTGAAGATACGGACCTCGATGGTCTGAACGATGGACGTGAAATTAACGACCTTGGCTCTAATGCGACGAACGTTGATACTGATGCGGACCAATTGACAGATTGGGAGGAAGTTGAACTCACAGGCACTAACCCTACGAGACAACGCACCTTCTCAGCTCCTAATGGGACTTTGATTCTCGACTCTTTATGGGACTCTGATTCAGACGGGTTAGGAAATCTTGAGGAACTCAGAACCTATGGCACAAGTCCAGACGATAAGGACAGTGATAATGATGATCTTCTGGATGGTCAAGAGATTGAATGGGGTTCAAACCCATTGAATCCGGATTCTGACATGGACGGTATTCTTGACGGTACAGAAGTGGACACATACCATACCTCACCGATAACAGATGACACTGATTCCGATAACCTAGGAGATTATGATGAGATATTCTTGTACTTCTCCAACGCATCATCAAATGACAGTGATAGTGATGGGGTCTTAGACTACGATGAAGTAATGGTCTATGGAACTGATATCAATAATAGCGACACTGATGGTGACGGACTATCAGATCTAGAAGAGATTGATGGTACAACTAGCCCTATTCTAGAAGATACGGATGATGACCTCTTGGACGATTACTTCGAACTATTTGTTCTTGGAACTGATGCAAATAACAATGATACCGATAGTGATGGCATAATCGATGGTAGAGAGTATCTTACTTACGGAACTTTGGCAAATAGTTCTGATACTGATCTCGATGGTTTAGATGATTACACAGAGATATTCATTGTTGGCAGCAATCCCCTAATAGCAGACACCGATGGTGATTTCCTCATAGACGGAATGGACTTTCAACCAACAGTGCATTGGATATTCCCAGCGGCGGGTTTCGCAATCCTCGCATTCCTAGGTGCTATTGTGTACAAACGTATACGCGTGCGTATGGCCACTAGAGAGTACGTGACAGGAGCAGAACCAGCAAGCCCAGGATTAGAATCGGGCATGGATATTGCAGTCGAATACAAGATTCGTGAAGGAAAGGTGATCTTTGGTGTAGTCATTCGAAATGGTTCAGTGAATGCAATGCAGAACGTGCAAGTTACCCTCGGTGTTCCAGACCTAACAGATACCATCAAGAGTGAGAACATTGGTCTGGTGGATGCAGGAGGGCTCTCGGTTGTTGAGATTATGTTTGAACTACAACCTGGCGCAGAGGGTGAGCTCGTGGGAATGTTGGAGTATGACAATATCGAGGGTGAACACAAGATAGTGAACCTGAAACCTGTGAGAATCGTAGCATAGGGGGATTATCCAGTGAACCTGCCGTAAAATCCCCCTTCGCTAATATTCTTAAGAGAAAATGAGGACTTTTTTCTAACAATACAATGGTTTAGAGTAAGATGGAGAAAGAGGAACTCCTGACAGCAATCTTATCCAAGCTCGATTCGGTAGGTGTTAAGGATGAGATACGTCCTGAAGACATCCATCCTGCTACACTCAAGTCGAGAGAGAGGAGAGAGCTTGAACAGTTAGAGGTTGAACTACAAAGAGGACTTGAAGTCCTCAAGCACGATCCAAGAGTTCCTGAGCTGATACTCCGTCTGGCAAACATCCACCTGAGTGAGAGCAGCTATGGTCGTTCAATCATACTCTACGAGATTACACTTGGTCTTGACAGTGATCAAGTAGCAGGTTGGGTTCACATGGGTCTCGCATACCTGCTAGGGGGAGAGCCGAAGGATGCGATATCTTGTTTTGGTAGTGCATTGGCTATAGAATCTGATAATGTGGATGCATTAACATATCTTTCTAGAGCTGAATTAAAACTTGGAAATCTGGACAATTGTTGGAAAAATGTTGAGGAAGCACTAAGAATTCGACCAAACTATGAACGAGCGCTTCTTGTCAAGGGACTTTATTTTGAAGCTCAGGGTAACCTTAGAGGAGCGATATCATGGGTTCAAAACTCACTTTCAGTGAATCAGCGTTTCGTACCTGCTATGATGGAACTTGGAAGACTTCACATGAAGCTAGGTCAGCAAGATCTGGCAATACATGCGTTGGAAACACTATTACAGATTGATTCTGAACAACCCTATGCCCATCAACTGCTTGGGGACATTTATTACAAAGCATCCTTGTATATTGATGCCCTCAATCATTTTGAAATCGCGGTTACGCTCAGAGGGGAAGACCCTGTACTCTGGATTAGAAAAGGTGATACACACAGGGTAATGAAATCGTACAAGGAAGCTTCTGATGCATATCACAAAGCAATCAATGCGGACCCAGAGAATATTGAAGCATGGGTAAAATGTGGAGGAGTAATGCTCCTCATGAATGAGCAAGACACAGCTCTTGAATACTTCAATACCGCATTAGCACTTGACCCAGGAAATGCGGAGGTAGCTCACCGACGCGGAAGACTCTATTTTTCACTCGAGAGATATGAGGACGCCCTAGACGATTTTGATAAAGCGTTTTCAACAGACCCAGGCAATCCAAATCATCTCTATTATCGAGCTCTGATTCTAGAAAAACTAGATAGAAAAGCTGAAGCAAAGCGAACGTGGCAAGTAGCAGCAGGGCTGTACGATGAGATGGGAGACGTAACAAAAGCTGCTGAATGCAATGCTAGAACCAAACGACTTGGGTAACATTGCATCCCTACATTTTCAATTAGTCCAAAGCTGGAAGCCCTCTTGAATAGCGCACGCTTTCTACAGAGGGGGCTGCAAGGTAGTAACATGAGAGCCTGGTTTCCGCATTAGGAGGTATCAATCTTCGCTCTCTTACCCAAATCATTTGCGCATTGGCACCTAGATTGTCAGCAGAGATACCCAACCCAGAATGACAGGTCGAAACAACTCCCAACACCATTCCGCTTTCGGGTTCTCTAAAGGCTGCCCACCCAGCATCTGGACTGACACGAACATCAGCTTCACTGTCTGTAGGTTGGTAATCAACAGGCGTACCATTTGCTATACTGTGAATCCAACTCTGTGATTTTCCGTTCAGACGTGGTGATCCCCTAAATCCGAGATACAACTCCTTCCACTGTGGTGTCTTGTTTACTGCTCTTATTTCAGAATAAACTGCAGGAGCATCGTTTAACTGCAAGAAACGAACTATTGTTTCGACACCTTGAAGCTTTATCGAATGTTCAAGAGTTGATCTTAACTCATATCCCTTCCAGTTCCCAGAAGTGGTTTCTTGCATAGACCATTTCTCTTTGGAGAGACCCGATTCCCAGTCCCAGACATCTGTAGACCAGATTACAGGCATTACTCCACTGTAGTGCTTATCCCACCAGATATACGGTTTGGCTTCCGGGAAAGTATCATAGAAGTAGCTCTCTTCCCCAACAGGTCCAAATTTAGTAAGAGTGCCTGCGTAGTCAGCAGAAACTGCAATTCTAGATCTACCACTTATGAGAGTGCGTAATTCCAAACCTTGGATAGGTTCAGTCTGCTTCTCAACATCTACCTTGGAATCGTATAATATAGCTGTAATGGGAATTGTGTCGATCCTACTACCACCAATAAACTTCATCTCACCACCTGTGAGAATCCAATCGTCTGTAGCCTCAACTGTAACCATAATTGGCTTCTTGAAAGACGATTTGATGGATATGTCCTCTGCCTTGATTTGAATCTCTTTACTGCCTTCTGAGGTTAGACCATTTGGCAACCTCAGCACTATATCACCAGACATCGGTTCTTCGGAAAGGACTCGTACTCGAACTTCAAGTTCATTTTCAGTACTTCGGTCAAGCAAGACAGGCGACCCAAGGATTGTTCCATCTCGGTCTTTTGCGCGAACAAGTTCCATTTCTAAATCAGAACGGATATCTCTCGGTTCTTCGTTATCGAGAGAGAGCCCATTCAATCTCGCCCACAATGCATGCACCTTCTTCCAATCACCATGACCTATCATAAGGTTGAATATTTTCTGTTCGTGGATATCACCTGGAGCAAGATCGGGTAGCGTATACTCGAAGGTGGAGATTCCCCAAGACCGCTTTGGAATGATTTCCTTTAGACATTCCTGATTCCAGATGTAACCAATACACATACTACCATCAGCTTGAGTCATTGCACTCCATCCCTCATGATAATATTCAGGTGACTTGGGAATTTGCCTGTATCCATGCCAATCACACGAATTAAGTCGGTATATTTCATTATTTAACGGGATGTGCATCTGATCAAAATAGAAGGCCATCCATCCACCAACTCTGATACCCATATCTTTCAAAGTTGTTGTACCAAGATTTGTGAATCGCGTTGAATAGGTCATATATTCGCGTCCCGCATATGCTCGAAACATGATAGAAAACCTCATACCCGGACGTTCTATTGAGTCAGCTGCAAGTTCAATCTCAGCAAATTCACCTTCATTCCTCAATGTTACATCAAATCGCTTTCGGTCCCACTCGGACCCTCCACTTGTAAATGGATAGCCAATATGGGGCATCAACGCCCATCCTCCATATTGGTTGCCAGATACTTTGTGAATAATTTTATCAACCACCATTGGTGGAATCTTCATAATTCGGACTAAGAACGACTCGGTTTCCAAGATGTAATGATTATCCAAATCCTCGTAGACGAGTGCACCAGTTGAACCAATTACACTCAAATTCAATGATCGATTGTTTACTAGCACATCACGACCATCATCACTCACATAGATTGAAACTTCGAATGAGATTAAGGAACTGTTATCAATATTATCAGATTTTATAGTCAATGGAATGTGACTATCTCGATTTTCAGGAATAGAGAAATCCATGACTCTATTTTCAGGTTCAGTTGAGGACTTTGGAGTGAGTACCAATTTGCCCTCAAGTTTACGTTCAGTATTATTCTTCAGAGATAGGATAATGCTCTTGGATTCATTGATTCCAAAACTTGTCTGTTTTGGACCCATTGTTAATGAAATTGCTTCATTAGGGATAATCCCAGCATAGAGATTGATTGATTTCCCACCAAGTGTTAGTGACCATTCTGCTTGAGTGTCTATTTTGATGTCGGCTATTGATTCCCTATCCAGATGATCAGTTTTTGGGAGGATTTCATAATCAGCTTTAATCTCTACAATTTTTCCAACTTCGATTGTACCTGAAGTGGGACTTACAATATCTACTGCAAGGCTATCATCAGGCGAAATCAAAACAGAGTAGGCTAGTGGTTCATCACTCTGATTTTGAATTACAAGCTTTGCAGGCACCTTTCCAAATCCAATGTGGCCTTTGTGACTTTCCGGTCTAACATCTGCTGAAATAGTCTTTCCATCCATAGTCAACACAAAACCGCAGATGCCTTTAGCCTCTCGATCCACAGTAACTTCAAGAGAATCCCCATTATCAGCCTCAAAGGGATACTTGAAGACGCCAATGCCATCATCTACAATGTCATCCATTTCTTGTTTTACATCAGGCTTGAACACATCGTACCAGTAATGGCGTTCGAAGAATTCCTTGAATAGTGGACATCCGATGATTCCTGGGATATGCGATTCCATCAACACACGCGTTGCTGGAACCCAATTGTATCCGGTTCTCTTATAGAGCGGGACCGCTTTGAGGTTCCCACCCCAGGTGTGTAGGTCAACACGTCTCTTGTCAAATTGAGCCGCAGTTTCTGCTGCCTCGATTAAGAGCGCTTTTCCATAACCCTGCCCCTGATAGTTCGGATTAACACCGAGTAACCCTACGTATGAAGACTCGGGGTCTCGTTCGGGGTATGCAAGATTACAGTGCCCCACTATCTTATCATCTGCAACTGCTACGATTATCCGGAGATTCTTTCTTTTACTAAGGTCATCGAAGATTCTCTGAGCTGTGTATGGATTTCCTTGGGTAAAGCCGCCCGGCCATGAGTCGCTATCATCAAATGAGTTGAAACACTCAGCTAGACGAGCAGCATCCTCTATTGTCATCTCAAAGTCTCGTACCTTACCTTCGGTGTGTCTGCTTGTCATTTATCTAACGACTCCAGAATTGATAGTCGTGCCTGAGATAAAGTCATGTTATAAATATTTCCAAAAGCGTTTGTTATGCCAACCAATGATACGACCTTTGGTTTGCTTGAAAAACTTAAATTGATGAGATGACGGAATGTTCCGCAGGATTGAAATTGGTAGAAAACACTAATTACTTCTATAGCGTATATTGTTTGGAGATCTATTTATTCACTACAATTGAAGGGAATATATTATGACAAAGGATGTGAAGTTGACCAGGAGAGACACCTACACCGTTAAGACATTTCTTAGTGATGTCAAAAAACTTAGGCTCACTCCTACCGCACTCTATACAATCGGATCAGAAGTTCTATACTCTGAATGGCAAGAAGCAAGGAAAACCTATGGTGATGATGACGAAGTCGTTGCACAAATAAACGAACTGCTTAGCTTCATGCAAACAGATTATGAAAGACGGTTACTTGAAGGGGATATACGACGCGAGGCAGACACACCAAATGCAACATTGAGTTCATTTCTAAAAGACACTCCTATTGAATTTCAATCATATGTGTTCCATAGACCAGGAGAGTATATTCGTGGTGTCTTGAAAGCTGCCAAGACCATTGACGAGAGAGAAATTCAAAGGTATGAACGCATTGAGGTTGGGCTTCGAAGTCAGATGGAAACTAGAAAAAAAGATCCGAACTACTGGAACCAAGTGAGGATTGTACTGTGGATATTAGGGCGTTATGAAGATGCAAGTGATGCTTTCAAGAAGGCTAAGAAATTTGGATGGGATAAGTCTAAAGCCGACATAGTTGGGATTTGACTCGTTTCAAATCAGAGAAATAAACAGAACAAAGAAAAACAAGAGCCACCCTTCAGATGGCTCATTTCCAATATTACTACCTGAACTTTGCCTTTACCGAGGACCTAAACAGATATGCGAGGATTACAACACGAATCAACATTGTAAGTAAGTAGGTCTGCCATAATGCGAATTCAGAGAGCACTATCAAAATGTTGATGACTAGACCAAGTAAAGTCACAAAAGCTGCCAAGTACCACGCCCAAGATTTCAATGTCCAGAGACCATAACCAGCAATAATCTGAAATATCCCAATTATCAAAGCTCCGAGTTGATAAGAGCCAACAATTGTCAGTTCGCCACCTGCAAGAATGAAATCAATTGTGATCCCACTCAAGATGCCGAATATACCGACTATTACATTCAAGATTGCTAGCAAAGAAACTCCAAGAGGAGCTGCTTCTGTTGTAGACATTATTTTTTTCCTTCTATTTTCATGCACGATGATATTCAAATAATCATTGTACATTGTATACATTAGTATACGATAAGTATATAAATATGTCTACTAATGTATACGTATCGTATACTACCCTCTGAGGCGATTTCATCATGAGTGAAGATATTATGGTTCGAATTCCCCGAGAGTTGCGAACACGCTATGAAAGATTAGCTTTGCACAATTCATGGAAAGGATTCCCTTCGTTTGTGAGGGATGCAATTCGGGAATACCTTGAGCGTTACGAAGAAAGGGAGAGAATGTAATCGTAGAGAAAAAATACAAACCCGGTCCTCATCAGAAGTAGAGCATCTGGGACGGAGGATAAATCCCAGGCTATCATGAACTAACAGAAAAAATTTGGTCAATCCACTTATCGAAAGACTCTTTTTCCTCAATTGAACTATATTTCATTGGCGTCCCACTGAACTGGAGTGTGCAGGAGTTCCAACCAATCGGTACCATTACAATGTATTTTCCATTTATTGACTCGGTTACTAAAGAGAATATTCAGAATTGCATGGAAGCGGCGTACAATTATTATGATTTTGTGCAAATCTTGAATCACAAAGCCTGTAATGAAGAGGTCTCAGAGCTAACTGCATATTTTGCTACATATCATGCCTCGATTGTTTCCGATTTCAATTGCTTAGAAAGAATTGCTCAGAAATACGGGGACCTGACTATAATACGGCCGCATCTCTTTTTTGCAAGTGCGTATCAAGGTAGAGAAGCGGATATTGAGAAAACAAGAGAAGCAGTTGATGAAGTGCTTAAGAGTAACCCTCCAAAGTGGTTAGAGCTAGAGATGCTCCTGATCAAATTCGAAGCGGAATCATTTGTATATCCTAAGTGTTTGTTTGATAGCACCACATTAGATAGAATCATGGGATTACTCAAACCAAATTCTCAATTTCGTTTTTACGAGGCAAGACTACATGATTTGCTAGCCATAAGAGCATCAAGGGATGGCGATACAGATGAACTCATTCAAAACATTGAAAGTGCTGCATCAATTGCTGAGGAATACAACGATGAGAATAGATTAGCTCGAATTTTACGTACCAAAGCAGTACACATACAATCATCTGATTTGAAAGCATCTCTAGAATTACTCCTGCAATCACTGGATATGTTGAAATCTATGGGGGATAAAGATGGTTTAAGCTATACCATCTTTCAATTGAGTAAAATTGAAGCAATTCGCGGAGAATACGATCAAGCTATTGAACACAACTTGGAAAATATTACACTGCGTCAGAGCTTGGGTAAACCAATAGGACCATATGCCATAACTCTCTCTACACTCTTCAATTCAATTGGAAATGCCGAGGCGGGTCTTGAGTGGGCAAAGATGGCAGAGGTTGAATTTCAGCCGGTACACAAACCAAGAGCAATTCTTAACCAAGCCTGGGCACTTTGTTTGATGCAGGATATTTCAGGTGCGACTGAGTTGGTAGATGAAGTCCGGGAAAATATATTGAAGTCAGGATTGGAGTCACATCTTGCTGCATTATACCTTATTGATGGGATTATAGAACTTGAGAAGAATAACTTTCTTCAGGCACAAGCAAGTCTTGAAGAGGCATTGGACATCTACAATCGGAGGGGGACTTTAATGAGCGAGTACATCTGTTTGCATCATTTAGCGAAGAGTGAAGTTCTTCTTGCAGGGTCAAGCCAATTCGCAGACACCTCCAAAGGGCTTGGTCCATGGCTTACATTGTTGGAAGAGAGAGCACAATCGAATGACTTGCCTGGAATCTTGGGACAAGCTTTGTTTTACAAAACTCAATGGTATCTGTTTCAGGAGAAATATAATGAAGGCAAAGGTGTGTTGAAACAGCTTCGTGTGATAATTCAAGAAAACAATCTAAACTACTTAGAGAGAATAATAAAAAGATTGGAAGGAGTATAACGTATTATACTCCGTCTTATTGAACTCTATAGTGGATAATGAGTCGGGCAATAACCCTGTATCGTTCTCCCAATGTAATCACAATCAGGTGGGTTGGGAGGTTGATGTATTATACAAGGTCCAAATCCATCATACTCGTCGTCTCCACCCCAATCAATATCACCCGGATCACCTAGTTCAGGATTCTCGTGGAATACAGCAAAGATGATTTTTATGTAACAGTCAACCACTGTATAAAACGATTTAGAACTGAGATAATTAGGTATATCTCTTAGAATTTTCGGAACTTTTCTATAACATTTGAATTTAGCGAGCTGTTTTAACGGGTCTATCTCCGGATCACCAAAAGCAAGAATGTGGATATATCGCCATAGACATCGAATGAATGGAGTCCGTTTCCCATTTACGCTTTTCTTTAGAATGGGATATTTATCGAATATGGTTTCAAGCAATGTCTTATAGTTCTCTACTAATTTTTCAAAGAATTCATTCAGTGGATTACCTTCTCGATCTAGACCGTATAGCTTTTCGACAAGATCATGTCGTGTCAAACGTGCAATGCACCGTAATCTTTTGATGAATTCGCTCAAATTGGTAGGGCCGGGAAATGCTTTGTCGTGAACAAATCGCCAAAAACAACGGATATAGTGATATCCCAAAGGGGTAATTGCATCTTGTACCACAGTGAAACTCCTCAAGTCATTTTTCATTATATAGTATTTTACTTTATTATAAGGTTAATCCCTCATTGAATTTCTTTAGTTCGAATGATTGCATACTACTTATTACAGAGTTCACAAATAGTCGTGCGAAGCGCCATCGTGTGTTAGGGAGGAAAGTAGCATGAAGGATAGCAGATTTTTGAACCGGAATCTTAAGCTGAGATTTTCATGTGCGCTTGTCATCCTGATTATAATTGGTCCACCAATATCACTGTCCCATCTATCTATAGAAATGATAGAGGGCGAAAAGATTGAGAAGGATTACTACGAACAATTTGAAGAATCAGACTGGTCCAGTAGTACTTGGTTTGAGTTCATAAATGGGTCCATACCAGATACGAAACCAGAGATAATCCCTCTCTCAAGTGATACAACAGGAATTATGGTCGAATCAACATTTTACGGAGCGCATTTGCTGAAGATACCTCTAGAGGGAATGATATACGATTTGTTCCGCCTGCCAGGAGGAAGTCTATTGGAGGATGTCGGGAAACCTGCAGTTCCCATCGTTTCTCGGTTTATAGAAATCCCAAGGGATGTCAACGTCAGTCTTCATATTGAATCAGCTAATTACAAACTTCATACAGGATTCAATATCTCGCCAGCTCAAGAACCACAAGTAGATCATCCAAACATCACTGCAAGCCCTCACTTTATTGATTATATCACTTATTCAAATAATACTTACTTCCCTTTCCAACCAGCAAAAATCATAGGTGCGGTAGATAACGCACCTATGAAAATTAGAGGCCATAGGTTGGTTCAACTCATTTTTTTTCCAATTCAAATCAATCCTCAACTTAACATAATGAGAGTATATTCGAACATCAAAATCAAGATTGAATACTCCGTCCTTTCACAAATAGATCCGATAGATGATAACCTGTACTCTCAGCCCTTTGAAGAAATGCTCTCAGGGATGATTCTAAATTATGACCCATTAAATCGCCCCATGCAATCAATGATGCCAGTAGCTCCAATCATACCGTCCCAGGGACCTGAAAATGTAGATTATCTCATCATCACTCATTCAAATCTTGATGATATTACAGGCTCGTATGAATATGATGTAGATACACTTGCCACTTGGAAACAAATGAAGGGGCTTAGAACAAAGATTTGGACTCTATCGCCCCCTATTACTAGTGCAGGTATTAAAACGCAGATAAGTAATGCATATACAACGTGGGCAACTGCTCCCACCTATATTCTACTAGTTGGAGATACAAATCTCATACCAACAAATTATGAAACTTTTAGTGGAAGAGAAGAGCATCACCCCGTAGGTGAGGCCTTTGGGTATATTGCTTCAGATGTAATTTACACAACAGTTGATGGACTTGATTCTTTTAGTGATATATTCATCGGTAGACTTCCTGTAGATGATTTAGACACATTATCTCAGGTCATCAAGAAGATAATAGACTATGAGCAGAATCCGGTTGATGTGCCTTCGTTCTATACAAACGTTGGTGCAGTTTCTTGCTTCCAAGATGAATATTCCCTTGTTGATTCTAATGACGATGGTATTGATGATGTAGCTGAAGACGGTTCTGATGGGGAGGAAGACCGTCCATTTATTTTGACTTCAGAACAAATTGCGCAATTTCTTGATCAAAATGACTATTCCACAGAACGAATCTACTGCACAAATCCAATAAGTGTTTGGAGGTCTCATGCTCCCGAAAAGTATTTCGAGGAAACAGAAATCAATGGATATAATTTAATCGATGCGGCTTGGTATACAGGATATTCATGGGATTATGGATTAAATTACAAATGGCCAGAGACTGTAAGTGATACAGGGAAAGAAAAAGATATTGTTGATTGTTTTAATTCAGGTAAATTCCTGATCTTTCACCGGGACCATGGAGTATCAAGTAATTTCTATAATCATGAAGAGGGTAATTTCATAACAGATAGAGACGGATGGTCTTTACCTCAGTTCATTATCGAGGATCATATCGGGGGTCTGGAAAATTATGATAATAATTGGCCAGTCATATTCAGTATGGATTGTAACACCGGTTGGTTTGATAGTGAAACTGATGATGATGATGATATTGTTTTGAGTAGAGATGTAGACTCACTCTGTGAAGAACTAGTGAATCTTTATGATCCTGATCTAGGACCAAAGGGAGCCGTTGCTACAATTGGATCATCTCGAATGAGTTATAGCGGATGGAATGATATCCTATTGAAGGGCTTCGTTGATGCTATCTGGGATGACTTTGATGAAAGATATGCTTCAGGAGGCCTTTACGACCTTGGTCAAATCATTGCTTATGGTAAGCTGCTTACTGCAGGACAGGGGATCACTGAATATGAAAGTATACTTCTCAAATTTAGTGACTATCCGACGGCTTTAGATGAAACACTTGAACTCTTCAATCTCTTTGGCGACCCCGAGATGGAAATCTGGACATCACTTCCCACCCCGTTGACAATTACCTATCCTGATACGATTGGATCCACTTATACTCAGTCATTTGTGGTTTCCGTTACAGATGGAATTACCCCTGTAAATAATGCAAAGGTGTGTCTCTTCAGAGACCCAGACATACTCGAAGTCAGATATACAGATGGGAATGGTAATGCATACTTTGAGCTTGCTCCCACATCTGGTGAAAACATACATCTTACAGTCACAAAACACAACTATATACAACCCGAGTTCAATTACGAGATTGCTGTTAGCGATGGAGGAGAGATAACAATCGATCCAGTTCAAGGACCGGAAGGCACTCCAACAAAAATCACATTGAAACACTTTGATGCAGGAACAATTGATATCACTGTGGATGGATTAGCTCCGTTCAGTACTACAGTGACTACCGCTGACACAGTGATAGATTACATAATACCTTCAGGTCTCTTGGAAGGTACAATCAACATCATCGCTAAGCAGGGTGTAACAAAGGCAGCAGTGACTCAATATCGAGTACTACCACCTGGAGTTCTTCCAGATCCATTCATCTATAGTTGGTGGGTGGAATCCACGTGGGTTGCCAATCCAGCAGGATCGGGACATGATGTGAATCCATCTCCTGATAATCCAGATATCGAGATTCGTGACTATGATACAGGAGCGGTCATAGATAGATATGGTTTGGAGATGAGAGAAAAATATACTATAAGGGCGACGATACATAACCTTGCAACAGTTGATGCGATAAACACAGAGGTGACCTTTTCAATAGGTGACTATGGTGTAGGTCAGCCAGGAGGATTGTGGGAGGAGATTGAACCCAGTCCTACTGATATCGTGAGTATTACGGTACCGGCAGGAAGTCAGGAATACGCATCCATAACGTGGACCCCATTGATATACGGAGACAGGTGCATAAGAGCAACCATCACCTCCTGTGATCCTGCTGATTTGCACCTCTCAAATAATAAGGCTCAAGAAAACATAAAGATTGCAACTGCCACCTCTCCAGTCAATGTAACAATGATTGTTGGAAATCCATCGAATGAAACAAGTGGTCCTACGGGTACTGTGTTCTTAGTAGCAAGACAGGTTGATAGCACATTGCCACTTTGGAGATGTGAGATAGATGGTTTGGCTCTGCATTCATTGGCACCTGGAGAATATCAGGAAATCACGATAACTTTCGAACCAACTGATGATGCAGAAATCGATGATGAGCGACAGTTCACCATTTATGGATATCTCAATGGGGATCTCATTGGCATAGCTGAAGTTATTGTCGTTAAGGGTGAAGAGGAGGTAGAACCTTGTGTGTGGCCTTGTATTGATTGGGAACTTTGGGGACCGTTGCTGTTGATAGGTGGATGTTCCATAGGCATTTTGGTTGTCGTGATTATCTATAAGAAAAAAAGATGAAACAAGAACTGTTAGTCGAAGGGATTCACAATAATACAGAATGCATAAGTTTCTGAAACAGATTCTATAAGAGAGAATATGAAAAAATACGAGCGGGGAGTGACCAGCCCCCCACCCGAAGTGCACTCGTGAGGAGATGAAGAGGTGATAAGGAAGACCGTCTTTCAGGAAATCCATTACATCCAAATTTGGTTTGAGTGACACTTGTAGGAGTTATAGAGAAATTATTAGTATAAAGACGCGTTACGAGAGTCTCTTACAAATTTCCCTTTTTGATAATCGATAGTCCTAAAATTGTATCAAACTAGATAATGAAGGAGAGCTGAAGGATTGGAGACAGATCCTTCAGCTCGTGTGTTTGATTCAGGTATGTATTTCTTGTTCTAACAGACTCGGTTCGTGGAGAGAAGATAACGGTAATTCTAATTCATCCTCTGAGAAGTTGCCAATACAATGTTTGAGGAACTGTTGCGTTCGTCCTTCTGATTTGAACATACTATAGATTATGGTAGCTTCAACATCTTCGATGCGAGGGTGCTTGATGGCCTCTCTAATCACTCGCTCGATAGACTGTGGCTGCCTTACGGTCATATAGTGTAAAAGACTGTCTGAACGAGGAGCAAAGAGTGTGAACCAGAGTTCCTCAGGGTACCTACAAGATACCCAATCTGCAATTTCATCAGCTTGCACGGTCATATCCCTTAGACGGGTGCGTAGTATGAAATTAATCTGACCACATTGTGAGAGATTTAGTTTCAACGTGAGATGTATGCCATTGCACTGAATGAATTTCCTCATAACTCTGCGTACAAGCTTTGTACTGTACCCTGTGCAATCAGTTATCGTTTTTATTGGAGTGCGTGAGTTCCTTACCAGGAATCTTAAAAGATCCACCTCGATGGGGGATAAATCTATCTTTTGCCCTCTTGTTGTGAATTTACAGTTTCCATTACTAATCTGAGTAGATATTGGATGAATATCACTTACCTCAATATATTCGATATCATCTATCTTCTTGAGGCATGATACATATCCACTCTTTTCTTCAGGATAGACTTCAGCAAGTACAAGATAACGACTTCTGCCTAACATGTAAACATCCCCGATACAAGCATTCGATTGGAACTCCTGCAACAGATCGGATTTCCTGATCCCACCATTGGTCTTTATCTCAGTCAGAATCCACTCAACACCCATTGTTTCATGAGATAATTCCGTTACGAAGCGCTGGATCACACCCATCTGTCTCAACCGATTAACACGTGAGGTTATTGTTGGACAGGTGACATCAAACGCTCTCGCAATACTGTGAAAGGATTCTCTTGAATTTCCTAACAGTCTTCGTATGATCTTTTTATCTAGCAAATCCATATGCATCATCTCATTCTTTTTCACAGCGGATAAGAAAATAAAAGGAAAAATCACCTAGCGCTGCCAAAACAACGCTAGGCGTATAGATGAGTTTCAGGGAGAATCACCAGGGAGTATCGATTCTGTATTCGACTACCTGAATAGCCTCGCCTTCTAAACCTGATTCATCTGATGGTGTATCAATTCGATAATCTACGACTTGATACTCATCAAGGTCAGGATGTGCGGGCTCATCAATGCGGTAATCAACTACCTGATCCTGATTTGGCCAATCATCAGCTGTATCATCCCCAGCTTCTGCAACTCCACTTGTCATGAAGGTGCCAGCCAGACTGGTAAGCATACCAATACTGAAAGCAAAGAGGATGAGTCCCGCTGCAATTCTTCGCAAGTTTTTCTTATTCATTTCTTCACCACTGTTTTTTATCGGTACATTCTCGCAATGATTCAGGAGAATGACTTGAACAATACATACTACAAGAATAGTATAAACTCACGTTAAGACGGAGTCTTCCAAATCGGCCAATGCACATGAACAAATGGAAAAACATGAAGCGGCCGCGTTACAAAACGGCCCCTTGCAGAAATATTGTCATTAATCGAAATGTATGGAATTATCTTAGAATCAAGGGATTCGCTGTATACGTAATTCTTTTAGCTAGAAAAAATCATACTGCAGAGAGTGGCTCGAGTGTAATCTCGGATGTGGTCAGAGATCCGTCTTCGGACGGCTTCTCAAGATGATAGATTAACATCGTTTCAACATCACTTATGAATCGTATTTCCTTCATTCTTCGGATTATCTTCTCAACACCTGAGAGACTATCAGCAGTCATGTAGTTAACCATCTCAGGTCCACTTGAGAGGAGAAAAGACATCCAATACTCTTGAGGAAATTCCTCTTCCATCCAATAGGTGATATCACCTGGAGCAATCATATTCTCATTGAAGCTGATCTTTAGGATGAAACTGATACAATCCTCCACAGATGGATTGAATCGTATTGTGAAATGAACTCCCTCACTCTCTTCAAGTTGTTTTAGAACCCGTCTTACTCGTTTTGGTTTGAATCCGACCTTTTCAGAGAGGTCCAAAATGGAAATTCGGGCATTGTTCATCAGATGTCTCAAGATACGTAAGTGCTGTTCGGTGAAAGATACCTTCCCACCTCTTGAGCTGTATTTGCTATTAGTTGAGAGCTGGCTTGTTGGTAATTGCCGAACAGGTGTGATTTCCACATTGCATACTCCATCTAGACTTCGCAAGAATTTACCATAGTCATACATACCTTCGAGAAGCGGTACTTCACCAAATACGATGTATTTCTTGGATCCAACAGCGAATATCTCATTTGTGAATTTATGCGCACAAATAGCATGGATTAATGCGTTTCGATCTTCAGATAGATCGGTTTCAATCTCAGCATACACCCAACTTACACCAAGAGTTTCTTGAGAGATATCGATGGTGAAGCTCTCTATAATACCTGACTTGATGAGTTTATCCACTCTTCTCTTAATTGTGGGACAGGTAACTCCTAACTCTCTTGCGAGTTCTCTGTAGGATGCTCTACAATCGCTGAGAAGCTTCAGGAGCAGGGTTTTGTCAAGCTTATCCATCTTCAGTTCTCCTTGAGTCCAGTTTGTAACTCGAATTCCTTACATCTTATGTTAATTATATTACATCTTACAACTTAATAATGTTTCGTTATTGGTATCTACCTAATGATAAAGATTATTAAGCGTAATGTATACTATGTATGTGTAAGACCAAAATGGAGTTGGTACAATGCCACCGAAAAAAAGTGAATCAGAGGGCGACCAGGTACAGATCACACTAAAAGATAGAATTCTTGGTGAACTTCAATCAGAGGAGTTTGAGATCAAAAAGCGAGAAGTCCATGTGATGACACGACTTAGTGCAGATATAGTTAAAATAATCGACACCCTCGTTGAACTTGATGTTTTTAGAAGCCGCTCCGAAGCAGTTTCATCCTATGTTGAGAAGAGTATTCATGAGCAAATGGATCTCTATAGTGATGTCATTCAATATGGCGAGAAATTATCTGAAATGAGAGAAGCAGCTAAACGGTTGGCGTTTGGTGCTATGAAAAATGAAAGATAGAAAAGCAAGCCAAATTTAGTAAAAAGGAAGAAGGAGAGGGGATATCCCTCTCGATTGTCTAAATCAACCATGATGAGCATGCATTGCATCCTATGAAAGAGTGGCGGTCACACTACCCACGCTAGTCTCGACAACTATGTCAAGATTCTGAGGCGCATCACCGTAATCATCTGATTGATAATGTGTACTGGTCACCTTATCCCATGTTGGAGCATTGACAACAATTGAACCGACACCAAGTTCTGCACTGAAATCAGCCCCCACATCATCTGGGAGGATAATTACAGCTGTTACTGAACCAGTGTTAGTTGTTAAATCAAAATCAACATTGCCAATCAGAGTCACATCGTTTGTCATTGTGAATGCGATTGAACCAGTTCCTGTGGTCAAAGCCACATCTCCAACCAAGGCATCATGAGAGAGCACACAAGCTATGCTTCCAGTACTTGTCTGAGCGTTGATAGTGTAATTGATTCCATTGCCCAGAGTGATATTGAATGCTGCAACCTCATGACTTAGGGTCAGTGTATTACTACTGAATGCAATTGTTGGGTCACCATATTGCAAATAGGATCTATTCGACATCTGAACATCTACATCATACAAGAGTGTATCATTGTCAACAAATAGGATGTTCAAAGAGCCTGTATTAATATCAGCATTGATGGTTACAAGACCGCTAACGCTACCGATGGTACTATCCTCATGGAAGTATACTGGCGTGTTATCATGTCCAAGCCATGATGACCCGTAGAACGTAATTGCACCGACAGCAATCGAACCAACTACGAGAACACCCAGTATGCAAAAAATCATTGTCGTATTTCTTTCGTAATTACTCATTGTTTACTCACACCTTTTTGATGGGACTTGAGAAAGACATTCCACTTATCTCGTAGTCCGCGATATTGCGAATCTTGATCGAGGATGAACCGTCTCATGATTCGCGATGCGTCATTTCTGACTGGACGTTGAAGCTTAGCAAAGATCTTCTCATCGGAGATGGGAAGTTTAGAACTCACTTCGTTCTCACGTTCAATCAATTGTCTCAATAGTTGAGTTGCTTCCGCCAGATCTCCCTCTGGAATCTCAATACCATAATATGTGAGACTAGAAAGCATTGATTTGAGACGTTTTTCTGCAAACTCAGCGACACCACTATCAGTCTGCATCATCCCGCCAATACCAAGTCGATACTCTCGAGCAGTTGCACGATAGTATCGTTGGACAATACCAGTTATTG
Source organism: uncultured archaeon (assembly GCA_964458565.1). Taxonomy (GTDB): domain Archaea; phylum Asgardarchaeota; class Thorarchaeia; order Thorarchaeales; family Thorarchaeaceae; genus CAYWJO01. The sequence continues at coordinate 41,222 of CAYWJO010000013.1, read as the reverse complement.
TTTGTTCAGTATAATCCTGAACCACAAGACCGACATCTTTCAACTTGTCAATGTGGTGAAGTATGGTTCCAGGATTCTTTCCAAGGGCATCTGATAGCTGTTTTACAGTCATCGAGCCATTCACAAGGTATCTGAACACTATCTCGGAACGAGTAGGCTCAAAAAGGACCTTAATAGTCCTAGGATCAGATATTATTTCTAGGTCTTTCATTGGTTCGATTTTATCATACACTTTGGCCAAATCAGAAGCCTCCAACGAAGCTCAGGCCCGGAGTGTCATCTTTATCTGTTTGAGTATGATTCTCTGTAGCTGTCAAGATAAGATACACTCTGCTGAGCGCTATCGCTGCGGCTGGAATAAACACTAACGCAACGATGAAAACTGCTGGCACGGCATATACTGCAACCCACATACCAGATGATGCTAGACCTGAAGGATCATTGAATGTTGCAAATGGAAAAGCAACTATGGGTATGAACACTAACAATATCATTGAGAGTATGCCTAGCCAGACTGAGAAGACCCGATCAAAGTACTTCCAACTCAATCGGATGGACAACATTGTAGCGTCAACCGCACTGTGCCCATCGATAATGGCGGGAAACAACATCGATAGACTTCCAGTAGCGATGATTATCCACACAAATGTCAATCCAGCAAGAATTGAATTTACCAGCGGGGGAACACTAAGCCCGAATATTACGTATGTAATCGTGAAACCTAATACAGGAGGTAGAGCGGTTATTAAAAAGAGAATTATTCCACCACCTGCAAGAGGAATGAACTTACGCCGATACCATGTGAAAACTCCTTCAGCAGAAGTTCCTTCACTCTCAACTATTTCACGACCCATTCCGAAGAGGGCTCCAATTGCCACGAAAAGGGGGCTAATTAGAGGTACTAGGACAAGCAGCCCAAGTCCCAATGCACCAAAATCGAGAACCTCAAATGAGGTGCTAATATCTGTGAAGAATTGAATAAGACCAGGGAGTCCACCAGCAAATATGACAAGGAATATCATAAGTATTCCAAAAACAAGGATAAAGAGTAGACCTGTGACTATTAGTACTCCAATCATTGCTAGCAGGAAGGACCCTATATTGCTAATAGCAAAACGGATACTGATCTTTAGGTCGTCCCAAACAACTTTGAAACTTGTTCTTTTCTGCATCATCTTGTACCTCCGTAAGGAAATATAGGTGTGAGAATGCCTTCATCGCCAGGCTTTGAAGACACTCTCACGATACACCCGTCCCAATTAAACAATTGGTACTTCGATGACAGGAGGAGAGGCGATCTCCTTCTGAGTCATCTCAGCGTAGGACTTGACCCATGCAATGATTGTCATGGGGAGGAGAAGGAATACCCACAAGAACGCGGATACCAAAGTCCATAGCATGACGGCTCCAAAGAGAGGATCGATGACGGGTGTTAGTGGTGGCATAGAGGCGGCACCAAGACCCCAGAGAATCAATGGTCCAAATGTGACCACTCCAAGCACAATAAATGCACTGAGTAGGCCAAAGACCCTATCGAATCGCTGAATGGCTAAATCAAAAGATTCCTTGAAGGCATCGATGACACCAGATCCATAGGTGATGGCTGGAAAGACGTTTGCACAGAAACCCACAGTGAAGAAGGCCCAAACGAAGGTAATAACGGAGAGGAGAGTAGAGAGTTCATTAGTTATCACATAACCATTAAGGATACTGACAGAACCCCAGAGGGCAATCATGGGGAGGATGATTATCACTGTAAGTAGTACACCTGCTCCAGCAAATGAGAAGAACTTGTTCTTGAAATATGAGAATGCAAGTTCAGCCTTGGTCTCACCAGTGGCTACGAGTTCCTTACTCATACCATAGATTGAGCCAACGACTACTAAGAAGAGGGCAATGATCGGTACTAGAATCATAAGAGCAATTCCTCCTAGAACCCAAGGATTAGCCTCAGCATACACTGGCATCATATTAGCAAAAGCAGTCCAGTTACTACCTGCAGCTATAAAGACAAAGACAACTACAGGGATTGCGACAATCGCGAAGAGAAGTCCAATCAGGATAAGCATTCCTAGATTGGCGAGAAAGTAACTTAGCATGTTACCCCAAGCCAGCTTAAGGCTCGACTTCAGGTCGTCAAGAATTGTGTTGAAGCTTGTAGACATTATTGTTCACCGAAACTTTGTGTTGTGTCTAAGTATGTTAGCGTGTAATTTGTATTTAAACGTTTGGTATATGTCAAACATCAATCGTTCGGTGTTCATTGTTTGCCAAACGTTATAAAGGAATGGTTCGAGCAATAGCATAGAGAATAAAAAAGGGTTCCAGAAATGAAGAAGGTCTTAATCATATTCGATACAACCTACGGAAATACAGAACAGTTAGCAAAAGAGATTGCATCCGGCATTGAGGACTCGGGTGAGAGCGAGTGCGCCGTCTTGAATCAGAAAGATGCTAAAGACGTGGACTACACCCAATACGATGGAGTTCTCTTCGGAGGCCCAGTCCATGCGTTCAGAGCTTCACGAGGTATCAGAGATGCCACAAATCGAGCATGTAAGGCAGGACTTGATGGAAAACTTGTAGCAGCATTTGACACATACCTAGCAAAGAGACATGAACACAAGGGCACTCAGGGCATTGAGAAGATCCTGAGGAAGAAGGCTTCCGGAGCGAGACTGTTTAGCGAAGGATTGTCAGCCTTGGTTGATACGGACAAGGGACCGCTCAATGCTGATGAACCTGGAAAGGCGCATGAATTTGGACAACGTTTTGCTGCTGAGCTAGGAAGTTAGACCCATCTGAAACGAGGATTGAGCAGAGCATTAATACATCTAGATATATGTACGGTGTAGATGGCGCTGGGTCATATGGAGTCTTTCTGTATTGTGTAGGAGATGTAAAATTGAGAGTAAATCAATCCCCCATGAGAACGAATTATACCATAATAGAACCCAGTATATCCACTAACGACGATAACTTCCATTACAACTTCACCTCGCGAGAATGAACTTGATAGAGCATTAATAATCAGCCTAGTTGCATTAACACGTGGTGTACTTGTGATAGGGTTCTGTTTTGGTCGAATACGTTTTGTAGATAAATCAGAACTCCACATACCCTAAGGAACTCATCTCCTTCGGATATAGATGATAGCAATAGTGGCGACTACTAAGAAACCAGTCGATGACACAATAAGAATTATAGATGAATCCAGAGGATAGACTCCACTCGATGGAATTGGTTCTGTGCTGGATTGTGTGTTAGATGGAGTTTGGTATGTCACAGTGGTCAGAGGGGACCGTTCTAAGATGATAGAATCGAATCCGGTGTAGTTGTTACCAATCAGAAGTGTAAACGGTGAGATTGATGCATCGAAAGGAAGTGAGAACGTCACATTATCATGTAATAGGGCTCCAGCATCTAGGGCAGACCATGAATGAATAATCTCACCAGTTGTAGTTTTAACGAATATGGGGTCTACCGAACTGATTCTTGGAGCGTCACAACCTATGTTTACTCCCAATCGGATATCATGCAAATCTGGACTTGCATTAGGTAAAACCACAACCTCAACATCGAGCTGAGGAATCATATCGAGTAAGTATATGAAAGCAGGCCGGATTATCATCCAGAGTAAATCAATCTTACTGGCAGGAGGGTTGAAATAACCATAGATGTCATGCCATTCCTTTATGAGGTGAGTATCGTTCTCAAGTATAGTTGTATAGCGTGAAGCATCATCAACCCGGCTATCGTGAAAGATCTCGAAACACACTGGCACAGGAGTGTTTCGTTCTACATACATCCAGTCACTCCATTTCCCAAAATGATTAGCTTCAATGATAGGACCGGATTCTGTCGTCTCTTCATATCTTCCCCCCGTGATGAATGAATTCGGAAGAATATCTGCAAAATCACCAAACACCTCATCATACAACTCAGGTTCAACATACCCGTTATCATCAGATGGAAGATATGTTGCATTTATCCCTGAGTGGAGTGAGAAAGCCATCGCAAATCGATGCTGCTCAGCAAAATCACGCATAGCTTGGGTCTCGGGTTCTGAAAAGGGGCGCCTCCCTCGGTACGTTTGATCAGTAGGGTCTCCTGAGGACCCACTTCCACCCCAACCAGCATCATAATTTCGATTTAGGTCAACATACCCGATTTCATCTTCGTTGAATTCTCCATCTCCGTCGTCGTCAATTCCCTCATAATATGAATATAGATAGATTTCTGAATCTTCGTCAACGCGGTCATAAACATCATATCTTGAGATCCATCCATCCCCGTTTGCATCATCAATGGGATCCTCATCAGATTCCTCATCATAGTCATTATCATATGGATGTAGATTCTTCCTCAACCAGAAATCATTCTCATTTATTACTCTATCAAGTGCATCAGGGTTCAATGTGGGAATGACATAAATCTCCAATGAGTTCACATAATGGGTTATCTGTGCGTCATGACCAAACCCATTCGCCAGATAGAGAATGAATCGGAGAGCCATTTCAATTGTGATTTGCTCTCGTCCATGATGATGTGCAACTACCAATGTTTTTGCTTTTTGTCGTGTGATAGACTCATTAGTTATCTTTAGAGCTAGAAGATCTTTTCCTAGATAACTATGACCAATTGAAAACACTTCAATTATTCCAGGCGCGTTTTGTGCGATGTTGTCAACCTCATCAGACATCATCTCATAGTCATGGTATTGATCTTCGTAAATCAGATTTGAAGATAGAACGATATTCTCCTGAGTAGTTTCAAAGGTGGTTTCAAAAGTAATTTTCAAAACTGAAGGCATAGGTATCGTCAGTATCAAAATAATCAAGAGAAAGTGCTTTCTGATTCTTATTTCCTGTCACCCCTGAACGTGGGATATGAAATATCTTATGCACTGTTTTTACCTATAATAGGATTTAGAATTACGCTAAACAAGTAAAAAGGTGAAGAAAAGATTATAGTGATTCAGGGTAGATACATCATGAACGGAGGGCCCAAGTCAAGATGAGAACGATTTCATTTCTTTTTCTCATTATAATCGCGATAGGTTTGGTTGGTTCGTTATGAATAACTGATGTGAGTCTATTTGGTTCTAAATCGGAGCTTCACATGCCTTAGAAAAAACATGTGTGGGGGATACCCCACACTCACATTCGTTCGGACTAAGTTCGACGTTTCAAAATGATGATTGCGCCTACTACAACAGCAACTCCTGCACCTGCTATTATCACCAACATCTCAATTGTAAGAGTGGTGGGAGTCTCAGGCGTAGTTGAGGTTGTCATATTACTAGTACTTGTTGTCGGTTGAGTACTTGTTTCTGCAGATGATTCGATTGTGTACTCCGCAAATCCGGTGTAATTGTTTCCAATCCGAATAATTACACTCTCACCAGGTGCTAGATCCATTGATACCCGCTTAGTTATCGATTCATCAGGGTCCATAACTGCATACGATTTCAATGCTGTACCTTCAGCATCGAGCACAACTATCCCCTCAACAGTATCTAATCTGTGCCCAATACAGGAAACCGAGAGATTGCCTGTGAACGTACTACCATCGTAATCTGCGCCAACAAAATCAATCTCAAGTCGAGGTGTGTTGACTATAAGATAATCAAATGCAGGCCTGAGTTGTATCCATAGTTTTTCGATATAGCTTTCTACAGGAGCGAAATATGGATAGATACCTTCCCACTCGTAGAGGATGTGTGTTTCGTTCTCCTCCAAAACTGTGTACGTATCCAAAGTGTCAGCACTCCCATTGTGATATACTTCAAAAGTTACAGGGGCTGTACAACCACGTTCATAATACATCCACTCGTCCCACATGCCACTGTTTGCTGATGCAAGTTTAGTTGCTGTATAGCCATACACTTCATTGAAACCAGGCGGTAGAATCTCGTCATAGTCATCTAGGATATCCCAATAGAGAGTTGTTTCAGGAAAATAACCATAGGGATTGGTAGGTAAATATGTTGTATTAATACCAGAGTGGAGTGAATAAGCCATGGCGAAGCGATGTTGTTCGACAAAATCCCTGAGAGCCTGGGTCTCGGGTTCGGAAAATGCATATTCTCCATGGTAAACATCAGAATCAGGATTGTCAGATGACTCACCTTCACCAAAACCTGTAGGATAGTTCCGATTTAAGTCAACAAGACCAACATAGTCCTCATTAACCAAACCATCACCATCATTGTCTATACCTTCATACCAAAATTCAACTGGGTTGATGAAATCTGCAGGTTTCTCATATAATTCAAATGATGATATGTATCCATCACCATCCACATCCTCCCATGAATCCTCATCAGTCTCATCGTCACCATCAGCATTGTATGGTCTCATATTACGTCTAAGCCAGTGATTTCCTCCATCCACAACAAGATTGAGAGAATCAGGATTAAGTGCAGGAATCACAAAAATCTCTATGGTATCCAGATATTCTGTAATCAGGGGATCTATTCCGTATCCGTTAACCATGTACAGAATGAAACGCAATGCAAACTCAACAGTAATCTGTTCTCTTGCATGATGCTCTGCTACGATAAAGCTCTTCGCCTTCTGTTCGGTAATCTGTTCATTCGTAATCCTAACACAGGTCAAATTCTTACCTTGAAAGCTCTGACCTATAACAAACCAATCAATTAATTCAGGAACAGCTGCATTCCAAAGAGCTAACTCCTCATCAATTTCTGATGAATTATGCCATTGATCAGGATACATCAAGGTCTGGTTCGTCCATGTCCTTGTCACCGATGCTAGATCTTGACGTGATACAACAGGCAATTCGGTATCGACAGCAGATACCTGAAGATCGCTTAGAACGAACAGACTCGATAGAAGTAGAGCAAGAAGTATAAGTTTAGTTCTACTAAGTCTAATTCCTTTTCACCTCATCATCCAAGTCGAATTAATACAAACCAGCATGTAGCTTCGCTTATAATCAATTTACAATGACGCAATTTAGGGTCCATAACAATCATAATATAGAGAGAATAATTGCCACCATATGGAGGAACAAGAAATGAATGAGATTGGTGATAAAAACCGCCTCTTTGCGCTTTTAGCATGGCTGGTAGTCCCTATTGTTGTTCTTTTCAATGACTGGCTTTGGATGGATATCGCTGCAGGAGTATTGGACCCCTTATTTCTGAGCCTCATATCAGCTTGGAGTCTCATCATCACAATGCTACTCTCAGTCTGGTTGGTGTTCAAGATTGTACCAAGATACAAACGTGGTAGAATCATTACAATTGGACTCATATGGGCCATTCTTGAGCTTGTGTTTGAAATCGTGTATCGTACAATGTTCAGAGCAGCTCAACCTTTGGACGTTCTTATCGCATGCTTGTTCAGTCCACGATTCTTTCTTGCCCTTATCGTTTTCATATCACCGATCATCTTTGTTCGTACACCAATTGGCGATCCTAATCTATTTGAGATGCCAATAGGACAAATGGCATCCATTGGACTTTTACCCTCATCTCTCAAGATTTGGTACTATCGTCGGAGAGGCGCGAAAATTGGAGAGGGCGTATCATTTGGTCCACTCTCAATAATTGATGCGAAAGATATTGAGATAGGAGACCATGTCAAGATTGGAATGGCATGCATGATTAGATGCAATGTACTCAAAATTGGACGTTATTCCAGTTTCGGAATGATGGTTATCATAGACACACACAAGGTAATCATTGGCGAAGAAGTTACGATTCAGGAGCAGACATACATTGGCGGGTTGAAGACTGACAAGTCCATAATCGAAATTGGAGATCTTTCTATGATTTTTGCACAGAGTGTACTCAATCCAACATATCCCATTAAGATTGGGAAGAGAGTTGGTATTGGAGGTTCTAATTTTCTATTCACACATGGCTCTTGGCAACCAATTCTTGATGGATTTCCGATTGCATTTGGACCAATCACAATCGAGGATGGGGTTTGGTTTCCATGGAGAGTCTTCGTCTTACCAAATGTGCACATTGGGAGAGAGGCAACACTTGGAGCGGGTTCCGTGATTAACAAAGATATCCCAGCAAGGTCTCTTGCTGCAGGAGTACCCGTACAGGTTCGACGCACTGATGATGAGTACATCAAACGGTATTCACACAAGGAGAAGTGCGAGATTCTAAACGATATTATGAAAGAACTCGTTGGATACCTCCGAATCGAGGATTGGGTACCATCGGATCCTCAATATGATGACTCATTTGCAATGATGTCATTTCGAACTCCATATGGCCCATCATCTATGGTAGACAATCATGTGATCTTCATGTATGAAGACAAACCAGAACTCTGGGAAAAGGTGAGAGAGAGAACTTTTGTTATAACACTATTCCCTTTAGAATCCTCTAAAATAGAGGAAATCGAGCGAATGAACTCGTGGTGGTTTGACTTAGAGAACAGCACATGGGGAGGGACGCGAACCTCAGTAAGCTTGGTTATTAATGGCTGGTTAGCTAGATACGGACACTGGATGAAGTATACAGGATAATATGAGGAACTACCATTGACAGTTTCGAAGAGTGACTATTATCGAAATGAAATGGACATCGATTACAATCCAGGGATTGCCTTAAGACTTGGTGTTAGCTTAGGATTAGCACAGTTCATTCCCTATCAGATAAGAAACCGTTTTGTGTCGATGCTTTCTCTTTTTGGTCCAAAAGAAATTGAGAATAGAAGAAGAAAGTTCCCAACAGATGACCTCGCAGATGAGTTGGATACTTCGACTGTGGAAAAGAGAGATTTTTGGCAGAAGGACTTTGGAGTCATTATGAGTCATGATGTTGATACTAAAATAGGGTACGATTACGGAATGCGAAAATTTGTTGAGATTGAGAAGGAGTTAGATGTAGTATCAACGTTCAATGTTGTACCAGATTCACAAGAATACACTCTTGAAAGAGAGTATATCCAAGATTTGGTTTCAGATGGATTTGATTTTGGTATGCACGGATTGCATCATGATGGAAAATTCGTTTACTTAACATTGGATGAACAGTATATGAGAGTCAAGATGGCAGCAGATATAGCAAAGGAATTCGAGCTCCCTCTGGGGTACCGAGCGCCATATCTTCATAGAACCAAACAGCTCATCGGGAGTTTAACAAAGGAGGGTTATATCTGGGATTCCTCATATCCTGACACAGACGAATCCACAGTCGGATATGCAGACACTGGGAGTAGAACTCTTTTTCCGTTTCATCCGTTATGGAGAGATACAGGTTCTTGGCAAAAAAGTCCTCTACTAGAGATTCCCGTCACTATGCCTCAAGATTGGACACTATTGTACTACTACAAAATGTCAGAGGAAGAGATGCTGAAAGCATGGAAAAAGAAGATGGAATATATCAAATCGAAAAATGGACTTGCCGTTTTCGTAATCCATCCGGATCCAGAGGATCTTGGACATCCAAAGAGATTGGGATTCTATCGCAGAGTATTGAATATGATAAAGGATGCAGACCCCGAATGGTTCACATCCACAGCTCTAGCTAAGAGATGGACTTCAAAATTCCGCTTCTAGTATACCATTTTATTGTGAATATGTAGGATTCTAAAAACTACTATAGTGTGTATAAAAGAAATTCATAGTTTTATGGGACTAGTGTTTGGTGAAGCTAAAACAAAGGATGGAAAAAGAAAGAAGAAATGAGCTTTGATTATACCTCTCGTAAATTCAAAGCTCTAGTAACTTTCAAGAGTTCATATCAGTTTCTTTAGTTCTGAAAGTAATCTATCAGCTTGTCGTGGACCCATCTTCCAGAATCCAGGATCATCAAGATCATAGCCAAATTGTGCAATCTGCTGTTTCGGACTCAAACTGGAACCAGTGGCGAGAAGGCATTTGAAACGATTGTTGAAATCAGCTTCACCTCTTTTATATTCGTCATAGACCGCATACACTAGCATCTGAGCAAAACTGTAGCTATAATTGTAGAAGCGGAAATTCGGGAAAAAGAAATGCGGAATCCGAGCCCACTCATATTCCATGTAAGGAGTCCAATCAACAGCATCACCAAATATCTTGTTCTTAGCAGCTGTCCATAATTCACATGCAAGTTCAGCATCGAGATTCCGACCATCTTCGATTACATCATAGAGCGTCCGCTCGAACAATGCTCGTGTGCCAACGTAATAAACAACATAGAAGTAGTCATTGAGCGTTCCACTCAGTGCTTCCATTCGCTGACCATCAGTTTTTGATATTGAAAGGATTTTATCAGTTAGAAGAAGCTCTCCAAAGATACTTCCACATTCAGCCATACATGAGGAGGACCTATAATTTAGTGGAGTCTGGGAGTTGTAAATGAGATGATGTTGAGCTGCATGTCCATTCTCATGAGCTAATATGGCAGCATCCCTAAGAGACTTATTGAAATTCATAAAAACATATGACTTCTTATCACTATACCAACCTGCACAGAAAGCACCACCTCGTTTGCCAACTCTGTTAGCAGCGTCAATTCGATGATTTGTGAACATGTTTTCAACCACGTCACCAAGTTCTGAATCGAAGGACTTGAAAGAATCTACAATAATATCTCGAGCTTTGCTGTATTCAAAACTCCATATTGGGTCATTCGTCCAAGGTGCAATCACATCATGTCCAAGAAGTTTCTTGGTGCCGAAAAACTTAGCTTTCAACTTCAAGAATTCCTGAAAGACAGAAGATGTTTCCTCAATTGTAGTGAGTAGCGCATCAATCGCGGATTCCTCAACATCCTGGTCTAGAAGACTCTGAGTCATAGTTGACGGGAGCCCCCGGCGTTGGGTCATCATCACATGGTCAGAGCATATTGACTTCAGAGCAAGACCATGCATCATACTGTCATCTGCATAGCTTTTGTAGAGTGTTAAAGTGGCCATCTCACGTACGTCCCGATCTGCGTCAAGTCGCAAAGCACTCAATTCAGGAAATGTTAATTTCCTACGTTCACCTCCGATTTCTAAATCGAATTCCTTCTGAGAGACCCAAGCCTCTTGAAGTTGTGAAATTGTATGAATACCATTAACATCCTTTGCAGATGCTAAGGTTTCTTCTCTCTCACTGAGTTGATAGGGAGCACTTGCTAGAATCCGTTCAAGATAATGACGATATGTAGATAGGTCGTCATGATTGACTAAATCGGGTTGCCTCATGAGCAAGTTACTTAGCTTGAGTTCAAAAACGGTCTGCATAGATTCTAAATGACTCCTGTATGTCAGATACCAAGTGTTTAGCTGATTTCCATCCTTGTCGGTAGTATCTGTGTAGTAGGTCAATCCACAATATGAAAGAACATCAGATATTGGAACGAGCAAACGCTCATATTCTACTAAAAATTCTACAAGCTCGTGTGGCATTCCACCTGCAATGACATCGTCACAATTTGTTAGATGCGCTTCTATTTTCTTGAGACGCTGCTCAATCATTTTCTTCACTGTAGGAACTTTCGCACCTTCAACCATTGGAGTGAGATCCCATGACATATGGTCCAACAAAGCTACTCAAACCTCGATTCAGCTCGGATAACACTTCTGTTAAAAGGGCTACCAATTGAGTATTCGAATGCCAGAATTTATCGAGTGAAGGAATATGACAAAACAGCGACAAGACCTCCATATCCATACAAAGTATTCAGATGGTAGGATAATTGTTAGAGAAGCGGCTGAGAGAGCAAACACACTCAACTTGGAAGTAATAGCACTCACAGATCATTTTTGGCCTTCAATCGGATCACAGAAAGGCGGCATGAATGTGATTCAGAGAAGAAGAACTGACATTGAAGATGCAAGAAATGAGTTTCCAAGTTTAAAGATACTGGATGGAGTTGAGGTAGATATAACATTGGATGGTCAGCTTGAGCCTGTAGCAGGAGGTCTTGATCAGTTTGATATCATTATTGGCTCGATACATTATCCTTGTGACTCAATGAGATGGGAACGTACACTCACTCGTGTTTTAGAGAAAGCCAAATTTGATATTCTGGGTCACTGGGACGGATATTTGGAAAATTTCAGAAAAGAAGACGGAGAATCAGTAGCGTCTGTACTCGCAGAGAAAAATATAGCAGTTGAGTTGAGTTTGCGGTATGAGTGTCAATGGGAGTATTTTCTTGAAATTGCAAGAGACCAGGGATGTAAATTTAGTCTGGGCAGTGATGCGCACTGGGTTGATAGTATAGGACGTCTGGAAAAACAGAGACAATTAGCTAAGGGATTAAATCTCCCTCTGGTTAATTATTGAATTAATTATTCAGCTTCATTAGAAATGAGGTGTTTAAGGCATCAATGCGTTTTATTAGTCACAATGTTTATGACGTTCACAACATGTCAAAGATTGGAGAGATTGATAATGACCGAAAAACTGCTGTTTCCTTCACCAGAGTGGATTGAGAAATATTTGGAGCTTCTTAATGCAAACAAGGCTTATGAAGATAGTGCAAGAGATTGGACAGGCGATTTTATTTTCCAGATTGATGGGACGGAAGACGAAGAACCAGAACGTTTCTACATTGATCTATGGCATGGAAAGTGCCGTGAGGCTAGAATGGCTGAACCAGGTGATGAAGCTGAATTCATCTACGCCGGACCATTGAAGAATTGGAAGTTATTATTCGATGGAAAAATAGATCCGATAAAAGGAATCATGTCAAGAAAGTTCAAACTAACAGGTGAAATGGGTAAAATAATGAGATACACCAAAGCCGCTGCTGAACTTGTGGCAACAGCTAATCAAGTACCTACAAGATTCCCTGATGAATGAGGATAAAGTGGTCCCTTTGTCGATTCATACGGAACTCTGTGACATACTCGGAATCCAACATCCCATCCTTCAAGGGGGAATGGGACCATACAAGACAGAGGACCTAGCTATAGCAATATCAAACGCAGGAGCGCTAGGAGTGATAAGTAGCATAGGAATGGCAGCATCACTTCTACCTGAAGCAGCCCCAATTGATCCAGTGAAGCTATTTGGGTCAGATCCACCCAGGGTAATTCTACAGAAGTCGATTGACCGTGTCACAAAAGAAACCAAAGGCAAGAAAGGAGTGTTTGGAGTAAATGTGCCTGTGGCTGCAGAATTCATTCTTGCGTCTAAAATGTTCGTTGAGGAGGTAATTCAAGCAAGAGAAGCTAGTTCCGATGTTGAAAGACAGTTGAGAGTTTTAATAACTTCGGCAGGTAATCCGACTCCATGGGTTGAAGTGAAGAAACACGGTCTCATCTGGGCACATGTTGTTCCCTCCGTATATCATGCGAAGAAAGCCGAAAAAAGTGGAGCGGATATTATCATTGCATCAGGTCATGAGGGCGGTGCTCATGTTTCCTGGGACCCAGTACATTCAATGGTTCTTGTCCCAGCAGTAGCTAATGCAGTCAAGGTTCCTGTTGTAGCAGCAGGAGGGTTTTGCGACGGAAACACACTCGCAGCAGCGCTTGCACTTGGAGCAAAAGGAATACAGATGGGAACTCGATTCATTGCGACACAAGAGAGTGATTTTGAGGATATGTGGAAACAAGCGGTGATGATGCGCGAGGAAAGACAGACCCTCACAGGTCGAGGGTTATTTGGCCCAATGCGTTTCTTGAGAAACAAACGAGCTGAAGATATTGTTCAGCAGACACTTGATGACGTTCCTCATTTCTATCTTGGTGAACCTGTAGAATCGAATGAGGCGATTCTTGATTTAGAACGGGAGGGTTTTGAGCATCTAATTGATGGAAGACCTGATACTGCATTGATGTTTGGTGGAGAAGTAGTAGGGAGAATTAACGATCTTCCAACCGTAGAGGATCTTATAGCACAAATCATCGCTGAGGCAATTCAAGTTATTAAGAGACTTCCAAGCACTATTAGCTGAGCCAGTCAAAAGATAGCAGGATTAAAGTAAGGGTTAGTGCATTTGTAACATATTAGGTCAAAAGAATAGGAGAGATTAGACAATGTGGTGGTTTGATATTCCAAAGATAATCTTTGGAGAAGACGCACTTGAAGATCTTGAGCAATTGTCAGGTTCAAAAGCATTCATAGTAACGGATAAAATAGTTAACGGATTTGGATTTCCAGCAAAGGTAAGCGACATACTTACTGGTTGTCAATGGGATGTCGCTATTTGGGATTGTGCAGAACCAGACCCTCGAGTTTCGACTGTCAAGGATGCAGCTGCTGCGATGACATATTTTGAGCCCGATTGGATTATCGCGATAGGGGGTGGAAGTGTCATGGACACAGCAAAGGCAGCTTGGATTCTCTATGAACATCCTAAAATCAGATTAGAAGCTGTGACTCCATTGGAACCACTCAACTTGCGACAGAAAGCTCGTTTAATCTGTATCCCCACAACTGCAGGGACAGGATCCGAATCAACAAAAGCAATAGTCATTCGAGAGGACGAAACTGGAAGAAAATTCGCCACCACAAATCCAGAACTGGTACCGGATATTGCAATCCTGGAGCCCATCTTCGTCAAAGGACTTCCAAAGAGCCTCACAGCATATACAGGAATGGATGCCTTGACTCATGCAGTAGAGGGATTCGTATCTATGTGGAAAAACGACTTCTCCGATGCCTGTAGTATGAAGGCTGTTAAAATGGTCTTTGAGTGGCTACCAAAATCAGTAGAGAATCTAGAGGACCTGGAAGCTAGAGAGAAAATGCTTATTGCAGCGAGCCTTGCTGGAATGTCCTTTAGCAATTCACAGGTAGCTCTCGCACACTCTCTAGGACACTGTCTTGGTTCGGTTCATCGACTCCAGCATGGCATGGCAGTCGGAATGGCCTTACCATACACAATCGAGTTCAACCAGAAAGACGAAGAAGATGCCGCAAGAAATTACCAAGAGTTAGCCGCTCTAATCGGAATTCATGAAACAGATCCATCAAAAGCAGCATTGGAATTTGCGAAAAGAATTAGGGAATTAATGAAATCTGTTGGTGCACCATCAAATCTGAAAGAGGCGGGACTTTCCAAGAAGGATTTTGAAGAAAAACTAGACCGACTCATAGAATTCACTATGATGGACTCTTCAATTACGATGAATCCACGTTTCATTGATAGTGATGGGTTAAAGAAATTCTATGAATATATGTTCGCAGGAAAAACTATCGACTTCTAGGGGTAACAGACAATGAAAGGATTTGTAGGGAACTTTCTTCGAGTTGACTTGAGTACTGAAGAAGTCACGAATTTTGAAATCGAAGAGAGTGTTCTTCGGTCATTCTATGGTGGTGCTGGACTTGGAACCAAGCTACTATATGACAAGATAGATGAAAATACGGATCCGCTCGGTTCTGAGAATCCACTGATATTACTCCCCGGTCCATTTGCAGGAACTATGGTACCCACAGGAAGTAAAATGACATTTTGCGCAAGATCACCACAGACGGGAATACTTGGGTACAGCACAGTTGGAGGTCATTTGGGAGCAGACATAAAGTTTGCAGGTTTGGATGGGATAGTCATAGAGGGAAAATCAAGTATACCATGTTACCTCTTCATAAATGATTCACAAATCGAGATTGTAGACGCAACGCATCTTTGGGGAAAAAACACCCAGGAAGTATGGGACATCCTCAAAACAGAAACCGGGTTTAAGAATGCAGGAATTGCTAGAATCGGTATTGCAGGAGAGAATATGGTCAAGTATGCGTGTATAATGGTCGATCATTATCGAGCTGCTGGACGAACAGGAATGGGAGCCGTAATGGGCTCAAAAAACCTCAAAGCAATTGTTGTCAATGGTAGTAATCGAAAGGTACCAGTAAACGATCCCGACGGACTTCTTGAATATGTTAAAAATCTCAATGAGGATAAGAAAGAAGATCCTACCTTCATTATGTATTCAGATCTAGGTACAACTGGATTTGTTGACATGGCCAGCATGATGTATGGTTCACTTCCAGCAGGATATTACACGGTTTCAGACTTTGATTCCTATAACCTGAGTGGAACTAGTATGAAAGAAACCATACTTGTGGGTAAGAGTGCATGTTTTCGATGCCCGATTGGTTGTGGAAGGAAAATCAACGTAACAAATGGAAAATACATGACGGGAGAATTTGCGGGACCAGAACTAGAAGTTACTGGGTCAATGGGAACGCTCATACTAAACAATGACATTGAGGCACTTGCATATATCAACAAGATGCTCGATCTTTATGGGATTGACACTATATCAGGAGGTAATACTATTGCTCTTGCGTACTATCTATTCAAGGAAGGAAAAATTGGAGCTGATGATCTGGATGGGCTGACTCCTGAGTGGGGAGATGTTGACACAGCTTTAGAGATGATTGAAAAGATTGCAAACAGAGATGGAGTGGGAGATCTTCTCGCAGAAGGTGCCTTACGATTTGCAAGTGAGTTTGGTTTGGAGAAATATGCAGTTCATGTGAATGGTTTGGAACCTCCTGTGCATGATCCTCGAGGCTTTTCAGGGATGGCAACTGGTTATGCGACTGGTCCAAGGGGTGCATGTCATATGAGTGCGGATATGTATAACATCCAGATGGGTGTGGAAGATCCCAGTTTTGAAATTGAGAGTCTAGACCGTTTCGAAAATGAGGCAGATTTAGTCGCACGTGTTCAGAATTTTCGCTGTCTGACAAACTCATCTGTAATATGTAATTTCTATCCCATTCAGGGAGAGGAGCTGGCAAAATTATTCAACTTGGTAGTGGGGTGGGACATGACTGTAGATGAACTAAGAGTTACAGGGGAGAGGATATTCACCCTTATGAGATTACTAAATCTGAAACTTGGTTATAATGTGGAAAGTGAGAAACTACCAGAATTATTACTACAGCCGCTTGAGGGGCCAACAGAAGAACACGTACCGGATGTCGAAGCACAACTTAACAAATGGTATGACTATCGGGGTTGGAATCGCAAGAGCGGAAAACCATCAGCAGATAGAATCAAAGAGCTCGGTTTGAGCTGACTCATAATGTTTTTCTCTTGTGATGAGCTTAGGAATTCTCTGAAATAGATAGAGGAGAACGATACATGCAATTTGATATTGGAGTTGTTGAGTATATTCAGGATGTCCTAGGATGGGCAGCTCCTTTTTTTAGAATGATTACTGAATTAGGTTCGGAATTATTCTTCATCGGTCTGGTTCTATCTGGATTTTGGGCATTCAAGAAGAGAGAGACTATAATAACTGGATTTGTGTTGATCACTTCTCTAATAATCAACTACTGGTTGAAAGTAATCATTGCGAATCCAAGACCAGACGCAAGTTATGGATATCAAGGATATTCAGATGTAAACTATAGCACACCGAGTGGTCACGCTCAAAACTCAACTTCTCTCTTTGGCTGGATTGGGCTGAAAGTAAAGAAGTTCTACGCAATAATAATTGCAGCAGTGTTAGCTACCTTGATTGGGATTTCTCGTGTGGTTTTGGGAGTTCATTATCTTGAGGATGTACTTCTGGGATGGGGAATTGGTATTCTCATAATAGTATCAATCCACTTTCTTGAACCAAAGATAGCTAATGCCATCTCGCAGAAGAGTGACCTAGTTCTCTATGGAGGTCTCTTTGTGTTTGGTTTACTCACCACAATTCTGACCACGATATTGTTTCCCCCTGAAACAATTCCAGATAATGATAATTTTGGAGTGTATGGTGGACTATTGATAGGTTTAGCCATCAGTTTGCCTCTTGAAAAAAGATATGTCAATTTCAGTGTCGATTCGTACAATGGTCAAAAATGGCGTCTTGTCATTAGAGTAGTGATTGGACTCATCATAATTGTGGGACTGATAATTGTACTTTCTCTTGATTTCCTTCTCCCCTCTGAGATAGTATGGTTGAGAACACTTCGCTATGTAATATTAGTCATCGTCGGAGTTGTTGTTTGGCCATGGATTTTCAAACGAATGAATCTCTGAATTCATAGGTCATCTTATCCTACGAGCGTTAAATTGAATTCCGCGTACACATACATCGCATACTCGACAGATTCAATACATGGATAGTACCAATGAATTGCTGATGAGAAATGAGCGGGATATTTAGTACTCCGTTGAATAGTCCATTGTATCCTGCACCACCCTATCACTATGTTGGTGCTAAGATCCTACTTGCCCTCTTTAATCCACCAGAAGGGAGCATTGAAAAGATGCTACCAGAACCACTCAGGCCTCCATCCATGCCTCTTGCAGGAGTACTCTTCGGGGAACAACCATGCAAGGAAACCGGGGCGTTCTTTGAATCAGCTATTCTTGTCCAATGTATGTTTGATAACCCAGAAACCAAGGAGGAGGAGGTCGGTGTATATTTTGCTCATGCCTATTCAGATACAGATACCTCAATTGCGGCAGGAAGAGAGATTTGGGGTTACCCTAGAAAGAAAGCAAAGACATCTATGGAGTGGAACGGTGATACATTAACAGCTACGACAATCCGTGAAGGTCATACTTTATTGAAAGCGACCTGCACTCTTGATGATGAAGGAGAATGGATAGATTCAGGTCCTAATATAAACGTCAAAATGATCCCGAGTTCAAAAGGAGGAGAACACGATATATCTCAGATTACTGCAGCATATCTTGACTATAAAATAAAGAAGGGGCGTTCAGGAGATGTACAGATAGAGATTACCAGTGGACCCAATGATGATTTCACGCTTATTGAAATAGAAACTCCGATGATAGGACTCTACTTTGATACTGACATAACTTTACCGTATGCAAAAGTGATTGCTGAATACTAGGATTTAGAGATAATCAGTGGCTTCAATATTCATCAAATTTCTACCTGCACTTGATGAATAACTTCTGTATAGTGAGAAGCAGATTAGAACATATAAGAACAAGCCTATGTATGAATAGAAAAAGCCCATGAAGATGCCAACTATAAGCATAGCGAAAATTCCAATGTATGCGATAACATTAGGCAATAGCTGTGCTCTTATTATTGACCACCCCCTAATTGGCATCTGAACAGAGGCACCTCTCTGGCGCACAAACATACGATTTGCTTTAAAATCTCCACCTAGTGATGCTGCATTTGCAGCTATTGCACCGGATGCAAGTGTTGTAGCTGCTGCTGAGATTAGTATGAGTGGAACAAATATCCACTCAGATATGCTAGTGAATAGCATAAAAATGATAGATACAACTGCAGCAGCTCCTACAGAAAATGGTACTGCACTGATAGCTTTACCTTTGATGTAGTCGACCATATTGGCCCCTGCGAGCTGTAAATTCATCAGATTCTTACCTTCATAGACGGTTTCATACCCTGCGAAATACACTCCATAGGAGGTTGCAAAGGGTATCAAAACTGCAATGAGAAGCAGCGGCGTTATGAATCCAAATTCGCCTACTCCTGCGAGAAGAGGGAATATTATCCATATCGCAAATCGTAATGGACCAAGAAGATATTGTGTAAAAACTCTAGCCTCTCTTCGTATGTTGGCAGTATTATACCAAATGGATGCAGTGATCGTTGTGTTGAGACGTATCCATGGAATTGGATTTGGATCCCACGAACCATGCTGGATTTTAATTTCTTTAATTGAGGACCTTTTTGATCCAGAGGTTAACCAGCCGCTATAATGAGCTCGTTCGCTGACTTTAGCATTTCCATAGAGAAGAAGACCCGCAGCAAGGGTCATCACTAAAAGAACAATAATTGATTCTAATGCTACTGGTGCACCTATGACTAGATTCAGGGAGATTGCACTTGCGACATAACCAGGAGTGATATTAGAAGTGAAACCAAGAGCGGCAGCAATTTCAAAGAAAATGTCGAAGAAGAATCCTCCTTCATCACCTCCCAGATAAATCGAGAGGTACCACAATGAGCTGGCAATAATAGCCACAGATGTGAATAGAGCGTATCCTACCTGTTTCAAGACACGGCGCCCAGCAACAAGTCGTGCACCAATCAATCCCAAAAGTCCACCAAATGAAACTCCGATGCAGGTGAGTGTGAGGAGTGTGAGTGCAAAGACAGGTACTGAGAGAAATGCAAAAGTAGCAGGCGATACGATGCTCAAACCAATGAAAATAGGCACTCCGATGACCATCCAAAGAAGTGAACTATAAAGCACAATGATAATCATCTTCTCAAGAAAGAGGGTGGTCAGAGATAATGGCATGACCATAACATATTCCATTCTCTGGCTATTTCCTACAGTTGTAGCACTTATCATAAGAGACCCTAGTAATCCAAAAAGAAGAATGGCGTTGAAGATAGTTGCACCAAGACCGGGATCATTGAGAATTATGTTTTCGATGTCAGCCCAGAATGGAGGTGCAATACTTACGATAAACCAAATGATGATAGAGGCAACCACCACGACAAGAAGAACCGGTAACAGACGGCGGAGAGTTGATTTCTGGGTGGTCCTGCTTCCTTTAGCGCCTGTAACTCTATAGCTCTGTCGCAAATCAAGACGAAGAAGAATGAGAAGGTCTGCTAATGTCAATTAATCTCACCCAAAAACTCAGCAATCCGTTTCATATCTGGACCACCAGTAAGATCGAGGAAAATCTCCTCCAGAGAGGATTCGCCCTTGGCTTGTTTACGGAGTTCGTTCATTGTGCCTTCTGCAACCAGCTTTCCTTCATTGATTATTCCAATTTTATCACACATTGATTCAGCAATTTCAAGCACATGAGTAGACATCAAGACTGCAACACCACGTGCACACAACCCCGTTATAATCTCCTTAATTGTTGCAGCCCCCTTTGGATCAATTCCAGCTTGCATCTCATCTAAAATCAGGACCCTAGGTTTGTGAATAAGTGCTGCAACGAGCGAAATCTTTCTGGACATCCCTTTTGAGTAAGTTTCAATCAAATCATCACTGGCATCTTTAATATCAAGAAGCTCAAGAAGTTCATCAACCTCACCATCACGCTCGGGTCCACGAGGAATACGCCAGATATCACTGACATAATTGATATACTCCCAGCCAGTCAGTGATTCAGGCAGGATGGCTTCCTCAGGAACGAAGCCTATGAGTCTTTTTGCTTCTATAGAATCCTTCTGAATATCATACCCCCAAATTCTTGCAGTTCCGGAGGAGGGTTTGAGCAGACCGAGAAGCATTCGCATAGTCGTGGATTTGCCTGATCCATTTGGACCGAGGAGCCCATAAATCTCTCCAGAGGGTGCATCAAAGGTGAGTTTGTCAACTGCGGTAAAAGCGCTGAACCTTCTTGTGAGTTCTCTAGCTTGAATCAATGAAATCACATGAACCGAATGATGTAATGATTTAATCCTTAGCATCGTGGAGCTTTGATGCCCAGCAGTAGTTATCCTTATTACGAGTTCTAATAGGCCCCAAGTTATGCCTCTAGAAACATGGAGATTATTGGACCTTGGACCAATACCACCTCTCGAAACCCAGATGATATACGATATGATTGCCCAAGGAATCACTGAGGGAGAATCAGAGAATACACTAATTATCTGTTGGCCTGCGAAGCCATTAGTGAGTCTTGGTTACTTCCAGGAAATTGAGAAGGATATAGACTTGGAGTTCTGTCGAAATAATGATATTTTCGTAACTCGTCGTGTAATTGGTGGCGGGGGCGTATACCTCGATGAGGGACAGATGTTCTATCAGTTAATAGGAAGAATTGATAGTCCGACAACACCAAAGAGCATTGATGCATATTACAAGAAATTCCTAGATGCACCTGTACAGGCTTATCGGAATCTTGGAATCGATGCGTACTTCAGACCTGTGAATGATATTCAGACATTGGCCGGGAAGAAAATTTCTGGAAATGGTGCGGGAGATGTCGGTGATGCGAGAATCTTAACTGGGAATATAATCTTCGACTTCAATTTCGACATGATGGTGAGAGTGCTTAAGGTACCGGATGAGAAGTTCAGAGACAAAGTTGCACAGGGTCTCAGACAGAGAATGTCAACAATTCTTCTCGAGAAAGGTGAACTCCCAGATCGTGAAGAAGTCAAAATGGACCTCCTGAATCAATTTAGAAGGGCTATGGATGTTGAGTTCGAACGGGGAGAACTAACAAAATGGGAAAAGGATAGAATGCGAGAGTTAGAGCCCAAATACCTCTCCGATGAATGGCTTCACTGGAGAAGTGGAGGTCGACTTGACGCACGTGTTGTGAGATTGTCAGCTACAAGTACAATAGGAACTTCGAATTACAAGGCAGTCGGTGGGCTAATACGAATCACGATAGAAGATGTAGAGGATCGACTCAATGAGATTATCATTAGTGGTGACTATTTCATGCTACCATATGATGCAATAACCAAATTAGAAAAGGGTCTGATTGGAACGAAGACAACTGGAAATGATTTACTCCAAAAACTGCAAGAATTGTATAGAGAGATTCCTGTTGAATCACCAGGCATCACACCAGAAGACCTCAACACTGCAATCAAGATGGCAATTGGTGACAAATAACAACTTAACACGCAGAGTAGGGTTTATTCATGTGATTCCTCAATTCAGGTGTGTGTGATGAAACCATTCCATGTTCGTGCTCCGGGGCGAATCTGTCTCTTCGGGGAGCATAGTGATTACATAGGGTTAGATGTGATTCCAGCAGCCATCGACCTGAATATCGAGATAATAGCACATCCCAGAGATGATTCTATTGTCACTGTGGACTATCAAGATCTGAATGAAACAGATGAATTCACGCTGAAGAAACTAATTCAATACAGAAATAATCGAGACTACATGCGAAGCGCCTTCAATGTAATTGCTAGAGAAGGGATCCGAATAAATTGTGGATTTGATTTGATAGTTAAGGGGGATATACCAATTGCAGGCGGGCTCTCAAGCTCATCCGCATTATCTATAGCAGCAGTCATGACGGCTGCATATGCCGCAGGTAAGCAACTCTCGAGAGAGCAATTAGTTAGAATGGCACACAAAGTGGAAGTAGTTGAATTTGGAGAAAGTGGGGGTATGCAAGACCACTTTGCGTCAGCATATGGCGGTATTATACACTTGGATTTGGGAAACGATTATCGGGTGACGAAACTCCCAGCAAAATTAGGAAAATTAGTCATTGGCGATTCAGGTGAGAAAAAGGAAGACACTGTGGGAGATATTAGATATATCAAGACCACTGTAGAGGCGGAGTATCAAAAGATATCATGGAAAATCAAATCCTTTGATAGGAGAACTACACCACTCAATGAGGTGTATAGTCTTCAGAGAAACAGACCGGATAAGAATAGGAAAATGGCTGAAGCAACACTAAGGATCAGAGATCTCACTAGTCGTGCACATAATCTGTTAAGCAAGGAAAAGATAGACCCCAAGCAGGTAGGAGCGGCTTTGAAGGAGCATCACGAAATTCTCAGAGACGGGCTAAACAGGTCAACTCCCAAGATTGAGAGAATGATTGAGGCCGCATATCAAGGGGGAGCCTTGGGGTGCAAGATCAATGGAAGCGGTAGGGGAGGTACGATGATGGCTTATTGCAATGGCTGGGAGAGAGAAGTGGCATCAGCAATAGTCCGTGCTGGTGGGACAGCATATATTGTGGATAGGGGAAGAAGAGCAACTCTATCTGAAATCAAAAAGTGAATCAGTCTTTGCTAGCAATCTCTTTCATTCTTCGTTCGACAATTTCAAGGATTTCCTCTTTGAGTTTTCTCCCATCTTTGAGTAGAGTATCAACCTCTGCAGCAGTCGTCTCAACGAAACTTTTTGATTTTATATTGCCAAGATTGATTCGAACATTAAGAGCCGCACCCTCCATAGCAGCCATTAATGCATGTGTTGCAACGCCAGCGTCTGTTATCGTATTGGCATTGCCCTTCTCAGCTGCAGGTCTTGCATGAGTCAGTGCATTGAATGAATAGCGCATTGTTTCTAATGGAACGGATGCTGCTTTTATCGTCGCAATCTCAATTGCTTCGTCTTTCGTCTTCTTCTCTGCGTCAGTTTCTTCAGGTAATTTGAAAAGAGCCATAACTTCATCAAATGCAGTGGAATCACGTTCAATTAAATCCATGAGGATTCCTCTATCGTTTTCGCAGGCATGGCGAAGCCCAACCATCTCATCTTTAATTGCAGCAAAGCGACGTCCCGAGAGTGAGAGACCTGTTACCATGCAGATTAAAGCTGCACCATAAGAGCCCAACGCAGCTGCTACACTTCCACCACCAGGTGTGGCTCGTGCTCTCCGAATCTGATCTCCAAACTCAAGAACAGACATCTCTGTGAATGTCTTCTCAGTTGGATCCTCTGCACCACCTAAATAGTACAGGTCAAGGATCATACTCTCGTCGAGTTTCTCAGGTTGTAAATAGTATTTGAGAGCATCAAGGAGCGCGAATAATGGAACCATGCCTACAATCTCGGTCTCAATAACGGTAGCTCCAAATCGTCGTGCCTCGTTCTTGACTACCTCTAGGACCTGATGTATTTTGGTTCTCCTCGGGTGTGTCAGATTGAGAGATACCTGAGCGCAGTTCTTATCTGGAAGTTCGAGCCCAATTCCTTGAACATTCACAAATCCGCCAGTAGTCGCCCTAACAGCATCAGCGCACACTTTTGCCACTTTCACATCGGTCGTACTGAGGTTGAAGTTAATTGCAATTAGGAAATTACGTGCCCCTGTAGCAGTTGCTCCAGCTGTTGGATGAATTGTTTCCGGACCAAAATCAGGAGTCTTCGCAGGGTCGACACCAATCTGTTCCTTGAGACCTTCGAATTCACCCTCTCGGATATTTGGTAAGTCTACACGTTCAGGTCTTGTAGCGGACTTTGCGTACAGATAGACTGGCACCTTCTTACCGTTTGCGAATTCGTCAGCGAATTGCTTGGACAGTTCAATACATTCACCAATTGTTGTTCCATGTAGAGGGATGAATGGAACCACATCAACAGCACCCATTCTAGGATGTTGCCCTTTGTGTTTTGTGAGATCAATCAGGTCAACAGCTAGCTCTGCAGCCTTTAAGGCAGCTTCTTTAACCTTCTGTGGTTCCCCGATGAATGTAAACACAGACCTATTGTGATCTGGATCAAATTCAACATCTAGTAATCTGATACCTTCTACACTTTTGATGGCTTCAGCTAGGGCATCAATGACATCCTTTCGACGTCCCTCGGAAAAGTTGGGCACGCACTCAACAATCTTCATGTGAGTCACCAAGGCGGGTTCCGTATTACTATGCAAAAAAGGGTTTGGGCAAGGACACTATATCACGATTACTCACCTGGTATGCGTCTTAGTGGGGAGTTTCGTATGATTTTCATTGCTAGAACGAGCACTGCTCCACCCATCGCGGTCATCTCAAGAATCAAGAGGAGTGGTTCAATGCGACCTAAAAACGCAAATGCAACCATGAGAATTGAAAAGAATGCGATAAGCCAAAAACAACAGGTATCACTGCATGATAGACTGTAATCTTTAGCAAGAGCAATACGAGGTTCTTCTTCCATTTTGGATGCACTAGGATAGTTATGACACCTGTGCCTTGTATGCATCTAATACATTCCTTAACAGCATAGTGATTGTCATTGGCCCAACCCCACCTGGTACGGGAGTGATACACATCACCTTTTCCTTCACTGCTTCGAAATCGACATCTCCATGCGGTGTAGCAACATCTATGATAATAGCTCCTTTTTTGACCATATCAGCTGTGATGTAAAATGCATCATCCTCAGTTTGTCTACGACCGATTGCAGTTACTAAGATGTCCGCATCAAGTGTGAATTTAGATATGTCCCTAGTACGTGAATGGCATACAGTAACAGTACAATTTCGGTTGAGAAGTAACATGATTAGGGGTTTACCAACAATAGTAGATCGATTTATGATGACGGCATGCATTCCGGTGAGATCTATTTCAAGTGCATCTAACATAGTGACAATACCGTGAGGTGTTGCCGCACTGAGTTCTTCACCGCCATAGAATAATCGATAGACATTGGTGGGAGAAAAGCCGTCAACGTCTTTCAATGGAGATATCGTGCTTATGATAGTTTTTTCATCAATTTGCTTGGGTAAGGGAAGTTGAACAAGAATTCCATGCGCTGTTGAATCCGCATTCAATTTCTGTATTAGTCCTAGAAGTTCTTCTTGGGAGATGTCTTCAGACAAGTCGTGATGTTCAGAGAGAATACCTGCTTTATTGGATGCTTTGTGTTTCATACGAACATACATCTGAGATCCAGAATCCTCACCTACTAAGATTGTAACCAGCTTTGGAGCGACACCGTATTTCTTTGAGAGCGTATCGACTTCTGCGGTGATTTGTTCACGGATTATCTTCGAGAGTTTTCGTCCATCAATGACGTGATCTTCACAGATTGGTTTAGAATTATCTTCAGTCAAATTATAAAACTCCTACCATTAGAAAACTCCCGAGATGTTACCATCCTCATCTACATCCATCTCCATTGCATTAGGCTCTTCGGGCAGACCAGGCATCAGGTTGATCTCACCCATGTATATAACCACAAAACCTGCACCGTAACTAACATCAGCCCCCATAACTTCGGCAACGTCTTCACAGGGTCTACCTCTCAGTCCCTTATTGTCACTGAGACTAAATTGTGTCTTCGCAATGCATATTGGAAGATTACCATATCCTCTCTTTTCAAGTGAACGAATTCTGCCAGTTGCGCCAGTTGTATAAACCACATCTGTAGATCCATAGATTTGAGTTGCTACTTTGTGGATTTTAGTCTCTAAATCATCCTCCAAGTCATAGGTATATTTTATCCCTGTGTTTTTGCTATTCTGAATGGTCTCAATAACAGTTCCTGCAAGAACTTTTCCACCCTTACTTCCTTTAGCAAATACCTCGGATACTTCCATTTCCCAACCCTTTTCCTTGCAGAAATCCCGGAGGGTGTTGATTTCTTCATCAGTATCGTCAGGAAATCTGTTCAAAGCTATAACAGCAGGAACACCAAAATTATGAATGTTCCTCATATGAGCCTCCAAGTTGACGAACCCATCCTCCAATTTGCCATATCCATGATATTTCAATGCACGAATAGTTGTAATCACAACTACTGCATCTACATTGAAGTCGCCTGCGCGTGTTACAATATTGAAGAATTTCTCAGCTCCAAGATCAGCTCCAAAGCCAGCTTCAATAACAACATAATCAAAAAGACGGAGAGCCAAGTCTGTAGCAATCAAAGAACTTGTGCCATGAGCTATATTTGCAAAAGGACCAGTATGGACAAAGGCGGGTGTACCTTCAGTAGTCTGCACAAAATTGGGTTTAAGAGCATCTCGTAATAGAGTAGTCATCGCGCCTTCAGCCCTCAAATCCCTGGCGAACATTTCTTTAAGACGTGTGGTTCGAGCTATCAGGATGTTTCCCAAACGTGTCTTGAGATCTGTATAATTCTTTGCCAGACCGAGAATAGACATGACTTCCGAAGCAGCTGTAATTACAAAGGAGTCCTCACGGGGAAAGCCATCCCAACGACCTCCAAGTCCAACAATCACTTTTCTTAGAGCCCTATCATTCATGTCCAGATTTCGTGGCCAATATACTCTACGAATATCAATCTCTGGCTCCTTCTCGTGGTGGACATAATTGTCAAGCATAGCGGATAGAAGATTATGCGCTGCCGATACAGCTGGAAAATCTGAAGTGAAGAGAAGATTGATATTTTCAAAAGGTTCAACTCGAGATTTACCTCCACCTGCTGCACCTCCTTTCACTCCGAAGACAGGTCCTAAAGAGGGTTCTCGCAGTGTGACAACAGAATTATGACCCAATGCATTCAAGGCCATTGATAAACCAATAGAGTTTGTTGTCTTTCCTTCTCCAGCAGGGGTAGGGGTTGTTGCAGTAACAAGTATCAATTTGCCCTTTCGTTCCCCCAAAGTCTTTCTAATATTTAGGTTAATTTTTGCAATATACTTCCCATAGAGCTCGAGATAATCTTCTGAGATTCCAGCTCGATTTGCTAATTCAGTGATTTGTATCAAATTGTAAACCTACCAATGACCAAGTATGGAGAGTTTTAACCCACTAGCATAAAGGAATATCGATTCACATCCCACTTCATTC
The DNA here is from genome assembly GCA_964458565.1 of uncultured archaeon. Classification (GTDB taxonomy): domain Archaea; phylum Asgardarchaeota; class Thorarchaeia; order Thorarchaeales; family Thorarchaeaceae; genus CAYWJO01. The sequence continues at coordinate 13,203 of CAYWJO010000013.1, read as the reverse complement.
TTAGCTCCAAAAGAACATAAGATAGGATGTATTCTAATCTTACGAGTTGATTGATGATGAATAAAATGCCTCTCGATGCGTTACCAGATGCACTACCAGACTCCATTGATATGGAGAAATATGTGATTGGAACATACTATGTCGGACTTCCGCCAATGTTTGATGCAAGAGAAGTTGCTCAAGCGGCAGCAGTAGAGCAGAGTACTGGCACATGGACATTAGTCCCAGGTGAAACTGCTGAGATTAGAAAAAGGCACGTGGCCAAGGTGATTGGTCTCTACGAGGTTCCTCAGTATGAATATAGCATCCCAAAAGATATTGAGCGAAGACAATACATAATTCAAGTAGCATTTCCATGGGAAAATTTTGGACAGCAGATACCTATGATGATGAGCACTGTAATTGGAAATATTGCATTAGGAGGTCGGATTAAGTGTCTCGATATGAGGTTTCCCAAATCGTGGTTGAAAGGATTCAAGGGACCAAAATTTGGTATTAAGGGATTGAGGAAACTGCTCAACATCAAGAAACGACCTTTTGTGAATAATATGATCAAACCATGTGTATACACTTCTGCGAAAATGGGGGCTGAACTTTGTTACGAAGCAGCAGTGGGGGGAGCAGACATCATCAAGGACGATGAACTCCTTGCAAACGCCTGTTTTAACACCGTTGAAGAAAGATTACCATTATTCATGGAATCTATTGATAGAGCAGACGCAGAAAAGGGGGAAAAGACCCTATTTACAATCAACATCACAGATGAAGTTCCGAAAATGTTCGAACTTGCAGATCGAGCAATGGAACTTGGTGCAAATGGTTTGATGATCAATTTCCTAGCAGTAGGATATTCAGCATTCCGTGCAGTTTGCGAAGATCCTTCGATCAATGTTCCAATTCTAGCACATATGGATATCACTGGTGCTATGTCATATTCACCGATTACAGGAATTGGTACTAATTTGGTGATAGGTAAACTACCACGGATTTGTGGCTCTGACATTACTGTATTTCCTGCACCTTATGGAAAAGCACCAATCTTGAGAGAGAGATTCTTGCATATGGCACATGATATGGTCATGCCCTTACATCATATAGAACAGACTGCACCAATGCCAAGTGGTGGAATAAGTCCGGGACATGTCGAGGATGTCATAAACGACCTTGGTCCGGATATTGTAATCGGAACTGGTGCTGGTATTCATGCGCATCCAATGGGTCCAAGAGCAGGAGCAATTGCGTTCAGACAGGCGATTGATGCTAAAATGGAGGGAATACCTGTTAGCAGGTATGCAAAAGAAGATGGTCATGAAGAACTCAGAGCAGCAATGGAGTCTTGGGGTTCAGGAAAAACAGGTTTTGACTTATAATGACCCATTGAGGAATTCCAACCTCTACGCCATTTCAACCAATAGATCCCATGAAACGACGGAAAAGTTAAACCGTGTATGACACAAATACTTCAATGTCGAGGTATTCTAGATGAGTTGGGAGAATTATTTCAGAGATGATGTATTGAAGTGGCTTCTTGAAACTGAGAATCCGAGTGTGAGATTTTGGACCTTACAGCATCTTCAAGACAAACATGCACGGGATAAGGAAGTTGTACAAACACAGTCACAAATCATGAATTCTGAGTGCGTTAGAACTATCCTTGACGCACTAAATCCAGAAGGCTACTGGTTAAGTTCTGGCAATATGTATGAACCAAAATACCAAGCAACAACTCATAATCTACTATTACTAGCTGAATTAGGATCAAGTCCGGTTCCTGAGATTAAAAAAGCAATAGAGCATCTCTTCAAGTTTCAGAGAAACTCGGGTCACTTTCTAATGAATATGCCAAAGACAGAGAAAGGAAGAGATAGTATAGTCAAGGATGGTTGTTGTCTAGATGGGAATATAATGTATTATCTAGTCCATTTTGGATATCTGGAAGACTCGCGATTTGAGAAACTATTACAATTTCAAATAGATTATCACTCATCTGATGGTGGATGGAATTGTCGTGCGTTTCCCATAAACCCAGATGCTGTATTCCCAACTAATTGTTTCATGGGAGCAGTCAAGGCACTTCGAGGACTAGCTGCAATCCCAGAGGATAAGAGGACTCCTGATGTCCAAAAAATAATTGATGTAGAAATCGAGAACATTCTACAAAATGGAGTATTCAAATACCTCCGCAACCCAGATGGTACACGAAAGGTAAAAGCAGGATGGAAAAAGTTTGGATTTCCGCTTTTTTATCAATCAGATGTGCTAGAGGTTCTGGATATTCTGACTAGTCTAGGAGTTAAAGATGAAAGGATGAAAGAGTCAATAGAACTAGTAGTAAAATCTCAAGACACATCTGGCAGGTGGCTTCTAAAAAATACGTATAATGGAAAGATGTATTGTAATTTTGATGAAAAGAACAAACCTTCAAAGTGGATTACTTTACGTGCATTGCGAGTATTGAAGAAGTGTGATGGAGTGTGATTGAGCCTATGAAACGGATTTTGATTGTTGGATTCCTCATCGTCATAGCTGCATTCTGCTCCTTCGATAGTTCCATGCAAAATCCAAATTCTATTACATCAAAACAAGCAGGCGAGTCTGGCATTTGGCTAGACTATGTGGACACATATGTCGGAAGCAACGAGTTTTATGATGAAACCTTATCTATTTCGATATGTTTCAACTATACACTCTATGGAACAGAACGAATGGTGGAAAGAGAACTCTTCCTCTCTCCGGATAATGTTACATTCCTCCTTGCATATCAGTACTACTACAATCCGCAAGAACGACCTGCTAATGGAACAGCAGGTTTTAGCCTAAACCCTCCTAGCAATATGCAACTACCGTTTGATGTATATGAAGGCTAAACAATGTATGGATATGCAGAAATAAGCACAACCGAAGACGAAACATACAGAACGCGTACATTCTCAATTGAGATATTATTGACAATTATTCGTCCGTATTTCGGGATACCATCGGGATTGTTCCTTTTGTATGCAATTTTAGCATCTATTCCAGTTATAGGATTCTGTTACTACCTGATTATAAGAGATCCAAAGAGGTAATTAGGATGAGAAGAGGATGAATCGAATCATTGTTCTTTTATTCCTGGTGGGAATCATAAATACTACCTCAGTAATGGGCAGTTCATCAAATCCCAATATGAACCTGAAACAACAGAATAATGAGGTGCCAATCTGGATATCTGAAGTTAAACTAACAGAAGTCAATAACGGATCAGACCTGTTCGTGGATATCTACTACAACTACTCACTTGATGGTTCAGAACGAATCGTGGAAGAGAAACTTTTTCTATCGCTTGACAATGTTACATTCATACTAGCCATTCATCGCAACTATGACCCAGAACTTATGCCAGCAAATGGTTCTAGTGGTTTCTTTTTTGCGCATTCAGTTGGTGACCCACTTCCGTTTGATATCCAAGAGGGACAGATACTCTATGGATACGTAGAGGTCATCACCACAGATTCGACATATAGAACCTTAACATTTTCCAGAGATATACCAATTACTGTGCTTCGCTCATTTCTGTTTCGAATTCCGTCATGGCTCCTTCTTGTTGGGGGCTTTGCCGCATCCGCATTGCCCATTGCTCTCTGTGCATATGTTTTTCTACGGAAAAATAGGAGATCAAAAAGCCAAGTCTAACGAGGTCAAATCATAATCTTTTTTCAGGAATCATCACACTGTAACTTCCTTCAGTGTGCGCCTTTCGTAACTCCATGAGTCCGAATCCTATACCGTAACAGAATACTTTTGGTTCAGGAGTTATTTTGATGAATACAAATCCTCCGCCCTCAGTTGGATCAGTATCCTCATTCATCCGCAATATTCGTTTTTGTTGAAATGCCCACGTTCCATCCTCATCATCAAATGGAACAAGCTCAGCGGTCCCTCGAAACATAACATAGTTGTCAGGAACAAATCTCAGATAATGATGGGGATATGTAATGATTAAAGACACATTGGGATTTCTTTGAACATTCTTTGTCTTCACATAATCGTTTCCTGTGAGTATGAATAAGGCAAACCTGGACTCGGGAGGGGAAACACCGTATAGGATACCTGTTGAGTGTGGTCTTCCTTTCCGGTCTATTGTGGTCAGGACTCCAAATGTTCGATTCCTAACATATTTCTCAACGAGCTCAAAGGAAAACCGTGGGTCAGTCATCTGTATTCACCTCTGACAATTTTCTCTTACTTATTGAGTCGTTGATACATTGTCTTATTATTCTTATAGATGTTCAAGAACTCTTTATAGAGAGTGTCGTATATCTTGCAATTCTCAGGGTTGGGTTGGAAGATCCTGGAGAACTGTGTCATTTCAGGAATATTATCAATTGTACAGAAACCAAGAGCTGTTGCTGCGATAAATGCCGCACCGCGAGCATTTGCCATTATGGGATCTTTAACTTGCCGTATTGTTCTATTCAAGACATCAGCATAGATTTGACACCAGACATTGGATTGTGCGCCTCCACCAATAATATTGACAGGATCCATTCTTCTCTTGATGAATTTCTCAACGAGCTCAAACAACCATCGACTGTTGAATGCAACGCCTTCGAAAACAGAACGAATGATGTCCGCTCTCCTTACCTCCAGAGAGAGATTATGGAATCCACCTCTGACTGTATGATCCTCTATTGGTGTACGTTCTCCATAAAGCCATGGTGTAAATATCAATCCATTACTTCCAGCTGGTGATTTCTCAACAATCTTATCGAATTCTTGATACACCTCATATTTCCCGTGCTGTTCTTCGTCTTCAGTATAGAAGATATTATCACGCAAATAAGTCAAACAAGCCCCCGCAGACTCCTGTTCGTTGGCTACAAAATACCGTCCAGGAATCGCTGATGGCAACGATGCCATATTATGAGAGATATCGGTCTTTTTGAAAGGCACATGACATATGACCCAGCTGCTTGTTCCAATGTAAATATGGCCCTCATAGTCTTGGACTGCTCCGGAACCCATGATGGCAGAATGCAAGTCTGGAGACCCCATTACTACTTTTGTTTCATTATTGAGACCAAACTCAGCGGCTACTGAAGGTTTGACTGTGCCTAATACATCGATTGCACGCTTCAATGGAGGAAGCTTCGCTCCATCAAGACCAAGCTTCTTAATGAGACTGTTGTCATAGTGAATATTTGCGATATCTCTTGTATTGGTCACCCAGTGTAGCATGATGGAGTCATAGGATGCAGCAAATTCACCTGTGAGTCGGAGGTTCAAATAGTCCTTTGGCTCAAGAAACATGTGGGCTTTGTTGTAAATATCAGGATGCTCGTGCTTTATGTAGAGGATATGTGCTATTGGATCCTTTCCACTCCCTGCCGGAATACCGGCGGTTGTTCTCAGCCATTTGAGTAAGTTAAGCAGGCCATATCCTTGGATATTGATGATACCTTTGAGAGCCTTCTTAATGTAAGGTGCGCCTCTCGAATCCATCCATATTATGGCATTCATCAGATGGTTTCCATCAGAGTCCACAACTACAGTACCAGACCATTGACTTGAGGTACACATTGCTACAATATCATCCACTGACACATGATTCGCTTCAATGAGACGTCTTGAACATTTAACAAGAGCATTCCACCAATCATCAGGATCTTGTTCTGCACCACCACCATCAAAGAGATACACAGGGGTCTTTTCAAAGTCGAAAGCAATAATCTCACCACATGTATCTGTAATGGCGACTTTCATTCCAGAGGTGCCATGATCTACAGCAAGGAAATACTTGGGTTCTTCTGATTCCGGCGTCATCTCCACTCCCATTCATACTATAGGAGCAATCCACCATATAAACTTCATAATTCAACTCTTTCAACATTTCCTTGATGATCAATCGATTCGATAATCAGTGGAGACCCTTCTGAAGTCGCACCATCAAGGCCCAAAGTTTCTTGCATCAGACCTAGAAAATCAAGCGGATTCACACCAACCTCAGGAGGTATAACACCCTTCTCAGTAATCTTACTTCGGTTCATTAAAATAGCACCAAACGCTGCAGGAATTCCTGTACCTTCACCCATGCTTTCCCCAACTGAAGAGAGGGAGAAGTCAAATCGGTGGGGTGTTCCTTCAACAAGCCCCTTGATAGATATCTTGAGACAACCACGTTGGACTCCAAAATTAGTTTCCTTCAAAATTCGCTTTCGCTCTTGAATGATATAAGCGATTGCAAAGTCTATCGGAGAAATGCTCTGCCCTTTCACAGTGATTGATTTCTCACTTGTGAGTCCCAATCTTACGATCTCACGAGTAAGGTCATAATATTCGGGTGGAAGAACACAACCAAGATTTGTCACTCTTCTGCAATCAATATTCTGGGGGAGAGTCAAAGTCTCTGGATGAGGATAGGGATAGCATCTATAGGTACCAATATTATGGAAATCATGTTCAGCTTGAAGTGCTATTCCGCTCTCTCTGAAGTAATCTACCATTACGTACTTACCATCCAGAAACATTGGAATTGGTGAAGTCATGCTATGGATACGATGTGCAACAACAGCTGCACCTTCAGAAGGTTCACCCCCATGAGCATGGAGTATATCAATAGATTCAACCTCATCAAGCATCATATCTGCACATAAACGAGCTAGAAGATTTGAAACACCAGGAGAACTACCCATTCCAATCAGTGCAGATACTCCAGCGTGTTTTGCAGGCTCTTGCATCTCAAGTAATTTAACAGTTGCATCATAATCGTCACAAATATCCACATAGTTAATTCCCGATTCTATGACTGATTTCAATACAGTAGGAGCTAGTTTGTAAAATGGACCACTACAGTTCAAAACAACCTTAGCGTCCTTGATAGTGGCCTTTAGATCTTTGGAATTTGTAGCATCTAGATGAATAGCAGTAACTCCTACACCTTCGAATTCGGAAGTAATATCCCCAGCTACTGCAGGATTGATATCAGCAATGACAACTTCTGAGAACTCACCGATTCGTGCTAATGTTCTGACAGCAACACTTCCTACAACTCCGCTTCCACCAATGACAACTATGAGGGACATGGTATACAGGCAGCTCACCCAATTATTTAGGTATATCAGTGTGGGTGTTTGAAGAGTTGGTAAGATTTACATTTGTAGCTGAATCAATTCGATATGCGATGTATGAAGAGAACAATCCGCCAGATATCTCAATCTCCGAGGCGAAATTTGCCTTAGAGAGATTCTTTCCAGAGAAGGAAGTAGAAATAGAGTTTCATTACCATGGCACATACAATGTGTTCATCGTAAATGGAGAATATATTTTCAGATTTGCGAGTTCAAATATTCCAAAGCGTGAATCTAGAGAATTGCTTCTCAATGAAATCAAGACTTTGAATGTTCTTAGAAATCATCTATTCGTCCAGATACCTAATCCAGAATTTATTGATTTGGACTCAGATATTCCGATAATCGGGTATCGGAAAATCCCAGGAATTTCTCTCAACACCTGCTATAACGACACTAGTACCAGAGAGAGAGAATCTCTTGCTGTGCAAATTGCATCCTTTCTTGAAGTGCTTCACTCAGATAAGATTAGGGAAATAATGAAGAATCATTCCAAGTTCACTCCAGAATTATATCACAAGGAATGGTCCCAATTCTATTCGCGTTTACAGGATTTTGTTTATCCACTCCTTTGGAGTGATGCCATATACTGGACAGAGTCCTTGTTTACTGATTTTCTTGAAAACTCTGAGAATTTTGAATTCAAACCCTGTGTTATTCATGGTGATTTTGATACGTCAAACATTCTTGTTAACCCGAGTACACTCAAAGTCACAGGGATTATTGACTTTGAAGAAACCAGACTCTATGATCCTGCAGTAGATCTTCTATTCCTTGGAGAGGGTATTGAATTTCTGAAATCACTTCTGAAATCATATCCAAGAACATTAGACAGTAGTATAAGGGAAAGAATGCTCTTCCAATTTGGACGCCAACCTCTAATATACATTGAATCTGGTTTGGTTTATGAAATCAAATCCATGGTAGATTATGGTCTCAATGAACTAATTCAAAGAATTGCTGATTGGGATGGATACAAGTCAATGTTAGATGTAGCATTCAGTCGAATCGAATATTGAAAGTGATACCAGCTCATCTCAATATGTCTTCCTCGACAACTCGGGCGATATCGTCAAAACGGACACCTTCCATTATCAGAAAAGCACGTTTCATTCGACCTCCACCCTGGAATCCACCAACCGACCTATCGGCACGAATTGCTCTATGACAGGGTACTATGAGGGGGAATGGGTTTTTTGCGAGCGCACTCCCTACAGCTCTGGCAGATCCCGTTCCAGTTTCTCGAGCTAACCAGCTATAAGTCGCAGTCTTTCCATATGGAATTGTTCTCTCTGCATTAAAAACACGGAGCTGAAATCGCGAGCATATGGATTCGTCAACGAAATCCATGGAAATTGTGATTTTTTCTCCATTCAAGTATTTTACAACAAGCTCAATCAGATCTTTCATACTATCAGTCGACTCATGGGATGTTGGATAGTCATTCTTTATCTTAGATAGGATTGAGTCTTTATCTCCAGGCAATAGAAATCTCTGCAGTTTGTCAACGCCATCTACACCTTTGAATATAATTCCAAAATGGCCAAATGGACTGTCCGTGATTGAGAACTTCATGAATCTCGTCAAGCAATACTATACTAAAAGGATGCTTTTCAGGGCATGATTCGCAATAAACATAGTTGCCAGAACTAGACTCTTAAGAAGACTCATAGCTACCTGAAAGATGGTGTAAAACTTGACTGATAAAAGGCATGAGTTTGCATGTATGATTTGCGGACAAACGCTGGTTTACGGAGATAACGCAAACGAACAACTATGCACATATTGTGGGATTGAAGAGCCTGCACCCATATCATGCCCAAACGGACATTATGTATGTGATTCCTGCCATTCCAGCGATGCACTAGAGTTCCTTCGCAAAATGGGTGAGAGAGAAGACCTGACTGACCCAGTTGATATTATCAATCTGGCGTATAGTCATCCTAGTTTCAATTTCCATGGTCCTGAACATCATAGCCTTGTTCCGGCGGCAATTCTTCTTTCTTTAAAGAATAAAAAAATAGAGAAACCAAAAGGTGGCGTCGTTTCTCTTGAGGACATTCTTGAGGGAATTAGAAGAGGATCAAAAATACCTGGGGGTTTCTGTGGATATGCGGGGACGTGCGGAGCTTGTGTTGGTGCGGGGGTAGCAATTGCTGTATTTCTAGGTTCTACGCCAAAAACTCCTGAAGAAAGAGAGCTTGCACATCGTGCTACTCAAAGAGGTATTAATTTGGTACAGGACCACCTAGTGAGATGCTGTAAGAGATCAACATTCTACGGAGTGACTGCGGCCATTGAGATTCTTAGGGAAGTAGGTATTGATTTAGGTCAATCCCCACCACATAATTCATGCAAACAGTGGGAGAAGAATCGCGATTGTGAGAGAGAGCGATGTGTATATTTTCCGGGCATTAAGTAGGAACTATTCTATTGTTATATGCTCTCCAATTTCGAAAGGAAGAACATCAGCAGCACGACCATTTCTCCATGAGAACTCGAGTGTTCCAGCACTACCTGTTACAAGAAAAACATCATCAGAGGGCCCATATTTGTATGTTGAAAACCAACCTATCTCACGAGATAGTTTCTCATGTGATAAAGAGTAACTCTCTTTATCGAGAGTAATTAAATTCGTGATGAGATTTCCGAATCTGTCTTTTCGAACAATCTCTCCAGTTCGTCCGTCAAGGTGAAAATTCAACCTCACATCCAGCTGTTTTTTGACCTCACCAATGTATTCGTCATGTCTGCCAATAGCATAGAATGCTGCAAATTTTGCGAACACGTCCCGACCATGGAAAGTTTCGGAATCTGGAATTCCGATGTCAATCTTGAAGATCTGTTGGATGCCATCAGAATGGGCAGTGGGGTATAAGACGCCATTATCCGGACCGATGAAAATGTAATTATTTGTTTTCACTAGGACGGGGTCTCTTTCAGTCCCAACGCCTGGGTCTATAACAGTGACAAAGATTGTTCCCATTGGAAAATATCTGTAACTTCTAAGTAGTACCCAAGCACCTTCTCTCACCAGCTGAGGAGAGATATCATGAGTCAAGTCCACGATGGTCTCTGATGCGTTAATTGAATGAATTACTCCTTTCATCATGCCAACATATTCAGACTGCCCAAAATCCGTCAATAGCACTATCAAAGTTATGCACCCTTGAACCAGAGGAACATGAGCGTTGAAAAAGTCTTAGGCACCTTATTCAATCTTCACCAAACGCATCTCATTATAGTCAGTTATGACCTTGATTCTGCCTCTTAGGAGTTCGTCGATTTCAGAATCACCTGTGTCTACCTTCAGGGTTCCTCCCTCAATGTCCCTAAGTTTTGCTGGTGTGCAGATAACTCTGATATGGTCTCTACCAACACGCTCAATGATTCGGGGACTAATCTGTTGATTCCCTCTTCCAAAGAGCATCCCTTGATGCCCAATTGGTGATACAACTATCCATGCCTTGTCGAAATCCGCAATGAACTCAAGGATTTTGGACTCATTTAGATCTTTGTGGATTTGCCCATTATGAAGCACATCAACTCCAAGGGTGGTCTTTTCCAGATCTAACAACTCAGTGATTTTTCGAACAGTTGTACCTGGACCAAGAATATAGTATTCATCGAGGTTGATCTCCTCGATGATAAAACGTGCTATGGCCTCTTGAGCCTGATGTTCATCGATTGTTTCAGGACTCGCCTGTTTTGTGCCTTGAAACCGTGCTGGAACGGATGGACCCTTCAGATAGCCATAGAGTTTGATTATGAAGCGATCTTCTCGGATGGCTTCTTCATCAGCATCCATGATTTCAAATTCGGAAGGTGTTGTTCTGCCCTCTGAAACTAAACGAACAACTTCAGCTGCATCGCGTGGATTCACAACGAAGATACCACTATACATCTTAACACCTGAAGGTACACCCAATACCATAAGGTCCTCAAGATTGTATTCCTGAACTGCATCAAGTATATCTCTGGCAGTACCATCACCGCCAACAAAGACCAAGAGCCGCACACCCTCGTGGTACAAGGCTTCGGTGCACCTCTTAGTGTCATCAGAGCTAGTCCAACCACTGACCATGACGGTGACAACTTTGTGAGGGAGATTAGATTCTGTTGTTACTCTGGCGCCCATTTCATTAGGACAGGTGATAAGCTCGAAGGTAAGGTTCATTGTCTGTTCAAGTCGCTTTAATGCATCAAGATATTCTTTAGCACGGTCAGGAGCAACAGGTTTTGCACCTCGTCGTATTGCTTCTTCGACGACACCATCGGTTCCTTTCAGACCTACTCTGCCACCCATTCCCGCAATGGGATTCACCAAGAGACCTATCTTCATGGCGATTCATCATTCCTTTATTGCATCAACAGCTGCGGCAGTCATCATCCAAAAGCAAACCCTCACGAGTACTTCTTCAAGAAAATCATCGCGTTTGTCAGATGTGGTTTCCTCAGGCCATCGATTTTTCCTATACTCGTCAAATTTCTGAAATGTACGTCCATATTGAGTCGTAAGTGGAATCTCAACCTTTCTGTCGCATACTGTGGCAAAAGCCCTGATAATGAGTTTGAAGTCAAGGTTCATTTTCATGAGCCACTTTCTCATAGTTTGGAAGAACCGACGGTCATTGATCTTATCCCAGTCGATGGTCTTCAACCCCTCACGGTCAGTCGCATCGATACGTTCACTATTAAATTCACATTTGGCATCATGAGTACACTTTGCTTTAACGTATATCTTCCTGTCATCTGACATCCAAATAGATATCTCATGCCCACCCTTCTCACCGAACCTTTTGTGATTTCCACCAGGAAGGATTGCTTCTAGGATTCCGGTAGATTTGAATGGTCCTTTCTTTTTGAAATATAGGTCGAATGCCCAAGAAAGAGCAGGCAACGTGTTAACTGCATAGTACTCATCAGGTTTGGTCATTGCAATAGATGGTTTAGAATATGCTCCTGATATGCCTTACTCTATGTGATCCAAAGGCATGAAAAATGATGTTATTTTTACATAGGAGATTCTCTTTGCTTCACGAGAGTCTTGGCTAGTTCTTCAAAGATGTCAACAATTCCTTGACCTGTCTTTGCTGAAGATTCAATATACGGCATGTTACGATCTTTAGCAAACTTGTGACCTTCTGAAGGTTCGACAACACGATCAGGAAGATCAGTCTTGTTAGCTACGAGTACAAGAGGAATGTCCTTGTTGATGGCTTTTCTCAGCTCATCAAGCCATTCCTCAAGAGCGAGAAATGTCCTGCGGCGACTAACATCATATACAAGAAGCCCGCCACTTGCTCCACGATAGTACATTGGTCTTAGAATCTGAAATCGGGACTGGCCTGCAACATCCCAGATCTGCAGTTTTACAGTGAGCATAGAACGGTCAATTGAAGGGATTTCGATGTTTTTCACTGCAAATTGAGAACCGATGGTTGTCTTGTAATCTGTACGGAAGAATCCATGGGAGAAACGCGTGACGATCGCTGTTTTTCCCACTGCACCTTCACCGAGAACAACTATTTTGAATAAAAAATCATAATTACTACTAATCTTTCAAACCCCCATTTAAATTATTACTACTGATATCGGCTGGTTTTCCGTTATTGATAATTTGGATTTGAAAGATTATTTCTTGCATCATATTTGAGAACCAACCATTCTAAACATTATCGATGTTATGGAGTTGAATGCATCTAATAAGCTTTCTCTGACTTATTAAAGACTATACAATTAAATATCCTGATGGAAAGAATATATGAACGCCGTCATCCGAGATGTCGGAATTAACCCAAATTGAGTTGGTTCTAGGCGGACAGCCAAACTGTAGTATAGATTGCTCCTATTGACATCAGGACCCGAGGATAGGAAGGGCGTTCTCCAATCCAGTATTCATTCGATCCTTCAGTCCATCCATCGTTATAGACAGTCCCGATATTTGGATACCCATTCAGAAGTCTAAGAACACCAGAGTGTCCCTCGGGAAGGTCGATATGCACATTGATTGCATCTGTATATATGTCGCAATCAAGTGAGTCGTCTGTCTGAAGAGAGTGCTGAATGTAGAGATTCAGTGCACCAGTACAATTGT
>CAYWJO010000012.1:76916-79536 GCA_964458565.1 uncultured archaeon | reverse complement strand
AGTCTTGTAAATATTGAAACAAGTGAATCTCGATGTTTAATGTGTCCAAGTTCATGTGCAATCACAGACCTGACCTCATCTAAATCGAGAAAATCAAGAAGATTAGAATGAAGTACTACAACACTTCCGATCAATGGTAGGCTGAATGTGAATGCATTAGGTAAGGGAGAGTGCATGAGATAGATAGATTTCAATGAAACCTCGCTTTGATTCGCTAAATCATTGGTCAATTTTACAATGTCATCACGTGAATAGTGACATTTCCAAATCTGTTTCTCATCAAATTTAGGATAGAGTTGAATCATATCTGGTTTACGTAACATATCGAAAGTAAAGTAGTATATTAGGAAAAGCTGTGCTAAGCAGATTCCTGTGAACAACGATACTGAAACAAGAGGGTTGTTTCTTGATAGGTCCAAACTTACCATTTGCGGCTGTGTTTCATCCAACGCTAAGATTGAAACGATTGAAATTTGAATGAAATCCAAAATGAGAAATATCAGCAATGAAGTCCATTTGCTCGTTTCTATCTGAGATTCTTTACTCATTGGTAATCACCACAAATATAGTCATAGCCTGAACAGATAGTACTTAATATTGCTGGTTTCTTGCTTTGTTCAGGAGAATACCATATGAACGGTAGAGACCTGGCAGAATATTGCATTGAGTTCGCTAGCAATCTAGGAGCTCAGTATACTGAAGCACGATATGAAAAGTCGATGACTCGTGGTTTTGTGTATAGAAATGGTGCGCCAATCTCGGGAGGACAACAACCCCTTGCAGGAATTGGTGTGCGATTTCTTGTCGATGGTAATTTTGGATTTGCTTCTTTTGACCGTATGGATCGTAATATTGCTGAGTCAGCTATTGGCACAGCGTTCAAAATGGCGAAAAATACTAAGAGAAAGGAACCTATCGATATCGGAAACCCCGTGTCTAATAAGGCCAGATGGGAAGTTGAGGTGAAAAAGAAGCTCGCTGACGTGGATATTGACACCATCATGGATACTGCAAAATTGTTGAATGAACAGATGAAGGATTTGGTGTCATATACATTAATTCTGAATCCAATGACCATTGAGAAATTTATAATCACAAATGAGGGAACGAAGATTGATGCACGTCTTTCTCGTATAATTTCTTTTGTTCTACTTACAGCTAAAGGCAAAGTTGGGTCTGAGCAAAAATATTTGGATATGACTCTAGTTGGTGGGTGGGAGAGAATAAAAGAAACCAATCTCGTAGAGTATCTTGGTAATGAAGTTCAGCGGCTGCAACGTGCTGCGGAAGAAGCAAAATTAGTGAAGGATGTGATGGGGAAACCAATAGACATGATTGTGGGTTCTGAAGTTGCAGGTATTATTGCACACGAGAATGTGGGGCATCCAAGTGAGGGAGACCGAATTAAAGGAAGAGAAGGAGCTCAAGCAGGAGAGAGCTTTTGGAGAGACCTAACTTTTGGTGAATCTAGAGTTGGTTCAGATGCAGTTACAGTATCAGAAGATCCCACGATACCATTCACATCCGGATATTATGAGTATGACGATGAGGGAGTGAAATCTAGGAAGAGAACTCTGATTAAAAACGGCATTATCAACGAACCACTGCTTAATCGAGAATTTGGAGTCAAGTTCGGAAAAGAATCAAATGCCGCAGCAAGGTCAGTTGCTTATAACAGAGAACCCATAATTCGAATGGCAAACACCTTCTTTGAACCAGGAAGTCATTCATTTGATGAAATTGTTGATGATGTCAAACTCGGTGTTTACATGAGAAGCTTCCAAGAATGGAACATCGATGATCGTCGATTCCAGAGTAAATATACTGGGTCAGAAGCTTATCTCATCAAGAATGGTGAAGTCACTAATATTATGGTCAGAAGACCGATTATGGAAACGACAAGTGTTGGATTACTGAGTGCAGTAGATGCAGTCACTAATAATCTTAAACTTGATTTTCCAGCAACTTGTGCGAAGGGAGATCCAGCTCAGGGCATTCCTGTGTATGCAGGAGGCGGAGAGATTCGATTTAGAGACATAATACTTGGAGGTGTTGGCTGATGAGTTCGTTGGAAGACATCAAGTCATATGTAGAGAGAGCCATCAAATTATCAGATGGCAAAGTAGATGCGACGATAGCCAAAGCAACAATTTTGAAAGGATCACAAATTCGCTTCTCTCAGAGCGAGATAGATATCAACAAAAGATGGGAATCCCTCAATCTCGACCTCTTTATTGTCATTGATGGTAAAAAAACAGGATTCAGTGGAGCTCCAATTGAAAGCATTAATGACGTTGACAAATTAATTGAGTCCACAATTGAATTCACTAAACATCTCCCTGAATCTATTCTTTTTGCAGGATTAGAAGAAACTGTAAAAGATTATCCAAGAATAGAAGAGGGTTATGATTCGAGGATTGATGATTTCGCTGAAATAGCACCAAGTATTGTTAATAGTGCGATAGATGCAGCTCTATCAGAAGGAGCGGTTCGTGTTGCAGGAGCATTGAAATTCAGTGAGGAAATAACATACCTGTTGTCTAGTTATGGACCAGGGGGAGAAATGAAACAGACATCATATGATCTCAATGTTAGAGCATTTCAGGAAGAACTTGACTAC
>CAYWJO010000012.1:23288-76906 GCA_964458565.1 uncultured archaeon | reverse complement strand
CAGGGCTTGAATTGTGGGACTAAACCTTCTGTATCCGAGAAGGAAATGGTAGCTGCTGGTGCAGAAGCCGGAAGACTATCGAAAATGGCGATTGGGGCAAAGCAGGGAGAACCGGGTACCTATGACCTAATAATGAGCCCAACGGTTGCAGCCAATGTTATTGGATATGTGCCAAGCGCTGCAAACCCCTTCATGTTGATGCTTGGTTTGTCACCATTGGAAGATAAAATGGGAGAGCAGATTGCACCAAAAGAGATTACTGTTCATGACAATCCTCTTTTCCCTGGTGGACTTGCAAGCCAAAGGTTTGATTTTGAAGGAACACCTTCACAAAACACGACACTGATAAAAGATGGAGTTTTGAAGAAACTCGTTCATAATACAACAACAGCAAAGATGTATGAAACAGAATCCACAGGTAACTCAGGACCAATGTCGTTAGGTCAAGGGTTGAAAATGCTTCTCCCGGTTCCAACTAACATCGTATTTGAGAATGGTAGGTCTACACTTGATGAAATGATGGATACGCACAAACCAACCATCTATGTGACTAGTAACTGGTATACAAGGTGGCAGAACTACCAGACCGGAGAATTCTCGACTATTCCTAGAGATGCAATGTTCCTAATAGAAAAAGGAAATATGAAACCAATCAAGAACCTCCGAT
Organism: uncultured archaeon; assembly: GCA_964458565.1. Lineage (GTDB taxonomy): Archaea > Asgardarchaeota > Thorarchaeia > Thorarchaeales > Thorarchaeaceae > CAYWJO01. The sequence goes on along the minus strand of CAYWJO010000012.1, from coordinate 76,239 downwards.
TAAGCGATAATATTCTGAGATTATTCTCAAACATATCATCTCTGGGAAATGATAGAAAACAGATTTTCTGGTGGGAGGTTGATGTCCCGACAATAATCCCCACTCTCAAAATCGATGATTGCAGGATGACAGCGGCAACACAATGAGATAGAAAATATGTGATTCATTCTGATTTTCTAGTGAATGATTTTAAACGATCTCTTGAAGAAGTCGCAGCGCTAAGAAAGAGCTCGGAAACATTGAGACCTAACTTAGCAGAGGTTTCAAAGTAATCAAAGGTAAGCAGGTCAGCTAATAATTCACCCTCCACAGATGTAACCTTTCGCTCTGTTTCCAAATCAACTTTGTTCGCAACAAGAGCGCCGCCCAAATAAGCTGTATCGGGGTGCATAGACTGCTCAAAAAAGATCGAATGCCACTTTAGTATTTCCTTGAAAGATGTCCGGTCTGTCACGTCATACACCAGTATTGCGTGATGCGCCCCTTGGAGAAACCGATGTCTTAATCCATAAAATGTTTCCTGCCCTCCAACATCTACAATTGTCAGTACAACATTGCCATCAGGAAATTCGAACCTCTGTGGCTGCATATCAACGCCGACAGTTGCCTGATAGGATTCTACAAACTCACCTTGATTATATCTGCGAACGAGCGATGATTTACCCACATTAGGTGGACCAACGATAAGGACCTTGTATACCTCTACTGACATACATATCACTCTGTTCAATATTCATCATATAACAATTCCATAAGAGCCTTGCCAGTTTGTTGTTCCGATATACATTGAGAAGGATTTTTCAACCAACTAAACATCGGATATACTATGGTAGATCTAGACAATATTAGAACACGTACTGTGAGTGCTATTGAGTACATTGATAAAATGGAAGGAAAGGATGGAGACCTCTTCAGGGAGTACTATGATGGATATGAAATTGATATGAAGATGGTTGAGGAAATCAAGAAGCTTGCAGATGGAATGACCATTGTAGTACTAAGTGCAAGTTGGTGTAAAGATTGTAAATTCGCACTTCCAGTTCTTCGGCATCTACAAGAAAAAATTGGCCTTGAAGTCAGAGTATTTGGTAAGATAAAGACGGACCCTCTAAATCCTGACAGGCAATGGGCAGTCCCACCTTCACCACCGGAAGTTGACGAATGGAAAGTAAGATCTATCCCATGGATTATCATCTTTGATAAGAATGGGAATGAGGTAGCAACAATAATAGAAAAACCTGAATCACAACCTACGTTAGAAGCTGAAATTGCGCACGTTCTTAAGGGATAAATAGCTTTTATCGTATCATAATCCAGTCCATGGAGGAGAAAAGATGGAGATTCCTATTCTTACAAAATTTATTGAAGGATTGAATCTATTTTGGGCTTCTAAGAGATTGAGATGGCTTACAATCATCTTTATTCTTGGAGCTTTGATAACCTCAATATTAGGTCGGCTTGGTGGTTTGATTGTTGCATCAAATCCTGGAGATGCTGCTCTTGCAGGCGTGGTAACAGTAATTGCGGCTGTCGGTGGAGGAGTTTGGCCAATATTCTTCCTACTCACTGCATTTCTATCTCTATTGGGGTTTCAACGATTCATCGCAAGTGAGGAATCCTATACTAGATCATTTCTGTATTTTATACCATGGATGATAATGAGTACTTTCATTCTTTTTATGATGGTCTTCTTTGCTCTTCCAGTTCTTCTTACATTGATATTCCTAGTCGCTTTTCTTGGATGGATTGGATTTCAAGCATATTTTAGCACACGTACAAGTTTGGGTTTTGCACAAATAACTGAAGCAACTGAAGTTTCTAAATGGAAACAGGCACTAGCGTTTTTCTCGTATTTCTTCTGCTATGCAGTTATTTTTGGAGTATTTCTGTATATCACAATAATCCAAGGATTATTCCTAACTAACATCTTCCAATGGGCATGGGTATTGGTAGGAACTCTATTGGTTGCAGGATTTAATTTCTTGAATGGAATTATCATGACTGCTCAGAGGAACAAACCTACACTCATCAACATAGCATTGATTGGATTGTTTATCTCTTTATACTCATCTTATTTCATTTATAGTGCAGGGCAAGCAGGTGGCAATCCACTAGTTGATATTGTAATTTCCATCTTCTTCCTGTTGTACACCATGAGTTCTGTAGGGAGAACTCTGGCTGGTCGAGCAGATATGGAAACTCGTTTCAAAATATCTAGAGAACTCGCTGCTACATTCACGTATTTCCTAGCATCTGGATATTATTTTGCTGATGCATTCTTTATTATTCAAGCTCCCGCACTTGGACCGAATATCGACAATATCATCAAACTAATGATATTCCCATTCATTGCATTAATCATGGAAATACGATACTTGTGGGTGATAAGAAAAGAACCAGAGGAACCAGTTGGACCAGTTGATACAATAGGAGACCTGATTGAAGAGAAGGTCGAGGATGAAGACTTAGATGTAGAAGAAGCAGAACCTCTAACGAATACTGAAGATGATTTTAAAAAACCGGATGATTTTGATTCGGAATCAGATATACCTGAGAGTGAAGAAGATTCTATGGATGATAAATTTGAAGAGTAGGATATACCTCTCACAATTCATCTCTTCGACAAAACAATATCGATAATTCGACAGGTAAACAGCGACACAAATTTCATAAACCTACATTTTGAACAATATATTAGCCTTATCTAGTCTAGCCAATATCAAGCTGAGACTTAACCTTATGGGGAAAGGATGATATGAATCATAAGAATTACACTTCATTGTTTGCAGTGTTCGTACTCGCTACTTTATTGTTGCCTACGATTGCTGCAAATTCAACACAAAGCACGCCAGCTCGAATAAGTGCCGAGCCAGCGATGATGGAACCCCCCGAAATTGCCACCGTTGAGGGATTATTCTCAGGTGTGGACTATTGGGGTGGAGTAACAAATATTGTTGCGAGTGCTCAAAATGCAACAGAGTATGCTAACAGCGCTGCAGAGGATCTTTTGGATATCGTACAAGCTCAAATGGCAAGCGACGATGGTTTTGTGTCTAATGCCATATTCGAAATAAATGGTCTAACACCATTCCCGAATGGAGTAGTTGGTGGACCAATTGCTACACTTACAGTCACTGTGAAATCTATTCTTGAAGTCCCCCTTGATGAAGGACTTGCTAGCTTCACAGACTTGAGTGTGACGGAGGCAATTAACATAGCTGATGAAATCGCCGATGAGTATGATAGTGACCTTGGAATTAGCTTGGAGAGATTCGCTGTCATACCAACACAGGACACAAGCTTTTACTATTTTGCACCAATTCTCATCAGTGATGAGTTCATGTATCCAATGCAATATGAGATTGTGTACATGGATCTGATGACAGCCAGTCAAGGTGAAACAGTCATTGAAACACTTCTCACCCGCTTTAGCGAGATGGGAGGGTTCATGGACATCTGTGGCAGTCCAGATTGGCCATATATAATGACACAGGCAGTAGAAGCATTCATGCCAGTCTACTGGGCTGTAGAGGATGCACCATATGGGTATGGAATTCAATACCTTCTCAGCAGTATGAGCTATCCATACTATCGAGCACATGTATCTCATCCCGAATATCAGGAAATAGTACAAGCCGCACTAATTGCTCAAGCTGGATTCACTGAACCAGGCTATATCGATTCAGTTGCAGGTGATGAAACATATTCGGTCTTAGATCATCTTGGGTTCACCGGAAATCTTCAGAACAAGATGGCACAGGACTCAACTAGAGACGCAGTGTCAGTAATTGGAGGAGTTGCACCTGCCAGTCTATCAATCAGCGGAATTCCCAATGATTGGGCTACATTCGATGACAGTTATGAAATTCCATTACCAATCCCACTACCTTATGGTGGAACACTTCCTGTCAACTCTACACTTCAAGATGTAATGATGGCATATCTATCACATCTTCCAAGAGAATTAGCTATTGAATTAAGCTCAGTATTTGCTCTTGATGCAAACGCGTTCGATCCCTATATTGATGCTCTATGGGGCACAGGGAGCAGCGCAGGATTCCCAGATCTCGATGAAATGCTCCTGGACTTGGATGAGAATGATTTTCCACCAGGCATGACACCAGAGGGTTTCAGTATCAACTTTGATCTGGTTGCAGCTGTGATGGAATATGCTGGAATGAATCCAACTACTCTGATGACACACATTAATGACACATTAGCAGAAGAGAATCCACTAGCAGCAGTAGCATTAGGGTTCATTAGTTACTTCGATTCCTACAATCTACTCGATATCATGCAATCATCCAACTATGCGAGTGCAGACGGGCTTGAAGGTTATCTCAACACTTTCATCACCAACCTAGAGACCATGATGAATGATTTAGCCGACGTTGATGTGCCCTCTGAGTTCCAAAACAAAGAGGCATTAGCAACGTTTGTTGACGAACATTGGGACATTACACTACAAGCTCTTTGGACAGCAATGGCAGCATTTGATGATGATACGACACCAATCAAGAATGCAGTACATGCTATGCTAGATATGGATAACCTAGAGAGCCACATTATACCTTACCTGATGGCGGATTTAGGAACATCATTTGCTACAGGTTTAGGATTTGTTGGTGCACTGAATCTTGATGAAAGTTTCATGAACTTCACTATGTTTGAGCTTGACACAGATGACCTTACACTGACGTTCGATGCCGACCCTGATTCTATGGAGTTTGATAATCCCTTCCTAGTGATTACGAAGAGCCCAGCATCACGAATAGTTGCTCCAGGTTCTGTAATCAACTATAACATAACAGTCCATAACTATGGCACTGAAACTGCATACGATGTCAAGGTACTTGATGGAATGAACGCAGGTCTAGATGGAGATCGTGAGTTCTATTGGACTAGAACCACTCTTGCAGCGGGTGCAACTTGGACAATAACATACACTGTTGCTGCTGAGAATGCAGGTCTCTATACTGATTTGCCAGCTATCTGTGTCTACTTCAATACAACAGTTGCGTCATACAACCCAGATAGCCCTGAAGCATGGACAGGTGCAAGCTTCTATGCTTTGTCTGCTCCAGGTTATCAGATTCAGATAACTGGTTCAGGTAACTGGTGGGAAGGAACTGTCTTTGGTATTCCGACCCTCTACGTAACAATTGGTGTTGGCGGAGTAGCAATCATCGGTGTTGCAATCCTATTGATCCGTAGAAGATAATTACAGTATCTAAAACCCACGCCGCCAAGCGTGGGTTCTTCTCTCTTTTTTTCAATCGATTTCTGGAAACGACATTATTATATCCAATTATCCCCATACTAAAGTTAACAATTGAAGGTACCTGGCCTGCCTTCAGTGGATGAGAGGGACGATTGTGAGAAACCACAAAATCAAACTCGTAGCAATTCTAATCTTTACAGTAATTCTTGTTGTTCCGATTCTAGGAAATAAACAGGTAACAAATGGGTTGGATTTAGAAAAATCATTCCAACCTACACAGTACATTGCCTCACCAAGCGTAGGGACAATCGAAGCAATTGTTACAGCTGTAGACCCTTGGGGTGGAGTATCTAATGCGATAGGGACAATCCAAAATGCTTCTCATTATCAATACCCATTTACAAATACTCTGGAACAGATAGTCAGTAGTCAATTAGCATACGAAGATGGAGCAGTCTCAGCAATATTTCTTGAGATGAATGGAAGATCCGTTTATCCTAATGGTGTAGTAGGCACTCCAACTGCGATACTTGGAGTAAGAGTATCAGGAATCATAGAAGTAGCTGAAAGCACATCAATTACAGACCTAACACTTGTAGAAGCATACTCATTAGCAGATGAAGTGGTACCTGTTTATGAAGCAAAACTCGGTTTGGATTTTCAGAAATTGGGAACATATGACCAGATCTATCCGTACTATTACTATGACTCAGAATTGCATACATACTATATTGTCTATGTTGCTTCTCCAGCAGCTCCAACAGGCATCAATGCAATGACAATTCTGCGAACTGAATTATCACAACTTGGAGGATATATGGACATCCTAAAGGGGTCCTATTGGCCAGATGCAGTCAGTCATGCTGTGGAAGCATACCTCCCTATCCAAGTACCAGATGTTGATAATTATTACATACCAAGCAATCCCGACTATTTCCTCTCGAGTTCGGGATATTACATGAGGATCTTGGATGACAACGCCTATCCCTATAACCTCGTACTACAGTCGGGAATCATGGGAGGGGTCTTTTTCAACACTCCAGAGTACATTACACCAGCGGTAGGAGAGGAATCCTATTCCTTAGCATCACATGTTGGTTACTCAGGTGCGATTAAAAACAAGATGGCTGAGGACGATTCAATGAACAGTTTGTCCGCGATTGCGGCTGCTGCACCATCGGATGTATCGTTAAATGGAATCCCTGTAGAATGGGAAGTAATCGATGAGGATTTCTATATTCCACCTTCATATAGTGTGTATCCTGCAATGTTTTCAGGAGGTCCTTTGAGTGAGTATATTGAATACATAGGAACTGAAATGCCAGCATATTATCTTTCACAATATTATCAAACACTGGCTAATCTTTATCCAGGTCTCTTCGATTCTACTATCGAATCACTTTGGGGAGATTATCCAGGTATGCCACCCGATTTGAGAGAGCAAATCCTGAACTACGATTACTCAATGATTACTGAGTACTATCCTATGGATGATATCAATTTTGATCTTGTTGGTAGCCTGTTTGAGAAAGCGGGTTTGACTCCGACTGTTCTCACAGAGTACATTGATGAAGCAGTAGCTGAGGATGATCCATTACTTGCTATTATCGAGGCATTTTTGGAGTACTTTGACAATTACAACATCCTCGACATATTGGATGATGCTACCTACCCTAATCCAACAGTACTCGAAGAATCATTGAATCCTGCGATTGAAGGTATTTCAGCTGTTATTGAAGACCTTACTGGAATTGAGATCAACTCAGACCTCGCTGACAAAGAAGCAATCGCAGAATTTATGGAGGATCACTGGGACATTACTTTACAAGCTCTTTGGGATGCAATGGATGCATTCACAGACAATACAACACAGATCAAAAGTGTAGTAAATCAGATGATAGATACAAGTGATATTCTAAGTCATTTTGCCCCATTTATGGAGATGGACATTGGTTCCGCCATCACAGATAGTATGGGTATGACTCTAGTATATAATTACGAAGCTTATACATTCCCAACCTATTCTATTGTGTATCATGATATGTCATCAGCTGCCCTATCATTAGATTTTGAGTTAGACATTGATGAATCGCTTCTGGATGAACCATATCTCTTAGTGACCAAAACTCCCAACACAAGGAGTATTGGTTCTGGTGGAACTGTCACTTTCACAATTGATGTGAAGAATCTTGGTCCAAAAACTGCTTATGATATCAAACTTCTTGATGGTGTGAATCCGACATTTGATCGAAGCGGTGATTATTACTGGACACACGATTCTTTGAATCCGGGAGGGACCTGGACCGTTACCTATTCAGTAATCGCTTCTAAAGATGGGGTATACATGGATATTCCTGCAATCTGTGCATACTTCAACCAATCTCTAGACACCTATATATCAACAATCCCTATGACCTCTGAAGATTACGAACAAACGGAAGTATTCCTTGCAAACACGACCTTCACTACAACTTACCCCACATATTCAACGTGGTGGTCAACAACGACTATCGCATATTGGACATGCACTACGGCGTGGTACCCTACATGGGGCACAACTTATACTACATGGGACTCATATTATACTACATGGGATACAACGTGGTGGAATCCAGACCCCTATGTTCCACCAAGCGTTGTTAATTATTGGACAGGATCTGTATTCTACACGGTCTCGCAGACCGGCAATGTGATTACTGTTGGTGCAGGATACACTATCTGGGAAGGAACTGTACCTGTGATGATAATAGTTGCTGGGGCTGGAGTCGCTGTTGTTATCTTGGTTGGATACAAATTAATCAGTAGCAATGTTCGGAGCATTACCAGGCTACATCGGGACCTAAAAACCGATATTCTCTGGGAGAAATAATACCAAATCTTGGCTTAAGGTCGGAAAGCGAAGCCTTTTATCCGATTAGTCAAAAGCGGTAGTAATGAATGAATCCGGTTTCCAAATCGGATTCTACAACCTAATTTGGAGTATGAAACAATGGCCAAATGGGAATGTCTAGTGTGCGGATGGGTCTACGATGAGGACGTTGGCGATCCCGATAGCGGAATTGCCGCTGGTACAAAGTTCGAGGACCTACCAGATGACTGGGTCTGTCCTATGTGTGGGGCGGCTCGTGAAGATTTTTCTGAACTATAGATTTTAATAAATAAATATTTTATTAATCTAATGGAGCCTTTCACGAGGCTCCATAGCGTTCTTTTTTTCAAAATGAGTGTCAATCCTAGCTCGTTTCCGGTCATCATTTGGTGGTGCACGTTCCCACCATTTTTTGACATCATCTTGAGTACGAGTGTGTGCCTCCCAATGTGCAGATACTCATTCTATATTTTTTATAATACTCAGGAAGCAACTTCGAGGCACTTGTAGGAGAGAACTTAGCCACCATGCAGACCTCTGATCTCAATGCCTCAGCTAGATTAAATGTTATCGAATATAACCTCTCCTTATTCGGATGCTCGCCAGCTCAATCTTCAAGACAATCTCTAATATATTCATCTTGTTTTACACCTTTTACGAGTGGTATTTTCTTTCTCGCCACATGTCTATTTGATAAGCTAATCTCCTTAGACTATTTGATAATCATCTATTTCTCGACGCCATTCATGCTCCAGAGAGACCACTTGACCAGGATACATACTGAGTTCCTGACTGAAAAGTACAGGTTCTAAGAACTTCTTGAATTGGTTCTCTAGCTCTACCAATTTCGGATTTATTGTATGCAAGAGAAAACGTCTTAGATTTGCCAGATTCTTAAGACCCCTACTAATAAAGTAGTGATCTTGTCTTGAGATGATTCTTTGATTATGGACAACATCATTACGGAGACGCCATAGGTTGGCAACTTTAGAACAGACACCTTCTGACCGATATCTAGCCAGCTTAGCATCTTCTGTGAACTCTGAAAAGAAATGTGACATAGGTTCACTGAGTTCCATAACGAATCCAGCCATGCCCTTCTTGGATAATTCTTTGATACCTTTAGCATCCATGTAACTGTACACCAGAGCCTCTAGAGTCTGTGATGCACTCAGGAGAGCTTCTTGATATCGTTGTTCTCGCTGATGGTTCAGTGTCTTAACCCATTGCAATTGATGAAATGATGGCTCATCAAGGGTTTCTAGCTCTTCTCGAAATTTGGCTAGAATAGTATCATCCCGAACTCGATATAGTGGATGAGTAAGATTGGCCATTCGTAAGTCCGGAGCAAAGGTGGATGGATAGCTGTAATGAACCCCATCCTTCTCGACATTAACTATTAACCGAACCATTGTTTCATAAGAGCTGACACGACGCACCTCATTTGCCTGATTGTTCACACTGATTATTGAGCAGTAGTAATCGATGAACTGATTGATGAGTCTAAGTGTATTATGCATATATTGACCAGCGCCATGTAATACCTCAAGTATCTGTTTTTTCCACTCTTCTGAACCCGGTTCTTCTGTGATCATCCCAACAGGTGGAAGATGAACGACATTGCTGATGACTGTGGTCTTCATCTTCGTCTTATGATAATAATGTGCATTCCCCTCAGTGACCACCTTTAAATATTCATCATCTGAAACCTTAGTTTCATCAACAACGAATTGAAATGGAGTTCCTGAAGTACCGTCTACAAGATTTGCCACTGATACCAACCAGAGGTCATTACGGATTTTAATTCTCTGGCGAGTAGGAAATGTGTACTCACCTGACCTGATAGGAATCCAGAATGGAAGTTCAATTGACTGTTCTGTTGTAATTTTGTGTGACTGATCAAGTTCAGGTATATACGATGTTAATGTACTTCGTTCAGGATTTGACATGTTGAAACTCCTCTCTTAACCTAGGAGTCAGTATATTATTTTATGTTTTGAGAGTTTCCTCATGACTGAAAAAATGGAACTGGAATTTCCATTAGGTATAAATGCATAGGTGTAAAGATAGGAAACCCGGCAAGGTGGGGGGTGGAAGTGCCTGAACAATAACTGGAAGACCAATGACTGCAAGGAGCAACATTGAAGTTATTTGACATCGGAAATATTTCTTCATTCTTAATACCCTCTGTATACACAAATCACTGTGTGAAAATCAATGAATCCAGCATAGGGACATCGACTGATTGATGTTTATTCAATTTATCTTTATATCATTTTCTAGATTTCGCATTCAATTCGTCTTCAACAATGCATCAATATCTTGAGTTTGAATCCTCCTGGAATATCATCATTCACCCATACAATTAAACTACTCATTCTGTTGTGACATTTTATATTCTGAACTCATAACTAACTCCAGTTTGACTCGGGTAAGAGCAGCTTGCGGCCAACTATTATGATTCAAAGATAATAGACATTCGTGTCATGACTCTTCATTTCTTATCCTTTTTCTTCTTCTTATCCTTCACCAGACCAGATTTCTTGGCTTCTTCAAGTCCCATCTCAGGTTGCTTCTCTCTCTGCGGTTGAGCTTCTCTCTCAGACATGACACTCATTCTCCCAAAGATGTGTGGTAGGATCAGACTGAGTTAGATAATACAAGTATATAGCTCAGTAGACGGGTATATCGGCTGGAAGTACTTTGTTTCGTCTCTGGAAACCTCAGTCGGATTCATTACCACGATATTATATTAGATAGAGCTTTGATATATATTGTGTCTCGGTGCTTATGCCCTATTACGAGATAGACACTTTACTCCGATGCATTTAAATTAAAGGACTGGTTAATGAATAGTGGTGGTAGCCAGTCATCGGGAGCTATGTTTTTTTAAGAGATAACATGCCCTCATACAAAAAACTCCCCCCTCCTACCACAAATCTCTCGGTGACTGCTCCACTCACTTTCAAGGACACTAGGAGAATGAATGAATTTCTCCACCACGATTCAAAATAAGATCTATGACAAGATTGGGTGAGAGATGTATTTTCAGGATTGACCATAGTGCTTTTAGTCTACTAAAATCTCATGGAACAGGAACCTACCGATTGAATACATAGTTTAGCATTTGATTTAAGTCCTTCTCTGAATAGAGTCACTCTTCTTGTGCCAGAAACTCCAATATCTGGAGAGGACGAACTCCTTCTTGAAAATTACCTACCTACAGAGGGGCTAGTCAGAACGACTCCATCCCCTCTGGCACTCCTTATCTAGACTGAATTTTCCGTACTTGAGGATTATGGTGATTTTCCAGCTTGATCTTTTCTTGTTTCTACAGTCAGCCACCCAGACAAACCAACAATGATGACAATGCTCAACCACATTCCTAGTACAAACGAGATTAATGCATAGTCGGTAATTGTGTTTACAATGTCCTCAAGTGCAGTGAATCGATTGATAGCAATCAGATAGAACACTTCAGCCATCATGTTGATGATGACTCCGACCAACCCTCCAATAATCACGAAACTCTTCCACTTTTCCACATGATTACCTCCAATTAGATGATGAGAAGACTTGAAGCATAATGCCTCAGGTTTGAAACAGGATTCCCTTTCCGCATCCCACTGCACATATGTATTGATTAACATCGTAATAAATCCACTCCGGTTGGATAAGGGAGTGTTGAATTGAGTATCAATGGTGCAAAGCACGAAAATCTCATTACATAGAACTCTATTCCCACACATTGGAGATATCCACAAGTAGAATTTCTCATTCTCATCTCTGTACAAACGAATTGGAGTATCAAGAGTCACACTATATTACCTAACTATCAACATTCTATATATCGTCATCTTCATGCTCGGACTTTCTAACTCCTCTAAAGAGTGTTATTTCACCAAATCTATGAAACCTGCGTTTCTCACCCTCGGTCTCATACTCCTGAAGACCGTGATAGACAGTCTTGAACATCAATACCTTTGAATCCGTCAATGGGTCCGCCCTTACTCCAACGAAGGTATCTGGATCGATTCCCAATGCCATCCTCAGTCTAGAGGGGAGTGGCAACGTAGCTCTCTTGACCTCAACAGACTCTGTGTCAGCATCGAGGATACAGAGGTAACACCATAGACGAAGGTAGATGTTCCCGTGGTCAGATATCGGGTAGATGCGTGTGGGAACAATACAGAGTTGACTGTCCACGAGTTCCTCATCCCACTTGAGCGATTCATAGCTATCCCCATCATCGAAGGACTCTATAGCATCCATGCTCAGATTGGCAAGCACCATCAGTTCAGCAGTCTGAGGGTCCATATCATCATCAGGGGTGTCGATAAGTGACTCCAGGTCAACACCCAGGTCTACATTCTTGATGCCCTCATATCCATCCTGCCATTCACTCAGGATGCTCGACCTCCCAGTTTCCTGTTGATGTAACCACAAACGACTTCGAGTATTTTGTCCCTTTTGATCTTTAACTCAACAAATTTCCACCCATTGCCACCAATCATGAGTATTCTCCTCCTTCTTCCAATATCACACTTGGCTCTATAAACTCACTGAGTGGCGCCTGAACCATTACTACATCTTCTTGCGAGTGGCTTCGCTTCTCCGGAAACCACGCATCGGGAAGTTTCTTCCTGACCTCAGCCATTGAAAATGCAAAGTCTTGCTAGTAAAGAGGATTTTGAACAGCTCTAGTGCTATCACCTGAGGACACAAAGAGGTGGGGTCCACCCACCAGAAACTCCCAACCTCCGGGTTTGAGGAACGGACCCCTCCATTCTTATTTTATCTACACATCGCTATTTGAGGCTCTGTCCCATCATCTATCTTTATGCTGACATACTTGTCCTCCAAGTGCATCATATCTTTCGCATTTTTGAGGTATTCCTCTTATTCACTTGAGGTGCTTATTCATCAGATTTCTCGAGTTTGGACATCGGGTTCATGCCATGGTCTTAAGAGTGAAGACTGAAAGAATCGTGTAGCAATAATGAACAAGTTCTGAACTAGCCTACATACACATGGTCTTCCATCACAATCACATGTAACTGTCTGGAGGGGTGTTTCTTAATGCGTCTATTAAGTGCTTCAACGAGTTTTGCTGCTTCTTCTGTAGTCATCGCTAACTCTACAACAAATCCTTGTTCGGAAGAACGTCCGCCCTGGCCTGCTTTAGTTAACTTGTCTATCTTTACCATAGAACCACTACCTATTCTAAGATTCCACAAATATGAGAGTATTTCTCAACTATTACGCCTTTCGCATTCATGATATCATCATCCCTTCAACACCCCAAATTTATTTTATTGAGTTTTTTTTAGCAGGGGATATCTGAGTAGTAAATTACTGAAATTTTTTTGAAAATAATTTGAGCTTATGGCCGCATTCCACTTCCTTATTTAATGATTGAATTCGATTTTCTCGATGAGAAATCCTATTTCTCACAAACTCCTAAATTGGTGATTTAGAAATGGCAACTTCAACATTTACATCGAAACTTCATTCAACAGGTGCAGACAAGATACACGCAGTGACTCTTGGAGGGTATCAGAGCATAACCGTTACTCCACCTCCAATGGTAAAAGACCAACCTGGATCAACAAGTCCTCATCACCTTTTCTTAGCATCGATTGGTGCATGCGTCAATCTCGTTTTCGAGATCGCATTGGACAAAGCACATATCGAGGTAAGCGGTATCAGTTCAGAGATTATTGGTCAGTATGAAACTGATGATGATACAAAGATGAGCCGGTTCGAAACTATTGAGATTCATACCAAGGTCATAGTGAAGAATGGAATCAAACAAGAGCGTTTGGAAAAATTGTTTGAGATGGCTCATAGTAATTGTCCAATCGGCAATTGTCTGATTGGTTCCTGTATAAAGCTCGTCACAAATCTTGAAGTTGAATACGAATAGATACGGAGGTCTTTTTTCAAAGACCTACCATCTTCATTTTTTTCCGGATAAAACGTAATCTCAAATATCTAGCCTTGAGTATGCGGTGTCTAGTATACTATCGATTAGTTGTTCCAAGAACTCATCAGTGAGAGCCGGAAGAAGATATTCGAAAAATCATAGTATAGTAATACTTGAGTCAAGATTTCCACTGCATTCATATATCAGAATGTAATATGCCATAACTAAACTATTGTGGAGGGAGAGAGAAAGAATTGGCAGAATTCGAGGTACCTCCATCACGTCCACCTCCAGATAGAAGAGGATCAGATACTAGTATAGAGGGCCTGTTCAAGACAATTGGGGTTTGTTGCGTAACATTAATAGTATGGCCATGCGCGTTGATATTTCTTCTAGTGGGTAGTACAGCATTTTACTTCAATGCAATATCCGCAATTAGTTTCTTAGCTCTAGGTATCGTTTGTGCCGTTATCGGGTACTATGGATGTAAAGCTTCGTGGGAAATGATGCAGTAATCAAAAGCCTGCTCCGAGAATGAAAAATAATTGAAGATTGTAGGATGAACTCCTACATCTTCATCCATGTATGGATTATTTTCTTCCGCGTAAAGCCATTCCGATTACGACAAGAATTACAACAACAGAACCACCTGTGATTACCACACTCAGAAAAGTACCTGAACCTTCCCACCATGGAGGTGTACCACTGCTTGTAGTTTCTGTTGTATTTGCAGTTGTACTTGAAGAAGGTGTGGCAATTACAGATATAGTGCTTGTAAACTGAGTGAAATCAGAAGTGGTACTAGAACTGCTAGTCTGGAGGACAGTTGTGCTACTAGTGAATTCTGTTTCGGTTTCAGACTCTGTCTCGGACTCAGTTTCAGTTTCTACAATAGATGTCGAATTTTGTGTCGTGGTAGGTGACGTAGTAACCTCTGTTGTTGTTGTTTCTATTGTCGTGGGAATTGTTGAGGTCGTTTCCACAGTTGTACTTGTTATTGTGGTTGTTGTGGTGGTAGTGGTCGAGGTCGTTGTAGTTGTTGTAGTGGTTGTTGGGGTTGTCGTTGTTGTCCACCATGTTGAGGTCCACCAAGGCGTGGTGGGTGGAATCGTTGTTGTGGGTGGCATTGTTGTTGTGGGTGGAATCGTTGTTGAACCCGTTTGTTCAGGATTGTTCACATTCTCTAATTGGGAATCATTGACGGGACCACCAAAAACCAAATTACTTGCGATTAAAGGAATAACTAGGGCCACAAATGATATACTTGCAACCAATAACGTTCTCGTTTGCATTGTGAGTTCCCATCTTTCCGAGAATGCTCATTTTATAACTAAATTGTGTGGGAATCAATTGGCGACCTTATATTCTCTGAAAATGATTAATCAATGGTGGTATAAAGGCTGTTAGGACTTTTTCTATGACATGCCCTCAACAGTTACTCCCCCCTCCTACCACGTTTCCCCTGATGGCCTTGACCACCTACTCTCGACTCATCTCTCGTAGAAGTTTTACCACCTCAGTATCAGCAGCCTTTGTTATGGCGAAATATACAGCTATTGTGGAAGAAACCAATGAGAATACAATCAGTAGTGCGATTCGCCAATCAAGAAACGCAATGTCAGAACCACCGAATCTGAGTAGTATATCAGCAAGCGCAGCTTCTACCAAAAGACCCGCAATTATCCCAAATATTGTCCCTCCAATCATAGCTACCGAGGTTTCCAACGTCATTGTTAAGGCAATTTCAGAATCTGTCATACCCATTGATGCTAGGAGTCCAATCTCTCGTCTTCTTGTCTGGGCTAGAGCCCATCCACTGAGAATGGCACTTGCCATTGTTACACCAACGAGGACAAGTAATGAGGAATCCATGATAAGTTGAATGTACTGTATATTAGCCAAGATATCTTCCTGCAAATCTGAGATTGGTACCGCTAGAAAACCAGGCATATCCGAGAGGATAGACGCTGTATTTTGAGGTGTTTCGGTTTGAATTAGTAGGCTACCAACCAGATAAGGCGCACCTTGAATCAGACTCCACGTTTCGGTGCTGATTATCATGAAAACTGGACTGATCACTGTCATAACGAAGACAGGAACAGAAGACACGCATATTGCAGCGACCGTGACGTTGTTACCTGATTCTAGATGTATAGAATCACCCAATTCCAAAGCAAGTTTTCGAGCAGTGTATTCTGAAACCACACAGGTCATGGGCGTTTCAACTATTGAGAGACCTTGAGTAAGATTGAATGAAGATACAACACCTATCGAAGTCATTTCCTCAAATCCAATTGGATCGACTCCGAGAATAACACCAGTTTCAATATTACCCGAATGTGTAAAGAAATTTACCTCTTGATTTGCAGGCACAACGCGAGTAACATTTGGTAACGATTCAATCTGTGAAACAATCTCAATATCACTTGCTGGATCAATGTGAGCAATAACATTCGCTGATGAGGTCTGTCCAGCAACTGTATATCGCCATGTTTCAGTGACTGCATAACCAGCATTTGCTGACACGAAAAACAAGACTGTGATTGCTGCAAAGAGATTGAATATCACAAGTGCATTGATTGTATTTCTGCGAAGATTTTTTCCGGATAAGACCCGTACGAGTTCATTAGTTCGTATCGAGATCGAAGAAAGCAATTTGGTAGAGGTTGCAATCTTTGGCGATAAAATTGCTAGAGTCAATAGCACTGCAGGGATTGACATTATCCTAATCCAGTCAGCTGACATCCATTCAAGGTCGAACCAATCTGAGATGGCTTGAATTGATACTATTCCACAGATAGACAAGGCAACTAGACTGAGACCACTCCAAATTGTGTTTTTGAGTTTTTTAGATATAGTCAAACTACTTGTCTGTTGGCCAACTAATCCAATCCCTAGACTTTTCACAACTGCTTCTCTAGATGCTCTAAATGCTGGGAGATAACCAGATATGACAGTAAGAAAAACACCAGCGATTCCGGATAACAAGAGAGTTGTAAAATCAATGACATAAGGCGCATTGAAGTATTGTACAGTTGTTCCTATTGCTGTGATTCGAACCTGAACTCGTAGCATCTGGAGTACTACAAAACCAAGTCCAGTTCCGAGAATCGCTCCGAATATGGCACCTATTGTTCCGATTACAATCAATTCTACTATAAAGACCTGAATGACCTGACTTGGTGAACTTCCAAAAGCAAGAAGAACCCCGGTTTCATAGCGACGTTCAGCAAAGACCTTAGCGAAAGAAGAGAAAACGCGAAGCCATGCAATCGAAACAGCTGATACCACTAGTGCGAGAAGAATGGATCGAGCATAGATCATGAATGATTCTATCAGTCGCATATGGTATGCTTTCAAATTAGTGATTACAAAGTCATCATCGTCGCTATTGAGTAATGATTCAAGTTGGTTAATAGTTGTAGATGCTGCAAAGATATCTTCCAGTTGAATCATCATTTTGTTATAGGAACCATCAGGAAATCGAATTGCATAGATATCCCATGCCTTCTCTAATGAGATTATCACAACAGGTCCAATCAAACCCTTATCGATAATAAATCCGGTTCCAGTCACATTGAGATATTGCAGTCCAGCAGATGTGTTGAATAGCAATTCCTCACCAATTTCTTTGTCTAGTATATCATAAGCCTCATGAGAGAGGTAACAACCCCGTCCAGATAAATCAACAACTCCTTGAGTAGCGTTAAGACTACCTATATGTGATTCAATACTCAAATCAATTCCAATTAATAGAAAGAAGATTGTTTGATTGCCATTGGTAATTGAAGCATGCCCCTCAATTCGAGGTATCGTCTTCTCCACACCAGGGAGAGATTTGATAATGTATTCTTGCGCCTTAGTAATCCGTACACCATACTTGAAAGTTGAGACTGAGATATCAATTGGAGATATACTATCATCGAGAAATTGATTTGCACTATGTTGAAGATTAGCATTGGCAGATAAGGATGTATACAATAGGCTAACAGCTAGTGCAATAGAGAATATTGTGAAGGCAGCAACACGTTTTCTACGAAACGCGTTTCTAAATCCCATCTTCACAAATCCAGTTTCCATTTCATATCAACTCAGGGTCAAGATTTCGTCATTTTGAAATTATTGAATCCCGTTATAAAAACTATATACTCAAAGGATAAATGGAGAATTGTTTGGAGAAAGCAGGGAGATTACCGAGATGGATATGAACACCGCTATATCATCTGTGACTGTATTCAGAGATGGAGCGAGAATTACTAGAAATGGAAAATTGTCACTCGAAAAGGGTCCACAGAAAATCCGAGTCAGTGGAATAACAGAATATGCCGAAGAAGACAGTTTTCGAGTTAAGGGTAGAGGTCCCGCAGCTCTAGCAAGTATTGATGTGTCTCGAAGAAGTCAGGTCTTTGAACCTAGTAGTGATATTAAACCAATTATCAAGAAAATGAAAAAACATCAGGCTGAACTCAAAACAATAAATGACGAACTCGATCTTTTAAACAAGCAACTAGGGGAATTAGATATTTCATTCCAGCGCTTTTCGGAGATATTTGGTGAAGTGTATGCCGCAGCTGAGGGGGATCTGAATGTTCTTCAAGAATTCAATTCTGAAACTGAAAAGCGTACATTTGAGTTGAATCAGAAGATTATGGAACTTGGAGAAAAGCGAGAAGAATTGGAAGATACAATTCATGTTCTTCAAGACGAAATAAATCGATTGAATGCAGTGAGAAGAACGGAGAGTTACTTTGATGTTGAAATTTCTCTCGATGTAAGGGAGAAATCTGATGTAGAACTAGATATCATATATCAGTCAAGGGGTGCGGGTTGGAACCCCACCTACGATGTAGACCTACTCTCAAATATGGCAAAGGTCAGACGTATAGCTATGATACGTAATCGTACAAAAGAGGAATGGAAGAAGATCAAACTAACGGTGTCAACAGCAACAGCGAAACCTGTCGCCGCCATTGAGCCAACACCTTACTGGATTTATGCATATGATCCAGCTGAAGAGAAAAGGAGCATGGAAGGCAGAAAAATGAAAAGGATGGCGATGAAGGCTGAGGCAGCACCAAAGATGGTTGCGCCGGGAGGTTTGATGCCACCTCCAGCTCCTGAACCACTGCCTGAGATAATTGAAGAGTACGCTGAAGTATCTGAATCTGTATCGGGTATATCAATCTATGAATTGCCCACTCCTGCTGACATTCCATTCGATGAGGAATCTCATCCAATTACACTGACAGAGGAAGAGTTTGAATCCAAGACAGTGCATCATTGGTATGCAGATGGTATGGCTGAAGTTGTTGCGCAGGATGTTGTAACAAATGGTGATTCGGTGTTATTGCCAGGAAAGGTCAAAGTATTTGCAGATGGTGATTACATTGGTGAAACTTCGATTAGTCTGATTTCACCACGCGAAGAGTTCAAACTAGGCACCAGAGTGGCGTACGATGTTAAGGCTGAAAAGAAGCTTGTCGAACGCGAAGTAGAGAAAGCAGGAATGACCAGAGGAAAAGTACGTCGTTCATATCGCTACAACCTCAAGATATCTAACTTCTCCAAAAAAGATATTGAGATGGATATATACGACCGCGTACCTCATAGTCTGAATCCAGCGATTGAGGTCAAAATAGATTATGACAAACTTGGAATCAAAAGTTTCGAGTTAGGAGTCATGCATTGGGAGAGTAAAATCACTGCATCCCAAGAGTTCACATTGAATTATGAATATGAAGTGCAATGGGAAAAAGGAGTTGCAGTTAGCCCATCGTTACCATGAGGAGGGAAAGAATATGAAAATGGACTTAGAAACAAGAATTAGTGATGTGACAGTATTTCGCGATGGAGCAAGATTAACACGCAGTGGTAGCCTAAGAATTGAAACAGGAGAGCACCATATAATCGCCTCTGGTATTACTGGATATGCGATGAGTGATAGTTTTCGTGTGAAGGGCAAAGGTGCAGCAGTATTGAAAGCTATTGATGTTAGTAAAAAGCAGGTTATCTATGAACCTAAAGCTGATGTTGACAAGATGGTGAAAGAGCTCGAAAAATTACAGAAAGAACAGAAAAAAATTACTGATAAATTGGAATTCTATGAATCTCGCGTAGGACATCTTAGTACAATTCGGAGCCAATTTGCTAGCGAGATTGGTAAATGGATAGCAGTTGGAGAGTCATCAGTGAAGCATTTTGCAGATATGGATGAGACCTCGATTAGCCTCCTTAGAGAACTCAAGACAAAGATCCAAAATGAACGTACACAACTTGAAGAATTACAATTTAAGATACGGGTTGCTCAGAGTAATCTGAACAAGATTCAAGGACAAAGACGAACTGAAACCATAACTGAAGTAAAAGTCCTTGTTGAAGCAAAACAGGCTACAGAGATTCAATTAGACATCACCTATCAAATTAGATACGCGGGATGGAGCCCCACTTACGATGTAGACATTGGAGAAAAAAATGCATCACTGAAGAGAATCGCGATGGTCTATAACAATTCTCTAGAGAGTTGGGAAGATGTTACTCTTATCGTTTCAACTTCATCAGCTCGACCTGTTGAGGCAGTGACTCCAAAACCCTACTATGTTAATATTGCATCAGCAGTCGCAGTAAGTACTGGCTTTGGATTCATGGCTGATAAAGAGCGTGATTATGATGAGATGCCAGAAGAGGCAGAGGAATATGTTGGAGCTGCAGATGGTCTCGAAGACCTAATTGAAATTCATTCCACAGCTTCTGAAACTCTAAGTGGTACAGTAATCTATGATGTTCCAGGTAAAGTAACAATAGCATCAGAACAAGACCCGCATCCGATTACATTGACTGAAGAAGAATTCGATTCAAGGAAGCTGTACTATTGGAATGCTGCAGCAATGCCAGAAGTGGTCGCACAAGATGAGATTACGAATGGAGATTCTGTGATCCTTCCTGGGAATGTTAAAGTCTATGCGCAAGGTGAATTCATCGGTGAAACGAGTCTTGGAATGATAGCCCCTCGAGAAGAGTTTCGATTGGGAACTCGTGCGGCTTATGATGTAAAGGCGGAGAAGAAGCTTATAGCGAAGGATACAGAGAAAGCTGGAATCACAAGAGGAAAACGACGTAGGGATTATCAATATCGCCTTGAAATCAAGAGTTTTGCGAAGACATCAATAAACATGAAAGTCGTTGATGTTATACCACATAGTAGTTCAGAGAAAGTCGAAATTGAGCTAAGCCAACCAACTCACGAATATAAGAAATTCGAGCTCGGTATTCTTGAGTGGGAAACCAACATTGAAACTAATGAACAGCTGAAAATTGAATATGGATTCACTATTCAGTGGGACAAAGATCTACGTTTGAGACCACCACTACCATGAATCACCAAGAACCCATCTCGTGCATAAGAACAGCAATCCGTTTGATTGTATTATGATAGTTTTCTATCATGATGCTTTCATTCGGAGCATGAGCTCGAGAATCATAATCACCGCAACCAATTGACACCATAGGCACATATTCATTGAATAAATAGAGTGGACCAGAACCAGGGCTTGTAGGCTGTAAAACGAGATCGTGTCCGAACACGGCTTTATTTGCCTTATTGACCAGTTCAACAAAAGGATGATCAACCGGTGTTTTGGCAGCTGGATACCCTTCATGCCATGCAATTTTGATATCAGTGAATCCATGAGAATCCAAATGACGACGAAGTTTGTTGATTATGTCATCAGGTCTCATTTTCTCGACAAGTCGGAAGTCGAGTTTTGCAAACGCCTTTGCAGGGAGGACAGTCTTTGAACCGACACCTTGGTAACCACTCCAAACACCGCAGATATTGCACGTGGGGCCATTATAGTACCGTTCCTTCAACTCATGACCTTCAAGACCAAGCAGGAATTCATCAATTCCATAGTGATTCTTGATTTTATCCTCATACATGTCTATCTTAGCAATCGCCTTTTTCTCAATATCAATTAACGGTTTAACATCATCATAGAATCCTTCAATGAGAATGTTCTCTTCGTTGTCTTTTAGAGAATTAAGTGCCCAAATTAAGCGATAGGGTGCTGAGGGAAGAATACATGCGTTGGCTGAGTGAGAATCAGTGTTCAATCGCTCTATTTCCAGCTGAACATAGACTATTCCTTTTAGTCCCAACCACGCTTCCTGCACACCATTAATGTCTGAGCCGCCAAATTCCCAGATTCCACCATCTGCTTTCAAGAAGTCTTTATTCGTTTTAACGAATTCTGGTAGATTTGGACTGCTAATCTCCTCCTCACCCTCAACCACAAATTTGACGTTGACAGGTAACTCAAGTCCATTTTCTAAGAATGCCTTTACAGCCCAAATACGGGAAATGAAATCACCCTTATTATCTGCTACCCCTCGAGCGAAGATTCGTCCATCTCTGATATCAGATTCAAAGGGAGGAGAGTCCCATAAATCAAACGGCTCTGCAGGTTGTACATCGAAGTGATCGTAGAATAAGAGCGTTCTAGTTGCACCTACATTAAGCTCACCAGTTACAACAGAAACGCCAGAGGTGGGATGAACTCTTGTCTCAAAACCGATACTCTCCAGCATTGATGCAACCATTTCAGCGGTCTCTTCCATATACTCCCCCTTAGCAGCAACTGAAGGAAGTGCACAGATTCTTTTCAAATCCGCAATAGAATTCTGAAGATTCTCATCAATGTGCTGCAACACCCTCTCGTTCACAACTTAACCTCCTGTCATCAAATAATGTCTAAAGGTCTACTGGCCTACAGAGATAGTCTTTATCGTTAGCAACGCGACCGCAAACCTCACAGATGAATTTCGCGTTCTTAACACGAGGTTTCATATCTTCAACACCATGATGTTTTGAATATGAACAAAGATGTTCGTCATGTTTACTCATTCTGATTTCTCCTTATGTGCATGGAGAATCCATATCATCAATAAGAATTTACAGGTTTAGACGGTTGGACTGCCAATGTTTATCTTTGCACGACTTTGGAATATTGTGACAAGAGATGATTGATGAATCACCAATAAGTGATTGGCCAGCATTGAAATCTATTTATCAATCGTCTTTTCTTTGTAGCTTGGGTTTTTTTGTTGTTAGATTTGTGCTACCAATTGCAGCTGCTGGAATGGGTGCAAACGCCCTTCAGGTTGCGTTGATATTTTCTTTTCTTACATTAGGGTCTGCAATCTTCTCACCCATAGCAGGCATGATAGCTAAGGGAGGAAGAAGGCGAGAGTCAATTCTCTTTGGAAGTTCGATAAGAGGATTCGCGTATATCGGAATGGCAAGTGCAATCTGGTTCATCTCTATTGAGATGCTGATTGTTAACAGCCTGATTTGGGGACTCGGAGCAGGATTCTATTGGGTTGGAAGCGATGCAGAAATCTCAGAACGAGTTATTCGTGAAAATAGATCTGAAGCATTTGGAAGACGTTCTGCATACAATGCACGAGGTAGTGTTATTGGAGCAGTCATAGGTTTCTTCATCCTATTCACATTTGATATCCAAACCATGTTTCTTTTTTATGCTCTGATGAATATTTTGGGGGGATTAATAGTAATTAACGTGAGACCCCCTCTAGTTCAAAAAACGATAAAGCCGAATCATATAGACATGCAGAAACTGGTAGGAAGAAGCATTGGAGCACTGATTCTTGCAGCTGCGATAGATGCATTCGCACTAGCATTCCTATCACCATTCGTTGAACTATATATTCTCGAGCTGTTTACTCAAGATATTGCGACTCTTGCTATAATCTATCTACCATCTGGTATTGCGTCATCAATTCTTGGCGAGCCAATTGGCAAATTAGCAGACAGAATGAATAAGGTAGTAGTTGTGTCTGCAGCAGCACTCGCAGTTTCTGTCACCACATTTCTAATGGTAATTCTCCCGTACATTTTCACAGATCCTATGTATTCGCTACTTATAATCGCGATACTGTTCACAATTCAAGGCGTTGCAGGTACTGGAGCATTTGTTGTAATGTCATCAGTATTAGGAACAGTCTATGAGGGGAAAGCGGGAGAAGGATTTGGAATGTTTGAAGCAGCCATGGGAACAGCAAGATTTTCAGGACCGCTAATAGGAGGAATCCTATGGGACACAATAAGTCCATCTGCACCCTTCATCTTTACAGCGTTTGTTGAGTTCCTTCTAATACCTGCATACTATTTTGGTATGAAACGATATCAACAAGTAGTCGAGGATAAAACAATGACAATATTGGATGACGATTCCTTGATTTAACGGATGATTTTATAACATAGTTATTTTTTAACTCATTTGAAAAAGATTCGAAGCTGGTGTGGAAATATGGCAGCGCGTGTAGCAATCAATGGATTTGGCCGCATAGGCCGTGGCTTCTTACGATCTGTAATTGAAGCTGGAAAGAAAGACTATGAAGTAGTCGCGATGAATGATCTTACGGATGCAGAAACCCTAGCACATCTACTTAAGTATGATACAGTCATGGGTAAATTCCGAGGCGAAGTAAAGGTATCGGGTGATTCCATTTTAGTCAATGGGTCAGAAATCAAAGTCCTTTCTGATAGAGACCCCGCTAATCTACCATGGGGAAAGATGGACATTGACATAGTTATTGAAAGTACTGGCTACTTCAGAAAGAAAGAGGATGCTGAAAAACACATTCATGCTGGTGCAAAGAAAGTTCTCGTAAGTGCACCTGGAAAGAACTCTATGTTTACAGTTGTCTTAGGGATAAATGAGAAAGAATACAAACCTGACGAGCATCATGTAATTTCAAATGCATCTTGTACGACTAATTGTTTGGCACCAATGGTGAAAGTCATAGACGAAAGTTTTGGGCTTGTAAACGGAGTCATGACCACAATCCATGCTGTGACGAATGACCAACGAATGCTTGACCTACAGCACAGTGATTTGCGCAGGGCTAGAGCTGGGTGCTGGAATATAATACCTACGACAACAGGAGCCGCAAAAGCAATTGGATTGGTCTATCCAAAAGCAGATGGAAAATTGACTGGTGGAGCAATACGAGTTCCAGTTATGGATGGTTCCATTGTTGACTTGAGTACGGTTGTGGAGAAAGATGTTGATGTGGACAAGGTGAACGTTGCTTTCAAGAGATACTCTGAAGCGGAGTTGAAAGGATACCTCGGGTATTGTGACGAACCACTAGTATCCTCAGACTTCATCGGCGATCCAAGATCTTGCATCTATGATTCCCTTGCTACTGTGACCGTTGGTAATGTTGTCAAAGTGCTTGGATGGTATGACAACGAAGCTGGTTATTCACATCGAATGGCAGATTTGACAAGTCTAGTTGCTTCAAAACTGTAATGTTATTACGAGGGGTCTAATACCCCTCCAACATTCTTTTAGAATAAGTCAGACAAGAACACTTTTCATTTATTGAATTATCAAGTTTGATTGAGGTAGTTGAATGAAAGCCATCAAAAATGGAACAATTCTTTGTCCTGTTAATGGTCTGATAGAAAATGGTACGGTTTTGATAGAGGACGGCAAGATTAAGGCTGTAGGAAGTGATGTAAAGATACCTGATAACACAGAAGTTATTGATGCTTCGAGAAAATTCATCCTTCCAGGTTTTATAGATGCACATACACATCAAGGTCTCTTTGATGGTTCAATCGGATGGGCTGGGAGTGATGGAAATGAGATGACCACTCCAATTACACCAGAGTTGAGGGGAATTGATAGTTATAATCCACAAGAACCATCGCTGAAAGAAGTCGTCTTAGGGGGAGTGACATGCATCAATACTGGTCCGGGTTCAGGGAATGTTATTGGGGGTCAGTCATTTGTTGTCAAACCACTAGGCGGCAACGTTGTCGATGAAATGATAGTCATGGCACCATCAGGTCTCAAAATGGCAATGGGAGAGAATCCGAAGAGAGTCCATGGAGATGAAAAACGTACACCTTCAACACGAATGGGAGTTGCATCTCTACTTCGCAAGACTTTTACTGATGGTCAGAACTACCTAGAAGAATGGACCAATTTTGGAGTAAAATCGAGAGAGACAAAAGAGAAAGGTGAGAGTCCTCCGACACCACCTAAACGTGACCTCAGCATGGAAATGATAGCCAAAGTTCTGAAACGGGAGATTCCACTGCATGCACATGCACACCGTGCTGATGACATTGTCACAGTAGTACGTATCGCGGAAGAGTTCAATCTGAGATTAGTCATCATTCACTGCACTGAAGGGCACAAAATTGCTGAATTTCTTGCAAAGAAGGGAGTGCCTGCCGTTGTTGGTCCAACCATATATTGGGTCAGCAAACCAGAAACAAGAGAACGCGGATTTGAAACCGCTGTAGCTCTTGCTAAGGCTGGAGTAAAAGTCGCATTACAGACTGATTCTCTCACACCCATGAACTACTTTCCACTCCTCCCAATGCATGTGATCAAGTATGGAATGTCAAGAGAAGAAGCATTGCAATGTGTTACTATGAATCCCGCTGAAATCCTAGGTATAGAAGATCGAGTAGGCTCTCTAGAACCAGGAAAAGATGCAGATGTCGTAGTTTGGTCTGGACATCCATTTGAGTTCTATAGCAAGGTTGAACATGTGATAATCAATGGAAATGAAATTCCTATAGAATGACCTGTAATTTAAAAAACCTGCAATGGCTCGATAGGGGGAATTGGTATTTCATCTGTAGTCTTGGTGTCTCGTAGTTTACGACCAATATCAATTAGAGTTATAGCTATGAATAATGCAATTAGGTTGAAAATCATGTTGATCCAAGATATTGGTTGTACTGCAAAGAAGATGTATTCAGCAAAAAGTCCACCAATGACTGGTCCTATTGCAGATCCCGCGTTCTGTGCACCATTTATGAGACCCATAGCTCGACCCCTTTCATCATCTGCCGAGATTAAAGAGGCAAAAGTATAAGCAGCAGTTGAGGAAAGTGGATAAATTGGTAAAGCCCAAAGTATTGCAGCTGTTATAGGGTCTCTAGCAAGTCCGAAACCAATGGCAAATACAACATACGAAACATATGCCAGGATTAGTACCCTCACTGGACCGCGTCTGTCAATAATGCGTCCAATGTAACCTGTAGCAATTACTGCTATGAAAGTAGCAACTGTATTGGCAAGACCCACAAGAAATTCTTCACCTTGTAATTCATCAACAATCATAATTGCCATCATGAATGCGATTGCGTTCATACCCAGCGAACTCAAACCGGCGGCAGTTGTTAGTCTCGCCATCCCAGGTCTTCTTAGGACCTCACCCAATCCAGCTATCTCTCGTTCGTGCTTTTCTGGAGGACGGTCTTTAACAAATAATGCACAAATTCCTGTAGCTCCAATACACACTATTGCTGCTATACGATATAGATTGAACATTCCAATTAAGTCATAAAGAAATCCACTACTAAAAGCTCCAAGCAACCACCCACCAGACTGTACTGCTAAAAAAATACCTAATCGTTCTCCCTTCTTCTCAGTATCTGTGGTGAGATATGCTTGACCGACGGGTAGTGCTGCTGCTGAGAAAAATGCTCCGAACATTGATATCATTAGATACTCCGTGAAGGTTCCGACGAAGGATATGAGAAGAAAGGTGGCAGCGTATCCAATGAAACCTATAATCATGAAGGGTTTCCTGCTTCGCATACCATCAGAGAACCAACCCCAGAAATTGACAGCTGCCATTGTCATGAATGCTGGTGCGACCCACCCTAGTGTTAGTAGTAAGAAAGAATCTGCATGTAATTCATGTCTCAGAAAGAGGGTTATGAATTGCCAAATAATGGCTTGTCCCATCGATTGCAGAGCAAACGTTAGAAAAAAAGCAATCGTGGCAGCATTGGTCTTTCTCATTTTTTTGTCTCCGAGTAGAAAGGCGCGAGTTATCACTGTGTTTTAATCATTGTGGAGAAAGTAATCAGTTCACAATATCAGATGCATAGAATCGGAGTGTTGTAGTTTTGATAACAGTTTTACGGAGTTGGATTCCTGCCAATGCGTTGAATGAATAAATCGGAATTAACCCACCAGTTCTCAACTTCCTTCATGGGTTCCTGATCCACCTGATACATCAACTACCAACTAGTTATCATAGTGTCACGTGAATATTCAAACTATATATGCGCGTGTAGTAGGATATTTGAGGGTTCAGATTGGATGTGTTAACCATGCCAGGCAACGATGAGCCACTATTGAAGATTGAGAACCTCAAGGCAAATTTTACCTCTAAGAGGGGTCTTGTCAAAGCAGTCAATGGAATTAATTTCGAGATACTGCAAGGAGAATCAGTTGGGCTTTTTGGAGAATCAGGGTCTGGAAAGTCATCTGTCGCATTATCTATCCTTGGCATCTTTGAACGTATGGCAAGTTTCGCATCAGATGCAGGTGATGAGGATACCAAGAAATTATGGGATTTGCGAAAAGAAGCTCGAAAGAAGGGACTGACCTCTGAAGATTATGGGATGGAATTACCCGGAGTAGAGGGCCATATTTGGTTTAAAGGACAGGACATCCTCACTCTCGATGAAAAGGAATATCGTAAGATACGAGGAGATAGAATTACCTACATCCCTCAGGGTACTATGAAGAGTTTGAATCCGTACACGTCTATTGATATTCAAACCGCAGAAGGACTCTGGGCACATGATGAAGATGATATGCTGACGGAGAGACAAGTTCAGAGGATGGTTCTTCAGGCATTGGATTTGATAGAATTAGGTGATGTTGATATTCGAAAGGCTTTCAAACCAAGAGAATTTAGTATGGGAGAGGACCAGCGCATACTCATTGCTATGGCATTAATCATGAATCCAGAACTTATCATTGCTGACGAACCAACAACAGCAGTTGATGTGGGTGTACAGAAAAGAATCATGGATGCTATAGGAA
Organism: uncultured archaeon; assembly: GCA_964458565.1. Lineage (GTDB taxonomy): Archaea > Asgardarchaeota > Thorarchaeia > Thorarchaeales > Thorarchaeaceae > CAYWJO01. The sequence continues at coordinate 47,335 of CAYWJO010000012.1, read as the reverse complement.
TTGTGAGGAAGAAAATGGACCTTAGCATCTTGATGATTTCAAATGATCAAGGATTAATCGCTGAAACAACAGACAAAGTTGGGGTTATGTCAGCGGGTTATATCATGGAGTTTGGTGATGTTACAACTATAATGAAGAAACCAGGACATCCATTTACACGAGCCTTTCTTATGAGTAATCCCTCAATGGAAATAATTAGAAAGATAAGAGAAAAGGGACTCAGGATTCGAGGAATTCCCGGAAACCCTCCAGATATGAGTAATCCACCACCAGGTTGCCCATTCCAACAACGCTGTGAACATTCCAAGGATATCTGTAAAGAGAGGATTCCTGAATATCGAGAGGTGGAACCCGGGCATTGGATGTTTTGTCATAGATACGAAGAGCTTCCTGAATTTGAACTTTAATCCTCAAGCTACATTCTCGGCGAGTAATCTTGTGATAATGTCGATAACTGCATCCACAGCATTACTCCAGAGTTCATCTTTATGAGGGGGTAGGTCTTCCGCACCCAGGATTCTTCGAAGTTTGGAAATTTGTCCAGCGTGGTAGAGACCATGCTGGTATGTTCTCAAGAGCGCCCACGCAACTGATGGAGTCTGTTTATTCATGCCTGTACGAATTTGGAGTTGCTTCGAATCGCAAGATAACAAGACTTCCGCTATCTTTTTAGAATTCTCAGCAAGTCGTTCTATAATACCATTATATCCAATCTCACCTATTGGCGGTCCAATATTGTGATTCGATTTATGGAACCAATAGGTTTCAGCATTCCCAATATGACGGACCGTATTTTCAATGCTTGTTAGGACCTGTTCATCGGTCACTTGTCTTGAATATTGTTCCTCTTCTAAGCCAGACAGGATCCACTCTAGATGCTTTCTTTGTTTCTTGTGGGCCTCGATAAGCGCTTGTCTAAACCATTCCATTTTTCATCACTCATCCAGACTAATGGGGTCCGCTTCGCACTGGAGGATCCTTAGTGAGGGTGATAAGTTCATACTCCCTCTTTCCCAAACCCATTTTCTCTGCATGCTTAAACTGAACATCAGCAAGGGATATGAGATCTCCAGTTTCAGGATCTTTTTGGTCATGAGCAACCTTCAGCTTGTCTTCTCCAAGTTGCGATTCTGAAACTGATGACATCGGATTTGGGGGAGCTTCATTGATTGCATCAAAACAGGCTTGATCGATAGCAAGCGGATCCTTTGAGCCAAAGATACCCAAGTCATGAACTAACAATTCAGCTCCGGTATTCCAACAATCACACTTGTCACTGATATCTAAAGCGAGATTGATATAGTAGAATTTTTCTGAACCAATTGAATTTACCACACCTACTGCGTTTTCAACAAATCGAGGTGCTTGAGTATGTGGAGGATTCCATGCGATATTGATAGCGTTGGCTTTAGCATCACGAGAGCATACACTCCTACAATGCCCACAAGTGATGCACTTATCGAAATCGATTGTAGCTTTCTGATTCATTGATATGCATCGCACAGGACAAACCTTCAAGCATTTGGAGCATTCTGGACCAAGACATTTTGATTCATCAATTGACACCTCACCAAAATGCATGGCAGCCTTTCCTCGTTTTCCAACAAGGCCAATTCCTAGATTTTTGATAGCTCCACCGAGACCACCAAGCCCATGCCCTTTCGCATGACTCAGCATGATGACTATATCACTATCCAACGTAGCTGCAGCTACATCGACTTCTTTGATGTACTCGCCATCAACCTTTACCTTATAGACATCGGTACCCCAGTATCCATCCGCCATTATTATTGGTGCTCCAACTGTTCCCTCGTTAAAACCGTTTAATGCAGCCATTGAGATATATTCAGTTGCGGTTGTCCTGCCGCCATAGCTCCCTCCTGAACCATATCCAAGCCCGCATGATTCTGCTACAAATGGATGAGCACCTAGCTCTTTAACCATATCAACTACCTTTCGCACGTATACTGGACGTAGATAGTTTGTATTCCCCCATGTCCCAAAGTGTGTCTTAATCATCACCTTGAAACCAGGCTTAATCACCTCGTTAAGTCCAAGTTTTTGGAACACGTGTTCTAGTTTATCTATCATGTTATAGTATGTCTGAGATTTTCTATCAGAGAAATATACTACCGACTTATTCATCTTCTTCACTCCAATGATTTGGGATTAGTCTCTGGGTGACTAATCAATCAATCGAAAGGGTCACCTTTGAACTTCATGTTTTACTCAAGTCTACAATATCATAGTCCCATAGGCGTATTAATCATGACCCTATCGCCATGTGCAATCGAAGTATCGAGTCCAAGTTTCTTGAAGATGTGCTCTAATTTATCTAACATATTGTACCTTGAACTCGTGTTCCTATAAGTAAAGAATACCCTCGCATCTGCTATAATTATCACCAATTCGTTCAGCCATTTCAGATAATGGGCTACATTAATACATTGGACGCTTGCGAATGCATAGGTAATACGCTTTAATAACATGAAGAGCTCGACAACTATCGTGCCTGTGATGACCGAAACTGAACCTATCCTAGAAGTCAAGAACCTTAGAGCATATTATCTTGTTTCCAAGGGATATGTAAAAGCTGTTGATGATGTTTCGTTCACAATATTTCCAGGCGAATGTGTAGGTCTTCTAGGTGAAAGCGGTTGTGGGAAGAGTTCACTCGCATTAGCTATCATGCAGCTATTCAATCGGGTTGCAAAATATGCGGCTGGCACATCCAACATACCTGGACTTGCACAAGAATTTGACAAGGCTAAAAAATCTGGTACAGAGGAACGACCAGGAGTCAGTGGGAGTGTTATATTTAGAGGAATGGATCTAACTCGGATGGATGAAGAGGAACTGGTAAAGATTCGTGGTGAGCAGATATCAATGATTCCTCAAGGACTTACCCGAGCCCTGAACCCACAGTATAGCATTGGCTGGCAGACCGGTGAAACAGTAGAAATTCATGATGAAAATGTTCGACTTATTGAATTGAAGAAGAAGGTCTTGGACTTTTTAGACTTAGTGCAATTAGGAGATTCAAAAATAAGGTATGTTCTAGACCCGGGTAGCTTCAGTGGAGGAGAAGCTCAGCGAGTATTGATTGCTATGTCGTTAGTGAATGGCCCATTCCTAGTCATCGCAGATGAACCGACTAGCGCACTCGATGTCACAATCCAAAGACAAATTCTGAATGTTCTAAACATGATAAAAATTGATTTCGATGTCTCAAGCATTATTATCAGCCATGATGCAGGAGTAATAGCTGAACTTGCGGACAGAGTCGCTGTGATGTATGCTGGCAAAATAATGGAATTTGGTGATGCGGTTCAGATGTTCCACAAACCAGGTCATCCGTATACCATGGGTTTGATGACATCATTCCCGACAATAGCAATGATGCAAATGAGAGCAGGAGGAAAACGCCCTGCGCTTCGTGGAATTCCTGGAGAACCTCCAGTTTTGACAGACCTACCATCAGGATGTGTGTTTCATCCTCGATGTGCATTCGCGAAGGAAATATGCAAGATTGAGATCCCTGAATATCGAGAAATTGAACCGCGACATTGGATCAGATGTCATAGATATGGTGAGATTGATGACAATGCGTGTTAGAAAACCCTCATTAGGCAAATAGAATGTAAAAAGAAGTGGTCAGAAGGTTGATTTCGAACATAGCATTTCTCGCTGTAGGTATGATTATTCTCATATCAGCAGTTCTAAGAGCTAGATATCTTGGTTTGGCAGGTAGGATGATGCGGGATATTGAATCTGAATACGGTAAGCAGACTATTGATATGAGTGGAGAAACAAGTTACACAGATTGCTACTCTCAAGAATGGGTGCTTGATAATTTAACAACAAGAAAATATGGAAGATTCTATACTCTCATCAACGATAAAATTCTCGATGATACACTCTACGGTTTCATGTTTCTTGCACTAGCTGTTGTTGCAATCCCATTATTCATGTGGTCTATAATCCTTTCATCACCAACAATGCTATGGACATCTATGGGCGCCGCATTCATTGGGATGCTTATCCTTTATGGAACTGGTCCCCCAAAGATGTCTGAAGAACTTCTTGTTGCGCTTGAGAAAGTAGGATTTGATAAAATCAATTCAAATGACTATCCGTTCGTTGTTATTGCACGAGACCAAATCTTGGTTTCAATCATTGTCAAGATTTTCGTGAGCATTGGATTCCTAATATTAGTACCCACTGCTGAAGACCTCCCAACAGCATTCGCATGGGGAGTAGCGCAAGTAGCTAACACAATACTATGGGTTCCCGTTACCTATCTAGAACCCGTTTCAATACTCCTCGCACTTGTATATCTGTCAGCCATCATTCCTCTCTTACTTGTGATAATTGGAAAATTCAGCTCAATTCTAATTGGTCGTGTAAAGACATCATCGGTATTTCATGTTGAACAGAGATTTCCACCAGATGTAGAAAGATTTCGCGACGGTTATGCAGTGTAAAAAGGGTGTGAGCGCATTCAGCGCTCACGAATGGGTGTTTATTGCCAAGTCTGAACGTTAGAGCACCAATATGAAAGGTTGGTGCCAGATAATTGTGAATCTAGGTGCACTCCATTTCCTATCGACATGATTGTAACTTGGTTCTTAACGTTAGACTTCATTTCCTCCCGACAAAACACTCATGGAATCAAAGTTCTCGGGGAGCTATATACATCTTTTTGAGACTATTTACTCAATAAGATATTTGGCGCGTTTTTGATGAGACGCTCGTTTAATTTAATGGATTATGTCCATCTCTAATTGAAAGAGAGTTGAGTCAATACCAAATCCAGCTGTAAGGAAAGCTTGCTTGAGATTCTGATCAGTATCAATCTCGGATTGGATTTCTCGAACACCCTTATCATATAACAAACGAAACAGCCTCTTCAAGGGTTGAACAATTAAATCAGGATCATCATGAAATGGATGATTGAATAGAATCGCCCCAATATGCTTCATTGACCTCGATTGATAAGCTAGGAGGAATTCATTATTACTTGTAAGAGGACCAATTTTCGCGATAAGATCCCATGATAATTCAAAATGCCCATAGAGTTCTCTGAGAGAGATGCAAATTATTCGTTCAGAATGAACAGGTAATTGAGCATTCAGGGGAGATTCAAAAGATTCGATTTTATAATTCGACTCGTCTGGGGAATACAGTAGGATATTTCGAAGTAAAAGATGAACTTTCCTTGCTTCAAAGGAGAAATCCCCGAGCAGCTCGGTTACTTTTCCATCACCATCAGGAACCCAAGTGATTACAGACTGTGCTCCTTTTTGTCTAACATTTTCTAATACTGAGTCAATGAATATAGTGCCCATCGTGCTCTGTGAGAAACATAAATCACTTAGATAAGCTGATTTATTGTCTCTCGAGAACTCCAATCTACAGATTGCCTTCGGAATACCTTGTTCGTAACCAATTCTAAGTGAATCGATATCAATGAGTTCCAAGCTTGTTAATGTTTGCAAGTCAGAAATGCTGATTTTACGGTCACCTTTCGGTTTCCTACAATATTTGTTGTAAAAGAGAAGCCACTCGATGACTTCATCTTCATTCGTTGTGGGAATAATCATTGTTTTCAATTGAAATCAATGCATATCTGGTTAACATGCTTTCAAGCATTCCGGAAGGGTTTTCTTTTCATCATGGAACGGACGCTGTGAGGATATCATATGGAAACTAACTTAGTATTTGATAAAGAAGCATTGGTTCTTTTCAAAGAAATGTATGGTGACATAATACGCCTGAATGAAAATCAAAAGACACAACTCAAGAAATCAAATAGAACCTCATTAACGCTTGAGCAAGTTTCAGAGATTACTGAGAGGTTAGTTCCTACAAAAGCAGAGAAATTCGTCTTCTTTAACAAGGTATCCAAAATTCTGCACTCTCTTACGATTACACTCTTTCTTATGAATCCAGATCTGTGGAAGATGATGGGAAAAAAGATTCGTTCTTCTGATCGTATATATCCAATGATCAGCGTCCCCTGGTTTTATTGGGATTCTGAGGCAGTGAGTAGAGAGAATCCATATGGGGTTGTAAAACATGAAATTACTGAACTAGAATTGAATATAGATAGAACCCGCCAAGAGCTAACAATATCTGGAAAAGCTGGAAATTTCTGTGGTCTAATAGAGAGTGATATTGTGGGTTACGAAGCAAACAGACGTCCTGTGATATTACCCACAATCCCAGAAAAAACAGAAATTGTGCCCAAGTATGAATATACAAGATTCAGAATGCGAGTAGAGCTTCACAATCTCTCCGTTGAATTATGTGCAACTCCTAACAAGAAATTTGATTATACATTTTCCATAAGTCCGAAGATCTACTACGATTCCGGAATTGGGATAGAAATGGATGGACAGAATGTCACACTCAAAACGGGATCAATATCTTCCGGATTACGAGGGGATGTGACTCTTCTAATTGGATGGTATCCAGAAGAAAAACCGGAACATGCATTACTCGCCCACATTTGGCTGTATGTTTTAGCAAGTCTACTGAATGACATAACACATCATTGAAATAGAGAACACCATCACTCGCTTCATTCTCTACTGATAGGTAGGTTGAATCATGGAACTCCAGATTGCCTTTCTTGTCACAGGAATTCTTATTGTAGCAGTAGCAATCTTTCGAATTCGTAAAATCCCTGAATTCTCAGCATTTCAAACTCGCCTTGAAGAAACATATGATGTCACTGAAATTGATTTGAGTGGAGAAACAGAATATACAAACTGCTTTGCACATGAATGGGTCTATGATAACATGACGATCCGAAAACATGGTAGGATGGGAAATGCGTTTCAAAGCTATCTTATGAGTAATACATTGGCAGCAGCGATTTGGATTGGTCTATTAATGGGAATGATCTCGGTAATAGTAGGGTTTCTTTTCATTGAGGGAATTCAGACATTGGGAGTAGCCATCGTGGTTTTCATGGCAGGCATTCTTGTTATGATAGGACCTGGGGAACCCCGTGTGTCTGAGGAGTTACTCGATGCCTTGATCGCCGCAGAATACAGCAGATTATGCAAGAACGATTTTGTATATGTGAAAATAGCAGTAGATTCGATCAAGAAATGGGGTATAATAAATCTCATGATTGGAATTTCATGTATAGCAATATTTCCTGTTGGTGATTTAGTCCCATCAGCTATTGCTTGGTCTATTGCCGCATTCTCAAATCTCCTGTTATGGGGACCTGCATTCTTCTTAGCAGATTTCTCACTCCTTCTCGCATTGTTATACTTAGCAGGAGTCATTCCATTCTTGATCTACCTTTTTACTAGAATCATTGCAATGATATCAAAACGCGGTTTTCTGAGGACTTCCGATGAGTTTGAGGATTACGATGATTTCTAGGGTATGAAGGCAAATAATAAAGAGAAAAGGAATGCGAAAACCGATGCTCCAAGTAATTTGCGCCCTAATAGATACATCATGAAGGCCTGAGAACGTTCACCTGTTTCCGTTTTCTCCTTCTCCTCGGTCATTGGTTGCCTTGACATCATGCATGCACCAATGATGAGCAACAATGAAAATTCTACCAGTAGAAGATTCGAAACAATTGGGAATATTGATTGAATAACTATTACTGCACTCACACTTGCAATGATAATATCAAGAATAACAAGAAGTGAAGAGAGTGCCATCATTTCGAAGATTGTATTGTACTTCTTCGTAGACATGAACTCTCCTCATTTCAAAACATTAGGGTGAAGAACACTGAAAGAGCGAATAGGAATACTCCCATAATAACAATTGGAAGATAGATTGTTTCAAGGGATGCAATGAACAGAGCAGCATAATCAGTTAGATCCAGCGAAATTGCAGAACCTGCTCCAGGTTCATGATACATATAATCATCCCAATTGATATCGTCACCCATTGTCTACACTTCCTATTCTCGTCCTACTGCACTTGCATAATCCATCTGAGAACTAATGCCAAAGTCAAGTTCGCCAGCGAAGTGACATGCAACAAAGTGTCCACCGCCCATATCATCGAGTTTAGGTTCTTGACGCTTACAGATACCTTGCGCGAATACACATCGTGGATGGAAGCGACAACCGGTTGGTGGGTTGATTGGACTTGGCACCTCTCCTTTCAGAATCTGAGCGCGTCCTGCAAACCTTGGATCAGGTACAGGTACTGCAGATACAAGAGCGAAAGTATATGGATGGTATGACTTCCTAAAGAGGTCTTGAGGAGTAAGCTCAACCACTTGACCTAAGTACATCACAGCAACCCTATCACTCATATGTTTAACAACGCTCAGGTTGTGTGAAATGAACATGTAGGTTAGATCAAACTCATCTTGAAGGTCTTTCATCAGATTGAGTGTCTGTGCCTGCACAGATACATCAGTGCTTGATGTCGGTTCATCCATCACAACGAATTTAGGATTCAAAGCAAGCGCTCTTGCTATACAGATACGTTGTCGTTGTCCACCTGAAAATTCATGTGGAAATCGGTTGAGGTGGTCTTCTGTTAGACCAACCTTCTGAAGAAGGTCTAGTACCATGTTTCGAACCTGTTGACCTTTGGCAACTCCGTTTACAATTAGAGGTTCGCCGACAGTCTTCTTGATTGTGATTCTTGGATCAAGCGAAGCCATTGGGTCTTGAAATACTATTTGCATTTCTCTACGAATGGAACGTAAATCCTTCTGGTCAAGCCGAGTGATATCCCTCCCATCAAAGATGATTTTCCCAGAGGTTGGACTAAGTAAACGCAAAATAGTACGGCCGAGAGTTGTTTTGCCACATCCACTCTCACCTACCACACCAAGGGTCTCTCCCTTTACAATGTCAAGATTGACTCCGTCAACCGCATGTACTTTTCCTACTACTTTTCGGAATACACCTCCAGTTAATGGAAAGTACTTTTTGAGTTTCACGGTCTTTAAGAGAATGTTATCATCCATTTTTATTACCTCCTAGAAACTCCCTTGTGGATTATGACAAGCCACAAAATGCATCGGTTTAATCTCTCTCAAGTCGGGACGATCCTGTCTGCATATTTCTGTTGCAAACTCGCACCTTGGATGGAAGCGACAACCAGGTGGAGGTGTTATCAGATTTGGGACAATACCAAGAATTTGATCTAACCGTTCCTTATTCTCATGGAGCTTGGGTATTGCTTGCAGGAGACCACTTGTATATGGATGAATAGGATTACTGAATAATTCATCAGTAGCAGCTGATTCAACCGTAGTTCCAGCGTACATAACATTCACCCAGTTACATGTTTCTGCAACAACACCAAGATCATGCGTGATTATCATGATTGAAGTTCCAATCTCCTCCTTCAACTCATTCAGCAAATTGAGTACCTGTGCTTGTACTGTCACGTCCAAAGCGGTTGTAGCCTCGTCACAGATGAGAATATTTGGATTGCATGAGAGTGCCATAGCAATGAGAGCGCGTTGCCGCATCCCACCAGAGAGCTCGTGTGGATATTGCATCACAACACGATCAGCTGCTGGCATCTTTACCATCTCCAGCATTTTAATAGCTCTTCGCATGGCTACTGCATCGCGGTACAATTTGGGTGGCTCAGGAGGATTATCAATCATTCCTTTCAGATATCCAAGCTTGCGTTCCATTCGTGTTTGTTGAGCTTTGTATTTCTCCTTATGTTTCGTCTCCTTCTCTTGGTCCTTCTCGTCATAATCTGAGCCTTTACGTCTCTTCTCAGCCTCACTTCGCCTAATGCGATCGCTCTCTTGCAGTTCACGATATTTGATTTCTGCCCCAAGCTCCTCAATACGCATCTCAAGCCCCTCAGCGGAGAGGTCCTGATGCAGTTTGATTACTTCTGAAATCTGAGTTCCCACTCTAAAAACTGGATTAGGATAGGTAGCAGGATCTTGAAACACGATAGCTATTTTCGCGCCTCGAATACCAAGCATCTCTTTTTCAGATAGTTCTAGTAGATCGGTCGTTGTAATCTCCCCAGTCTTTCGATCCAAAGCATTGAAGAGAATCCTACCATGCTCAATACGACCCGGAGGTTCGACAAGACGGAGGATAGATTTTGCACTCACAGACTTTCCACATCCAGTTTCACCAACTACACCCATTGTGTCACCACGTCTAAGAAAGAGGTTCACTCGATCGAGAGCAAGTACTGTACCTTCGTAAGTGTAGAAGTTAGTGACAAGATCCTCTACTTGGAGAACTAAATCCATATCAGCTTTATCAATAGCTGATACTTCATCAGACGTCCTTATCTTTTCTGTATCTGACATTTTTGTTATCGCCTCCTAAGTTTCGGATCAAGAATATCTCGTATTCCATCTCCAACCAGGTTGAAAGCTAATGCAGTAAGCAATATAGCTAGTCCAGGGTATAATGCCATCCAAGGTGCTGAGAGCAAGAATTCTTGACCTTTTGAAATCATGAGACCCCACTCAGCAACACCCGCACTCGCTCCAAAACCAATATAGGAAAGACCTGCTGCTGTTAGGAGGACACCACCCGTATCCATCGTAGCTTGAACAATCAAAGGTTGAATAGTGTTCGGAATTATATGAAAGAATAGGATACGGCTATCACTAGCACCAACTGAACGAGCAGCCTCTACATAGAGCTTCTCTCGTTCCGATAATACTTGGCCTCGAACAAGTCGTGCGTAAGTAGGCCACCATGTAATCATCAGAGCTATCGAGATGTTTTCCAAATTCCTTGCGCCTAATGCCATGACAATGGCCATAGCCAGAATAAGTCCTGGAAATGCAAAGAAGACATCTGTAATCCTCATGACGAGTTCGTCAAGCTTCCCACCATAATACCCTGATGAAGCCCCTATTACAGTACCAAGTAGGACTGCGATAAATACAACCTGCAATGATATTTTCAGGTCGACTTGAGCACCCCAAAGTATTCGACTATAGACATCACCACCAACTTCATCGACACCCCATATATGATCAGGACTTGGTGGGTCAGCTACATCTTCCCAGATACGTTGTTCTGGGCCATAAGGAGCCAATTGATCTGCAAATATTGCAATGAACACAAATGATACAATGATGATGATACCAACAACTACCAAGGGACTCTTACGAATAAGATACAAACTATACCTTGTTTCTTTCAGCCTCGGTTTCATATCCTCAACGAATTCATGACTCCACAAAGATCGAACACCTGGTGGGAATGATATAAGCACGATAAGTGATAAAGAGAATATGAGTAAGGGATAACCAATAGTCGTAGGTAACAAGAGCAAGAAGATGATAGTTGGAACTGAAAGGTAAAGAGACCAACTAAATGAGCTTGGCTCTTTTTCTCCTATAGGTTTGGTTAATTGAATAGTGAAGAATCCCAGAACGACTGAAAATAATGCATGGAAGATATAGAGTCCTAGATACTCAGGAACTTCAACGGATCCAAAGAAATCAAAGATCCCGTAAATCACGTTACCAGATAGTATCACCATTCCAAAGATGAATTCTGCGATACCTAGTACAAACAAACAAGCAATTATTCCCTTAACGATGTATCCAGGATTAACAGGCCAATCAATCTGAGTTACCGTTAGACAAAATAGGACTAATGCAAATATATCAAAGATGTATCCGAAGAATGGAAGAGGCCAGCCTAAAACAACTAATTCGATTGCTATTGCTAATGCAACAATATGACTATACCTGTTACCATCCCATATGAACCTACCAATGAAGATTGCTAAAACTCCGAGTGCTATTAGGAATATAGCGGATAGCATAAAATCTGGTAATGTGAGGACATCGATTAGAAGCGCCACAGGAGACCCAGCAAAATCAACAGCATATGTACCCAAGATTATTATGACCCCAACTGCAAATGCCACGATTGCTAGAAGATAGAAACTACGTTTTATGTATCTAGCAAGGGTTGGGAATGGATAACCGGTGTCTTCCTGATATTGTTGTGTATCTGTTTCTAAGCTCAATTTCAAATCCTCCTATCCAAACCGTATCCGCGGGTCAAGTGTTCCATACATCAAGTCCACTAGTAAATTCGCTGTGACAAATATCAAAGCTACCAGAAGAGTAAATCCATTAATTGCAGCCATATCTGAATTCAGAATAGCTCTTACTGCCCAGCGACCTAGACCCGGCCAATTGTATATCGTTTCAGTCAGCACAGCACCAGACATCAGGCCACCGAACGCAAGTCCAATGACAGTAACGGTCGGTATCAATGCATTGCGTAGTGCATGTCTATAGATGACTACTCGTTCTGTAAGTCCTTTTGATTTAGCTAGCGTGATGTAATCTTCCTTGAGGACCTCAAGCATGCTAGAACGCATCATCCTTGTGATGATAGCCAATGTCAGGTACCCGAGACAAAATCCTGGAAGGATAAGGTGAAGAAGTCCATCAACAAAGAGAAGATAGTTTTGTTGAAATACTAGTGAATCAACTAAAAGGAAACCAGTAACGCGACTCTCTTGAGGATATGAGAACCAACGCGGACTATATCGATCACCAGAGGGGAAATAGGGCAGTCCAGCCATGTTCAATTGGAAGAAAAGAACATACTTCAACATTAACCCAAACCAGAATATAGGCATAGATACCCCAGCCAAAGAGAATACACGAGTGAAATGGTCTATTGGTTGATCCTTCTTAGTCGCGGAGATAATTCCTAATGGAATTCCAAGTACTATGGCAAAAATCATTGAGACTAATGCTAATTCAATGGTTGCAGGAAACTTCAGTGCTATGACTTCCAATACAGGCGTATCTGCTCCTGCAGATGTACTCTGTCCCCAATCACCTTGAAATAGATTAGAAAGATAAATGAAATACTGCACAACTAGTGGTTCATCCAAACCAAGTGCTGCTCTAATTCCTGGTATAGCGACGTCCGGAGTCCGCTCAGTAATGTACATCGCAAGAGGGTCACCTACAACATATGATAGGAACCATGTAATGGTCAGTACACCGAACACAACTGGGATCGCTAGCAAGATCCTACGTAAGATGAAGTCTCTAAGCTTCATTGGTATAGTCCTCTGAATCTCTGATGGCACCAGTCCTTCTGGACAGATTGGCGAAATCTCTGTGCCTTACTTAAGAGTTTGGTTATCCATCACTTTTGAACTAATTCCTATTTCGACAACAGGGGATTATATTCCTTTGCTCTTACGCCAATGAAGTTGTGGCGTAATGGGAAGGACTTAATAAACAGAGAAATTGTTAGGTTGAATTGAGTCAGCTAATCCTGTGAAGGTGCTGATATTTGTGTGCAATGTATTAGAGCGTGTCTATCATGGAAGATAGTGAGAATGCAAGTAATGAATCACGTATGTGGCTAAAACGAGCGGGATGGTTGTTCCTAGCATTCCTGCTTTTCTTTGTGACACCATATGCTCTTTCACTGCTGGGACAGTTAACAGGGTTAGAGGATTGGAGCGAAACTTTTGGACCACTTGTGTGGTGGAATCAAGCAAATGCGTTACCATTCATGCTTGGATTTGCAATGATTCTTGTTCTTATGGCAGCTATTATGTACTTTGTACTCCAAGCATTCAACCCAACTGAAGGTGCTTGGTAGAAATCATGGCATACATAAAAATGAGCTCCAATAATTTGTAGCAGCTAACCAAAGCGAGAGGCCATTCAATGCAAGATGCATATCTAGGCAATTTGCCATCCGACAATGAGATTGACGACCTGATGAGTAATCTCGATTCAACTAAGTGGCACGACGGGATTGTCGAAAGAGCAGTGAACATAACCAAGAAAATTCCAGGTGTTAAAGCAATAGTTCTCAGAGGCTCTCTGGCAAATAAGACTGGAGATGCATTTTCTGATATTGATTTCTACATCCTACATGATAAGTCCGAAAATGAATCAGTATTAATTCGAAATGGATTCATGAAGAAAATTTCTAATATTGGGGATGTTGTGCATTTTTTTACTTCAACATACGATTTGAATTCAAGAATCATTTTCTTCAAACCGTTCATAAAATTCGAATTGAATGTTAAAACTCTGAAAGAAGCTAGGAGTTGGCAGCCTGAGAAAATAAAGATTCTATACGATCCCAAAGGCGTCATGAATCACATTCTTCTTATATCAGATGGCGAGTTTAAGTTAGATTCGGTGTTAGAGGATATAAGAAATACTGCAGTTGCATTTCCCGCATTCTGTTACATTACAGCAGGACATCTTGTCAGGGGAGAATGGATTACAGCACTTGAGGATATTCAATGGGTGAGATCAAAATTACTCCAGACAAGTAGTTGGTTTCTTAGTCAATGGGATGAAGGACCAAGGAGGGCAGAACAGAGATTTCCCAGACCAATAATTGATTTCTATTGGAGTATGCAATCAACTGATGTAGCGGATATTTGGAATTCCATTAGTACAGCAATAGGTTGGTATATGGATTGGCTTGTTCCTTGGTTCAATGAGCACTCAATAAAAACAGCAGTTGAACAAATCCCATTAATCAGACTTCTATTAGGAATGCTACAAAAAGAATTTCTGAAAAGAACTCAATAAGGTCAATATATGGATACGACGAATTTAATACATACTTAAGATTTCGCACCTTGTAGAGATAGAAGGAGGGAAAACGATGTTTAAGATGTATCCTGAAAGATATCCAACTATTGAAGAATTGAAGGTTTTTCTAACGGACATAAAATCGACAGCTCATCATGAAGTAATTATCAGCAATGTTGTTGAGATTATTAAAGATATATCAGAAATTGAGAGTATTTTGGTAACTGGCTCACTTGGTAAAGGAGAGGGAGATATCTTTTCAGATATCGATTTAGTTGTAGTGCATGAGGAAAAGCCTGAACACTCCGAAGTATTGAGAGATGCAATTCTCAATAAAATCGAGAAATCTACCGACGTCTTGTACTATTACACTTCAGGATTTACTAACCGGATTATTTTCATAAAACCTCTTGTAAAACTCGAGCTCATCGTGAGAACAGGTGAAGAAGCAAAAGTAAATTGGAGATATGCTGATGCAAAGATTCTCTTTGATCGTAGCGGACTCGGTGAATCAATCAAAGAAGAAACGAATAAGATGTCTTTCAAGATTGAGGACATTCTCTCATGGGTCGGAAATAGTGCAACCTTCCTGCCGACAATGTTCTATTTAGCCACCGCGTCTGTTGTAAGAGGAGAGTACATCACTGCTATGGATGGATTCGATTGGATTAGAAGTCAGATGTTAAAAGTCAGTGGATGGTTACTAGGTCAAAGAGATGAAGGACCAAGAAGAGCTGAGCAAAGATTTCCATCAGAGGTGCTCACATTTTATAGAGATTCACGGGTCGGTGAGGCTATGGAGATTTTCAATGCACTCATAATTCTCATGGATTGGTACGAAAATTGGATGGTTCCACGATTTGAAGAAAATAAAATACCTCACTCCAAATATCAGTTGGAGGTTCTGAGAGAAATAATTCCCTATTTGAAAACAAAACTATGAGTAGGGGCTAGAGCTATATAACCCCTACATAAAAGAATTAAATCCGCGACATCGTGAGAGCCATTATAGCTTTTTGAACATGCAATCGATTCTCAGCTACGTCATAGACAATCGATCTTGGGCCATCACATACCTCATCAGTGACCTCTGCATTTCTATCTACAGGACCACAATGTGTGAAGAAAGCATCATTTGTCTTAGCCATCCAATCCTTTGTTGTTATCCAGTTATCATACTTGGCAGCAATTTCAATTTCTTTTTTCTTAGCAGCATCGGCTCCGTCCTTCTGTGCCATACCATAGAAACCAGATGTCATCCAGTTTCGTGAGTAAACAATATCAGCGCCAGCATAAGCTTCTTCAAGGTCATGAACGATCTCGAAATTCCCACCAGATTGTTCGATATTGTCCTCACACATCTTGTAGACGTTAGGATCCAAATCATAACCTTCAGGATAAGCCAAAGTCACATCAGCACCCATTCGGGTATTGATTAGAATGCTCTCTTGAACCGAACACCAAGACCTAACAAGTTCGCCTTTACCCCAAACCTGTACGAATTTCTTACCTTTCAAGTTTTTACCGGCATGCATCTGATATCCCATAACATCAGCCAGTCCTTGACAAGGATGATACATATCATGAGCCATAGAAATTATGGGAACACTCGCATACTTCGCATACTCTTCAAGCATCTCTTGCCCTTGTCCATAATATTCCAATGCAGTTTCCAAGACTCGTATACCTATGCCGGATGCATAGCGACTCATCACTTCTGAGGCATCTTGTATAGTTTCTCCTGCAGTCTTAGCAGACTTAAGCCGCATTGACTTTGGTTCTAAGAATTGTGCATGGCCTCCAAGCTCAGTTGCAGCACATTCAAAGGATTGTCTTGTACGGACACTTGGATTGTAAAAGAACATGAAAAACGTTCGGCGATCAAGACAATTATTCAGCCTGTGATCATAGCGTTTTGCTTTCATTTCAAATGCAAGCTCAAGTGTTCGCTCTAGCTCTGGAACACTCCAATCTTGAGTACAGAGAAGGTCTTTTCCATATAGGCTCTTCATTTTTTCCACTCGGTCAAAACAGACTGATAGATTCAGATTTAGGTCTATCGGGAGTGACAAGCAAAACTAGAATCATGTCGTTTGCTTTTGTGATGCAAATAAAACAGGAGATTCATCATAAATCTCATTAGAAAAGGTGCTCATCGATTCATCTCCCTTAAGTTCTATCATCTCAATCCCGATTCGTTTACATGATGATTTCAAGCAAGATAGTGCAGTATCAGTCCAACCACTCACATCAAGAGTTCCTGCGGCCGCCATACTTACTGCGATTCTATTGAAATCCTTCTCGAAGCATGGACCAGTTGTCATTGCCGTATGTATCGCAATATAGCCTCGTCTATGAGGGGGAGATGCTATATAAAGGTCGATGAGTCTCTGACAAGCTGAGTCGTTGCCCATAGACGAAAAAACACGCAGTGCAACAAACCATTCCTCAACATCTCCTGATTTTAATAACTCCTCACAGAAATCCATGATTCGAATATCATTACGTCGCGCTAATTCGAACATCATAGGTGTTCGGATGAAAAGGTATGTGGATTTATCATTGATTCTTACCCAGAGATCGTCAGAATCAAAATTATTATAGTACGAATCCATGACTCGTAGGTGGGTATTTTTCCTAGTCAGAAATAATTGAGGCTGAGTCATATATTCAGGTGATGGTTACTCCTAATAAGGTCACCATGAAGATAATCTGAAAAAAATAATCGATTCAATGACCATTCATTGATTCTTCGATTTCCTGACGTTCATTCCGAAGCTTATTGCCCTTAACGATGAGGTTCATCAAGTCTTTTTGATACTCTGACTTCGAAATTTGCCCTTTGTCTAATCTTTTATCTAAAGCAAATCGTTCCTGTTTAATAGCAGTTGCAGCTTTCTCTAAGGCGGCATGGCGAATTTTGAGAAAGACTTTCCCACCGATTCCACTCGAGTTGAGCTCATTAACCATATGACACGACCCCGGCGTTTCTGTATATTCACGCACATAACTAACCAATATATATTAATCTATAATATATATTATTTAAACCTAGTTCGGATTAATGATTTCTGTTAAATGTGTATTTTTATTCCAATATAAACTAGGATAATATCCAAGAACTCCAAAATCAACGCAATCAGATTCGAATAAAAGAAACACAATGCGTCGAAAATATTGGTTAATAATGTTCGTAATCGTATATTCTACGGATTAGAAATACAAGATGTTCCGAAAACTCCTCGAAATATCTTATTTTCAAAAGCCTTTCGTAATCAATCCCTTGTGTTCATCGGGGATTTTCAGGAATCCCCGATCCTTCTCATTCTTCAATCATGGTATCAGTCTCGTAACTAATTTCATAGAGTAATTAGATACAAGTTCGTTAACTGAATCAAGAAGTATGTCATCGCCGTATTTAATGACAAGAAACCGTAGGAATCCAAGATTATAAAGAATAGAAACAGAATCATCATTTCTGGAGAAGGCGTCGCCAATCTTCGAATCAATGGATGCTGCGTGCGAAGAATCCGGTAACCGAGCTAATGCCATTGCTTTCACATGAGTCATTAATTGCGAGAACGCAGAATTCTGAAGATTCGATCGTATAGGACCGATTAGAAAATTTACGACAAGTTCAGGAGTAAGTTCATTTTGAGGAAGCTCGTTGATGTTATTATTGAATTCAGTCCACACGTTAGTAATATCGAATCCTAGTTTTGGAACCAATCTCTCAAGGTAGTCCCTATAGGCCTTGTGCGATACTAAGTCAATGCAGCTAAGAAAGTCATCAATGAAGGATTTGATAATAGGACGGATACCAGGTATTTTGATCTTGATTTTCTTATCTCTACTGTAAAGTGACTCGTCCTCATCGTCATAGAACTGAAGGCACACAAGATATTCAACCATCAGCTCTATTGCATCATCCAATCTTTAACCTCCGATTATTTCTATTGCATATTTGTGTATAGCCATATTTCATTAATTGATGGTATAAAACTATGAGTGAGATGGTTTATCATTCATTCACTCTTATCGAGAGAGGTAGGGCAATTCTCTAAGATTAGGAAAAAGCACTCAATTTTCCGATTTGCTCTTCCGCTGCTTATAGAAATAGAATCCCATACCAATTAGTCCTATAGAGCCAAGTACAGACAATATGATAGGTAAATATGCAGTGATAAAATCAGGGTGTACTGTCACAATAACGATATCACTAGCAATATTTCCAGCTAAATCTTCCACCGTGATGTTGTATGTATACACTCCGATAGGAAGTTCATCGAGATTAAGTTCAATCGAAGCGACTGTTGCACCCCAGTTACCAGATCCAATCAGTGTATCATCAGCGTACACAGAATAGCGTCGAGGATTCGCATCTTCTATGATCCAAGTGAGATTGTTTCCAGTTTCGCCCATAATGTATTCTATATCATCGGGCTGTGAGATTTGCGGGACTGCATTATCAGTGACATTTACAATGACCGTATCGTAACTTGTCAGACCACTCACCTCATGTAGAACAATACTAAAGGCATGAACCCCGTATCTTAAGCCATCAAGCGACAAAGAGAATTGCTCATCCGATGAGTTCCAGAGATTTTGAGTAATCAAGTAAGTTCCAGTAACATTTGTCACAAATATGTCATAAGCACCAGGATTGAGATCACTTCCGTTCCACACAATGGATTGGCCGTTTGTACCTTCTTCAAGAGTGATGTCAGTGGGGTGATTAATAACCGGAAGTACACCATCACGATAGATCGAGAAACCACCAGTATAACTTTCTAGAGATGTATCATATGCTGAGAGATTCAAACTTGCAAGAAAACCATCCTTCTTTGAGAAGATGACATCAATCTCCAAATCAAACCCAAACATATTCAAGGTATAGCTAAATCCCCATTGATACATATCATCAATATTCACTTCTACTGAATTTGGGGTATATAGGATAGTTGTAATATTCTCAGCTAGTTGTGACAACAGGTTCCAATTGCCAACTGGAACAGCGACCCTCGGAGCATAATCAAAGACAGATATGATAGTACTCATTGAAGTATCATTTGTCCAATATCCACCAAATGATACATTTCCGATGTCCCAGAAGCTTGTAATCGGATCCTCAAGTATATCGATATCTGTCACATTCAAGTAAAAGGGTTCTTCAAGTTGAGATAGGCCTGATACTTCAAGAACTAAAAGGAAATCGAATCTATCTCCGATTTCAATCCCCCATTCAAGATTCTGTGATGTAGCAGCCAAGCTAGTTGGAATGTTCATACAGCATGTGAATGTTAATAGTAGTATAGCCAATAGTTTTCGTTGCATGAGATCTCTCCAAAAGTTGGTTAGGAAAAAATCAGTAGAGCGTCTAGAAAAAGGTTCCCTTCTTTGTGATCCTTCTAAAACTATCCTATCCGACAGGAAAGACTCTCCACAGAAGACTGATACATATAATTCAGAAAATTGAATAATCAGCTTTTCTGGATTATAATCATACTTGCAGGTTCGCATGACGAATTAGATTGAAAAAAGAAAAGGGTAGAACTACTGGTCTACCTCAATGAATCTTATCGCAATGTAAGAGCCATCACTGCCTTCTGAGGCAGTCTCCAGCTAAAATATGAGCCATCCTAATGTCAAATCTCTCACCTAGAGAAATTCCCCAGGAAAAGCCCTGAGATGTTTGAGCTGAAGCTAGGAGTAGCGACGATGGACAGCACAACATAATAGATAGAAGTACGCAAGCTGCCCGTTTCATAATCTCTCCTCAAGCGAACACTTGTGTATATGTGCCAAGGGGCAGTTAAAAAAAACTTGTGACACAAATATCCCAGCGAGACCCAAGTAAATGTCAAAACAAATATACACCTTCTTTCTCAGCACAAATTGGGAATAATCCATGGATGAACACACAAAATGGGCATTGGATATGTTAAACGAAATGCTCAATGAGCAGAAAGCGATTTTCAACAAATATGCACCTAGAGTAATCAATCCAGATGGAAGTGATGAATACAATGAAGCGAAGAAAATATTCGACGCTGCAGATAAGGCAATCAAAGCTTTAGATAAAGAGATAGCAGAATTGATCCTTGCCTCAGAGGCTCCAGAACCATCATTTCTTGATGAACTTGTTGACAAGTTCAAGAAACTCTTAAAATCAGATGAAGTAGGAAGTTCTGGACACTCTGGAGTGAGGGGATAATTTCATGAGGCAAAAAAGTATGATTGGGTAGAACCAGAGTCCTACCCGAAACCCATTATCTCATTGTTAGAGCCATTACAGCTTTCTGGGCATGCAGGCGATTTTCAGCCTGATCGAAAGCAATCGACTGTGGACCATCTATAACGGAGTTTGTTACTTCAAAGCCACGATCGCAAGGTAAGCAATGCATGTACATAGATTTTGGACCTGCAATCTTCATCTTGTCGTCATCGCATATCCAATGCTTGTTCTTATCAAAGAGCTCCTGACTCTTTTCAAGTTCCGGTTTGTCATTCCAGGGTGGAATGAAATCGCGACAGGTCCATGCTTTTGGATACACTACGTGAGCACCCTCAAAGGCTTCATCCATATCATAGACAATGTCGAAGCTTGATTCGTTCTCCTCAGCATAGATCTTACATTGTTTGATGACCTCATCGTCAAGTTCCATTCCCTTTGGATGTGCGAGAACAGTTTCACAACCCATCTTGGTAGCTGCAATCACTGCACTCTGTGGAACTGCAAGTGGTTTGTGAACTGAAGGGGAGTATGCCCAAGACATGACGAACTTGACTCCTTTGAATCCACCAAACTTCTCCTTAACGGTCATTATATCAGCTAGACCCTGACATGGATGATATTTATCGTCCTCCATGTTGATGACAGGAATATGGGACCAATGAGCGAAGTTATTGATGACCTCGTTTGCACGACCATATATCCAACCAACGGGGTCGCCATAACATCGAATAGCTATACCATGTCCCATCCTAGCAAGAACTCTAGCTACATCTGAAACGCGTTCAGTAGAGTAAGCCTTCTCATCACCTTCAAGCGCTGGAGCGTATATTTTACTTGGGTCAAGAAAGTGTGCATGTCCTCCAAGTTGAGTCATTCCAGCTTCGAAAGAGTTCCTTGTTCTTAAGCTCTGATTATAGAATATCATAAAGAGAGTCTTAGCATCAAGGAGCTTGTGTGGCTCACCCATCGCAAACTTACGCTTCAGGTCAAGAGCAACTTCAAGGAGGGTCTCGACCTCCTCTTTTGTATAATCGAGTAGAGTTATGAAATCTTTACCCCTGAATGTCTCAGTCTTCACCATTGTAATCACGGCTTTCGATAAGGATGCATCTTGCTCAAAAAGGTTGGCTTAGTTATATTGAATCGAAACCTTCTCGTTGACTATACCGCATGCTACGGTACTCCTTCAAATTCAAGTGCTGTCACGTTCACGAGGATTTACATCTTCAACCATATCTCAAACGGAGAACCTGGCACGTTCTATATAGATGATGTACAACTAACTACTGGTTCAGCGAAGACATCCATTCCTTCAACCTCATCAACAATATTAACGACTACTCAAAATACCATAGTGTCTACAATAATTACAGAATCTACACCATCACAATCACATACAGAAAGAGAAACTATAGAAATATGGACAGTGGTCAGTATTCTGATAACTGTAGGTTCTGTGACTGTAATTATTGTCTTGGGCGTATTGATAATACGAAACAAACCTTAAGACAAGAAGACCCATCTTTGGTTTAGTTATCGATATAGCACCCTATTATCATCCAGAACTGGATGGTAACTAACTAGCATTGCTACCTACAGGGGATCGAAATCTTCCTCTTCGTCCTCTAGCCACACCTCAGTTTTAGGTATTTGCGTAACTCCTAGTTCATCTAGTCGGTCAAGCAGCTTTGACATATTGTCACCTCGTTCTGAACAAAGGATAGCATAATTACCAAGAATCTGTATCAGATCATCGCCATATACGACAGGTGCTTTGAGGAAGAGATTCTCACAGATGGCGATAGCTTCCTCATAGACGATTTCAGCTTCTTCAATCCTCTTGGTCTGTCTAAGTAAAACACCAAGATTGTTCAATACTAAAGCTAAGCTCGAGCTGTGGATTTCCGGAGATGCCTTAACGAGCTCCGTTCCTATTGCGATAGATTCTCTAAAACAGTCCTCCGCTTCTAAACTACTGCCATTGTAAGCTAGCAGTACGCCAAAATTATTGAGTGAGGTAGCTACACGATACCTGAACATTGTGGGAGATTTTTCCGCAAGCTTGCGTCTTAGGAGCACTGCTTCTTCATGGATTTCTTTTGACCTTGATTCTCTGTGAGTTTGCCTAAATAAAATTCCTAGATTATTAAGAATAGTACCATATAAATCAGACAGAAAAACAGATTCTGGGAAAGTTTCTGCACGTTCTTTGGCAATTGCAATAGCTTCCAGATATTCATTTTCTGCTTCTTGCTGCTTATTCTCCTTGCTGAGAAGTACTGCATGATTATTGAGAGTTCGAGCTAGCTCTTCACTCCATCTGCCATCAAATACAAAGCTGACAATTTTTCTGGAAAGCTCAAGAGATTCACAATATAGTTCATTTGCTTCAGTGAGTTTCCCTGTGCTTCCCAAAATAAGAGCTAGGTCAGCAAGAGTCCATGCTAATAACGTGGGAGTTGACTCGCTCTCAGTATGTTTCCTCGAGAGATCAACTGCTTTTTGAATTATCTCTTCGGCTTCTTCAAATTGGCCTGTCAATCTAAGTATTGTGCAGAGTCTAATTAGACCTATTACAAGCCAATACCAAAACATTGGAGGATCATTATTATAGAGGGCTTCTTGCTCTCTCAATCCATCTTGGATTGTGCTCTCAGCCTTCATTATATCGCCATTCAAGAAAAGAGCCCAACCGAAACTAATCTTAGCCATCACCTTCACAAGAGGATCTGAGAACTTCTCAATTGCTGACAAATATGTTTCTATTGCATCTTGTATTTTGCCAGCACGGAACTTCACCATTGCGAGATAAATAGGAAAATCATTAACTAATTGTTCTTGAGTATAAGGAAATCCTGACTTAGGAAAATCACTAATCAATTTGAGAGCAGTAGAGTAAATTTTCTGAGCTTCATCTAATCTGTGTCTGATACGTAGATATTCGCCATAATATCTGAATGAGTCAAGAGACCAATTAAGAAAAGTACGACCTAATGTAAGTCCCCTTTTTATTGCCATTTCATATGCATTTCCAAAATCACTGATAGAGTCCTTATATAATGATTCTGCTCTAATGGGATCACCCAACCGAAGATACAAGTAACCAAGAACGAATTGAATTTTTGCCATGTAGAATAATTGATGATCAAGTTCCTTACCAATAGGACTTTTGGCTAGCTCGAAAGCCTCCAATAGAGCATCCTCAGCATCTGCTAATCTCCCGATGTAACTTAGCAACCAGCCCCTCAAAGAGTGCGTATCAATAAT
>CAYWJO010000012.1:0-23278 GCA_964458565.1 uncultured archaeon | reverse complement strand
TCCAACATCTTAAGAAGTCTTGACCCAAATATGTCCGCAAGCTCAAAGAATTTCAACCCGAATTCTTCCAATGCCTCTGAAGGAGAACTTAATGCTCGAACTGAAAACGAGAGTCCAAGCATGGTAAAGTCTTCCTTATCTGTCCATGTATTCTCAAGGAGTCTGGCAACCTCAGTAGTTAGGACTCCCAGTCGTTCATCAAGTTCAGATATGATTAGATCTTTAACTATGCTATGAATCACCCATTTTCCTTCATGTAATGTTCTAATAAAGCTAAGACGTATCAGTCGGTCCCACTGGTCAGTTGTTAGCGTTGGTGCAATGACATTCATAATTTGTCTATCAAAGAAAGGAAGGAGAGCCATACGGTTTATGATTTCTTGTAAGTCCTGAACATTATTGAAGAGCCTTCTCCATGTTTTGAGACGAACTTCTTCAAGACTCTCAGCTCGAATGCTCTCAACATCTTCTATAGTAAGATTCCTGGTTTTTGCTAAATCACATATTGTTCCAATAACAAACGGATTTCCGCCACTGACACTAGCAATCCTGTCCTTAAGCTCATGGTCTTTTATATCAAGTATTTCTAAGAGTTCAAAACAGTGTTCCCTTTCTAGTTCTAGGAGTTCTGATTCCTCTAGAAGAATGTCATTTCTTTCAACTACGCTTTTTCTACCTGCCATCACTCCAACACAATTAGATAGAGAAGACAAGAACACCATCCACAGCTCTGTTTCAGTAATGTGTCGGTTTCTATATTGCCAATGGGTTTTTTCACTATCAACATGTTCGAAATGGTCTATCAAAAAGAGAATTGGAATATCTGAACTTTTCCGATTGTTCAAATCCTCAAGTATTGCATCAAGAAATAGTAGCTCTGCATGATGGGGCTCTTTCCAAAGTATCTCCAAGAGCTTCTCAACATAATTCTTTCCAAGACGTGTCTGCAGCCATTCTCCGAGGACTCCATACTTACCTTTCAGTTTTGGGGCAACCTTAGCACCAATCGAGGTTATTGCAGTACCTATTGCAGCAACAGAACCTATGAAGGGGATAGCCATTACAACATCCTTTGCCCATTCACGACCTGATTCCCTAACTGACTCAACTCCTTCTACGAAACGTTGACGAATCTGCCATAGAACATCAAATCTTTGGAGTCGTATACCAAGAAGCACTGCACCTCTTGCGATGATGTTTAGTCGATCGTGGAATTTTATGTATTGTTCACAGTCCAAACGAATAGTAGATGCAATTGTACGTGTCCAATAATCTAGCAATGAACTCTTTCCTATGCCTCCAATCCCCTTCAAATGTAGAACTACAGTCTTCTCTTTACAACGTTTTAATGCTTCAACCATCCACTCCAAGTGTTCTTTACGGTCAACAAATACCCGTTCAGGCGGCTCGAAGTGCTCATACATAAATAAATCCCCGTACAATGAACGCCTTATATGGGATGAACTTGAACTTAAGCTAGCTGGTCTAAAATGGTCATTTAGATACACTCAACGAATCCGAGTGAATCACAATTAACTGAACTTTCAGTAATATTCCATGAACGTAAGATGACAAGAACTGAAGCAATGCAAAATATTTTCTCAAACGATGATGGGATTGTTAGGGAATTTCGTGAAGGCTTAATGCATCGCATTGCAACACGTGAGAAACTAGAACAAGCTGAATTCTTTGAAAAATTAGTGAGATCTGTTATAAAACCAGGGGAGATTGATATCACAAATTGGAATAAAGATGCAGTGTTAGTACTATTGAAGATCTGCTCTGAGTCAGATGAGGAATATCGGATAGTTAACGATGGAATAATGATACGTTTCGTAAGGTATCCACAGGGAGCAATATTTGGTAGACTTGCTGATGCTATAGTATCCGGAGAACTCAATTGATATCCCCGTTAGTCGGTAGTTAAAGGAATTATCCCTCCCATTCAGTAGGCAGGACTTCAAGGATAGAATGTAATTTCCGTCTCGCCACCAAACCAACGACGAGTAGGATTAGAGACCCTCCAGTTATAGTTGTGGTGCTAGTATCAAGAGGGATTCCCACAGGAGGAATTACTAGAGTGAAAATAAATGAATCCGAGTAATTACCAGTAATAGGTATACCTTGAATATCGAAGTTTATGTAATAATCACCTTCGATTGATGAAACGAAACTGATCTCAATCAAATCATCTGAAACAATACCTTCAGATCTGCTAAGGATGAGACCAGCAGGACCATGCAATTCATAGCTCACAACTCCCTGCCAATCAGTAGATATACCTCCGATATTGACATCTATTGCTAGAGAAAGATTCTTACCCGTATATGCTCCGATTGGTTCATAGAAAAAGACTACCACTCCAGGATAGACTAAAAGTTCGCTAATTATCTCATCAGGAGCATATCGGTCACTTCCGAGGTATGATACAGTTACTGTGTGAAGACCTCCAGAAAGAGTCGGAATCTGGATATCGACTGTTCCCAATGCATTCGTAATCCCATTTTCTTGAATAACTAGTTCACCATCTTTAGATATTGTAACAACTATGGATGCATCTCTTATTTTCCCATTAGAACCAGCTAAAGCGGCACTAATCACGACCTCATCGGGATAGGTACAATTGTCAGGTATTGTAGCGTCGAGAATAGATAGATATCTTGTTAGAATAACTAATTCCAAGGTAGATCCGAATATGTAATCAGTAGATGAAAATTCTACAAGAAGACTATAATTGCCAATGCGAGAGGGATTCCATTCGACTGTAACCAATCCGTCCTGAGTCATGATATTAGTCACAGTAGATAGGGGACTTCCGTAGACTTCTCTTCCTTCAGGATCAAACAAACTCACTCTAACTTCTACGCCACTCAAAGAGGCATTCAAAGAATCAGTGAGAAGGACAATAACATCGTGTGGATCACCAATAATCCCACTATATGTACCACCAGCAATTGAGAGATAGGAAGACGAAGTGACCCGAAATTCAATTTCTTCACTACTACCCAATCTCAGAATATTATCTGGATATGTAATCTGGAGTGTATATTCCCCAATCAAAAGAGATGTCAAATTCAGTGTCATGTGACTATCAACGATTGACATTCTTTTCGAAAGATCAACGAGACCGTCAAGACCGTTTAATGAAAGTGTGAGTTCATCTTCACTAAAAGTGATAGGTAAGCCTTGTTCATTAAGAATTGTGATTGTCACATTAGCCTCATCGGACCTATCAAATGCAACAGGGTGTTCTACGGAAATCTCAGATGTTCCTCTAACCCAGACTCTGATTGCAGTGTTAGAAGGATGATAGGAACTTGAACCCGAGAAAGAGAACACTATTGTGTAATCACCCATTATTGACAATGTGAGATTGATTTTCTCTGGAAGATATCCTGTTTGTGTGACACTGGTTTCTAGAATCAGACCAAGCTCATCGTGATATGCATCAATACTGACTATACCAAGCTCTACTACTGTTCCCGTAGAGTCCTCTAGAAGTACTTCAAGTTCCAGTGGGGTTAAACCCGCAATGAGTTCTTCAGTTGTAAGTACTGATACATCAATAGAAGTAGCTTCTTTGACATCAATATTATATGTGTCAGATGATGCTAGATAGACGCCAATTCCATTAAATGTTCCAATAAACGCCCAATGCCCATTTTCAACCACTGTCACTTTCCATGCTATAAATCCTGTAGAGTTTGTAATCAGACTTATCGGACCTGTTCCTGATGTACCAGGTCCATCAGCAAGCATTACCACAGTCTTTCCTGACATGGGATTATCATTCAAATCAATGAGCCGACCAACCAGTTCGATACTATCATTGACTACAAACTCTATTTGTTGTGTCTGAAGGTAGAATGTTGTCGGACAATAGACCGTTTCTAAAACACCGGGCTGGTTAAATGCATAGATAGTTAATGAACCACCAGATGCAACATAGAGTGTATAGATTCCAGCTAGGACCGGATCAAATGAAGTTACAGCATATCCATCGATAACAGAAACCGATATGGAATTTGTCCAAATCCCCAATTTTACAGGATTACCATTGGGGTCATTAAGACTTATCGTCACATCGAGATTATTGATTGGCATTCCTAGCTCATCTTCGACATAAACAGTGATATTCATAGGAGAACCAAGAGTAGGAACCTCAGGTTCAAAACAAGATACAACTAGAACATGAGTTCTTACACGAAGCTGCGTCTGGGTATATCCACCCATTAGAAACTCGTCTTGATTCGGTTCAGCTGTAATCGTTAACAATCCAATTGTATCATCAGCTTGATACTCTATTACCGCATACCCCGATTCATTGGAAATCGATGATGTAATCCAGACTGGTACAAGATCGGGTCCCAATAATTCAAACATAATCTCAACTTCGGATACACCACTAAGAATGTGATAAGTTATGAAAAGAGTGTCAAAGACATCAATTGACGCCTCTTCAATCAATATCTCACCGTTTATCAATAATAGTACAGACATCGACGAACTTGTAGAGTTAGACAAATAGATTGAGCCACCTGAATAATCCAAAGAGATGGTTGTGAGCCCGTGTGTGGTGGGAGTCCAGTTGTAGATAGTCAATTCACTGCCGGAGGGTATCATGTTAACAATATCACCTCCTTCAGGTGGGCTAATCCGAAGAAGCAGATCCAATCCCGTTACAAATGAATCATATGCATCCACGATTCCAAATTCAATGATACAGGGCGTACCAAGTATGATTGAGGATGGATGAGTCAGTATTAGTGTTGGAGTGAGATGTACACGTTGCAATAATTGCACTTCTGCTGCAGCATTGATACCAACTCCCGCATAAGAAGCATGAATCCAGAAATCGCCAATCAACGAGAATTCGTGTGCATGCGAACATGAACCTCCAACACCGGTTGTACCAACTCTTGATGAGATCACTGTTCCGTTAGTTAAAGTGACTTCAATAGTGACTTGTTCACCTACAATGGGATATCCTTCCCAATCAGTCAAAGTTGCAGTGATTCCGAGAATAGTTCCCTGTTCAATCGGAATTCCAGATATGTTCAGAGATAGGTGTGACGCACCATAAAGACTTGTAGATGAAGAGTTTGACGCAGATAATAACCATTGCTGAGAATCGAGATTTGCGTTGATTGTTAGTTCACCAATTTGAGAGCAATAAACTCCTAGAGAGACACACCCAGATGCATCGGTCATATTTTGCTGATTCATCAATATGGTGAGGTCTAGTAATACTTCAATATTCAGTGTGACCCCAGCAACGCCTTGACCGGATTGGTCTCTAACAGTGAAGGAAAATAGAATACTTCCAGGTGCAACAGGATTTGAATCTATATAGATGAGAAGTTCTGTTTGCTCAAAAACATCCTCAACCTCCTGGATCATAGAAGATTCATAGAACCCTTGTCGCATTGTGTTTACAGTAATGGTGTTTTCACCACGAATATTCGGAGTCCAGATAAATGTAACAGACCCATCAACTGATACACCAGAATCAGTGAACACTATGTAATCCAGGGTGTCCCTGATAACGATAGACAATGAGAGCCCCGAGATGGAGGTGCCGGTGTGATCTCTGCATTCCACAAGTATCGAACATGAACTTCCTACTTCCAGAGAAGTAAGAGGTTGTATGTCAAGAGTGACAGGTGCTCGAATCGTTGAAGCCTGAGAATCAGCAGCACTTCCACGTGATGACGATCCTACATAGTATGCTTCGAATCGATAATCTCCAGCAATGCTGGCACTCCAACTTGTAGAAATATAGCCTGCTTGATTCGTTATCAGGGATTCTTCATAAATAGTTGTGCTGGGTTGTAGAATAATCCGCAATATCACTTGCTGACCTTGGATTCCGAAACCCACTGAGTCTGTTAGAACCGACCAGAAAATCAAAGAGTCTACCACTAGCCCTTCTGGTTCGATCCCACCAACTTGTAAAAATGAGTCAGAATATGATACCACATTTTCGGATTCATGTGCACTCCTTAGATTATACGTACCTAGGAAGTCCGCATCAAAAATGTAGATCCCATTTTGCAGGAACTCAACTATAACTGAAATATGACCTGTAGAATTAGTTGTTAGAATTTGATTCACGACAACTTGCATAGATGGATTAGTAACTGAAACCGAGATCTCATACCCGACAAGTGGTGAACCTGAAGTAGTTCTAAAGAAAGCACATACAGGGGAGGTTGAGTATTGTGAACGCTGTGCACTATCAAGCCATGCGATTTCAGTACTTTCGAATACCCGAATTGTGCCAACATAGGTGCTACCTTCGATTGAATCATTTCTATTGAAAATTAGAGTGAATGAATAATTCCCTCGAGTACCTGCCACCCATGTAAATACCTCAGTCCCTGATGATGATATCATTTCATCCGAATATATCAGCAAACTCTCAGAATCTTTGATCTCTAAGAACACTTGTTGATAAGGTATAGTCGTTCCATTTGATTGGAAACGAAGAGACCAAGGTATAGCAATACCAAATCCAGCATCACCAACTAAAGGCGTCACTGAATCAATATAGGTCGGATTCGGAATAAGGATATCAATTTCTTCCTGTAATATCAAGTTAGAGCAAAACGGTCGACTTACAGTTATTGTAAGTGTATATGAATCAGATGGGAAATCATCACTTGGGATTGAGATGATATAAGGACTCTCGCCTGAAAATATCCATTGGTCAGAATGCGATGCACCGCTTAGGTCCACAGTGATTGTGGATGTTCCAGCATCGGTACCAGATGAAAGAGTCCACGAAGCAGTGACATTAATCAAATCACCCATAAGAATGGAGGGAGTATGCACATTAAGTGAGCCAACTAAAGTATCACTAACGGTTACTTCAGAGGAGTCAAAGGCTCTAACAGATTGCCAATCTGTGAGTACAACACAAATATCCCATTGTCCAAGAGATTG
Source organism: uncultured archaeon (assembly GCA_964458565.1). Classification (GTDB taxonomy): domain Archaea; phylum Asgardarchaeota; class Thorarchaeia; order Thorarchaeales; family Thorarchaeaceae; genus CAYWJO01. The sequence goes on along the minus strand of CAYWJO010000012.1, from coordinate 16,333 downwards.
AGGGTCTTCGGGAACCGGAACAGCCAATGTATCGGTATTTAGGACATGCTCAAACCTATACCAATGGTCGAAAGCATTTACAGTAACATTGTGTGTAGATGTTGCCGATGAAATTATCACATCAATATCTAGTGTATCACCTACATCAGCTGAGACACTTGTAGAGATTGCAACTGCGCTGCTGTCAATTGAATTCAATCTATTTCTTAGTCCCAATATTGAAACTAGTTCTAGTACATTCTCAGTAAAGATTGGTTGATAGAAGAGGGTGGAGTTGTACCAGCCTGAAGTAAATGGTGTAGCTCCTAGATTTATCAGGACTTCGTCCGGATTGACTGATTCCAAACTCACTGAGAATCCGGAGCTATTTAAGAGAGCTAACGTAGATACATCTCGGCTCAATGACCAAAGGTCAGTGTATTGTATTCTTGATTGAATAGAAGATGCAATCTCAGTTGCCATTGTTTCTGTAATAAGGTCAAGTCGCAGGGCAGCTCTGGTACAAAGCCAGTCAACTGAAGATTGTGAACTTGAATATGGTTCGATTGTCCAACCGATCTTTGACCAAGACCCACTCGAATACTCGTTCATTACTGCGGTCTCTAATGCACTTCTATAATTAATAGAATCTAAAGCATCTATCATGTATAGAGCTTCTACTGCCGCAGTAGTCCATTGCATGTGAGGAATACCAAACAGGAAGGCAGGTCTAAAATGACCAGTTATACTTTGAGAGCCTTGAATGTATCCTTGCGTCTGTGAATGAACTCCACTTGAGATAGGTAAAGCAAATGTATCATACATACCTATTCCAAAATATTGGGTCCAGACACTCTTTCCGCGATATTGATCCATACCATATTCATATGCTAACACTGATGTCAGATTGCTCCAATAGGGATACTGCGTCCACTCTGGAAATCCTTCCAAATACGATTGAACATCTTCAATGTTGATTGATGAGTAAGCGTGAGAATACCTAGCTATTGATGACATCCAATAACTCCACATCAATGAAGGGATGGTCTCCATTCCTTCGAAACCCACATCAGTCCTACAATTCACCATGAATTGTAGCAATTCCTGTCCAGATGAGCTGCTAGACTCCCCAAGCTCGTTAAGAGCGAGTGCTACATAATGACTCTCTCGAGTCTTACCTACAATATCATCTTGAGAAAGACCCAAACCATATCCTCCACTTGGAAGCTGATTTGAATTCAACCAGCTGAGACCCGTTGTTCGATTCTGTGCGGATAACGTACTGATTGCGTTCATGGTAGCAAGTGCACATGCAGTTCCCTTCGCAACTTCCTGTGAGGGAGTTGTACTATCATCATATGAACCATCAGGATTTGAAGTATGGTCGAGGATCCATTCAGTGAGTTTGGTAGAATCAAAGGGACTCCCTCCTATGAGTGACAATGCATTCACGTAATAATAAGCATATGAGTTCCTGGAATCTGCACTAGTAGGATTCTTTCCTATACCGCCCCAAAGATCCGGATTAGATGTGTCGGCACCGTTGACGCGACACTCATCGAGCCAATTCTCGAGGTCATTGAGATTCATAACATATAATGATCCAGCAGATTGAAGAGCTTCAACGACATTGAATGTGGTAACAACACTGTTCCCATAGCCACCATCTGTATCTTGGCGTGTGGCTAAATACGAAACAAGTTTGCTGATTGCAAATGATGATTCCAAACTCATTACCATCGTGAGCCATAATCCTTGAGCAGTACTGACATTTCCTACACTTCCATGTGATGATGAGAGAAATCCTGCATCGGACCCAAAGTCGAGGTAAAGCGATGAAAGCAAGCCCTCTATCAGTTCACTATTTGTATCTTGCCAAATAGTCCATTCTGGTGTTTCAAGAAGACTGTATATTGCCTTAACAGCATAGTATGTTGCTTCAAGTGTTGGCTGATGTAGGTAAGAAAAACCACCTATGAGGGGACTGACTTGGGATTGACTCTTGGAAACTATCTGACTTGTCGTGGTATCGCTCAAGGCTGTCGCATATGCTATTGTGTTGATTAAGAGACCCTCACCGTCAAATGTCAAAGCACTAGGGTTTTCTAAATTTAGGAGATATGTATCTACAGGCCACGAACAATATTGTAATGATGGCTGATAGATTTGCGTCAACCTTCCTGTTAGATCAATAAGACGTGAATGAACTCCCTGAATCTCATTCTTTGGTGCATCAAAGCCAGATTCCGTTGTGAGTGCATTTCCAATTGAGAGAACTAATGGTGAGGAGAGGTAGACCGCTCCCTCATAGCCAGGCGTGGGAAGCAGGATGGTCGTTTGGGGAGCGGTCAATGAGGGTGGACCTTGCCCTCGGAATCTGTGAAGCAACCAAGAAGAACGACCCATCATGATTGTAGGAGCATTAACCTGCAATACAGCTTGAATAAACGAATCAGGTACTGCACTCCCATCGGATTCTCCCAGACTAGCATCGAGGATAATACATATTGCATCAGTTAACAAGGTTGGTTCGGCTGTAATCTCAGATAATGTATGTAGTCGAGAAGGTATCCCATAATCTGTGAGTAGTTGATTTAAAGAAGAACCATATGGACCAATACTTGAGTCAGGTAATTCAACCACGATATAATACCCTAGTGAAATCTCATATCCGGGATTAGCAGAGACTTCCATCACTGATGTAGGTATGATTGAATCCATTAAGTCTAATTCAGAATCAGATAATGGAATAAGACTCCCACACATGATGAGAATGATTGCAGATATTAGTAGTTGATTTCCTCTTCGTACCATTACATTGGAAGCCCCCAGACCTGGATGTAGAGTATAATTATCGCAGCTAGAATTGTAACAATCTCCAATGCACCTGATCGAGGTTTCTTCCGAAGAGATGCACCCAGTAATGATATGTCTCCACTTTTTAGAGAACTGTTGAATAGCACTCCTATACTGAGGTACCACATTATCAAAGTAACAGGAGCGGAGAAGAGTAGCACTACTGGGAGGGCTATGAGGAGAAACGCAACGAACACTGCAAGAAAGGTAGAAACAAATAGAGCAAGGATTACAGCTGTAACTCTTGGAGGTTTATCGACCTTCAGATAGAGATTCAATTCTCCATAGGTAGTAGATCCTCCAACTCGTTCTACACCAATTCCAAAAGCTGCACTTACTGTATAACGAATGAATAGATGGATAATCATTCCAGGAAAGAAAATGATTGTGACAATAGTCAATAATGGGTTCCTTGTCCAATCCTCAAATTCTCTCTTCTGGCCCGTGAGTAAAATTGCACCACGAAGTATCGTAGCCGTTATAATCACAATAGGTGTGATCCTCACGGAAAAGAGTAGGTTTGTCATGATGAGAGTAGTGACATCCATCTGCACTGACTATTCCTCCATCTTTCATTCAATTCATTGTCTAGTAGGACTAGATACGTTAGTGAATTAGCGTTATCTCTCAAATAGGATGTAAACTATGAGCACATGAAATCTAAAAATAAACGTTCTAAAACCCCCCTCATAACTTTATACATGTTTATAATCCCAATTAATCAATTTGGAACTATGTATAGGCAAGATTTAAGTCAATCTTTAGTCGAAATACCAAAACCATATCATCCCAAACTTCCACTGGAGAACAAATTGTCATGAGTAAGGGTCCATTCCAAAGCAGTGTTGATCCTGTCAATTGGTTGCAAACTACAAGAAGTCATCACCGGGAACGCCCTTTTAGTGATGTGGTTTTACTACAGTATTTACTTGGTGAAGCGGATATTGAGTTTAGCGAGAGAAGATTCGAAGAAGTCTATGATTTACGACCATTAGAAACAAAAAGAATTCAAGGGAAGGCATTTGATAGAGCTCTAGGTTTTCCTGAAAGAACTGGGATTACCGAGGGATTAGTAAAATTGGATGATATCAGTAGTAGAATAGTTACACCATCTGGAAAAATCGTATGTCAAAAGTTGGATGAGGTTATCGTAGATGCCTTATCTTATTTGTTTGCGAGGATTACCCTAGGTCGAATGCCTAAATGGAAAAAGGAGAATATGGTGTTAGATGATATCAGTGAAGTATTGATATCCCTAAATTCATTATTCGAATTATCTTCACAAAATGATTGGTTGAAAACCCTCTGGGATGACGTTCTCTGGCAGGAGAACCTGACACTTTGGGAAAGGTCCACAATTCAACCTGATGGTGCAATGCTACATAGATATGAAAATCAACTAGCGCGATTACGAAGTAATATCAATATAATAAGAAATGATAAGGTGCGAGAGCTGTACAAAAACCCACCAGATGGATCTTCAAGAATTAAACACTACAGAGTAAATGTTGTCAAAGAGCTAGATTTACCAAGTCTTTTGGATTTTCAACTTTCCTGCATATATTCTGAAAGTTTTCTTCCTGTTCTAAGAAATCTTGGATTAAAATATCGTGTTATTCTAAATCCGAATAGGAAAGTGGTATGGTCTCAGGGAGTATGCGAGAAGTTAGAGCTAGAAAGAATTGGTGAGGATATCCAGCATAATATTCAGAGTGTAACAACACATATCGAGCCTGTGGATTCTAATGGCCCACCAGATAATAGTCCTCTATTGGAAGGAGGGTCCTCATGTACACAGATTTCTGTAACCGACGAGATCTTATCTCTCAGCATAGACTGTTATAATCAGGAAACAAAGGGATGGGATCTATGGAAGTCTCGTGATGAGAAAAAATTCTCGAAGAGAGGCTTGGTGTATTATGATACGAGAATGAATCTTGATTCTGAAAAGCTACCTTCACAGAGAAATATCGATGTCCTTAGCCTAATGTGGGCGCATGAAGGTGGGGGTGCAGACAATAACGAGTTCTTCAACAAAATGGGGGTTTCAAGAAGTACATACAATAGCAGTATCAGATATCTTCTGAAAGAAAACTTGGTTATTGTATCATATATGCCAAATCCTAATTACATTGGACTTCCAGATGGAGTAATGATAGCAGTTCCCAGAGTAACAAGACCACAACATGAAAAACTCAGGAAATGGCTCTTATCAAATACACCTTTTGTGCGCATATTATCAGGAGGAAAAAAGTCAGGATTAATAGCTATAGTTAGACTACCACTCTTTGTCACTTCAACTTGGATTGGTTACATCATACAGCAAACAAAGAGTGGATCCCTGAAAGGGTTGAAAGGTATGTATATTCAACCTATCACTAGATACACACCCTTTAGGATGACAGCGCTGAATCGCGTCTACAATCCAAAAGAAAGATCATGGATAGATCCGTGGTCCCGAGAATACCCTTAATGCACCATCAGGTCAAGAGCAGAATCAGATTGAGAAGAATCAATGTATCTTGGATTTGCGATGCTGTCGAGCCAGCTGAGAAGAGATATTGCTAAAGGATCTTTGAGTTGCTTAAGATCAAGAACAGAACTCATGAATGCTCTTGCTGCAGTAACAATCCTGTACATTATAAGAGCACGTTCGCCAGTTGAATAAGATTCAGCCCATGGCATCAATGGATATCCAGACTCGAATGCCAGAAAATCCCGAATATCAACGCCGATACCTTTCAAGATTGAATCATCACTAATGATTCGATAGAGTGCCCTACTCCACTCCTCCCACATCCTTGATAGACGAATAACAAGCTTATCAAGTACCTCACCAACACTCTCACGTTGTGTGGACTCGCCTCTCAGTACCATTAGTAGCTGAACGACTTCATCTCTTGCCAATGCACTCGCAACAACACCCCGATTGCGATGAGAAGCCACAACTGCAACGCCAGGCACTAGCCCAAACAAGTCACATGGTAGAAAAGGGGGCATCTCCAGAATACTAGTGATGTCAGGACCCTTGATGCTGCTTCTAAAACCGACGACAATCACAAGGTTTGCAGATCTATCTTGCTGGATATACCCAAGTCGAGCACGAACCAAGATTTTCTCAGTACCTGTAAACAAGGGTTCAAGACCAAATGTGAAATCGAATCCATCATTCGTAATCGCGTCATCTGATTCAGAGCTTGCATAGATAAACATTGTAAGCACTCAAACAAGTGAGGATTTATCTTTGAGTAAAGGATTTAGTTCAAGACGAAGAAGTAAGAAGGCTTTCATTTTCGAAGAAAAAGAGATTATGAGAGTTCCCTAATCATTTTGGAATCCATCATATCGCTATTAGTAGCATATAGGAAAATTTGAGAGGTGTACAGAAAGAACATTTGTTCATAAACTAAGAAGCTCCTGTCTTGATGAATCGGTAAAATGAGGTTGACCGAGGGGAGGGCTGTTGACCCCCACCACATCGGTCTTTTGCGGTTTCGTGTAAGGTCCTCTCGAGAATCCGAAGTTAGGAATCAGACCCCATTGTGTACAGGTGTTGATGGTGATTTTGATGATATACAAACAGAAACTTCGGTCTTCACATACCTCTGTATTGAATTATGAATTTAAGCACCTACAACATCGACCGGTTAAATTCATCAATCTCCGGGAGAGGGGTCATGTTATCAGACAGAGGACGTAATATTATCAGACGTATAAAGCCAATAATTTCACTTTAGATTCTCTAAATTCCACAATCCTATTAGGAAACGATATGAAACTATATTATTTAAAAATGAATTGCAAAAGCTCAGAATTCGGATATTCCCAAGAAAAATCAGTACTTTCAGATACCACTCCACTTGACCTAGGGAACAAAGTGTCCCGAGGGAAGGAGTGCAATGAAATGTCGATCATGAAGCACCTCGTAAAGATGGTTGCGAAAAAGAAATTGAAGGAGATTGATCGAGTCCTCAACTATCCAGTTGAAATGTCTGAAGAGACACTCATGGCTGCTCTTGATCGTCATCGGGACACGATGTACGGTAATAAGTTTAGCTTTGAGTCGATTAAGACTCCAGAGAAGTTTCGTGAGACTGTACCACTCATGGATGGTCAACAAATGAAACCATATTTTGAGATGATACAGAAAAATCCCAATGGAAAAATATTGACTATAGATCCTGTTGTGTGGTTTATGCAGACATCCGGAACTACAGGAACCCAGAAAAGGTTGCCAGCAACCAAGTTGGGGATTAAAGCGATTTCCAAAGGAACAATGTTGAGTTGGATGGGCTACTTGGCTCAAGACGAGGAAAATCTGAAGCTTATTGATGGGAAACTAATCACATTTGGAGCAGGTTCGCATCTAGACTATATCGGAGAAATCCCAGTCGGGTATGCCACAGGAGTCTATTCCAAATTTCAGAACCCTATCTTCCAGCGTTTGATGAATCTTCCATTAGTAGATGGACATGATGTTTTCCAAGTAGAGGATATGGAACTCAAGATAAGATGCTATGCCAAGCTTCTCGTTGAACATAATGTGACAGGACTTCAAGGAATCACACCACTCTGGTTAGCATTGGTTCGAAGAATGCAGAATGAGTATGGACCTTGGCTACTCGATGAGTATCGAGGTACAAAACATGAAGCTAGACTTAGAGATGCAATGGATGATTCGGGTGTTCTCAATGTATCCGAACTATGGCCTAATCTGAGATTCCTTCTTAGTACCGGGGTATCACCGGACCCTTACAGAAAATGGATTTCAGAAACGTTACCAGATAGCCAGATTTGGGAGATGTATGGTGGTTCTGAGAGTTATTATGGCGGCCAGCTCCTGCCAGGAAGAGGTATGCAGATCTCCCCTCACGTGAACTATTACGAATTCATTCCCGAGTCGGAGATTGATGAACCGATTCCTGAAACAATTCCACTCAGTGATATAAAGGCCGGTAACAGGTACGAGATTGTGATTACAAATTCTGGTGGTTACTATCGCTACAGACCAGGTGACATGCTAACAATCACGAGTACAGATCCTATCACTATGACAGATATTGGTCGCAGGGGTAAGGTCACAAATCTAAGTGGCGAGAAGCTTTCAGATGCTCACGTTACTCGGGCAATCGATGAAGCATGCAGAGTCACTGGAGCTCAAGTAATGGATTATACAGTTGTTGCACGAGTGAAGAATGGCTTAGGAAATTATGTCATTGCTGCGATGTTCAAGAATGACGTTGATTCACTGGAGTTCATTCATGCGTATGAAGATGCTATGAAGAAAAGCAATGGTGAATTCAGGGTCGTGAGGGAAACAGGTGCGCTTGGAGCAACTCAATTGATCAAGATGCAAAATAGCTACTACGATGCTGTCGCAAAAAGTAAACATGTACAATCAAAACCGGTTGTGCTCACCACTGACACATCAGTGTTAGGTCTTGGTGAGGCAGCCGCATAGGAGGTAAAATGAATGGCAACTGAATCAATCCCACCTAGCTTTGAAATGGTGGAACCCAACCAGGAGATTCCCACAGATTATTACAATCAGATGGTGGATCGAAACCTTGGTGTACTAACTCCTGAACAACAGGAAGAGGTCTCTCGAATGGTTGTTTCTATCGCAGGAGTTGGAGGAAACGCGGACGTCGCAATTACTCTGGCTCAGATGGGTTATCAGCACTTTAGAGTTGCAGACCCTGATGAATATGGCATGAGCAACTTGAACCGTCAGTTAGGGTGCACCTCTGAAACCTTAGGAAAAAACAAAGCAGTAGTAATTGCAGAGGAAATCAAAAAGATTAATCCTCTCGCCACTGTGGAAGTATATCCCAATGGTGTCACAACTGAGAATGTTGAAGAGTTCCTAGAAGGTGCTGACGTAGTTGTTGACGGGATCGATATCTACGCGATGGAAGCCAAACGTAAATACTTCAATGTAGCAAGAGAAAATGGTCAAGCAGTTTTCTGTTGCCCAGCAATAGGATATGGGGCAGCTATTGGAATATTCGATCCAGAAAAATCACCTACATTTGATGAATACTTTGGCGTCCCACCTGAGAGCAATGACCCAGGGGACCTCACATTCAGGCGATATGTTGAGAATTTTGGGGTGATGTTTCTCTCAACTCGACCAGCAGGAATGGATATGACTTTAGCTCGACAAAGATCTAAATTAGGAAAGGCTCCAGCTGTCGCAGCTGGGTGTCGACTCAATTCAGCGTTGGTAGCATCAGCAGTAATGGATTACAAATTTGGACTGAGTAAGAATGTACCAGTTGTTCCAACAACTTGGCATATCGACTTAGTGAAAGGTAAAATCATTAAGACTGGGAAAATCAAACGTTGGTTTATGAAGAAACTTATAGCTATGACTCAAATGAAAGGTGATGTCTAGTAGAAAAACAAGCTCCCTAATTAAAAAGGGAGCTCAACTCTCTTTTTCATATCTCGTCAATCTATCATGCAATCAACGTTAATGTATGTCGTGGATAATAATTGAGCCTACTACGTCGAACTCATAATTCCAGCCAACATGAATGGGTACTACTCGTTCTCCACTAAATCGTTCCTGTAACCATTCTATTTGCTTTTTCCCAGTACAATGACCTACTCCAAGTCGAGGGCTACTGAATTTATTCTCAAGAATCCTTGCTACATATTCCATATCTTCTCTCTGAAAAGACCTCATGTGAGTTCCACCAAGAACAGTAAACACATCTCGTCCGAATGAAGTAGTCACGTGTTCAAGAGTATTAAGAAGTCCTGCATGACAACATCCACATATGACAACCAACCCTTGTTTAGTTTCAAGCACAAGGGAGAGATCATCCAAGATTGGATCACGCTCCCATTTCAGACCTGAGAAATGTTGCATAACCCAACCTGTCCCATCCTTGTGAGGACGGTTTGAAATCTCACCGGTTGTATAAAGAAATGGATTGATTGCAACCGGAGCACGATTGAGCTTGAAATGCATCTGGATTCTCCAATCATCGTCCAATTCAGGAAGACCAATGTTCATAATTCGTGCTGCACGCTTCCTTTCGAGTATAGATGGATGCGCTATCACAGGAAGTGGATGTTTGGAAGTACGATCTTCTAGAAACTCTGGTAGTCCTCCTGTGTGATCCATGTGAGCATGCGATAGTGCAAGCACATCTATGTCATCAGGTCGGAGATTCAAATGCCCCATGTTATGGAGGAGTATCTTCCCCTGCATTCCAACATCAAAGAGAATCCTTTGATTATCAAATTCTAAGAGCCAGCTCATGCCGCGAGCTGACTTCATCTTCCCAGTTGGGTCATTACTGTCTTCATACAATGCAACTACTTTAACCTTCATTCTCAACACCACCGGTTTAGTGTGGTAGTGGATAGGTCGCATCTAATGCTACACTTGTATGGGAGAGATTTCTACGGTACCAAGGATTGGCAAGTGCAACAGCAGCTATCACTGCAGTCATGGCAGCAATGCTGACTACTAGCCAGTCAAATCCTGCAGCTTGAAGAGGAAGCTTAAGAGCTTGTGATACAAACCCAATAGCTAGTGAAACAACCATCAGTTCACTTCGAACTTCTTTTAGTCGACCAGTCTTCCACGTAATCGCAAATGTTACTAACATTCCCAATGAGAAGATCAATAGGAGAGGGATCAATAGACTCATGATTAGTACATCAGTGGGACCAAAGAGCGAAACTCCAGTCCAATAGACGATTGAAAGAATCATGATTCGTAAATGATAACGTTCAATTCGTGGGAGCCATATGTTTAGGAGAGCTGCAAGTAGAGGCAGTGCTGAACCGCTGATGAACATCGCACGCAATCGAAAAGTCTCCATACTATCAGGAACCAGACCACCAATGGTCAAGTATTGAAGCATGGCATTCAAAGCCATGGAGATGAATGTGATACTGAATACAAGAGGGAGGTCTGTATAGATCCTATTTTCTTGTCTATACCAGAGATGTAGGAGGAATATCGCGACTAGCGCTGATACCAAGCTACTAACCAGATTAGCACCAAGGGCCAACTCGAATGTTTGCATTTTACTCACTCCCTCATTTATCATCTCATTGGCTTAAAAACACCCCAAAATTCCCTTTTTTTGTTTTTAGATGTTATTAGAGCCCTAATTCATATAAAATATATTATGGACTGATATTTATTTGATATAAAAAAGAAGGTAATGCTCCGTAGCATACGCTCGGAGCAACGAAGCATCCTTTCAGGTTAAGATGCTTCGGTGTTTTCACCAAGGAATTTCAGGACCGTTTAATGGATCTTCAGTATTCCAAGGAATTTCTGGACCGTTGAGGGGATCATTGTACATCATTTTCAGTTTTCACCTAATGTTCTTACACAACTTAGAGAATCATGATGGAATCGAAACTTCGATGATGAACAATTTCCAATATTACATCAAAAAATGTTAAAAATTCATATAGAATATATGAAATACATGAGTAGAATAAAGAGGACATTATAAGGATTGAACTGCAATCTATTGAGCTTTATTGAATTGGTTGTATCATAAATTAATCAGTGCGACCTTGAATAAGCCACTTATCAATATCATCGACCCATCCACCATCGATCTTTCCTAACCTTTGGAAAAGATTGCTCCTATATGATCTCATAGCTTGAAGTCTCGATATCTCAACAATAAGATCGTTTGAATCAAGCCCTCCAAGAAGTGTGCTTGTATATTGATCTACTAAATATTGTGGTAACCTAGAAACAATAAATGCAAGTTGACCGTTATCAGCAATACGGACTGAACTGAAGGGAGTATGTTTCAGAATTCCTGAGGTTGTAGATAAAACCCGTGAAGCTTCTCCGCTTAAACGAGTATATAGCCCCAAGAAGAATTGAGTTGTGATTGTATATCGAATTTCACATAGATTTTTTGATAAAAGACCATTGAGTGTTTTATGTAAATTCGTGGTTGAACCGAATCGATATGCACGCTGAGGGCTCTCAAACTTATCTAAATAGATACCTGGAGATTGTGATAGATCAAGTGCCTTCCCCTCATCGGGAGTTATCATTTGTACCCTTGAAGGTTTTTTTAGCTTGAAGTCACTACAAAACTTGTCATAAGACCTCTGGCCATTCACAGCAGCAGTGAGTCTGGATTCAAGAGTCCATCTAGATCTTTCTGTATCATATAAATCCCAATTATCTGCACGAATATAATGATTAATGATAGCAGAACCACTTCTGCGAGTTGTCCGCTCTGCAGCTTCAACTGGCATTATCATTGAACTGAATCTCTTTATGTCACCAATATCAGGTAATAAACCAGACCAAGCTAAATGTGTATGAGGCCATTGATGCGCAGATCCATGAAATACAACTTCGCGTAAACCAATCGTATCTAATTTTGGAATAAGTTCTAATCTAACTCCGTTCCAGTATAGCAAAGCACGAGTATTCCACTTCTGTTGGGATTCAACAGCTTGTTCTTTTGTGATAGGTAGTCCATTCGGAATTGATTGACCCGCGTTTAGATATTTGATAATGTCTACCATTTGTTTGTTGATCATATCTAGGGGGTATGCTGTAACAATTTGACGTACTAAAGAATCACGTTCATAAATTCCTCGGGTGTACCCAATTTTCGTATGAAGAATATTAATGTAATCTAGTGGAGGTAATCCAATTGCTTCTCGAACATAATGGATTTCAAGAAGAGCTTTCGCGGTAGGGACAGAAATCAAAGATTCGAAAAGCTCTACAGGATCACCGTGAGGAAGACTATTGGTTAACATCCATGCGATGAAGACCATTATATCCTCTCGAACAGAATCTTCAAAATTCATGGGGATTATTGAGTTCAAGGATTGTCGCATGGTTAACCCAAGTTTTGGATAAATTCCTGGAGTCTTCTCAGTAATAGATGCAAGTTTTGCAAAATCAGGAGGAGGTGTATCAAGAATAGCGAGAATCTTAGTTCGATCCTCGCTCAGATCTGGTAAGTAATCTATCATTTTCTTATATGCTAACAAGTCATCATCCATAGTGAGAGCAGGTGTTTCGTAAGGAGCAATCGGATGTGATTCCAGACTCATGTTATCCGAAATTATTGTTAACCACGAATCCTCAAATTCGCACATTCTTTGAAGGAAGTAGTTCGTAGGATCCTCTCCCTGAACCATCCGTCCATACCAACCACCAGAGCGTCCTTGTAGTTCTCCCTTGGGAGGAGGCCAAATCATGACATCAGTCTGAGCCATTCCTTTAGCATAGGGACGAGTCGAATTATGATAAGGCTTGAATTCAAGTTCGATTTCTTCACCCAAGGGAACCTCTACACTTTTGCCTAAATTATCAATCACAATTTTCTTCTGGACTCGATAGATGTATCCTAATTCTTCACGAATAACTCGACCATCTTCCAGAGTAAGGATAGGACCATCATCTGTCCATCTGATATGGCCTTTAGTTATGTTACCATCTGGATGTTTAATTACAGTTTCTTCTCCAGACTTATCCGTAAAGACCGGCACACTCCAATTCCTCTTTTCAACAATCCCGTATAAAACCCACTATTATACTTCAAAGAATATCTAAGAAACTCAGGAAAAATAGGAAAAGGGGGTTTTGGATAAAATACAGAAAAATGTCCTTCTTCATCTTGGATATCCATAACTTCCTGTCCCCGAAGGCTTAAGAGTCACCGAGCATATCAAATCTGTTAATCTAATTGCTCGAGTGGATTGGAATGAAGAGGAAACTTGCAAAACTTGGAATATCGATTGTATTCCCTGTCGTCATGATTGTAATCCTCACAATGCCCATTGGACCTCTTGCTGGGGGATTAGGAATAATCCAACCTATTGGAGGAATTTTTGATTATGGTGGTATTGTGAATGAGCCTGAAACTCAACAGATACAGTTGATAGGTCTTGATGCTGATGTAACTGTACTAATTGACAATGTTGGGATTCCACACATCTATGCAGATACTGTCGAAGACGCCTTCATGGCACTTGGCTATCTCCATGCCAAAGAACGGCTTTTTCAGATGATGATGCAGAATATGCTTGCAGCTGGTAGGATAAGTGAAGTAGTCGGGGAGTATGCAAGTATATCGGACAAACTATATCGTTCCATAGGACTTGCACGTTCAGCTCAAGAAACCCTTGAGTGGTATGAGGACAACATGGCGAATGAAGATGTTGCATTTGTGATGGATGTAATTGATGCTCTCATCGTGGGTGTAAATACCTACATTAATTCTATGACACCAGCACAATTACCAATCGAGTTTAAGCTTCTCGGATGGAACCCACGTTTGTGGACTAGACATGATATCTTCTTGTTCGCGAAGATGATGACATGGGGATTATCTGGAGGAGGATATTATGACCTACTAAGAGCATGGATCAAGGATGAACTCTCCAATGATACAATGTACAACGAGCTGGTTCCAGACGAGATGCCTAACACAGTACCAATAATCTCTGAACAATATGATTTGAACGTGACAGACTATCCCTATTCATCAAGAGCTCCAGGCGATTACCCCGCTCCTGCAATACCAAGTGCACAATCCATTGCAGATGACACAAATTCGATGGAGATTTCAAAAGAGAAATTGGCAGCACTCATTCAATTCATGGATGGTGCAATCAAACCTCTTGGCGATATGGAATTTGTTGGTTCAAATAACTGGGTAGTCCATGGAAATCGCACGACAACAGGAATGCCTATTCTAGCAAATGACCCACATCTTGGGTTTCAAGCGCCTGCACTCTGGTATGAGGCTCATATCGTTGCAGATGATCCTGTTCATCCAATTGATGTTACAGGTGTTACACTACCCGGATTGCCAGGAGTGTTGCTAGGTCATAATGACAAAATAGCATGGGGATTTACAAACGTCGGAGCTGATGTTACAGATTTCTTCGTCGAAGATTTGGTAGACGGAAATCCAGACAAATATTGGTATGATGGAGAACAAGTCGACTTTGAAATCATCCCTGAACCCATTCTAACAAGAGAAGGAACAACCATCGATTTCGAAGTAAAGCGGTCGATTCATGGTCCACTCATTGACTCAGCAAGGATCTACTATGGCCTTGGTGATCTTAACGAGCCCTATCTAGCAATGAACTGGACAGGTAACAGCATCACACATGAAATCATGGCCTTGGGAATGCTTCAAACAGCACAGAATATTGATCAATATCATGAAGCCATGTTTTGGTGGGATTCACCCGGACAAAATATTGTGTATGCTGATGTTGAAGGTAATATAGCTTTAACTGTAACGGGTCGATTACCAATTAGACAAGGGTATTCAGGTATGTTTCCTGTTGATGGTTCGAGTTCATCTGTAGGTATTAGCGAGTTCATTCCATTCGCTCACAATCCACGTACAGTGAATCCATCGCAAGGTTACATACAATCTGCGAATCAAAGATCAATCGATCCAGAAGAGTATGATTACGAAATCCTAGGACCATTTGATGATGGCTACCGTGGAAGGCGTATCGACTATCTTCTCGCTAATGATGATTCAATCAGTATCAATGACATGAAGAGGTTCCAAGCTGATTCAGTGGAAGTTGCTGCAGAGATGATTGTACCGTACATCATTGATGCATGGGACAACTATGGTGAAGAAAATGATACGGTCGATAATGCTGTCAATTGGCTTCGAGATTGGGATTATAGCATGGAAACAGATCTTATTGCACCAACAATGTGGTGGTTATTGAGAGATACTATCGCAGTGGAAACCTTCGACGAAATTCAATCGATTAGCACATCTATCCCACCCTCACGAATTCCTGTACTTGAGAAAATGCTTGAAGATGACTATCAGTATTGGTTTGATGACAAACAGACAGCAGGTACTATTGAAACAAGTGAAGACATTATTGTACTCTCACTGCATATAGTCCTAGATTATATGGTGAAGGCATACGGTGACAATACCACTAATTGGGCTTTTGGTAATCATCATCATGTATACCTTTGGGACCTTCTAGATATGACCTATATTGGTGGTGGACCACATAGAGGAGGACAGACACTTAACGCTGCAGGTGGGTGGAGTGTGACACACGGGCCATCTTGGCGTATGGTAGCTGATCTATCCAACCTATCTAACTGCTATGGCGCATATCCAGGAGGGCAGAGTGGAAATATGTTCAGTCCACACTATGACGACATCTTCTATGATTATTGGTATAACTTCGATGAGACCACAATGCAGTATGGCTATCACATAATGTACTTCTACGATTCAGCAGAAGCATTCAGAATAGATGCTAGCCCTATTGCGATTGAGAGAACAATCACCTTCATTCCAGGAGTTGGTTAAATGAGAAAATTTGATGACATCTTTCCAGAACTTGGTTTTGTGCCTGCGTGGATCATCACGATTGTGCTAGGAATTGCACTTCAACTTGGAGGTGCATGGGTATTGATGTTCATTGCTGGTGCCATTGGGTCATTCTTTGTTAGAAAGACATCACGTGCATT
>CAYWJO010000011.1:0-80317 GCA_964458565.1 uncultured archaeon | reverse complement strand
TCCACATATTTTCTGACATAGTAGTCGTCAATCCATATGTCCTTGCCAGTATGAGACCCAGAGCTCAACCTCAACTCCTGAAACGTTGCAAACGTGCTTGTCCCATCAGCGGCCTTCAGAGCGATCTCACCCATGTAGGCCCCATTCCTCCATGCTCGTTGTTTATCCGTGTTGGGATTCATTCCCAACTCGAGTTCGTACCATGTATTCACCGAGTACAGGCTGTTCTGCGGCCAGGGAGTATACGAACCCTGGTAATACCGGATGAAATTACTGTACAGACTGAGAGAGTAAAAGCCCTTGAGGGGGCCTGCATCAGAGGTTCCGGCACCCCATCCTGGCCATCCTGCATATGCCAGTGAAGATGCGGCTCTTGTCCATGCATGAAGCATGATTCCATGTGCGATGTCATCAAGGTCAGCCACCAGTGTTCTGCTGGAAACTCCCCCTGCACAGTATGCCGCATAATCGCCCTGTTTGACTACATCATCAACAATGTCCCAACTCTCTCCGTCATTGGTATCCCACTCTTCGAAGCCCTGATCCTCAAAATCATCGAAGAAGATGAAGGTGGCATCCCCATCACTGACACTCACTGCGCCATCAAACCCATAGTAGACATATATGTCCTGTGAGGTATCAAGGTCATCTTGAACTTCCACCCAGAACTCTGCAGTATTCACACTGCGACATTCACGCCAGTAATCCAGATTCCCTCATCAAGAGAGGTTCCGCTGAAGTCATCAAACAACGGAAAGGTGGCATAACCATCGCTCATATCATCAGCTGCATCAGCACCCATATCTCCGTAGTAACAGCGAATAATCTGGTCCGATGAACTAAGATTTCCTTGAATTTCCAGCAATGAATTACAGGAATGTAGACAGACTGCTGTAGCTCTTTATGAGAGCTATCTCGAACTTCGAAAAAAGAGAGGAAAGAGAGTTTCAAGACCATGTGCCATCAATGGTACAAGGAGGATTCCCAGATGGGTCTTCTCTCAGAGATTTTCTCTTACTGACAGGAACGGAGCCATTAACATTGCTGCACGCCTCATTACGCTCACTCCATTACTACATGAAGTGAGGGGACTAGGTAAGTGGGCTGACGCTGTTCAACGAGCAGGGAAGTGCTCACGACTGAAAGCTCAAAAGAAGTCGCCTTCTGGAGAGAAGTCCCTACTCTCTGAAAAGGGACCAGCATCAGGTCCTGGAGAGTCCGCGGCTGTTCACCATGCTCATGCGAGTCTTCTTGAATTTAGCGATAAGGTCAAGAAAGGTGATAAAGATCCCACCGTGGTAAAAACTGTGGTAGACCTCGCTGTCGCTGGGAGTGATGACCTAGATAAACAACAGGAGAAGGAAGTCAGGTCTGTGGGAGGGATACCATCTCGATGATGACAGACAATGCTCGTGCTAATCTCAGAATCCACTGGGTGCTGAGAGGTGGTGACACTGGCATGAGAGGGGCGGAACACAGAAGTTTCTTGCAGTTTGGGTTTACTCACCAAAAAAGATGTAAGAAAATAGATTCTATATCCGCAGGAAAACACTCATTAACGGATAAATGAGCGGGAAGCATGACGGCATTGTCTTACTGCGAATGTCAGTCCTCGTTCTGAATATTCAGACTTGCATATTGGAGGCTGTGGCCAAACATTGGTTTCAATTATCTTAAAAGTTGCAGAGGCCGAACATAGGGACATCGGTAGATTCATTGTACGAATCGATGCTATGTCCATGGAAAAACTCGGAGTACGTACTGGAGATATTATTCAAATTAAAGGGAAGCGTGCTACCGCAGCGATTGCATGGCCAGCATATCAGGGAGACAAAGGGCGCGAAATAATCCGTATGGATGGACGTATTCGCAGAAATGCAGGAGTAAGCTTGAGTGAGAAAGTTGAGGTCGCAAAAGCTAATGAAGAACCTGCCCGAAATGTCACTCTTGCACCTACATCAGTACCAATTCGACCCGAACCCAGATTTGAGGAATTTGTTAAACGAAAATTATTGAATTGTCCCGTTACACTTCAAGATACTGTGTTCATTCCAATCCTAGGTAGAGCAATTCCGTTCAAGGTCACATCGTTAAAACCAGGTGGTACTGTAGTAGTTCAGCATTCAACAATTCTAACTATAGCTGAGAAACCCACTGGAGACGTAGTTGGTTCTGCTCAGGTAACCTACGAAGAGATAGGAGGATTATCAGACGAAATTCAACGAATCCGAGAAATGGTTGAATTACCAATGCGACATCCTGAGATATTCAAACGCCTTGGAATTGATCCTCCAAGAGGTTTGATATTGCATGGCCCTCCAGGGACTGGAAAGACTTTGCTTGCTAAGGCGGTTGCTGGTGAATCAGAGGCCAATTTCATTCACATCAATGGTCCAGAAATCATGTCCAAGTTTTATGGTGAGTCCGAACAAAAGTTGAGAAAAATCTTCGAAGAAGCAGAAGAAAATTCCCCAAGTATTATCTTCATCGATGAATTGGATGCTATAGCACCGAAACGAGAGGATGTCCAAGGAGAGGTGGAGCGTAGAGTCGTTGCTCAACTACTAGCAACCATGGATGGTCTGAAGGCAAGAGGACAGGTTATAGTCATCGGAGCGACTAATCGGGTCAACGCATTGGACCCCGCTTTGAGAAGACCTGGTAGATTCGATCGTGAGATTGAGATTGGAGTTCCGGATGAAGTTGGACGTCTTGAGGTGTTACATATCCATACAAGAGGCATGCCGCTCACGACTGAGGGTGACAATAAAGTAGTATTAGAGAGTCTTGCGAAGAGAACTCACGGTTTTGTAGGAGCTGACCTATCAGCTCTATGCAGAGAAGCGGCAATGAAAGCTTTACGTAGATATTTACCACAGATAAACCTCGAGGAGGAAGAAATACCACCGGAAGTTCTTGATAAGTTGGAAGTTAATAATAACGACTTTGTAGGAGCTCTGAGAGAAATTCAACCATCGGCGGTGAGAGAGGTTTTCATTGAAGTGCCTGATGTACATTGGTCCGATATTGGTGGACTTCTAGATGTTAAACAAGAACTCATTGAAGTTGTTGAATGGCCACTCAAGAAACCTGAATCCTTTAAGAGAATTGGAATAACACCTCCCAAAGGAGTGTTAGTTTTTGGACCTCCTGGTTGCGGAAAGACACTTCTAGCAAGAGCTGTTGCTACTGAGAGTGAAGCAAACTTCATCAGTGTGAAAGGTCCGGAATTACTCTCAAAATGGGTTGGAGAGAGTGAAAAAGCAGTTCGAGAAGTATTTCGAAAGGCAAGAACTGCAGCACCATCAATTATCTTCTTCGATGAGATCGATGCCATTGCACCTATGCGAGGACGTAGTTCTGGAGATAGTCATGTCACAGAGCGTGTGATTAGCCAGCTTCTTACAGAGATGGACGGCCTTGAATCAACAAAAGATATTGTTGTGATTGCAGCCACCAACCGACCAGATCTCATAGATAGGGCACTAATACGAACAGGTAGATTCGACAGATTCGTCTATGTTGGGGCACCAGATGCTGATAGTCGAAAAGAGATATTCGATATCTACATGAAAGAAATGCCCATTGCCGAAGATGTCAGTAGAGAGATGTTGGTCCAGATGACCGAATATTACGTCGGTGGAGATATCGAGGCGTTGTGCAGAGAAGCAGGAATGCGTGCTTTGAGAGAAGACGAAAATATCGAATTCGTGTCGATGAAACACTTTGAAGAAGCTAGAGAATCTATACATCCTTCAGTAACTCCAGATGCCCTCGATAGATTTGAACGAATGAATCAAGATTTACGAAAGACCTCAGTACAAGCAGTTCAACCACCCGGATTCATATAATGGAAGTGAAAGATATGGCAACATGGAAACCTATTCCAATTAGAACAGTGATAGTTCAGATTATTCAGAAAAGAAGAGGTGTGATTCTGGATGATGAACTCAGAAGAGCACTGAAGAAAGAAATGGGTACTGAGCCAAGTGATAGTGAGCTAAATGCTGCACTGATGCAACTTGAGATAAACGGTATATTACACGTTAGTCAAATCACAAAGACAAAACGACGCATCGAGGTAATTCAAGAAGGAACAGAGTTTCTTGCTGTAGATGAAGACTAGCGGTCACAGAAGGGACTATCAATGTCTGGAAAAACCATCCTAGCAGCAGGAAAATTTGACATTCTGCATCTGGGACATCTTGCATACTTGCAGCAAGCGCGAGAGCTTGCTGGTGTAGATGGAAAATTAGTTGTAGTGATTGCACTAGACAGTACAATTCATGGAGAACGTGGCGCACCTCCGGTTTTTCCCCAGGAACAAAGAAGGAGACTTGTTGAGGCACTTGAATTTGTGGACGAAGCGGTTCTAGGATATGAAACCAGAGACCAGACCTCTATTGTTAATGACGTCAAACCAGACATTATTGCACTCGGATATGATCAGCATGCAGATATCGATGAACTTGAAGAGATGTTTGTCAAGGAGGGGCTTAAATGTACAATTGTTCGTTTAGAGAAACGAGAAGCTGATGGTCTCTGTTCCTCCACACTCATCCGAAAAAGAATCATAGATTATTATCGTGATAATGGAACTGCACGTTAAATTATCAGTTCCCCTCTTGCTTCTGCGTCCCTGATTATTTGTTGTTGCGCCTCTCGTCGTTCACAATCCCATCTCCAAATCACATAAGAGATTGACATTAAGACGAGAATTAATGCTAGAGCTATCATCGTCTGATAACCAAATATGAATTCATTAATGAACTCAGGCAGTGGCCCTGAAACAAAGTAGGGGTAATTGCAAAACACACCAAATGTATAGAGAAAACCTACAATAGTTATGTGTTTCATGTATCCAGAAGCTTGTTCATCATTTTCATATAACAGAACCATAAGAGCGAACCAAAAGAGGTACCATGGCATTACCCACCGGAAGAGAAACAAAACACCTGGAATCAGGTAGATATAGAGAGGTTTCAAAAGAAATATTCTTTCTTTCCATGAAGACGCGAGAAAGTCTTTCTTTTTCGGCAAGTAAAGGTCAATCGTATAAAGCATGAATGTAAGATATATGATTAATGGAATCAATGCAGGGGGCCACAGATAGGTTTCAGCACTTCCCGTAACGGGTGTATTAAAGAAGAGACCGGGATACAATCCATTTACAACATATGACGAATAAGAGGATTGGTTAAGAAAGTGGGAGAGAAGCGAATTAAAGTCTGCACCTAAAGCGAATGGAATTACTGTCAATAGCAGACTAACGAAGAACCAAATTGAAGTAAGTGGTGCTTCAATGAAAAAGAGCGGGAATGCCACAGCAGAGTAAATCTTGGTCTGTACAGACAAGCCTAGAGCTGCCATTGATTTCCCCATCTGACCTTCTTTCCTTAATACAAGGGCCATAAGAAACAAGCACTCAACAATGGGTTCCAGTTTTCCACCTGCAGCTGACATAAAGAGACCATAGATGAAATAACCCGCGATAAGCATTTGAGCCCATTTTTGTTTCCGTGCTTTATCACCTAAGAGAATAGCAATCAATACTAGATTGAGATTGAATACTAGAACCAAAATGAAGTTCAACCATAAGCCCTGGAATCCTTGTACACCAGGATACAACCACGTTGCAATTGCAAAAAATACCAGCCCAAATACAGGATATTCATAGCTCACATTGATATATTCTGGTAGGACGACAGTGTTATTCTCAAAGTCCCACCCATCTGGAAGTTTTTCAAGCTCATTCATCAATTCCTTATCTGTCATTGTATAGATGTCGAAACCATAAATCCAGAAGGCTTCGCCATACATCTCATTTCTATTTCGATCTCGATGAATGACTAATGATTCAGCTATCGGAATGGCAAATGAGGACACCAACAGGCTCAGTACAAGATACTTGCGAAGTTCATATATCTTTAAAGAGATTGCACTGAGCATTACGAATCACACCGGGCACTGTATGCAAGCGATGCTAGCGACGTATTCCCTGTCGTAGCTAGGTATTAACTTTTTGTCAGGAGATCAATCCTATTAGAGTGTGTATAACGAGCTAGGAGAGATAGGTAGGACAGGGCCAAAGGTCACACTTGATGCAGTTTGTGCACTTTGTGGAATCTACTGAGATTTTCTCATCTTTCAAATAGAGTGCACTATTCTCACACTGTGGAACACACGAACCGCATGCTTGACATAGTATGGCACGTTTGACCGCACGGTCAACCTGTTCGGAGAGCTGATTAATTCGCGCCTCATTTTCACCTCTAATAATGAGAGAACCTGAACTGAACAATGTGATTGCGTTTCCGTTAGTCTTTATTCTTAATGCACCCATTTCTTCCGATATTTTTGGTTCACCGAATATTGCTAATACCTCTGATACTCTATTGAGATCTATACCATCAGAGAACTGGCCTTCTAAACTGAATCCGGATTGTACGCACGGTGAAACTCCTTTGACTATAGTAAGCTCCAACCGTTCACCGGGACCTTGTCGTTTCGGAGTGATATCTAAGCCCATGGTTTTTATCAGATTCATCTGACCTGAAGGGATGTTCTTCCATCGCCAAAATCCGTGAGTTGCCCACTCCTCAGGAAAACCCATTCTTTCTGCCTCAGCCCCAAGACGATCCGTCCAACGTGTGTAGAGATCTGGATGTGTTTCACTAAGACTCTTCAATTCCTCTAATGGAGAGGACGGACAAAGATAACAACCCATTCGATGATAGCCTTTATTGTATAATGGATTGAATTCAACACCTGACCGAAATATGTACAACCATACCTCCAAGGCATTCCAATTCTGTATCGGATTGGCAGACGTCTGACCAGGCACCCATGGATTATTTGTAAGACGCGGTTCGATTGATCGTTGAAAGGATTCGAGTTTACGCTGCCCCATGAAAGATAGTGATTCTCCATCCATTTCACTAGCAATTGATGTCGCTGCAGGACCAAGTTTCAAAACCTTGCAACACCATCGGAAATCTCTAGCAGGAGGACCGAAGACATCAAGAGACTCCCAGAATCTGTCACCTGCATCTTGATTAATGACTTTGGCACTCCTGTTCTGTGCAAATGATTTGACGTGCTCAATTGTTTCAGGTAATTCAAGCCCGGTATTCATGAAAAAGAGGGGAGGGGCTTTGCCAAGTGCTTTTTCAACAAGAAGGTAAGTAACGAGTGAGTCCTTACCACCACTAAATCCTACAACTACAGGAGCATTAACGTTCCTTATAGCACGATGAATGAATGCCACAGCCTCATCTTCGATTACATCAAGGTCATTTGTATTCGCTGAAACCGCATCATCCCAAGTTGCTGTCCTTTGGTTTATCTGGGGTTCGATTGGATCTCCAATCTCACGGATTTTAACTGCAAATCCTTTCGTTTCACAAGCCATCTCAGCTCCACTCATTCTAGCTAAGCCAACTCCAATGACCAATCCAGAACTATTAATGAGCCATACTTCATCATCAACTTGAATTCCAGAGTCGCATCCAGTAACTCCAGGAAGCATCAGATTTGCACCTTTCTTCAGATAAGGAAGGACCCCATCATGACAGGAAACCCATTTCATCTTACTGTGTTTTCCGATTCTTCTACCACCTTCTAGAGTAAGTAAGAATGTATAACCACGTTTGGGAATATCAAATCGAAGTCTTCCTACAATGTATCCGTCTGTGATTATCTCATACATCGCATCCAGAGATGATACCTTGTTCAAAACGATTGTCTTGTTAGAGGGTAAGACCGCCATTCCAACATCGTCACCAAATTGCTCATCTATTGTTGAGATGGCGCGTTGAAGATGACCTTCCATTGCGGGAAAAGGATCACCCGGAGGTGAGATCTCTACAGACCGAGATTGTTCTCCACAGACACCGCATGGTTTGTCTGAGATACGAGGCACATTGCATCGGTCACACCAATAGAATCTGATTTTAGTGAGATATGGAGCGTGTCCTCTACGAAATTTCCGGGTTCTACTTCGTGCCAGTTAAATCAATCCTCTATTTCGAAATCAGTGAATCAACTTGTATCAATACTGAGTGATTCCAAGCGTTCACTTGTAGGTCTGCCTTGGTCATCCCAACCTCTCAATCTGTAATATTCTGAGAGCATTGGTTCTAGTTCTACAATCCGATTTCTTGAATTACCTTCTGGAAGCGGCTTGGAGAATCTTGGAGGGAGGAAATCATCTTCTTTAGTTAATCCCTCACGATTGTTAAAGAGTCGTTCAAGGTTGTAGATCCTCGCGCCTATCTCAAGAAATGAGCGACCATCTAGTTGCAATCCTGTTGATGCAGCAGTTAATGCGGCATAATCATCAACAGACCATGCAAAATTAGTGAATCGGCACACTGCCATGGAATCCATTGCTGCTGATAGGTCTTGATACAATATCACTAGTTCAGGTTTTCCTCTGACTGAGTCGCGGTCGACTCTAACAGGCACCCCCATAATCTCAGGACCAATCAAGTAGGATCTCAAGTGACATCCTCCGCGGTTAGATGTTGCATATCCTAGAGCGTGTCCTTGCACACCACGAGGATCGTATGCAGGAATTTCGAGACCCTTGACCTGCATCGCTAAATCAGGTGCACCGTATTTTGCCGCAAGTCTTTTCGATCCCTCGGCCAAATCTTTTCCAAGACCCCTAAGATGAGCAATATCATCAATCAAATCAAGTACATTTTCTGTGCTTCCGAACCTAATGGGTGCATCCAAGAGACCCCTCTCAACAAGTTCCATAGCACATCCGATAGTGCTTCCGACTGATATGGTATCTATTCCCATCAGATTGCATCTATGATTTGCCATAGCAATCCATTCTAAATCGTTAATACCACATTGTGGGCCAAGCGCCCAGATTGTTTCATACTCTGGACCGCCTACTTCTTCGCCATATGCTTTGCTTATCCGTCCACACCCGATAGGACATCCAAAACAGTTGTATTGTTTTACCGCTAATCGCTCTAGTAATTTCTCGCCGGACACTCCACCAGCATCATTGAAAGTTCCTAGCTGGAAGTTATGTGTAGGGAGCATTCCAAACTCGTTGATTACGTTTACCAGTACAGGAGTACCATAGACTGGCAATGATTTGTCTGTAACAGCATTCTTCTTTATTAGTAGTCTCGCTCGTTTTACAACTTCAGTGAGTTTCTCATCATCTGCGCTCAATACCTTCTGTGTACCTCGAACTACAACGGCTTTTACGTTCTTTGAACCCATAACTGCTCCGACACCACCACGTCCAGCAGCTCGATGCTTATCGGTCATTATACCTGACATGAGAACCTGTTTCTCACCAGCAGGACCAATACAGGCAACCTGTGCCTTGTCGTCAGTCTCATTGAGGAGGTAGTCTGTTGTTTCGTAAACATCTCTGCCCCATACCTTGGAAGCGTCACGTATCTCTATAGTACCATCATTTATCCAGAGATAAACAGGGGACTCTGCTCGGCCCTCAAATATAATCGCGATAAATCCAGCGCGTCTCAGTTCTGCTCCCCAATAGCCGCCCGAGCTGGAATCAAATATAGTTCCAGTCAGGGGGGATTTTGTGATTACAGCATATCGTCCACCCGTAGGAACTTTCGTTGCAGTAACAGGACCGACTGCAAAAATGAGCTTGTTATCAGGTGAGAGTGGATCTGTCTTGGGAGCTAATTCGTCATAGAGTATCTTTACACCCAATCCTCTCCCGCCCAAATATTGTTCGTATATATCACGTGGAATCTGCTCGGTTCTTGTAGTTTTGTCATTCAGTGATACTCGTAATATGAGTGCATCTGTATAGTAATTAGACACTTGATAAGCCTCCTAATCATTGAATATATTCTCATGACGATATTCACAAGTCACGCAACGTTGTTTGTACCAGAGATACACATCCTTGGGTTGAGTGTTAAGATTCGCAAGGCGACTTGGACAGTCCCAACAGTGCTTATCAGGTTGCATCCAAGCATCACTGTACTGTTGCCACCTGAAATCTTCTACAATTCCAACCCCTGCACTAGTACCAAGTCTATTTGCTCCAGCTTCAATTAGCTTCCATGCATCCTTAAAATTACGAATACCACCTGCCGCTTTCACTCCGATATCAGGACCAACCGTTTCCCGCATAATACGTACATCATGAGGCGTGGCGCCCATAGGACCAAAACCTGTAGAGGTCTTAACAAAATCAACACCAGCATCCACAGCAATTTCACAGGCCTTAATCATCTCATCATCTCTCATCAAACCAGTTTCGAGAATGACTTTGACCTCAGCATCTCCTGAGGCTCTGACTACTGCCTCCATATCAGACTGTACTAATTCATAGTCATTATCACGGTGAGCTCCAACATTCATTACCATGTCGATTTCATGAGCGCCGAGTTCAACAGCTTTCTTGGCTTCAAATGCCTTCACTTCTGAAAGAGTAGCACCAAGCGGAAACCCAACGACACAACAGACCTTAACAGAGGAATCTTTCAATAGTTCTGCAGCATATTCGACATGTACAGGATTGATACATACTGCCCCAAAATTATAGAGTAATGCTTCATCACATAATTGTTTTATCTTGGATTTTTTGGTGTCAGGCT
Source organism: uncultured archaeon (assembly GCA_964458565.1). Classification (GTDB taxonomy): domain Archaea; phylum Asgardarchaeota; class Thorarchaeia; order Thorarchaeales; family Thorarchaeaceae; genus CAYWJO01. The sequence goes on along the minus strand of CAYWJO010000011.1, from coordinate 69,710 downwards.
TTAGCACTGTATGGTCAATCATCTTAGCAAGTTGCTCTATGGTGAGGTCCATGGGATCAACTCCGAATACAAAGAGCATCCCAGTTCTCTAATAACGTCTTCGAATTATTCATGATTCAGATTAACGTGCTCCAAGATACGCTTGAATGTCATCAAGTACCTCTTTCTGAAGACGAATTACGTCATGTACTTCAATCTCTTCGGCCTCTTTCACGACGGTATTGAGCTGAACTACTGTTCCAACAGCTTCTATTGAATTGAAATCTACAGGAAATTCAACCTCAGCACCTTTTACTATCAATTCTGACCGTGTGGGATGAAGAGAGATGCGAATACTACGGACGATTCCAATTCTTCGAGCTCTGCTGTCAAGGACCTCCTTACCAAGCAATCTCCCGGGCATGCTAAGTTCATATAACTCAGCTTCGATACTAGGCATTAACTCGTCTGTGACCATTTTGTCTCGACTCCATATACATCACAAACATGTAGGAGAGTATTATTAGCAGTGAGTATTATGATGATGTAGGACCAAACACCGACTACAACGAGGATATGGACTTGTCCAAGTCAGAGAAATTTGTGACAATGAAGGGAATCAAAGAAAACATAGTCGAATATAGAGAGTATCAGGTCAATTTAGCAAAGATTGCATCCAGAAACAGTACAATGGTAGTGCTAAGCACCGGACTTGGAAAGACCATTATTGCAGCATTGGTGAGTGCAAATCGCCTACAAGAATATCCGGATTCCAAAGTCCTCTTTCTTGCACCTTCAAGACCTCTGGTTGATCAACAAGCACGATTTCTAAGAAATGTGCTTGACATTGATGAAGAATCTGTGATTTGTATGACAGGACACGACCCACCAGAAAAGAGACCAGATCTATGGAATAATGCACGGGTCATAGCGATGACTCCTCAAGCACTTCAGAATGACTTAGTGCAAAGAAGTTATGACTTATCGGGCGTTTCACTCATCGTTTTTGATGAGGCACATAGAGGGGTGGGTAACTATGCGTATACATTCATTGCAGAATTATATGAAAAACAAGGAAACCACGTGTTATCCTTAGGATTGACTGCATCCCCAGGATACCAGGCTGAAGAGATTCAAAAGGTATGTGAGAATCTAAGACTGTCTGGTGTTGAAGTACGAACAGAGAGAAGTCCTGATGTAAGAAAGTATATTGTAGCAATTGATATGGACTTCAAGTATATCAGATTACCTTCAGAGATTGAAGTCCTCAGAGACATTCTCTATTCTCTTCTGGATGACTACCTTCAACCTGTGAAAAATTATGGTTTCTCAATCGCAAATGCCAGAAGACTGGGCAGGAAAGAGATACTCAAGGTGCAGAGTCAGGTAAGAAAAGAGATTGGTACATATACTGACCCACCCCGACATCTATTTCTTCTTATCAAGAATCTTACAGCAGCACTTAGAATTATTCATCTGCTAGAGTTTGTGGGAACACAGGGATTGGCACCAACCCAGCGATATGTTCAAGGAATGTACGAAGAGATTCGAAACAAGAAGACATCAAAGGGAGTAAAAGACCTGATCTCTCGTTCAGAGTTTAGACAGTTTGAAGGATTACTCCAAGCTCTTCTAACCAAGGGTTATCGACACCCAAAAGCAGATGCCATCCTTGAGATAGTCAGTGAACAACTATCTGTCGATTTGGACTCCCGAATTCTGATCTTCACAAGATTCAGGGATACTGCTGCTGAAGTTGCTGAATCCCTAGAGGAATTAGACGACGCAAGAGTCAGTCGTTTTGTTGGTCAGAGCTCCAGAGGCTCAGACAAAGGATTCAGTCAGAAGATGCAGATAGAGGTCTTGGATGGTTTTAGAAACAATGAGTTCAATGTCCTGGTTGCCACCCAAGTAGGAGAAGAAGGGTTGGATATACCTGAATGCAATCTCGTTGTGTTTTACGATTGTGTACCATCAGTTGTACCATTTATCCAACGTAGAGGGAGAACTGGCCGGAAGACTCCCGGACGTGTAGTGATTTTTGTTGCCAGAGAAACTCATGACGAGTTCTACCATTGGAGTGTGTTGAGCAAATTGAAGAAGATGCCGTCAGCCCTAGAAGAAGCTGATTCAGATGATGAGCAAATGACTCTAGAGGATTTTCCTGAGGCGGACATGGAAGAAGGGGGAGTATCTGAAAAACGTTTCATACCTCCCAGAGTAAAAGATGATGAAAAAGTGAGACTCATTGTGGATTCACGAGAGCTTCCAACTGTAGTTGCAAGAGAACTCACTCGACTTGATGTAGAAATATCTGCGGAGAGTCTAAAGATTGGAGATTATATTGCTTCAGAAGAAGTGGCTATTGAACGCAAAGAAGCAGGGGATTTCTTGCAGTCGCTAATAGATGGTCGTCTCTTTGTGCAATTGAGCGCATTGAGATCAGCATATCGTAGACCAGTTCTTATAATTGAAGGTGAACGACTTATTGGACAGAGAGGCGTGAATCCAGCCTCAATTTATGGAGCGCTTTCGTCAATTGCGATACGATTGCAAATCCCAATGATTTGGACACAGGATGCCGAAGAAACAGCTAACGTTCTCTACAGGCTTGCACACATGGAACAGATAGGAGCTAACAAACCACTCAGAACAAGATCAGGAGATGCGAGGGGAGGCGATGCTGAAACGCTTGAGTACATTCTCTCTGGATTCCCAGGAGTAGATACAGTAATCTCTCGAGCAATACTGTCCGAGTTAGGGACTCTGGAGAATATCTTTCAATCCAGTGAGAAAGACTTGCGTAGTGTAAAAGGGGTTGGACCAAAGATTGCAGGAAGGATAAAGCGTCTACTCAAGACAGAATATCCAGAGTATAAGAGACCTGATTCTGAACCCTGATTTCAATACACTTCGGGATTCTTACCGATGCCCTCACGATATGCAACTCGAAGTTTGTCAGTTACATTCCGACTAAGTTCCCAATAACGAGTGTATTCAGTATCATTAAGTCGAATGATACTCAGTATGCGTCGCAATGTTGTATAGACTCCGGGGTCTATTGCAGGTACTTTTTTCATGATCTGTTTTGCCTGTTCCCGACCTTTTTGCCAGAGCTGGAGACGTTCAGTGAACTCTTCAGCAATTATACGAGTTGTCTTTTCATCATCAAGCGCGAATCCGAGCTCTCGCATTATACCTACAAGGTCCAGAGTACTATCTAAATCAGTGACAGAACGTTCTGGCATATCGTCCATATTACCGGTAGCAATGAAGACATTCTCTGCAGTAGCACGCCATAGTTTCTTCATGATGTGAGTCCCGCCATTTCCACCAACGGGTTCATATCCATCCTGTTCAATCAAACCGGCCTTTTCAAGCTCTTTCAAATGGTATCTGACAGTCTGGGGCTTGACTTCTTTTCCATTATCCGGAACTTCAAGAAGGTCACACAGTTCAGTCGTTGACATCCGTCTGGCTCGGAGAGCATGAAGCATCTGACGACGACTCTCGTCATTCAGTGCCTTTACTGCATCTACAGCCTCATCACCGGTAAGAATCCTGACCGTATCCATATCTGCAACCTCACCACAATCACTCCTTCCAGGTACAAAGGGACTTCGGCCTTTTTCCTAAGCTGGAAGGTAGATATGTTGACGCATGTCCGCAAGGCAAGGTAATCGTTTGACTAGCTTAAGTTTCAATAATTTTCTGAGAGCGTATCTAACAGTTCGTGGTGCGAAAGACACCCTATCTAGTAGGATATTTGGTGTAATCCCATTTTTTCCTTCTTTTCGTAGAATTGTAAGAACTACCTTCTGACTCTTAGTGAGTTTGAGGCTCTTGAGTTCCTCGTGCAACTGTGCATCTGTCATCATAATCCATCAGCTCTCATTTATGCTGGCATGTATATGAATTGCCTCATATCTTGTAGGCAAGGAACACGTTTAATCAACTGTTTCTTCAGTAGTTTTCTGAGAGCGTATCTAACAGTTCGTGGTGCGAAAGACACCTTATCGAGGAGCTGTTTTGGAGTGACGCCCTTTCTACCTTCTTTTCGGAGGATGTCAAGAACTATTTTCTGACTCTTAGTGAGTTTGAGGTTCTTGAGTTCCTCATGCAATTCTGCATCTGTCATCATTTTGTAAATCACCATTGTCTCTGCTGTTACCGTACTCATCGAGTACGATTTACTTAACGCAACAATTAATTATGGTTACAAAGAAGTATATTAATGTATCGCCGTAAAAATTATTGTAACGCAGTCTAGCACGGCTGTATATTTCAATGTTGGGCTATAGACCAACTGTTTTCTCTTGGACAGGTTCATTAGTAAGAAGTACCAGAACCAATGTTGATTGAATATGAAGAAGGCTGCAGTTCTCGCCGCGGGCGACTCAACTAGAATGCTTCCGCTATCAGCAAATGTACCAAAGCATCTGCTACCGATTGGCGGGAAACCTCTCATCTTTCACACGTTAGATGCCCTGAGAAAAACAGGAATAGAAGAGACTCTGATTGTATACGGATATCAGGGGGAGGAACTGAAGAAGGCAATAGACTCTCAAGATTGGGGAAGCATGAAGATCGAATATATCACTCAGACCGAGAGAAAAGGGACAGCTCATGCAGCAGGATATGCAAGGGATTTTGCAGGTGATGATTCCATATTGCTACTATATGGAGATGTCATGGCTGGAAGAGAGGTGATAGGAGATGTTGTCAAATATCACGAAAAAGGTGGCTATGATCTTACAGTGTCTGCGTTCCCAGTTGAGAACCCATCAGCTTATGGAATATTCGACGTTGATGATGGGAGAGCTATTGGTCTCATTGAAAAACCAACTCCGGAACAGAGTTCAAGTAATCTAGCAAATGCGGGTATCTACGGTGTGAGTAAGGACCTATGGGATGCAATCGAGAAGACTGAACTATCAGAGAGAAACGAGTATGAGATTACTGATTCTGTCATGATGGTCATGAAGAACGATAACGTTGGAGCATATGTAATAGGTTCATGGTGGGTCGACATTGGAAAACCATGGGACATGCTCAAAGCTAACAGACACGTTCTGAGTGAAATGAGAGGAAGAATTGAGGGGGAAGTAGAGAAAAATGCCACATTGAAAGGCGAGGTCATTGTTGAGAGTGGTGCGGTAATCAAGAATGGTGCGTACATCGAAGGACCCGTGTATATAGGTGAAAATTCAGTTGTTGGACCGAACTGCTATATCCGAGCACATACCGCCCTTTGTGGAAAGGTAAAGATTGGAAATGCGGTGGAGATAAAGAATAGTATAATCATGGATGGGACAAATATTGGCCACCTCTCATATGTTGGAGATTCTGTTATCGGGCATAGAGTGAATTTTGGCGCAGGAACGATCACCGCCAATCTGCGACATGATAACAGAGCAGTGAATGTGACTGTAAAAGGGAAACGCATAAGCTCAGGAAGAAGAAAGCTTGGCACAATTATTGGTGATGATGTGAAGACAGGAATTGGGACTTCGATATCAACAGGTGTCGTCATACATCAAGGAGCAAGGACGGGAGTGGGAGTGATTGTTGACCGAGATATCCAACCACATAAACTAGTGATTGCTAAGCAACCCAAGACTATCATCGATTCGAATGCATGATGGGATGGATGTAATTGAAATCAAAGGGTATCAGAGAGTTCAATGTGATTATCAAGAATGCATTGGATGTGAAGATTCTCTTTGGTTATTGCTATCCCTCTACTTATCGTGCAGGAATGACTAATCTTGCTACTCATTTATTCTATTCATTGATAAATAGGAGAGAAGATGCTTCCTGTGAGAGATACTTCAGGTATGGAACATACTCACAGTCAAAATCCGTAGAGTCAAGACGCCCGTTGAAATCAAACCACATCATAGGTTTTTCACTCTCTTATGAAGAAGACATACTCAATGTTTTACAGATGTTGAATGATGGAGATATTCCGGTCCTTGTAGAATCAAGAACAACTGAAGATCCTATTGTCATCATGGGGGGTCCTGTTGTCAGCGCGAATCCGGAACCATACGTAGACTTCATAGACGCTTTTGTGATTGGAGAGGGTGACGAAGTAATCCAAGAGATACTAGATATAGTAGTTGAGTGTGAATCAAGGCAACATGCGATTACATCGCTCGCGGCTATCTCTGGAGTCTATGTGCCGAGTGAGAATCAGGTAACAGTCAAGAGACTCATAATTCCTGACCTGAATCCACTTTTTCACCCTACAGGACAGATTATACCAGATGTTCCGGATGGGGACGAGCTTGAGCCTGTTTTTGGAAAATCATTTTTGATTGAAATAACTCGAGGGTGCGGCCACTCCTGTAAATTCTGCCTAGTGGGGCACATATGCAGACCTCGTAGGATAAGATCGCTCGAATCAGTAACTGAGATTCTTGAAAAAGGTTTCAAAGAAACACCTACGAAAAAAGTTTCCCTGATAGGTTCTTCACTTGGAGATATGGATAGACTTGATGATGTAGCGGACTACATTGTATCCAGAGGATATGGGCTTTCGGTCCCTTCCTTGAGAGCGGATAGCGTCACTTCCTCATTAGTCAGCCGATTAATCGAAGGCGGTCAAAGAACACTTACAATCGCACCTGAAACTGGATCGTCCGCTCTGAGAAAGGAAATGGGAAAGGGACTGTTGGATGAAGATATAGAGAATGCTGTAAAAATTGCCACTGAAGCAGGTATGTATTCTGTCAAGCTTTACTATATAGTAGGACTTCCAGGTGAATCCGAACAGGATGTTCTAGAAATTGCTCATCAAACCAAACAGTTGGCAAGTAAATTCAATATTCGAATCACATCTAGTGTGAACCCATATATCCCAAAAGCACACACAAGATTTCAACGTGAGCCTCAACCATCTCTAGAAGAAATCAGAATGAAACTCGCCTCCATTGAGACTAATCTGAGAAATGTTGCACGAGTCACGTTTGAATCTTTAGACCCACGGCATGCAAGAATACAAGCAGTACTATCTCTAGGAGACCGTTCGATAGGACGTGTGATTCACGTCGCATCAAAACATGGGGGTCTTAGCGGATGGAGGAAGGCGGAAAAGGAAACAGGAACTACATTCTTTGATATTGCACATAATGGAGTACGCCTTCGGAATCAGCTACCATGGAGTTTCATAACATAGCATGTTTTTACATGAAAGAGTGCCTCTCGTCAAAGATTATAAGTCCAAATTCCGAGATTTACTTAAGTTAATCAATTATAGAGTGCAATTCAAAAATTCGGTGAAATCATATGTCAGACGAACGAAAATTCGAGGAGGCATTCCCTGCTTTAGCTGACGAGATGGAATCCGGAGGTGCTCTAAGACACAAGATTGATGGAGTTCGTACATTGTCTGAAGAATCCGAAGCAACCCAAAAAGAACCCTATACTCCCACCGTCATTGACTACATTCGGAGATGTGATACAGTATCACAGGCTATTGAGATTGTTGATTATCTTGTTAAACAGGGAGAGATAAACACAAGTCAGGCAAGAGATATCAAACAGCAATTGAAATCAAATGGTGTAAGAAGTTTTGGAGCGAAGAAGGAAACAGGGTATTATCTTCAACATGGAATCGACGAATAGATCAAGTGTTTGTTAGTCACCTACAACCAAGAAGGTGCTTATATGTATTTGAGAGTAACTTAGTTATAGATAGGGCGGAGTTAATTCACTCTATCAGAAGGGCATGAAGTCTTCTGGTTCGTACTAGAAGACGATAGTCATTATACTCGTCCCCCTTTGGTTTTTCTGAAGGGGGGCGGCACCTTATCTGCTCTGAGAGGGGGTATTTATGTCTGAAAGAAAGAGAGATGAATTGGATAAATCTCAGAAAAGGATTGTTTCTTCTCAAATAGCACCTGCTCTCAAAATCTGTGATCTGATAGAATGGCAAAGAGCTTGTTCTGCATTTGCACCACCTCACTATGCAAAAGTGACAAGGAAAATGTGGTTTGCTGATAATCAAAAGAGATTACCAGCAGCACGAGAGATTGTTGAATTTATTGATGGCTGGACTCAGACCTTCAGAGAAATGATTGAGTTCGAGAATGTTACCAAAGATGCCATTAGAGGAGGAGTAATAGAGGCCATAAGAAATGAGCAGGAAAAACAAACCTCAACTAAGGGGCGAGTGAATGTTGTCAAACTAAGTGGCTTCAGAACACTCATTAAGTGGGCTGAGAATCCCGATCGGTTAAATGAAGGACCTTATGGTGGAAAAGACCATCTTCCTGAAGGAAAATCTATAGTTCGAAAGACATCTAGAAGAGGAAGAAAGAGTCTGAAAGGAACGTTTAGACCTCCGGATATCGATATGAGTGCTAAAGCTGTTGTCCGGAAAAATGGACGCATTAATTTGAAGATGGTAATAATCAATAATTACATCCATCCATATCAGAATGTGGAAGTAAAACTCTCAACCGGAGAGGGTCTGGATATAGTTGGTGTGTCACCTTATGGGTGGACACCAGAAGATCGGACGGTGGTAGTCGGATTCCTACCCGCATCGTTGAGTGTTGAGCCCTTGCATTCGGAAATCTATATAGAATTGGCATCAACAGACAGCTCAGATGACTATATGGTTACTGCTATTATACACTATGATAATACTGAGAAGGGGATTAGAGAGAAGACCAAGAAGAAGGTGAAACGTATTAGAGTTCGATAAACCGCGGTTCTGAGTGTGATTTAGTGAGGGTATGTATTGTCAGTAGTTGTGGGAAGAAGAAAGCGATTTCTCATATCAACCAGCCAAGTTGCAGGGAATTGACTTCAATCGAGCAGACAAGACAGTGGAGGAAGCGGTTCTTGGATATTCAGTATAGAGCTGGATCAATGTATACTGGGTATCAAAATAGGGAGTTGAAAAGAGCTATAACTAATCTGAGGGGGATTAATAAAATTAATGCTGATTTTTTCATCATATCTGCAGGATTTGGAATTTTGCATGAAGATGAATATATCCCTCCATATGATTGTAGTTTCACTGGAATGAAGAAGGAAGAGATATCTTCACGTTCAAAGGATTTGAATATCCCTGTAGATTTTCAAAAAATATGTGATACTGATTATGACTTGATATATCTGGCCATAGGTTCGGACTATATGAGATCACTTGGAACTAAGTGGTCCTCAGACCTCAATCGAACAATAATTTGCTTTCAGAGAATAAACTCATCCAAAAATATAATCTACATCCCAGCGAACATCGAGATGGTTAAAGCATACTCTGCAGCTGGATACAAAATTCATGGAGTAGTAGGATTCAAAGGAGATCTATTGAGAATCCTGACAGATTATGCCCTAACGCGAAAGAATCCGTATGAGGAAATCAAATCGTGGGTTGACCCAAATCATCTATACAACATCTATTATTCATTGGGAGGAATAAGAAATCCGATAATGGATTGATTCATTATATCTACGATGGGGAATAAACTCCTTTGTCACGAGCCCAACCAATTGTTTCAGGATCGCATCTCTTTAATTCGCGCTCTGGAAACTCACTTAGAAGGTTCCAGCCGATATCTAGCGTTTCCTCAAATGAACGATCTTCGAATTCGCCTTGGTTAATGAAGTGGTGTTCAAAATCATCAGCAAACTTGAGATACTTCTGATCACGATCGGTCAAAGCTTCTGAACCTACAACTGCGACCAAATCTCTAAGATCACGGCCTTCAGAATACCCATAGTAGAGCTGCGCCTGTATTTCCTGGTGATCGAATCGTGTCATGCCCTCACCAATCCCTTCTTTCATCAATCGACTAAGAGATGGACCGGGATCGATTGGAGGATAGATACCTCGTCTATGAAGACTACGACCAACAATCATTTGACCTTCAGTAATATAACCGGTTAAGTCGGGAATTGGATGAGTCATATCATCCTGAGGCATGGATAGAATTGGCATCTGAGTGATTGTGCCGTTCCTGCCATTAATTCGCCCTGCACGTTCGTATATCATACTCAAGTCTGTATAGAGATACCCGGGATATCCACGACGGCCCGGAACCTCAGATCGTGCTGCACTTATCTCTCGAAGAGCCTCTGCATAATTTGTCATGTCAGTCAGTAGTACAAGAACATGCATCTCGGATTCGTAAGCAAGATATTCCGCTGCAGTCAGTGCGGCACGTGGTGTAATAATTCTCTCAATCGCAGGGTCGTTTGCAAGATTAAGGAATAGCGCTGTATGTTCTAAGGCTCCAGTTTCTTCGAACGAGTTCATAAAATATTGAGCCTCGGTTGCTGTGATACCCATTGCAGCAAATACTATGGCAAAATCAACTTCTTCTCCAGGAATCTTTGCTTGTCTTACAATCTGCGCTGCAATTCGATTATGTGGAAGACCCGAACCTGAGAAGATTGGTAGTTTCTGTCCACGAACCAGTGTATTTAGACCATCAATAACAGATAGGCCAGTTTGAATTGGTTGTCGAGGATATTGCCGGGCGTACGGATTTATTGGTGAGCCATAGATATCCCATCTGTCTTCAGCATATAATGGTGGACCCTTATCAAGGGGATTGCCAGATCCATCTAAAACGCGTCCTAGAATTTCAGTGGAAACCGGTAGCTTCAGGGTCTCACCTGTGAATCGAACTGAAGTTGTATCAGTGTCGAGTCCACTAGTCCCCTCAAAGACTTGAACTACCGCCCGACCACGTCCAGTTTCTAGAACCGTTCCTGTCAAGAGAATTCCATTTGGTGCACGAATTTTCACAACTTCATTATAAGCTACATTGTGTGTATTTTCTATAATCAATATCGGTCCACTGACGTCACTAACTGTACGATACATAATAGATGATTCACGTGTCATTTTAGAAACCTCTTGGAAAACCCACAATTAGGCCGGAGAGTTGGAAGTTATTGCGGAATTTAAGAGTTTACCTTGGTAGATTTGGATTCAAATCCATGGAGCAATATGAAAGAAAAGTAGCATTGGTGCAAGGATTAATCCTCTCACAATAAGGGATTGGCCACGAGAACGTAAATCAGGAGAGGAAGGAGTAAAGTATAGTATAGTACCAATAAGAACACAAACCGCGATTACAATGTCACCAATTGTTACTATGAATGCAATCATCTCTGCGTCAGGCATTCCAAACATAGCTAGCCAAGACGAGGTTGCGTGTTCAATGGTTGGAGGATCAACTCCAATAATACCTGCTGCAAAGTCCAAAACAAAAGGACCAATGAAGTATATCACAATCCCGCCAATAACAAGACTCTTTGCAAGACCATCTCCGAGTCCGGTGACATAAATCATAAGACCCAGAAGTATCAGAATCAGGTAACCACGAATAGTGAATGCAAGGAAGACATTCAAAATATCATCCATCATATTCAGCCAGTCTGGGAAACTGCTCTCTATTGGTATCTGGAGGGGTACAATTGACAAACACTGGATTGACATATGGTACACAATACAAAGTCGTGCTGATACAATTTAACCGCCACACTCCTAGAGATTTGCCTGTAGTTTGCGTAAATCGTCCAGCATAATGTCACGATATCGAGTGAAACGCAGGGCAGCTGCAGGATGGTATGTAATGAAGAACAGACGTCCATCCGCAGACTCGTGAAACTTGCCATGAGCCTCCCCCATTTTCCAAGGACCTATTAGGGCTGTGACGGCCACGGAACCCATCAGAACGATTACTCTGGGAGAAATTACCTCGATTTGATGATGAAGATAAGGAAGACATGCTTCGATTTCTTCGGATGTGGGTTTTCGATTATTTGGAGGGTGTGATTTTAGAATAGAGGTGATGAAGACTTGATCCCGTTCAATTCCGACCTCCGAGAATAATTCAGTCAACAAAATCCCAGATCGACCAACAAATGGACGTCCCAACTCATCCTCCTTTGCACCTGGAGCCTCACCAATAAACATCATTTCTGCGGTTTCAGGACCTTCACCGGGAACTGCATTAGTTCGAGTCTTATGAAGATCACATAACTTGCATTCTTCAATCGCTTTATGTATCCTAGAGAGTTTGTTATTGGAATTCATTTCACACATTACTTTAGCAATCTAAGCGATAAAGACCACTGTTACCCCGATTTTCAGTATTGTCTATGATATACTGGGAGCAATCCCATCGGTGGCTTCCTGATAGAGCGATTGGAATTCCATATTCATCTTATTCTCAATTTTATCCATGGTTTTATCATAGGTATCCCAAGGAGCAATCTTCATTCGTGCAATATTATCTAACACAGAGAGTTCAAGAATCCTACGAACACTGATACCCAGTTTGACGGCTTCAGCCATCTTATGTGAGAAGTTTATTATGATACGCAACATCCGATATGTCTTCTTTATTGGAGAGTATGTATCAATTTCATGAAGTGCACTCTGAGTGAGGAAGTCTTCTTTTATCATCCGAGCGGCTTCAAGTGTTGCTCTTTCTGATTCAGGGAGAGCATCAGGACCAACAAGCTGTACAATCTCACGTAACTCTTGGTCTTTTTGCAGAAGCGCCATAGCATCCCGTACGAGCTCAGGCCAGTCTGCGCCTAGATTTGCACGATGCCATTTTTCCAATGTTTGTTGGTATAGTGAATAACTGGTCAACGTGTTGATAGCTGGGAAGAATCTACGCGCTGCCAAGTCCTTGTCGAGTGCCCAGAAGACCTTCACGATTCTAAGAGTGGCTTGTGTGACAGGCTCTGAAAAGTCACCACCAGGAGGCGAAACAGCACCACATAGAGTTATAGATCCTATCCGGTCCTCCGATCCTAGAGCCTTAATCCTTCCTCCACGTTCGTAGAATTGAGCCAAACGTGAACCCAGATACGCAGGATATCCTTCCTCTGAAGGTAATTGACCAAGTCGACCAGAAATCTCTCGCAGAGCCTCAGCCCAACGGGATGTAGAATCAGCCATGAGTGCTACATCGAATCCCTGATCTCTGAAATATTCTGCAAGTGTGACTGCAACATAGATGGATGCCTCACGTGCAGCAACTGGCATATTTGAGGTGTTAGCAATTAGGACTGTACGCTCCATCAATGGGCGTCCACTCTGAGGGTCATTAAGATGAGGCCATTCTTCAAGTGCTTCGGTCATCTCATTACCCCTTTCCCCACAGCCAACGTATACAACAACTTGAGCGTCAGCCCATTTAGCAAATTGATGCAGTATTACAGTCTTACCCGTACCAAATCCACCAGGAATCGCACCGGTGCCGCCTTTAGCTTGAGGCATGAAGGTATCAATAACACGTTGTCCCGTAATGAGAGGTGTATCAAGATTAACGCGCTCTTTGTAGGGTCGACCAATACGAACAGCAGTTCGCTGCATCATCATCACATCATGAACATCGCCATGAATGTCCTTGACCTTGCAAATGGTTTCTATAACAGTGTATTTGCCCTTTGATACTATCTCCACTATTTCTCCTTCCACGCCAACAGGAACAAGAATCTTACTTGTTATGATGCCCGTTTCAGGAACAGTTCCTAGGACATCACCAGGAACGACAGAATCACCAACTTTCACTGATGGAGTGAATTCCCATTTCTTTTCCTTGTCGAGGCCCTGAACCGTAAGACCACGTTTTATGAAGTCACCTGATAGTGCCTTTAATTCAGGTAGTGGTCTTTGTATTCCATCGTAAATAGATCCAAGGAGACCCGGTCCAAGCTCGACAGATAAGGCATCTTTCGTGGCTACCACGGGTTCACCAGGAGCGAGACCAGATGTTTCTTCGTAGACCTGCACAGTGGCTTCGTTCTCCGCGACCTCAATTACTTCTCCAATTAGGCCTTCGTTGCCAACTCGGACAACCTCGTACATTCTCACTGCATATAATCCACTGCATTTCACAACTGGTCCAGCAATAGTTTCAATTCTACCGGTTTCTTCAGACATTATCGTTCACTCCGTTCTCATGGGAATTAGATGCTAATCTCGATGCCAACAGCTCGTCTAATGAGCTCTTTCAGGACTACTTCATATGCACCAGTGGACCCATCTCGATCAGGTATTAGCATAATCACTGGTACTGGCGATTCAGAGAGATCAATTATAGTATCTTCGACATCCTTTGCCAATGGTTCTGTTATTAGAATCAGACCTGTCGTAGGGTCTCTAAAGTACTTTAGAAGCTGTTCACGTGTTTCTTCAGGCGTTTCAGGGACAGAACAATCGTGAACACCTACCATACGAAGTCCAGTGACAGTGTCTCTATCACCAATCACTGCTATCTTTTCATTGACCATAAAGCGTCACGTCGTAGTCAGGGTTCTGTTGGCGAAGTTGCATGCCTCTAAAAACTGTTTCCAAATGGATTTTAGAGGCCTATTAGGCAGTAAATTGGCTAATTATATCTGCTTCCTCAATCAGATTCCAACAATACAGGCACTTCAGTACAACAGGAGACTTTGAAACAACCTCATATTTTGGGACAATAGGCTCTCGTTCTTTATTAGTGACACAGCGAGGATTAGGACAACTAACGACATTTGAAATTCGTTCAGGAAGTTCTACGCGTGTTTTCTTAACAACCTCGGAATTCTTGATGATGTTTATTGTTGCTTCAGGTGCAACCAATGCAATTTTGTCAACCTCAGTGTCCTCAATGACTCTATTCTCAATCTTCACAATATCTTTTTTTCCAATCCTTGAACTGCTGATGTTCATTGCCAATGTGACTATGCTCCCTCCCTTTCCAGTGATTCCTAGAATCTCCAATACTTCCAGAGCATGTCCCGCATCGATGTGATCAATCACAGTTCCATCTGATATCTTTACGATTCGAATTCCTTCGACTTTTGGCATTAAACTCTCACTGCACTATGGAAAAATTACACTTCTTTTTAGACATTTTCATATCTAGAATGGATTAATCAGAGGCGAAGGTTGATATGGACAAAAAAGAGAAATGTCAGTAGAATGGTGAAAAGAAGTGGTTCTAGAAGGCCTTGGTAAATCACTCAACTCCGCGCTCAAGAAATTATTTGGCGCTAATGTCATTGATGCGGAACTGGTAAAGGAGCTGGTCAAAGATATCCAGAGGGCACTCCTGCAGGCAGATGTAGATGTTTCATTAGTCATGGCGATTACAGAACGAGTCCAGAAACAAGCACTAGACGAATCCCTTCCAAGGGGGGTATCTAGAAGAGAGCATATCGTAAGAGTAGTTTGGGACACGCTGGCATTCTTTCTAGGAGAGAAGACGGTTCCTCTTACAATTCATCCGGGAAAACCGAACCTCGTGATGATGGTTGGAATTCAGGGTTCAGGTAAGACAACTACAATCGGAAAACTTGCGAGATATTACCAGAAAAGAGGAATCAAAACAGGTGTAATATGTGCAGATAATTTTCGTCCTGGCGCATATAGTCAATTGAAACAACTTGCAGAAAAATCGAACGTCCCCTTTTGGGGAGATGAAGATCAAAAGGATGCTGTGAAACTCGCGAAGAAAGGATTTGAAGAGTTAAAGAAACGAGGCATCGAACTAATACTTCTAGACACCTCAGGAAGACATCGAGAGGAAACAAGCCTCATAAAAGAAATGAAAGATATCTCGAAGGCGGTCAAGCCTCAAGAGATTATCTTGGTGGTTGACGGAACACTTGGACAACAAGCTGGCGTCCAAGCTAAAGCTTTCAAGACTGCAACAGATATCGGATCGATTATAGTGACAAAACTCGATGGTAGTGCAAAAGGAGGTGGAGCACTATCAGCAGTTGCTGCAACACAGGCACCCATCAAATTCATTGGGTCAGGCGAGGGAATGGATGCCATTGAACCATTCAATCCCACGAAATTTGCTGGTCGTCTACTGGGAATGTCAGATATCAAGGGACTCATCGATAAAGTACGAGAGGCACAGATAGAAGTCGATGATGATGCTGCAAAGCGTCTGATGAAGGGTCAATTCTCATTAACGGATATGATGGGACAACTAAAACAACTCAAGAAAATGGGGCCCATTGGAAAAGTCATGGAGATGCTCGGTCTGCAATACAAGCTTCCAGACAATATGGCCGAAATCCAGGAAGAGAATATGAAACGCTGGGAAGTGATAATGAATTCCATGACAAGACAAGAGCTCGATAATCCCAGGATATTGAAATCCTCACGAATCAAACGGATTGCGCTTGGTTCTGGTACATCAGGAAAGGATGTCAGAGACCTTCTCAAACAGCATCAACAAATGCAAAAAATGATGAAGACATTTGGAAAGCAGAGAAGAGGCAGAAGAGGTGGACTCCCAGGAATTCCTGGGTTGACTGGATAATCAATTGGAATTGGAGAATGCTCAAGTGAGCTATCGACACTTTGTAGTAGTTTTTGATTCCCTCCCAATAGATAGACATCAAGTAAAATCAGGAGAGAATAGTCCTGAGATTATTACTGGATGCAGGTGTGTAAATGTAGGCCTCTTCCTTTCAAATGATATGCGTCGTGATACTGAAGTAACATTGGCAATAGTTGAAGAGGAAGTATGTCGTGCTATAACATTTCCAGGAAAAGACCTCAGAAGAGTATCTCCTGATGAGAGGTCGATATCGTTTTTCATTCTGAAGGCATCTGAACTTCTGGATAGTCTTGAAGAAGGGGAACAGAAAAAACTGGATAATGGCATTCAGATTACTAAATCATCTATCATTGAGTTAATTCAAACATGGGATAATCATCAGATATACCGAGCAGATTCACGAGTTCAAGATTCCTTAAATGAATTGAATGATAAAACAGAGGGCGTCTTCATCTTCGAGCTTCGTCAGGGTATGCTTGATGAGAGTATGAAAAACATACCTTCTATTAACGTGCAAAAACCCTCGACTCCAGAGAGGTTCATTCTGGATATCAATTATCAGCTTGATTCGAAATGAAAAATATCTTCAAAGAAAGCTTCATAATTGAGAGTATCGAACTATCGAATGCAGTAGCAAAGCGAGTGATTAGCTCTTGTCCCCTACAAATGTGACACCTGAATTTGATAAGCAACGTCAAGTCTATGAAGATACAGAGGATTTAGCGCAGCGAATCAAAGAGCTAGAGAAGCTTCTATCATTAGCCCCACGTCATAAAGGCGGCGAACGAATGGTAGGGGATTATCGGAAAAAATTGGCGAAACTCAAGGCAGAATTCGAGAAGAAACGAGAACAAGAACGTAGTCGTCGAAGTGGTGGTGGTGGTTCAGATGAGGGAGCAATCAGAAAAGAAGGAGCAGGACAAATCTGTCTATTGGGTGTCACAAATTGTGGAAAATCGGCTCTGATCAATGCAGTGAGTAATGCAGATTTAGTAGTCGCGGATTATCCTCATTCCACTCCAATTCCAACACCAGCAATGATGAATCTGGATGATGTCAATATTCAACTTGTAGAATTACCAGGCCTCTTTGAAGGTAGTTACGATACAGGAATTGGCAGACAATCAATGGCAGTGGCTCGAAATACAGATTGTATTGCGATAATTATTGATCTCTCCCAGGATGTTGAATCACAGATGGAGATTATACTTGGGGAGATAGATAAAGCCAGAATACGCCTCAATCGAGAAGCAACCACTGTCAGAGTAGAGAGGACAGGCTCAGGTGGACTAATGATATACGGTAAGCAATTCTATGACGGAAACATTCAGGAAGTATACGATTACCTTGAAGTCAGAAGAATCACCAATATCATTGTTAGATTCCAGAAACCTGCAACCTATCAACAGCTCATTGATGCAATGGATGCAAGCGTTTCATATGTTAGAGCGCTTGTAATTGCCACAAAAGGTGATAGTCCGGGTTCCGAGGTACAGTTCAAATACCTTGAGGAGAACTATGGTAAGCGATTTGAAATCATCCCAATTTCTGTGGAAAGAAATGAGAATATCGAACCAATGAAGTGGGCGCTTTATCAACATCTTGACATATTGAGAATCTACACAAAGCTACCTGGAAAGAAGCATGAAGAGCGACCATTAGTCTTACCAATAGGCGCAGTAGTGGAGGACGCAGCAGAAAAGGTGCACAAGGTACTCTTCATTGAAAGGTTTCGTGCGGCGGTAATCATCCGTGAATCAGACAAAATAAAACGGCGACAGGTTGGTCTCAACTATCCTCTTCAAGAGGGGGATATTTTACAATTGATGCATAGGTAGGGGTATCCTTTTTGACTGGACTACCAAATATCATTATTATCCTTGTAGCACCTGAAACTCCAGGTAATGTTGGTTTTACTGCTAGAGTCATGGCTAACTTTGGTGTCACTCATTTAAGAATCGCAGGAAAAGACCTTAGAAGACATGAAGAAGCCCAAAGATTCTCTGTGAATGCAATTGATATTCTGGAGGGGGCTGAAATCTATGAAACACTTGAAGATGCACTCAATGATGTGCAGAATGCATGGGCAGCGACAGCTCGAGCGGGTAGAAATCATAGTGTAACCAGAGCGCTAGTTCCACTTCGAGAGTTGCCAGATCCACTTTCAATCGAGGGACAGCTAGCTATAGTATTCGGGAGGGAGAGCTCTGGTCTTACTAATGCAGAGGTTGACATGTGTGATTTGGCATTCGCTATTCCAACTTCATCTGAATATTCTAGTATGAATCTCAGTCATGCGGTGGGGGTTACTCTGTATCAGCTCTATTCAAAGTATGCCACCGAGGGTGTACGATTGCCTACAGAAGCTAGAGCAGCAACACGTAAAGAAAAGGATCAGGCTGCTATATTCTTTGATGAAACTGTTGATGATCTATCAATTAAGGAGTTCAGAAAACCAATTGCGAAACGAGTTTTTCGTAATTTGTTAGGACGTGCATTCATGACCGGACGAGAGGTGACAACACTCACGGGTACTATACGGAAGATACGTGACCGTATATTTGAAAAGAATGATGCGGATTGACCGCAGAAGGTCATCTATGGATTGGAGTTTTACTAAAATGGCTTCTAAACTTGACTACCAAGTAATATCAAAAAGGCACTATTCAGATTTCGTGACTAATCAATTCCATATCCAAGTCTTCGCCTTAAATCAGGGTCAATCTTGTCAAAGACTATCTTACATGGTGTTGGGAACTTGGGTGCGGCTCGCATCAGACCGATTCTTGCCTGCTTGATACCTGCAGGATTGCATCGCACTGTGATTAGCGGTTGATTTGGTTTAACCCTAGCAGCTACACCGATGACTTTTCCAAATGATTTACGCATCCCATCTTGCACACGGTCCGCCCCTGCTCCACTAATCATCTTGTTCTCACGCAGATAATGGTATGGCTTGACACGAATCCTCATGTGATACTTCTGTCTACCAATCATCTTTGTTAGCATACGATTACAGGCAACACGTGCAGCTTCTAGTGCTTGATGGCGAATCTGGCAACGTTCAAGACCAATCAATGACATCTCTACCTCAAAGTCACCTGATGTATTCCCCATATCAAAACTCATGATTCGGCTTGGGGGTTGACGATGAATGTACTTCTTGCGTACAAATGGTTGGCGGTCGCATTCTCTGTAACAATGACCAGGACGTTTTGCCATCATGTATCACCTGAGTAAATTATAGTCATCACTAATCGGTTCAGAGTGACCGCTTTTGGAATGAATAAAAGGATTGCGGAGTAGCAACCCATTTTTGTACGAGAATAAAACTCTCGACAGAACGATATTTTGAGAGTGAACTACACATGTGGTACTAGCAACATGATTGCGTTCCCGCTTAATTGTGTAGTTCGCGATGATCGCAGTTTCAAACAGACTCATTGACGTTTCTTGTACCACCAGAAACCAAGTCCAATCAATACAAGCACAACACTTGAAACAGCCAGTGCTGGAATGAGATAGTAGAGAAATGGTGTTGGACCTTCTTCTCTCATATAATAGACAGTCCTGTTGTGAATTTCGGACTCAGCGAGATTCCCAAAAGTATCATTCGCAAAAAATTTGACAAAAAATCGATTGTCACCAGGTTGAAGAATACCAATGATATAGCCAGTGTATGTTTCATTATGAAATGGCGCTTGGCTCTCCATTATCCCATTAGACCACGATGAGTCATCCTCCCAGTGATATTGTAACCATACCATATCGACTTCATCTATATCATCGACATCGACTTCTACAAGACCTTGGTAATCTGCATAATATGTGTCAGCATCTGATGGATCTAAATGAAAATTAGAGAATGAAGGACCATCCATGTCGCCTAATTTCATGTCGGGTACAATTGATGCCTGATATGATACGTGGGAAGGAGTCAGGAGTGAAAAGAGGAACATCGAAATGAGTAGTATTGGAATGAGTTGCTTCTTTACCACCATAGCATGCCACTAGTAATAGAATAAACTCTTCTTCATATAAATTCAAACAAAGTAAGAGTGCCCTTGAAGAAACTGAATGAATGTAACCTCCCGTTCACAGCTCTCTAACTCCTTTGCGATAATCTCGGTCTCAAACAGACTCATTGACGTTTCCTGTACCACCAGCCAATGGCAACTAACACAAGTATGATGATTGAGCCAGCGGCAATAATTGAAGCCAGATAGATCCACTCCGGAATTGGACCATCACCTTCGTCATAATATATCTCCCCAGAGTAGATATCTGATGTGGTAGAAAATCCAGTAGTATCATTTGCATGAATTTGAAACAGCCAAACATTAGTGTAGGAATCCAGATACCCATTGATGTAACAGAAATAGGTCACATTACTGGTAAGGGTCATTGAAACGTTTCTCCAAGAGCTGGTTCCATTCTTCTTGTATGAGCACCAAACCTGATCAATCCCATCCTCATCAATAACATCAATTTCCACACTACCCTGAAAGTACTCATCAAATGATTGTGAATATGGAAATTCAAAATTACTGTAATGAGGTCCTAAATCATCTGCTATATGGAAAAAGTTGTGACAATGGTAAGTCCTATCTGAAATGAGAGAAAGAGAAGAACCAAAAATAAGGACTGTCATGAAAACTGTGATAAATTGGATATGTGTTTTCAAGTCTATACCTTCATTACCAGATTTCATAATCAATTTGGATTTGAAAACTCGTTGGATGTGTGTGAAGTATTTGATTCCAATCTGCCGACCATTCGTACGATTTTATTTAAATCCATTCAATAAAGTAAAGATGCTCTTTTATGAAAATCTACACATGCGAGACTAGCAACAAGATTGCGTTCCAGTGCTTACTGATTCTTCCGTTGGCAAGATTTTTGAGTGAATACAATACAAGAATAATGACATAAGGCGTGAATTATGGGAGAGAGAATATTAAGTAAGGACCAGCAGCTCAGGAGAGCAAGGTTTGTTTGGATTTATGTTGCTGTTTGTATCGGTATCTTCACATTATTCGGATTCATTTTTCCAGAAAATCCTAATCCACAAGGTACGGAAGTTACTTTGTTTTCATTGATTCTTATTGCCATGATGCCGACCAGTATTGGAATACAGTCACTGTTCTACAGATATTTTCGGGATAACAAGAAGATTCAACCATTGGGAGGTGCTATTCTCGTATCGTTTTTCGCAATCAGTCCATCAGTTTATGGATTTCTGATTGGTATGCTTAGTGTGGATCTTCGTCAGTTGGGAATTCTATTGGGTCTGAGTTTCTCATTGATTGCACTCGGACTGGGGTGGATCTTCACCACGAGTCTCTTTGACCAAGATGTGTCAATAACTCATGGAGAAGAGTGACAAGGTTCAAACCTTCAATAGAAGTATTGATTAGAAAACACTACTTCGGATTATGCAAGATTCGTGAAAGGTTAGGGAATGCGCCATGAGTAGTGAAACAAGTGATGCTAGTACATGGATCAATCTAGCAGTCTATGGAAGAGGTAAGGACGAAATAACAGGTTCGATTGAGAAGCATTTTGGAATGCCCTTGAGTTTACAAGCAGACCATACGTGGGTTGGAGTGAAAGACGCGAAAAAAGCTATGAAGGTCACATCCAAAGGAATGTCAGAATCATTTGCTGCCGTCATAGATATCTTATGCATCATCATTATGCTAGCCGCGGTTGTTCTTATTGCGCTCTTTATCCTCGTAGAGGGAATATTGTTCATCATTGTGATTGCAGTATTAACTATCTTCAGCGGAGGTGCTGCGCTGAAGTACACAAGAGTTACGTATATTTCCGCGAATATGTACGAGATTGGAATAGAAGAGGTTGAAGCATTCTTCAAGGCACAGACATTGGAAGGTCGTTTTGTTCGTGCGAAAGCAACTGACCCTGAATTGAAATTCAAGCCTATCACATCAAAAGCAACTCGTGCAAGCCAGCTTTTCCGTATCGGTATAATGGCCTCTCTCGTTGTAGCAACCATATTCCTGATTCTTGAGGCGGCATATCGAATAATTTACGGCAACTGGTATACTGAGATCATTGTACTTGCAGAATTTGGTCTTGCATTTCTTGCAGGAATCATTCTGACGGATATTGGAGCTCTCCTCAGAAGAAGACTTCAATCTGGAATAGAAGCTGGATATGTTGATGGACCACTACGGGAGAGTCCCTAGAATCATCAAAGGAAATATGATAGTGGCATCACCTATTACGGTCTCGAAGTTGGCTTTAGTCTGAACTTTCTGCCATGAGACCCCCTCTTCCAAAGGGGCGCCTCCAAGGCTTCCCCCCTCGGGACGATCCATTGTTATTTGAACCGCTAAATCTAGTCCTCCTCGGAGAATTGTACTACCCATTGTGAAATGCTTTGTAAGACCTCCACCAAGCATGATTGCGCCAGTTTTCTTTGTTTCTGTAACAATGCTTCCGAGAATTCTGAGGTCTTTCACAAAATCTAGAGAGAGCTCCTTCATGGTGCTATATGTATACAGGTGAAAACCGAGCATGGAGTCCATGAGACCGGGGGAGAATATTGGTACATCATGTAGTGCTGCTTGGTGGACAATCGACTTGTTATCTTCAAATGTCATACCAAGCTCTCTGAGAAACTCACTTGGTGCAAGTGAAGTTCTTTTCTCGTTTGTCAAAGAGTCCAGAAACTCATAGATTCTCTTCTCAAAGATTTCAAAATCTGCTTCGCTTACAAATATATCAGCAATGCGGCCCATACCAGCTTCTCGTAATTCTGAATCATTCTTACCTTGCGGAACTCTATAGTGAGCACCACCATACGCTTCCACGAGGTCATGTACAATATTGGCACCACTCGTCACTATAGCATCAATTAAATCCCTTTCGACAAGCATTCTGATGATTTCTCGTAGACCACCAGGAACCATAGGACCAGACATAGCGAGATAAGTGAAGCAGTCTTTATCCTCGAACATGCGAGATACAATATTTGACGCTCTGCCTAAGCGACCAGCTCCCAGTACACCAACATCATCCATGGATTGTACAAAATCCTTGAGCGAGTTAACGCGATCCAGATTGATGTGAATGACACGCTTCATGAGGGACACAAGTTGGCATCGTGTCTATAACGGAGATAAGTCATTCGTATATCGAAAAAAAGTGGGAGCGAGTCCAGGTCGAATTCCGGGAGGGCAGGACCCGAACACGCTAAGCTTTCTAACTAATCCCATTTCTATGAGGGCTTATGTAAGGTTCAGCTTTCTGGAAAGCGATTGTCTGTTTAAGCGAACATGATTTGCATGGAGAGGATTCCGAAAGTAATCGATGATTTCCACGTTCAATAGCCTTAAACGTAATGTACTATTGAGAATATCAAATGCAAACTCCTGTTGAAATAGCAATTTATCAGACAATACTTGCAGCACTTGTCATCCAATTTTTCATGATTTTGATAAACAGAAGAGCGCGCGATGCATATATCACGGATATCACACATTTCAGGACTCCAAAAAATCCACTCTCAAGATATTACAAATGGCGAGTGACTAGATTAGGAAATGCAATCCTCGATGCAATTGTCTTTCTTTCTGTGCTGGTTTCTGTCGTCTTGGTATTAGCGTACTATTCCAGCCTCTTACCAGAGCTTTTGAATGCAGTAGTAATTGTTGCTTTCGTATTAGGATTAGCAGGATTAAGTTCTGCACAAATGGTATGGAGAGTCAAACAGGTAAATGAAAAAGAGCGAGATTTAGTGATGGAAATCAGTTCATCAGTTGATATAATTAGTAAGGCTCGAGTGATTGTCGATGATCTCTATAGTGCAAAGGAGAATAGTGATGGCCATACTTGGTTTGCACTTTTCAGGATTGCACAGCTCAAGGATCCATTGGGCTATTCGGTTCGAGATGTCCTACTAGAGAAGGGGAAAAGTGTAATACTAGAATCCGAAGAGAAAAGAATAGCAAAAGCAGGAATGCCTACCTCTGAAACTGATGGATTAGACCTAGAATGAATCCATTCAGTAAGTCTTATATGAATCTCGAAGGGCGTGAACGAGAATTGCCAACAGGAGTTAGACCAGATGTCTAAGAGTGAATTGAAAAAGGGCCTAGAAGGCGTCGTTACAAGCTATCGTAGAGGAAAACATCTCCAGCATCCAAATCAGGTCCTTTTAGTATTTGATGAGATAAAAACAAAAGCTGAAGCATCTACACTTGTTGGAAGGAAAGTCAAATGGACATCCGAGGCTGGAAAAGAGATTCTTGGAAAGATTCTTGGACCTCATGGTAATAGTGGAGCTGTCCGAGCAAAATTCCGGACGAACCTGCCTGGACAAGCGATTGGGACTCCTGTAATTCTTGAATAGGACCGATTTCTATAGCAAGATACATCATTGTCATAGTTAGGCTGAGGCTGACCTATTTCTATAGTGAGTGAATCTCAACAATAAGAAACTCATGCGTTCCACCCTACCCTTACCAGTGTCACCACTTTGATTATGGTGATGTATAGTCAATTATGAGATTGGTTAGGAAAGAGTTTTGTACAACAGTTGGCATTTCGAATCTATTCAGGATGTTTGAGATGGGGCGCTAAACAAATGGCACGATTGACCCTTCAACAACTAGAACGTCATCTCTTTGCAGCTGCTGATATCCTTCGTGGAAAGATGGATGCTGCTGAGTTCAAGGAATACATCTTTGGTATGCTCTTCCTCAAGCGAGCGTATGATGTGTTTGAGGAGAGATACGAAAAGATCAGTGCAGAACAAGTCAAGCTTGGTCGTACTGAGAAAGATGCTCAGAAGCGTGCTGATTCTTATATCAGTTAAAATAGGTATATAGTTGGAGTTCACTTATTTAGTTAATGAATCATTGAATCTTTTGATAAATATATGATTATGGTGGTTTATAAAAAATATTCTCGTAGTTCAATGAGTTATTTATAATTGGATTTCATGAAATTGAGTTTCAAAGTAGCCAAAAGGTTTGATTCTCTTTACAAAACTATAAGACTGAAATAATCTATTTCAAAATGCTGTCCTGATGATGTCAATTGGCTACTAATGCTCAAAACGAGCGATGAAGTGTCATAGTTAGGCTGAGGGACAGCACTACTAGGCTGAGGGGCCACCTTTAACTCCGGAGTAAATACGATGACCGAGTTTGAGTTTATCCTGTATCTCAGTGTTTATTTTTCTGCTGGAGTTTCGCTCAAGCTGGGTGATGATCTGCTTGATGAGCTGGAACGTCCCTCTTTAGCAGGAGCGCCATTAGCTTTAGCAGGCGTGTTCTTCGGTATTCTCATGGCTGTATCCGAATGGGACCTGGTTTTATTATCAGCAATCATTATTGGTGTGATTCTTTCTGGAAAAGTAGACAGTGTTGGATATCTAGGAGGATTCGCAGCTATCTTCGGTATTTTGTTAATTCTTGGTGTACCACCAATATCAGATTGGTTTGGATGGCTCGCTTTGCTGGTATGCTTGCTACTTGCTGCAATCTTAGATGAACGAGGTAATGATTGGGCAGATGAAACCGCTTCACCTAGAGCAAGCCGTTTCTTTGCTTACAGGCTCACTCTCAAACTATCAGTCTTACTCCTTTCAATCCCCTGGCCTCCATTCCTCTTTGCAGCTGTAGGACTCTGGTTTTTTGATGGGGGATATGAATTAGTAGGATGGTTAGTCAGAAACCGATTGAGCCAATCATCTGGTATGCAAGACTACAACACACATCTCTGAATATAGGACTAAGACCTTTTGACTTAGCAAAATCAACACCATCTTGGCTTGCGTAAGCAATTCCATTGACTCCACATCTTACCGCATATAGATCGGTGTCAATTTTGTGTTTCCCTAACGGACGAGCACAACCGAGTAGAAGTGGGCTTGTAGGCATCCCAAGACGCGCCACGGTAAGAACTCGGCCGATATTCTCAGGGGAAGGTGGTGTTGCATGTTCCATTGCGGTATTTCGTATCGGATTTAACGCAATCACCACAACAGCTTCAGGTTTGAATGAGGAAATCATCTGTAAAGCCTTTAGCTCTCCAGACAGATGACCATAGTTTAGACCAACCAGTAAATGAGGCACTAAAGGAATGCCTTGCTCATATAATAAGGCCATTGAACGGTTCATCTTTTCTGGACCATCTGGAATTCGATAGACATCCTCTGAAACTGCATCATCTCCAATTATATCAAGCATTGCCGCATCTATGCCTGCTTGTCCAAGTTTTTGAGCAGTATCTTCATCAACCAAACCTGTGTGGACAACAACTTTGAGATTCAAGTTTCGTTTGACCTTGGAAATCGTATCCACAAATCTATCAAGTACAACATGACCTCTTGAATTAGAGCCACCACTGATTAGTACGCCTTCACCTTCATTCTGAAATACTTCTTCGCATCTTTCATACAGCGCTTCAGGAGTGATAGTCGGTTCCATTCCTTTCAGAAAGCGTCCCTCACAGTGTTTACACATAAGAGAACAGCTGGTACCCGTTACACTAAGGGATACAAAATTATCTGTATTGGAAATACGATGATCTTCAATATTGTGAGGATAGGATGTAGGACTATAGAAAAAGATGTCTTGTCCGAAGTTCTGGGTACGTATCCCGAATCCTTTCAATATCCAGTTATCTAATTCCTCAATCGATGACTGCATGACTAGAGGACCATCCTCATCAATATCAAAGGTCATTATTCTCAATGCTGGGGTTCTCATAATTTGCTATTAGGATATTGATACCACACAACAAGCTACAAGTATAGGCTATGAAAAAGGGGTTATGTCACTTACTTAGTAGGAGAGCCTTACTGTGGTACATTGCGTGACTTCCGACTTGGATTTGTTCTTCTCTGCCAAGACTGTGGCCATATATGGAGCCTCAGCATCACCAAACAGTGTAGGACAGGCAATCGTACAGAACTTCATCAAACCACATTATACTGGAAAGGTATACGCAGTTAATCCGAAGTATGATAATGTACTAGGCATCCCCTGTTATCCAACCCTGCAAGATATTCCCGATCAAATAGATATGGTTGTTGTAGCAGTACCGGCACGTTATGCGCCTATGGTCTTTGATGATATTGCAAAGAAAGGTATTAGAGCAGCTATAGTCATCTCAGGTGGTTTTTCTGAAACAGGTGAGAGAGGTACTGAGCTTGAGAATGAAATTGTGGCCATTGGAAGACAGAATGGTATCCGAATTATTGGTCCAAACTGTGTTGGTGTGATTGATACGCATACACATGTTGATACATTCTTCCTTCCTGAACATAGATGCGGAAGACCAAGGGCAAGCAATGTCGCAAATATCTCACTTGTTTCACAATCAGGTGCATTTGCTGCAGCTATTTCAGATTGGACCTCAGAGCTTGGTCTTGGTATCAGTAAGCTGATTTCATTGGGGAACAAATGTGATGTCGATGATGATGACTTGTTATGTTTTCTGGGTGAGGATACATCTACTCAAGTGATTTGCTATTACACTGAGGGTTATGACCCAGGAAAAGGACGGTCTTTCTTTGAGACTGCACAGAATGTCACAAAGAACAAGCCAGTTCTTGTGGTGAAGTCAGGCAGGAGTGCACGAGCAATGGAAGCAGCAATATCACATACCGGCTCCTTAGCAGGTTCAGACAATGTAGCTGATGCCGCATACCATCAATCAGGAATCATTAGAGCGCAGAACTTCGAGGAGATGTTTGATATGGCAAAAGCACTTGCTCTGCAGCCTCCGGCAAAAGGAAATCGTGTGTTAATGATAACCAACGGTGGGGGATTGGGAGTCATGACTACAGATGCCCTTGATGCATTAGATCTTGCTATGCCCCATCCGTCCCAAGAACTAGACAAGAGGCTCGCAGAGAGACTTCCTTCATATTGTGCATGGGGCAATCCCTGTGATGTGGTTGGTGATTCAGACTCGAATAGATATGATGTTGTATTTGATGAAGCAATAAAGAGTGAAGAATACGATATTTTCGTAGTTGGTATGCTACTTCAAACACCCACACTAGGAATGGAAATAACTAATGTGATTTCCAATTGGCAAAGACAGTCAGGAAAGCCATTCATAGTAGTATCACAGGGCGGAGCATTCACTAGAAAAGCTGGGGAAATAATGGAATTGATGGGTGTGCCTACTTATGCTACTGGTGAAAAGGGTGCTCTTGCAGCATGGGCTCTAGCTCGATACGGGGAAATCAAGTATGGTGACAAATTCATTAAGGCAAAGGGTTCCGAGAAACCATAAATACAACAAGTCAAACAGAAAATAGTGTCAGAGGTCTAAGATAATGAAGTTAGCAAAGAAGATTTTCAAGACGGCATTGGAAGAAGGACGTACCTTCGTTCTTGAACATGAAGCGAAAGATATTATGAGAGAATATGGAATTCCGATACCACCTTATGCGACTGCTGCTACTGCTGATGAGGCTGTAGCAAAGTCTAAGGAAGTTGGATTCCCAGTCGTCTTGAAGATATTATCTAAAGACGTTTTACACAAGTCGGATGCAGGTGGAGTAAAACTCAATCTTAAGAGCGAGGAAGAAGTCCGAAAGGCGTTCGATGAGATAATGGAAAATGCGAAGAAGTATGGAGAAAAGAAAGGTATCACAATTGACTTGAGCAGGGGTGTATTCATCACAGATTTTGCTGAACAAGGCACAGAGGTCATTGTGGGTGTCACGCGTGATCCACAGTTCGGTCATGCACTTATGTTTGGACTTGGTGGTATTTTCGTTGAGGTTCTGAAGGATGTCACCTTTAGACTAATTCCCATGGAGGAAATAGACGCGCGTGAGATGATTAATGAAATTAAGGCAGTAAAGATATTGGAAGGTATCAGAGGTCAGGCACCAAGAGATGTGGATGCACTTGTAGAAATTATCATGAAAGTATCCAAAATGATTGATGAAAACCCAGAAATTACTGAACTAGACTGCAATCCCACATTTGTGTATGAAAAGGGTAAAGGTGCTCTTGTTGTTGATGCAAGAATTCTAATCGAAAATCCGGATAAAAAAGAAACTGCTGAGCACTAGTTAAAGAATTAGCTGCTGAATAATGAGTGAACTAAAATCATGGCTCGCTCGATGTCATCATATTCAACGGAGTTCCTAGACTTATCAATAGTACCACCTGCTAAGAGGAGTATCAAAGACAACAATCTTGGAACAAGTTTACTATACTTGAATAGAAACTCCCGATTTCCTGTTGCAGCTACAATGAGTCCCTCAAGACGCCGAGCAAGTAGGTCCATTCTTTGAACTAATTCTTCTGATAATTCGGTTCTCTTGAATAGCCCTATCGCAAGGGTCTCAGTGTGCAGAATTCCTTCATCGATATTCATAGAAGATAGCCTGTCTAACGCACCCCTAATAACACTCTGATAATCAGAAGCTTCTATTCTGTCAAGACCGCGCTCAAGAGCCTCAAGTTGCGATAGCAGTCTAAGAGAATTTGTAAACACATGACGTATAGAGGTAGATAGTTTGTGAGTTGGAGCATTGGATTCTTCATGATACGAATTTTCAAGCGTGGAAGCAATGGAAGAATCTAATCTGTCTTCAAACCCGGGAGAGATCCCGATTGTTGTTACTTTTGCTAGCTTGCTGCTCATTCCGAGTAAGCGAACTGAAGTCAGTGTTCTAAAATTATCGCGTGTACAATGAAAGAGCAGTATGCGTACAGTATCATAAGCAATCTCAAAGTCATTCTCGGATGTGACATTACGACCTTGCCCCTTGCAGGCAAATGCACTTAGTAAGACCCACATTGATGCCAAAGATTCAGACAGCTTATCAGATGCTTCTTGGTGAGTGAACTTATGCTCATCTAGAAATCTAGCTAGGCGTTCAATAGAACCTGTGATTCTGCTCATTGTTCCACTATCGACTGTTACGTTAGCTAACAATCCCATGAGTTCTCGGGGGTCTTGTGCAGGAGGTTTAATTATGAAACTGGGATCCTTGCGTTCAATATTCCACCATTTTGATGATGATGAAAAATAATCAAGAGTGTCAATTGCGAGGGTGAGATCTTCAAGTCCAGCGACTGTTCTTGAATCCAGATATGCTACCAATCGCGCAATTATGTCAAGAAATCTCGTAATATGTGCTGAAACAGGATGTCCAGCAAACGTATAATCAGAAAATTGATTCACAAAAGATGTGATGTGTGGAGAGAGACCTGAGTCCAGCTGTGACTCCATTATTCCCCGATACACATCAATTGGCCTTCTCGTCAAGAGCGTTTTTCTCCTGTTCGTTTTACAAGATTCCGACTCAGTTCTATTCCATCGTACATTTCAAGTCATATTACATAAAAGGCTGTGTAACGTTTGCTATTGATGGCTATTTTATTTTCCATAACGTCGGTGTCGTTTTTCATACGATCGCAATGCACGCCAGATGTCTATCCTTCTCACTGCAGGCCAGTAAATTTGAGCAAAATAGAGCTCAGAATATGCAGATTGCCAGAGTAAGAATCCAGAGAGGCGCTCTTCACCACTAGTACGTATGATGAGGTCGGGATCAGGAACACCATTGGTATAGAGATGGGTTTCAATCACACGCTCATCGATAGCACTCGGTGATAACTCACCAGACTGTATCTTCTCCCCAATCGAACGAACAGCATCAACGAGCTCAGCTCTCCCTGTGTAGCTGATTGCTACGTTCAATATATGATCGCTATATTGTGCGGTTTCTGCTTCAGCAAGCTGAATTGAATCCTGAACTTCTTCTGGTAAAAGGTCAGTTCGTCCGATTGCTCTGATTCGAACACGATGACGATGAACATCTGGGTTACCGACAACCTCATTGAACTTTTCACGTGCAATTATCATGATTTCATTAATCTCATCATCTGTACGATCGAAATTCTCAGCTGAGAAGGCATAGAGGGTACATACCTTCACTCCAGCCTCCCAAAGAATGCGAAGAACTTCCATGACTTTCTGAGCACCTTTATGGTGGCCAAACCATGGCATGTCAATTCCATGTTCACGGGCATATCGTCTATTACCATCTAGAATGATACCGACATGATGGGGGGCTTTCTTTTTGTCCAATTGTTGGTAAAGCCAATACTCGTACAGTCTATAGACGGGCCCAGCGAGATTCAAGTAGTTCAACACCTACATTCGAGCTGAATGTGTTCCCCTAAAAGACTTGATGTTAGTGTCAGGATTGAACTACGGACTAAATCATCTTTGCAATCTTATCAGCAGCACGTTTCATGTCAAGAAAGATTAGCCCTAATTTGGCATTAGCAGTGGTTGATACAGTAAGACATGCATTCATACCAGCTGCTACGACAAGTAGCCACCCATCAACACCTTTGACATTGACCTGTTCAAGATTACCCTTTCCAAGTTCCATCGCCGCTTTTTCGCCGAGGGTTAACATAGCAGCAGTCATAGCAGCGACTTTAGCCTCATCAACATCAGCTGGTAGAGCCGACACAATTGGTAGACCCTCAACACTCACAATGGCACATGCCTCAATCTCGGGTATACTACCCTGTAACTCATTCAATACACCTTCAAGAGTATCTCCACGTGTTTCTGCCATGGTCTCACCCTACTTGTACATTCGTTTCAATATCACTTCTCGCGCTATCGACTGGAAAGCTCGTTTTACACCTACTCCTTGGACAGCTATTGTCTCATATATAGGTACGTTCCCACCTAGACCGAGCAGGTCAAGCATTTCGTCTCGTGACATCCTGTTTGGTAGGTCACGCTTGTTCAACATAACAACTATTGGGATTTCACGACCCAACGCATCTCCGAGAAATAACTTGAGCTCCTCAAAGCTTTCTGTGTTCTCTTCACGTTGATCGGGGGAAGAGTCTGCGACAAATAGGATTCCATCTGTGCCTTGAAGAACAACCTTTCTTTGATGTCTATGTCGCTTCTGGCCTGCAACAGTAAACACATCAAACAGCACTCGACCACCTGCACTCATTGGTACATAGTCGAAGAATAAGGTCCGATTCGTTTCATCCTCGATAGCAGTGAACTCACCTTTCTGCAGGCCTTCGACTTTACCGTACAACCATCTTAATGCAGTTGTTTTGCCTCCTAGTGATGGACCATAGAAGACAAGCTTAAGATGTATGCGGCCAGCTAAGTCTTTTCTCATAAAAAGCCTCCACTAATTCGGGTTTTGGTGAGTGTTAATGAGAGGTCCTTCCTAATTTTTTACACCTCATTGATTCACTGCATATTTTGATTGACGAGGTCAATGTTGATGGGTTAGCTCTCTGAACATGAAGTCTAGTTTCAGGGCTGGATGTTCTAACAGTCCAGCCTAATAAAAGCCTTTGTGGCACGGGACTTCTGGAGTTACGAGTATTTGCGCTAACAGAGATTATACTTTCTCTAGTTCAGCAAGAGCAGAGCGTAAGTCTTCCTCATCAAGTTCTTTGTCCTTACCCGGACCAGAGGAATCTACAGTAAGGAACTTGTCTAGCTCCTGTGCAAGAGTCAAGCCTTGTTTCTTCATGAGCAAACGAATTAGACCGATATTTACCTCAGCCTCTGACACAACACAAAGAACACCTTTTCCACAAGCGGATGCAAAAATCTTGCCTTCAGAGAATTCGGATGTGACTATCTCAAGTTCACCAATCTGCAGGTTCTTACCTTGTTCCTCACTTGCACAGAACACAGCGCTTGCAATTGCACCTATGGAGTCGACATCTACTGGATAGTATGACAATTTGCTTACATTAGCAATGGTGAGACCAGTCTTATCTGTTAGTATGATTTTTTTGATTCCCTTATCTTGTCTTATGATATCGGTGAGAATCTTATCGAAGGCTTTCGGATCGCTCATTTTTCTAACTCCATTTCATCATTATATCTTCAGGACCACTAATATTAGGCCCTCTTTTGGTTCCGGTGCGATATTTATTTGGCCCTTTGATGTATCAAGTGTCAGAAAGGAGAGATTACCCTCCTTAAGTTCTTTTACTGCATCTAGTGCCTTTCCCACAAGCGAGGTTATGATGGCTGCAACATTCTCGGTAGTGTCTGCGTCAAGATCACTACTGAGGGGTAACCCCTCCATTGTGGTTACTACTACTCCACGAACACCTTCTTGTGCTTTAAGCCTATTGAGGATTTCCTGGAGTTTGTCTTGACTTATCAATTACCGAATCTCCGCTGCTGTCAATTGTTAACGCTTCGTAATTCTTACGCCGCGTCTGGGTATTTAGGAATTGTGCTAATATTCCTAGCCAAGAGAGTATATTTTGCGCATTTATTAGCTTTGTATTACGCGAAATTGGGAAAAAAATAGGAAGTGACGCCAAAATTGACGTCACGATTGCATAATTACTCTTCTTCGTCTTCGAACAGGTCTTTTGAGCTTCTCTTCATCTGTCGAAGATTTTGCGTTGAAACCATGTCAGCTGCAGCAGAGGGCGCAGCAGAAGGTGCTTCTTCCATCTCCTTCATCTGCATCTCAAGTTCCTCTTCCTCAGATTCAAGTGCATCATCTGCTTTCTCAAATCGTGCTCTTGCCCCACCGGAAGCACCCTCAGCTTTACTCTTCAGAGCTGATCGAAATGTTGCGATTCGCTTCTTACCCTTCTCACGATCTCCACGAAATGCTTCCTCACCTGCTTTCTGAGTGACAAAGACAGCGCCAACCGTAGGATCAAGGGTTTTTAGGACCTCCTCCTCATTCCTTGCAACCTTGAGCTTTGTTGTTAGAGCCCTAACGCGACGAGAGCCATCTTCATCCGTATAAGAAACTTGTACCTGAATAGGCACTTCTTCCTCCTTTATCTCAGATTTAGGTTCTACTTCGAAGTAAAGTTCATGGCGGTTTCCAACAACACCGATTTTACTATCTTGCTTCTTGGTTAGCTCATCAACAACTGCTCTGGATACACCAGATGCATCCTTGACCCTGACTCCAGGAGGAGTGATAAGCCGAACCTCAACGTCACGACCTAAGAGAGAAGCTCCTGCAAGTTCGGATATACTTCTATCAAGCTCGTTTGGAGTTACATAGTACATCTGACCACCAGTAGCCTCGGGCAGGAGACCAAGAGTCTTTAGTTCCATCCCTGCACCTGAAGCAATTCCTACAACATCAAGAGAAGTGCCGAGTTCTCGGAATTGTTGCCCCAAGCCCTCATAATATTGAGTGGGGGGAGTGACTTGATATCCCTCTAAGGCGCCAATTCCCTCATTTGCTAGTCCGTCAGTAAGAAGTACTACACGTCCAACACTACGATGTTTAGCAATAACATACGCCATAGCCACAGCGGGACCAAGAGCAGTACCTCCTTGGTCGCGTAATGCTTGAACATGCTTCTTAATCGAATCAGAGTTCTTACCAACAGGTATAAGCTTCACCTTGTCAAGCATCTTCTTTGTTGCATCCATGATACTATCAAGATTCGCAAAAGTGTCCTGTGGTAATTCAAGTGGTGCACCATTTTCTAAATTCCTGAGTAAAACTGAACTCTCGAACTCTATTAGTCCGAAGAGGGTGTCTGGTGAATTAGCAGCGAGACTCTCTATCGAAGTCGTCAGACTACGTTTCACAGCTGCAAGATTGCCACCTGACATTGACCCTGACACATCAATGAGTGCCAAGAATGATTTACCACCAGATGTGACAACATCTGTTGTTGTGTCAGTCACCGTGGGTGGTTCAAGTTCAAAATCGGAATCCGATCCTGCGAATACAATCTCTCCCTCAATAACATTTAATGTGCTACAGAAGGGACAAATGAAATGCCTGCCTACTTTTGGGTCTTCCTTAATTTGTTCAACACTCAAAAGGAATCCATTACATTTGTGACAGGCGATAGGCTTTCCCACAATCTTAGTTGTATCATCGGCTAGTTCTCCAAACCGAACACGTAGGACATAAGGAATGTCCTTCATCATATCTCTGGATGAGGGAAAAGCCTCAGAGCTAGTTTTGAGCATGGGCATTAATTTATCTCCAAAAGATTTGGCGGTTTCTTACCGTGAACGATATTAAACTTTGGGACAACAAGTATGAGTGGTCCTAAAATACAAATAGCAACACAGAAGTTATAAAGTACATAAGAGTCACATCTATGCTAGTAATAAGCCGCTTAGGAGAATATGTCAATGGTCAAGAAAGAAAAGATTGAGCAAATTGTAGCAGAAACCATGGCAGCCAACCCGGATTTGGAAGGAATAATTGTTAGCGATATAAAAGGAGGCGTCATCTTTGGTCATACTTTGAGTGGCGGAATAAGACACGAGGATGTCGCGGGACTTGTTGTCAAGATTGCAGGAAATTCCTCTCAGCTTGCTATTAATCTCGATAAGGGCGGTCTAAAAGAAGTCAGTATAGCATCAGAAAAAGGATTCACAATCATTCTAGGGGATGTGAAACTGGTACTTGCTGCGATGGCAGGCGAAGGTGCCCGTGAGTCAATGGGGCTCCTCAGAATAGCATTAAGACGTGCCTTAGTTTCAATGATTAAGTAAGGCGTTTACTATAGGGCACATTAACTGATATAGAGAGGATAAATATACTTGACCATTGATATGATAGTCACTTCATGAAACAATCATGTTTTCACTAGCATAGGCTAAACTGTGATTGGGAGTACATCCATGTATCATAATGTGATGAAACAATAGGGAAATATTTACAATGTTACAGAATACCAGATAATTATCAATAGCTCGCTCTTAGTGATAAATACAGACTTCTTGATGTCATTTTATTGATAGTTCTAGCTCCATTTACAATGTGCGCTTTTTTCTAACAATAGTAACGATAACAACCAGAACTATCACACCCAGACTCACTCCCGCTAGTGCAACATAGATCATATCCATTGAAGTATATATGGAGGATGTTGTTGGTGTAATAGTGGAAGTCGAGGAGAAAGCGGTAGAGGTGGTCTCATTCAATATGAGTTTGAACACGAAGCCATCACGATCTCCAGGTTTTTCTGAAAGCAACGCATTCATAGTTGGGAAGTTAGCTGAATATGTAGAACCAGCGCACACTATCTCTCCTTGAGAAGTCATCACTATTTTATAGATGGAATCTTGAGATGACCCTCCGAAGAAGCTGGAATAGTTAAGACTACAACTAATAGGGTCTATCATCATAAAATATCCATCTTCATTGTTGAATGTTCTATCAAAAGCATCCTCAGTGGTTGGAAATCCAGAATACTTTGTATAACCAGCAATCCACAGTTCTCGCGAAGAAACCAAATATATATTGGAACATCCGGTGCTAAAGCTCTCTTTCCCTGAGTCCTTGAGAATACCTGTCAGTACCGCCTAAGAAGGTGGAGAATTGAAGGGTATACTCATTTGAAGGTGTGAAGGCGCCTCTCGGTAAACTAGTTCCTTGCGAATCCATCAATGATACTGTGAGAAGCACACCAAATGACATAACAAGCCCAAGCAAGACCATAGTCACTGTTTTTCGAGAATACACCTTACTCCCTCCAATATACACAACAGCTTCTTCAGATAACTGCTCTTATGCCGTTCTTCACACATCATCCTCTTCAATAGAGTCAGGATACTCTGTTAATTCTTTCATCACCTCTCTCATACCTTCATTCAGATTGATCTTGGTATCTTCAGACAGAATGACATCATCATACATATTCGCTAGCCATGGAAGTATCGTCAGTGCAATCAGTTTCATTTGGTTCCTAGTTGTTTTATCAGGAACCACATCATCCAAATCATAATCACGAACAACCATTCCGCGCCATTGATTCTTAAATCGCTTCGACCAACCCTGCAAATGGAGGATATGTGTGAGAGCAACATCAATACAATCACTCCTATGCCTTACGATGACCCTAATGTCATCATACATCGGAGTATCTCCAATAGTAGGCAACTTCCAATCTCTACTTCGGATGGTGCTCAGTGGCAACGCAGCTAGAAAATTCATGGATGTTCAACAACATGAGCCTAGTGCCGTTTCTGGGCGGACAACTTGATACTCAAGTTTGCTCAAATGACAATAAACGGCAATAGAGGTACCTTTTTGTAGACAAGTGTTGATGCTCAATAAAACACAGATGGTATTCTGGATATCATCCAGGTAATACCTGAGTGTTACCAACGGTGAAATTAAACACCGTGTATCTTCCAGGTAATGCTGGCACGCCTCAGAGCTTGGGAGCAATTGCGAATATCAATATTAGAAGGGAGTCCGTCTTGGTTTGGATAGAGAAGCTAGTAGTTAAAGGCTTCAAATCATTTGGTCGAGACTCCGTCACCATCAAATTTAATCCTGGATTCACATGTGTCATGGGACCAAATGGTTCAGGAAAATCAAACGTCATTGATGCGGTTCTCTTTGTACTCGGACAACTCAGTGCAAAAACGCTTCGTGCTACCGTATTTTCAGATCTTCTCTATTCACCACCAAAACCGGATATGCCACCAAAAGCAAAATCAGCAACTGTAGAACTACACTTCAATAACAAGGATAGAAAACTCCAAGTTGAGGCAGACAAAGTAGTTGTAGTCCGAGAGTTTGATGACACAGGAAAATCAGTTTGTCGTATCAATAGCAAGACTGTAACTAGGAACGCTGTACTTGATGTTCTTGGAAGTATAGGTGTAGATCCTAATGGGTATAATCTCGTCCTTCAAGGTGAAATCGCACAGATGGTCAAAGTAAGTCCAACTGATCGTCGAAACTTGATTGAGGAGATAGCTGGAATATCAGCTTATGATGAACAGAAAGACCGTGCATTGAAGAAACTAGCTGAGAGCGAATCTAATCTTGGTAAAGTTGACACTCAACTTCAGGAGCGACGCCGTCAATTGGAGCGGCTCCAGATGGAGAGAGATGACGCATTTAGATACACTGAAGTTCGGAATAAAATCCAAGAGATCAGAATTGATCATATGGCTTGGAACCTACTCAAAGGACGTAATCGAATTCAAACAATCAATGAAACGTTAGCGGAGAGAGCAGAAGAAGAGGAAGGACTAACAAAAGAGATTACCGTGGTTGAAAAATCTCTGCTCGAAACAGAAGCAGAAATAGAAGATATTGACAAATTAATTGATCAAATAACTGGTGGAGATTCAGTCAGGGTTTCAGAACAATTTGGTGTTGTTTCTGCGGCTGTAGAACATTCGAAAGCGAATCTTGAGAGAGCGCAAGCTGAATTTGCTAAAGCCAATCGTGAGCACGACGAGACGCAAGAGCTTCTATTAGAAATTCAGGGTGAGATAGATGAATCTCAATTAAAAATAACGGAGAAAAGTGATCGGTTAAAAATACTAGATGAGGAAATTGAGGGAACGGGTAGGCGCATATCTAAGCTTGAGGAACTTGCTGAACAGGCACAGACAACATATCTGGAAACAACTCAACGTCTTCAAGAATTAAATACTCAGATGGTGCAACTCGATGAGGGCGTTTCTGAAATTCGATCGGCAATCAAATCTGATAACAAGGAACTTGGTATTGCCTTTGAAGAGATTCGAGATTCGGAAGAGAGCTTAAGAACAACAGAGAACGAACTTACTGAACTTGCTGAAATTATACCAACTCGAAGCAAAACTCTTCAGGAGATGGAAGAAACTGAAACCTCCAAAAAGGGCCAACTTGAGAAAGTGTTAGAACGGCTCTCTTTTGTGGATGCAGAAGTTATAGAAACAGCAAAAATAGTAAACAGCTTACGCGAAGAACTGATTAAACTTCAAGCTCGACAAGATGCATTAAGAGAAGCAGAAGAAACATTTCTGAAACGGAGAAGGGCAGTTGCTAGAGTACTCGAACTTCGCGATACAGGCGTAGTTGATGGAATCCATGGAACCGTTGCAGAACTCGGAAAGATTGATCCGGAATATTCGGTTGCTCTTGAGGTTGCTGGAGGAAGTCGATTATCCCACATAGTAGTCGATGATGAAGATGTGGCAACACGATGTCTTGAAATCTTGAAACAGGAAAAAGTTGGACGCGCTTCATTCATTCCATTGAATAAAATAAAATCGAAATCTCCTAGTAGTCTACCAAGCGATGGCACAATCATTGGTTTTGCTATTGATCTGGTCGAATTTGCTGAACAATTCCTTCCAGCATTCGAATTTGTGTTTTCAGATACTATAGTCACAGAAGATTTCACCACTGCTAAGAAACTCGGATTCAAGGGAAAGAGAGCTGTCACTTTAGAGGGCGATCTTGTTGAAACAAGCGGATTGATCACAGGGGGTTACTACCAACGAGGTGCCGCAGGACTGTCATTGCAGATTGAGGACACATCACCTGAGATATCTAAGAAGCTTGAGGGACTCGAAACAATATTGGCTGATCTAACAAAGCAGCAGGATGAATTACGAGATCAGAAATATACTCTGGAGGATGACCTTCATGATCTGTCCAATAAGACCTATCGGGAGCGTGTAGAATTAGAAGGTTTTGAAGAAAAACAGAAGGAGAAAAAAGCTAGAGAGAAAGCACTAAGAGAGAGAATTGAAAACGCGAAATTAACTACACAAGCTCTTGAAAGTCAGATTGAAGAATTACGCGTACGTGACGGTGAACTCAGTGAACATCGTGAAAGAGTTCGCAATCTCAGAGATGAGGCCAATGAAACACTTGTAAAATCCGGTGCTGCTGAAATCAATCAAGAAATCAAAGATCTCAAGGAAATTCTTGCACAAAATAAGACTGAGCGAGATGAGATAAACAGTATTGTAACAGGACAAAAAGTTGCAGTTGAAGAGCGGCTAAGTCCAAAGGCAACTGAGCTTGGAATTCAACTTCAGAACCTAAAAGATGCCCTTCCTGGATTTCAAGAGAATGTAAAACGCTTGGAATTGGATGTTATTGAGAGAGAGAGTGAATTTCTCAAATTGAAGGATGAGCGAGATAGAATAGATGATGCTGTTAAAGATAAGCGAGTCAGACAATTAACACTCAAAGAAGAACTCAGAAATCTCAGAGCAAGACAAGAAGAGATACGAGAAGCTCAAACACAGAATGAAAAAGCAGTGTATCGACTCCAGACTGAACAATCCAGACTTGAAACAGATATTGTAGCTCAGATGGCGGAACTTGCATCAATGACTCCTGTAGATGAGGAACTTGCAAAAAGAGAGAAGAAACAGGAACTGACGTATCGTGAAATTGATGAGCTATTGGAGAAGATTCGTGAGCTTGAGCGAGAGCTTGAAGCAATGGGTCCAGTCAATTTGAAATCTCTAACAGATTATACACTTGAGAAGGACAAATATGAAGAAATTGTAGAAAAGAAGGAAAAACTAGAAGAAGAACACAAAGAAATTGTGGCCTTCATGGAGGAAATTGAAAGAGAGAAGACTCAGAAGTTCCTTCTTGTGTACAATGAGATAGCGGATAATTTTTCAAAGGTGTTTGCTAAATTATCTCCAGGCGGAGAAGCTACATTAATGCTAGAAAATCCGGAACATCCACTCATGGGAGGCATCACAGTTCGCTCAAAACCTCGGGGAAAGGATTTGGTGACTCTAGATGCAATGAGTGGTGGCGAAAAGACTATCACAGGTCTAGCACTGATATTTGCTATACAGATGTATAGCCCTGCGAGCTTCTATGTGTTTGATGAGATTGATGCGGCATTAGACGATGTGAATGCACACAACGTGGCGAATCTTATCTCAGAGATGTCTAAATCATCTCAATTCATTGTTGTATCACTTAGAGAAACCACTTTACGAAAAGCTGATCTTCTTATTGGTGTTTCAAATCAAGATGGGATATCTCGAATTGTTTCTGTAGACCTAGAGGAGGTGTCATCTTCAGCATGAGTGATGAGAAAGGACCTTTCTGGACAGAACCACCCTATATCCTCCTCACAGATGTGCTCCAGCTTGACAAAATCGAGCCATGGAATGTTGACGTAGGACAGCTGATTGGTTCATTTCTACGTGAAATGAAACTTCTTGGTGATATCGATTTCAGGGTGTCAGGAAGTGCACTCTATTCTGCATCTGTCATTTTCATGAAAAAGACAAGAGAACTAGTTCAGTTGGGAATACTACCTCCTGAAGAAGAAGACAACGAACAAGATCTTGTAATTCCGCTCATCCGACCACCATTTAGGTTAAGCAACCGTCGTGTTACTCTTGAGGAATTGCTTGTTGCCATGGATCGTGTGTTGACAAAGGGAGTGAGAAGTCGACCAAGTCCCAGAGGTAGAACTGGAATCTCCAAGGTTGGATCTCCTTCAATCATAATGGAGATAGATGAATCCAATGTGGAAGAGATTATCTCTGAGATTTACGCTGATTTGAACGGAATGATGGAGATTAATGCGATTTCACGATTTGTAGAAATTCTTATGAATAATTCGAGAAAGGAGATAGTTCGCACCTTCTTTGCTCTACTCCATTTGTTTGCCAGAAGCTATGTTGACATTTGGATGGATGATGAAGAAATCATATGGGTCAAGCTTCTGAGCCCACCTGAAAAGAGCGCTGAGAGACTAGTTGAAGTTCAGACCAAGCTTAAGATGTAGGTGATAGATATGAATGACGACCTTATTACTCTCGAAGCAGCTCTTTACGTGACTGGTCGACCAATGACACTTGAGGAGTTAGCTGACCTCTTAGGGAAAGCAGAATCTACAACTCAGAAACTACTACAGGATTTATCATTTGAATATCACAAAAAAGGGGGAGCCCTTGAAGTAGTCGCGCTTCCTAAGGACCGGTATGTTTTGCAACTAAAACCAGAACTCACCCCAAGGGTTAATAAATTCATTCCGGGAGGCCTCTTGTCCTATGCAACTTTACAGACGCTTGTCTTTATCGCACTAAGACAACCAATTATTCAATCAGATTTGGTGACTCAGAGAGGAACACATGTATATGATCATGTTAAGGAGCTGGAAGCCAAGAAGTTCATCAATTCAACACCTGAAGGACGAAGTAAGAAGATAATAACAACAGATCTTTTTGCAGATTATTTTGGATTAGACAGGGATAAAATCAAATTGAAGGCACAGCTCAAATTCAAGATGAAGAAGATACTTGAGGAAAAACGTTCTGCTGAAGAAGATTTAGATGTAGATTACTTTCAACAGACCCTAGGAACAGGCTCACCATAGGGTACCTGTACCAGTTTCCGACCTCCTATCATAGTATTCATCACAACTCTTCCTTCTCCAATATTTACGCTTCCGATTACTTTTGCATCTTTAGTTCTATTGTGATTTTTAAGAGCGTTCAATATAGAAGATGTGAACTCGGAATCCACGGTCATAAGAACAGTACCCTCACAGCTCATATGAAGGGGATTTAACCCAAGGAGATCGCAAAGAGATTTTACTTCGGACCGAACTGGGATTTCGGACTCATCGAGCTCAATTTCGATACCAGATTTAGCAGCAATCTCATTTAGAGCAACTGCAGTACCACCACGTGTAGGATCCTTCATGGCGTGAATCCCTCCAATATCTAGACAATCACGTATTGGCAGCCAAATCGGCGCGACATCACTTATAAGATCCGTCTTGAACTCAAGACCTTCACGATGCGCAAGCAAAGAAGTTCCATGATCGCCGATGGGTCCTGTCGATATGATATCATCACCAGGATTCGCACCAGCATCACGGATTGGCTTATCAAGATACACTCGTCCAATCCCAGTTGAAGACATAACAAGCTGGTCAAGAGTACCGGATGGCATTACTTTAGTATCTCCAGCAATCATTGCAATCCCAAGGGGAGCTATAACATCATCAATTGATTTGAGAATAATCTCAAGGGTGTCAATGGGAAACCCCTCTTCTACTATTATCGTATTAGTCATAGCGATAGGTTCAGCACCCATCACTGAGAGGTCATTTATTGTACCACAAGCTGTCAAAGTACCAATATTTCCACCCGGAAAGAATAGAGGTTGAACTGTATGTGCATCTGTACAAACAATAAGTTGAGACCCATTAGTTTGAAATGTGGCTCCATCATCCATCTCATCAAGTCCGATATCGCCAATCTTTCTCCGAGTGAATGCAGGAATAATAACTTCTTCTAGAAGTAATTGCATAATCTTACCGCCGCCACCATGGGCTGACTCAATCTTAGACATGACATAACCTCAAGATAGATCTTGTTTTCTAATGAGATATAAGTGGTATTTGAACAGGTCGATTTCACTATGAGTGACCAGAACCATTGCATAATCCTTAAAACGACAACAAGAGGAGCCTCATTGACCCTACAAGAGGTAGTCAGAAATGGGAATTTGGCATAGAAGGTCTGGAAGAAAACCAACAGGTGCTAAGCTTAGGGAATTCCGAAGCAAAAGGAAGCATGAGATGGGACGTACTCCAACTGAAACACTTATGGGAGAACCCAAGAGAAGATTACTCTCTACTAAAGGATTGCACACCAAGACTCCAGCCTTGAAACTGAATATGGTCAATTTAACAGATCCTAAGAGTAATGAAACCACACGCGCCGAATTATTAGATGTTGAGGAAAACAAAGCAAACATGGACTACCAGCGTCGTAAGGTCATTACTAAGGGTACAATCATAAAAACATCCAAAGGGCGTGCTCTTGTCACAAATAGACCTGGTCAGGACGGAGTACTTAACGCAGTTCTAATCTAAATCTTACGTGCGGATTCCATCAGGAACCGTCTGAAATTTCAGCTTCGATATTCGAGATTATGAATTCTTTTCCACCAGTGATTACAGTTGCACTGCTTCCACAATTCGGACATTTCATTGGTGCAAACATTGCTATCTGATCA
Organism: uncultured archaeon; assembly: GCA_964458565.1. Classification (GTDB taxonomy): domain Archaea; phylum Asgardarchaeota; class Thorarchaeia; order Thorarchaeales; family Thorarchaeaceae; genus CAYWJO01. Next base: position 25,631 of record CAYWJO010000011.1, on the reverse strand, counting down.
GGGATATCAGGTATAGATTGGGCCTCACCTTCAGTTCCACAATCATTACACATTACCCGCCCCTTTTTTATGGTAATTACCAGCTTTGCCCCCTCAATAACAGTTTTTCTAGATGCGATTTCGAAATTAAATTCCAGTTGCTCCGGAATAAGAAAGGTAAATTGTCCAATCTCAATAAAGACAGCTGTAACCCGCTTAGCATGATGTTTCACAGCTGCTGCTACTGCTGCATCTACAATAGAACAAGCTGCTGAGAATTCGTGCATCGCAAAGCCACCTATCATCAGCATTTCATGTTGAAGTTAAGGCGTTTGTGATGTGGAGTACTGTTTATATGATTAGATTGGTTTTCAAAATTATAAGATATTATTATCAGGGGAGGCCAACCGTTGTCAAGCAAGCCCCAAAAAACCGCAAAAAAAGACACCAAAAAGAGTACAAAAGGTACCTCCGAAAAGTCAACTCCAAAGAAGGTTTCGCTAACAGATATTCCAGGTGTTGGTGATAAGACAGCAGATAGCCTTCGGGAGGGCGGTTTCAAAACTGTCGCAAGTCTTACTAAAACAGATTCTAGTAAACTTATGAAAAAAGTAGATGGCATTGGAGAGGTTATGGCAAATCGAATAATCGAAGAAGCTAAGAAACTGGCTGAGAAAGGCCCATCGGAAAGGACTGCGAAGAAAAAGAAAATAGCAAAGCAAGGAAAAGCGACTGCAAAGAAAAGAGCTACCAAAAAAGCATCACCTGAGCTAGATGAACTAGCAAAGGAACTACAGAGTGATGATGAACAGGTTCTGCTAGGGGTAATTGATACGTTAGGGGACTTAGAGGACCCAAGAGCAACGGGTTACCTCGTGAAATGTCTAAAGCATGGTAGGTACATGGTCCGTATACACGCTGCAGCGCAACTCGGAGAGCGTAAGGATAAGAAAGCAATCGACCCTCTTATCGAAGTGTTGGACGATGAGTCAGTCTTTGTAAGACAGACTGCGGCTGGAGCTCTAGAAAACATAGGCGGCACTAAAGCGAAAAAGGCAGTAACAGCTGCTGAGGAAAAAGGTCTACTCCTTGACGACCTCCCCGAGGGTAAGAGACTAGAGAGACGGTGAATCTCATTCTTCTAGCAAATGCACCCTATTTTCTCGCCCATCTCGGAACCTTTTGATGAGACCTCGCTCTTCAAGGTTTGTGAGAATGATGCTGACCTTAGATTGAGATAAATTCATCTCAGTATAGAGCTCCTTCTGTGGACACGAGCCCCCTTTGTCTCGTATGATGTCCAATACCTCTTCTTCCTCATTTGTTACGCCGACTATTCGTACATCTCCAACTCGTTTAAGCCGTTCATAGACTCTTGGTCCGACTAAGGTAGAAACAATCCCAATTACAATACCAATTATGACACTAAGTAACTGAAGTGTAGAAACAACAACAGGTTGAACTGGAGCAACGTTGGGAAAACGGAAAGATACGATGAAGACCTTCTCCTGTCCCGGGCGTAGGATGGGAGTTTCCCATGTGAAGCGTAGAGAGAATCCATCTGTAGAATTATAGTTTGGTTCGGGATAGATGGGTACAACCGATTCTATTGAGAGTGATGTATGTTGAGGTAGTACAATTGAGAGTGTGATATTGTGCATTTCATTAATTGGACGAATATAATATAGAATGTCGCCATTGTAATAGGCACTATCCTCTGTAAGCCGGATGTTTGACTGAAGATCATTTACCTCAATTTCAAAACATACCTTTACTGACTCATTGATATTGAGGTTTTCAGGAAATGGTATTGTCAAAACAGTGTAACGATTTTCAACTGAAACTGACCCTATGACTTCTTGTTGATCCACGGAAGCACAGACCAAGTTTGCATCCAATGAATCGATATGATAGCTCATCTCAGAAACAGCTATTGAGCCTGTATTATGAACTTGTGATTCTAATAGTAGGTGTGTTGTACCATTGGTGTCCATAATAAGTTCAATATCAACCGATTCAAGTGTAAGGTTGGTACTTGTCTGTGCTGACACAGTTGTAGGTGATATATGAATTGATACAATTATGCCTACCAGTATTAATACAAGATATCTCGTCTTTATCAGTTGATTCACTTCCAATGATTCGTGTGTTTCACAGCCATATGAACGTAGATGTTAATGAAATAAAAAGAGTGGTAGTGACCCTAGAGTGGGACCCACTACCGAGGGATATTACTTTCTGCGAATAAAAGCAATACCCACAATTGCGATTGCTACAGCACCTATGCCAGCAATCAAATACAGACTAGGGAGGAAATCGGTGGTGGTTAGTGGCGCCGAATCTTCAATTAGACCGATTGATGGGTCGTGCAATAGTGTCCCATTATCGAAGTTGGGATAAGCTAGATAGAGTGCCAATCCATTCATTGTAGGAACATAGGAGACTGTGACATCTACTACCTCACTCTCTTCACCAGGCAAGGTAATAATGGCTTTGTCGACCCAACTGAAGAAACCTTCAACAGTACCTGTTTCTGTGTTGGTAAAATCAACTTTCTGGGTGTGATTCTCAACTCGGTTCATAAACATCGATTCACTTTGGGTCATATTTGGACTCACGTTAGATGAATCACCCGTCATGTTTCGAGTTCTCTCACGAGTCATGTATCTGTGTTGATTTTGGTTCATATCACCAGCAGCTCCATTTTCTTTTAGAAGGGTCTGAAGAGCTACGCTTGATGTTTCTGTGCTGAATGGGAAGTTACCAATCATTATGTCCATCTTCAGCTCACTTCCACCTGCAATTGTGTAGTTAGCTTTCACTCCATTACTATCAGTGACAGCTCCATAATAGTCCTCAAGATAGATATGAGCCCATATTTGGATGCTAACATCTTCATATTCATGGACTGAACCAGGACCGTCCATAGCAGGTTCGACACCAGCCAGTGGTCCATCAGCTCGGGTGCCGCTCTTAGTGTATTTTAGCCACACCTCTGTGGTAATTTCACCATCAGTTATTTCTCCAGTTTGGAGAATCCATTCATACGCAGCTAAAGGAGCAAAATTCAATGTTTCATTGCTCTGGAATGCTAAATCACCATTGGCGTCCTCAAATTCTACAATTGCATTGTAGGAAAGCATGAATTTAGCGTTAGCACCATTATCGTCAGCTGTATACCAAAAGTGGAATGATGGAAACTCACCATTTGCCATTATTGTGATAATGTCTGTTTTTATCCATACTGTTCCATTTGGACCAATTTCATGATCGGGTATCTTTCCCGGATCTGTCGGAGGGCCTTGGGGATTACCAGGACCCATCTGCAAAGCATCGACCTGAACCATGAGTGGCGCTAGCAGGAACAATGCTAATATCGTAGTAAGCAACAGCTTCGTTCTGTTCTTCAAATTGTAACACCTATCCCAATCCATTCAGGGTTAGTATATAATGAGTCTTAAAGGAATAAATGCTAAAGCGATTCTAACGTGTCTGATAATGTCGATAATCAGTAGAAAAGCGTTATTGATTCTTTAAATCATTAATAACGAATAATATTCGAAATTAGTCTGTGATTGAGGAGTACTATGGAAGAGTATAGGTGAATTGCATAACTCAGACTTCTTATATGGAAGTGTCTGATAAACGAATGTGAATAATTGAGGCTTGTTTGACTATGAGTGACCATCAAGATGCCGATAAGATTGAAGCAGCCATAAAAGACCTGGATCTTGACTATATGAGGGGTCTTGTTTCAGAAGAGGAATATCAAAGAAATCTCGCAGACCTAAAGAGTAAGTTGGAAATAATTGGAACGGGAACTTCGGGTCTTATCGAAGCACGTGCTTTTCTACAATCACCACCAGAGAAAGGGTTAGCGACCAATCCAGTAACCGCAGTTAAACACGCAGTCCAGAAAATGCGGCGAATTTCTATTGAGAAGATAGCTCAAGAATCTGGTGTCAATGCTGCTAACGTGGCTAGAATTCTCAGTGACCTTCTTGATGGGCGCGAATTATCGGGACGTATTGACCGTGATGCTGGAGACTTCATACTTGGCACAGGAACAGGTCCTCAGCCCAAAACCATTGCAGCTTGTCCATTTTGTAGAAAAGATTTAGATCGAATAGCAGTCAAAGGAGAAACAATCACCTGCCCAATGTGTCGCGAGTCGTTCATTGTTTCATGAAGACGAACCTGTTCTTTATTGAGAAACACTTCTTTTTTCGTATGATACAGTGTGAAGCTCGCAACTTCTTATATTCAAATCATACGTCCAGAAATTGTAGAGAATTTTCAAGGAGATACTGAAATGACTACCAATGATGATAAGCGACAAAAGGTATACTGCGGAATTGTCGCACGATATAGCGGGAGCGAAGCTCGATGGTTTGCGGTTATGGGTTGGATACCAATGTTAATAGCTATCTTGGGAATGCTACAATCAGACATAATCTATTTTGGGTTTACATATGATTTAGGGAATGCATTAGGACTAGGATCACTTGTATTATCAGAATCTACCCTAATGATTCCTGTTTATTTTGTCATATCAATGATTTTCTTTGCAGGAGGGATTGAGTGGTATGTTCTATGTAGACATTGCCCATGCTATGAATACTCCGGAAAAGAGTATGGAAAAGAAGGTAGGTTCTATTGTCTAGCAAACTGGGGGAGTCCGAAACTATTCAAATATGACCCATCACCTGTAAGTACTGCAGGAAGACTGGTGTTTATTGCATGGGTTGCGTTCTCGTATTTATTTCCCATAGTATATTTTTGGAATAGACTAGATTGGGTCATTGTTCAATTGCTTGTAGTAGGATCATTTGTTATGACGCTACGTCAATGGTGTTGCTCAGCTTGTCCCAATTTTGGTTGTGCATTCAATTCAGTGCCTGAAGAAAATCGGGAACGGTTCATGAATGAACTCAAGTCAGGTGCAATATATGAAGAAGATGTTTAGTTCAGAAAAAAGTGGATTAATTTCATCATGCCATCCTGTATATTCATTGCCCAACAGATAAATGCACTAATCGATACCTTCACCCTCGTTGAGGTATAATGAATCTGTTTCAGGCATGCGTTAAAGGAGATATCAAAGATGCTTTCACACAACTTCGAAAGACAGTAACCTCAGGACAACCAGCTGCGTTATGGGCTATCATGATGCACGCCGCAGCATGGCATGAAGAACATGAATTCGATACAGCACATTCTACAATAATCACATATGCAATACATCGCATGATTGAAGATCTAGGTCCAAATCCCAAATTATTAACTGATGATTCAGAAGACATCAAAAGAAATCTACCAGATGAATTCAGAGAGCATCTACAATTAGTTCTGATGCAACGGTTAACAATGCATCTTGCTGCTATAGACCATTGGAAATCAGATAAAGGTCCACGTTATGACTACGAGCCTAAAACGGATTCACTGTACAATGTCACCCATGCCTATACACAGTCAATAAGAGAACATAGTCACATGGCGGCCCTTCAAGATGCAACAACCCTTGCAAACGAGGAGGATCCCATCAGATTCATTCGAAGAACAATCACTCTTGCTGCAGAAGATGCAGATAATTTAGGACACGCATTCATAATGCCAATGTCATTAATTGCTGAATTACCTTCACTAAAATTCAGCTTCCCGCATAGAGCAGTACTTTGGCACCTGACAGAGTATCTTGCAAGAAAGACGCCTGCAAATAAACCAGATGGGCTTCCTGCTGAGATAGACTTTAGACACCTAACTAAACCTACAAATCTTACAGCATATAGTAATCTTTTCGCAACTGCAGCAGTGAAATACGGTATTCTTGGACACAATGGAATATTTGCTCACAGAATCGCTGAGGCAACTCGTACCGGGCTTATCGGTTCGGATACCACTATATGGCTTCTGAAACGTCTTGAACGAAATATTGGTTCAGAAATGCTTTCTGAAGACAATCTCAAGATGGAATCCCTCATTGTGGAACGAAATGGAACTGATTGGGATATACAACCGACTCAAATTGACCTACCTCATACAGAAAGAGTTAGAGATTGGTTGTCTGAAACCACCAACGGTTATTGGGACAAGATGGTTGATTTAAAATCTCATACATTTGAGAGAGCTATTCAAGAGACAACAAACGATGAGTGGGATTTGATTCGAGCTTCTCAATATGCAATGTGTGCAATAAATGGTGATGAACGAGAATCACATGTTGTAATCTTCACCCAGGGAATGTGGTCGTTAGCTGATATGAAACTTATATCAAAACCCCTTGCTGCTCTTCAGGTCCATAGAATGCTCAGACAATACCTTAAGGGTAAATGATTAGAAATCACGCCTTGCTTAAGATAAAGAGATTTTCCTCCTGACTGTCAATGGTGAATAGGTCTGTCCTTTCAATAACCTTCGTGAACTCAGATGGTTCAATATGATCGATTATTACAGCAAATACACCAGACTTCTTCAAAACTCTATAGAGTTCACTTATGAGTTCTTCTTTGTTGCTTATCCAAGTGAAGACATCAAAGAGAAAAACGAAGTCCAAGCTCAAACTATCCAAACCTGTTTCAAGTCCAGATTGGATAGTTGACACATTCTTGAGGTTTTCATTCTTAACTCGTTTCCTGACTTGTGCAATAGCAACCGGATGAATATCTAGTGCATAGACATGGCCTTCAGGGCCAACAATATGAGCTGCAGGAATTGAATAACTTCCAATACCACATCCAAAATCAAGTACTGAATGACCCCTATCAACCCCAAGTCGTTGTAAAAGGGCTGTAGGTCTTCTGGAACGCTCTCGAAATCTCAGATAGGCGGCCATTATCTTATAGCTGATATTTGATTGATGTCTGTGAACGGTACTCATTTATATCACTATAAATAGTGTAATTTCTAAAGTATTTAAATGGGAAAGAGGAAAGCAATAAAGTTGCTTTACAGAAGTAAAGCAATGGTGGTGGAGCTATGGAAAACGTAGAAGTCAAAGAAAAAAAACGCTGTCTTGAAGGGATTCAAGAGTATTGCACTGAACAGTGTCCTTACAGAAGAGTTCTGTCCCTCTTCAGCAAGAGGTACACATTAGGTATTCTTCGAGTTCTGATTGAATTTGGAGTTGCTAGATTCAATATAATTACAAGAGAGGTAAGGGGTAGTACGAAGACAATCACAGAGAGACTGAAAGAACTAGTAGATTTTGGCGTTGTCAAGAGAGAGGCTTTTGCAGAGATACCACCGCGTGTCGAGTATTCATTAACTGAGAAGGGTCTGGAATTGAAACCTGCATTGGATTATATTCGAGAGTGGGGAAAGAAGTGGGTTGATTATTGAAAAATAGGAAAAGAGAGGAGATTATCTCCTCTCGTTCATATTACTCCTCATCACCAAGTCTGTAAGATTCAGCGAGGAGATCAGGAATATAACGGGTCTGGATACCTTTGTCCGATTCCTTCAGAATATCAATGAGTTGAATTGTACAGAATGGACACTCCGTTGTCACCATGTCAGCACCTGTTGCCTCAATATACTCACGTTTGGTTAGAGCAATCTTCATAGAGAGCTCACGCTGACCAGCACGAACTCCACCCCCAGCACCGCAACATCGATTTTTGTATGGGTCATCGATATACTCCACACCTGGTATCATCTTCAGAAGCTCAATAGGCTGATCAATAACCCCTTGGCCTCTTCCGAGATGGCATGGTTCGTGATACGTGATTTTCATCTTAATTTCGCCTTTCGGTTTTACAAGATTATCTTCACCAATTACATCAAGTAGATATTCTGCAAGATCAAAGACCATGAATTTCGGAGGTGTACCACGTTTCTCCTCGATGAGAGGCCTATGATCCTGTCTGAGTGTCTTACCGCAACCTGCACATGCTACGATAACTGTATCGAATTCATATTTCTCCATAGCAGCTTCAAATATCTCAGTCACTCGTTCAGCGGAGGCATAAGCAGTGGTTAAGTCTCCAGTCCTGAATGCAGGACTTGCACAGCACCATTGCTCTTTCGGCACAATGACATCCACATTATTTCGATTCAAGACGTCAATCAGCGCTTTCCCCGTACTCTGCATTCTATAATCAATAAGGCAACCAGTAAAGAATCCTACACGTCCTTGCGGATTTTTGACAAGAAACTCTTCAGTGTCTATGCCCTTCAACAATGGAATACCCTTTTCTGGAACGGAACGTCCTGTCTGATTGACAGAATCAATAAAGCCTTGTTGACCAGATGCTAGTGGATATCCCGCCTCTACTGCTTTGGCACGTAGTAATTCCACTGCTAGACCTGGAATGTCAATCTTCTTTGGACATATATCGGTACACATCCGACAGGTCGTACAGCTATACAAAGACTCGTTCATTGCCATTGCAACACGATCTTCTACATCTCGTGGGTCTAACTCAAGTCGTGCAATCTGACGGATAATCATAGGTCCAGGATAATCCCAAGTCTCATGAACGATGGGACAGTTTGAAATGCACGCGCTGCACTCGATACATTTTCGTATCTCGCGAAGCTTTTCTATCTCTTCAGCATGAATTATCTCAGGATGTTGTTCAGGCAATTTGTCACGAGAAACATAGGGGCGAATTCGTCTTATACGGTAGGTCGTCTGAGCCATATCAGTCACAAGATCTTTGATGATGGGCATCTTCTCAAGTGGCTCAATGAGAAGGTTCTCATCTGGCTCTACCTTTGTCCTGCAGGCGATTCTGGCTGTTCCATTGACCTTGACTGCACAAGAACCACACTGACCACCTCTACACTCCCATCTAAAGGCCAAGCTTGAATCGTATTTGTCTTGGATGTCTAAGAGAGCGTCAAGGACAGTCATTCCGGTTTCATATTCGACATCAAAGTTTTGATAATATGGTGCATCGTCAGTATCGGGATTATACCTGTAAACTTTAGCTTTGATAATTTTCGCCATGTTGATTGCCTCCTATGGTGGAGTTATCTTGGTAATCACTAAGTCCGTCTTTTCCAATTCCATTTCGCCATCGTTGCCCTTTCGAATAACGATATTATAGTAACCCTTATCGTTTGGATCAGCATCTACTCGATAATGGGCACCCCTATTGCCCTTTCGAATTACTGCGGCTTCAGCGACCATTCTTGCTGTGGTCACCATATGAACAAACTCCATTGCCTGATGCCAACCAGGATTGAAACGCTTGACTGGTACATCGACTTTTATATTTGGTACAACCTCTTTCTCGATTCTTCTCAGTTCTTTTACCGCACTAGCCATGTCTTCTTCCTTTCGAAATATCTGAACTTTGGCCCACATCAGTTCAGTGAGTTCACTTCTTGCATCAGCTGGAGAGATTCCTTTATCACGCCTCAGCATGTCTTCCAATCTTTTGAATTCGTGGTGGATTTCGTCTCGATTAACTCCAAGATGAGATGCATGTTTTGCATACTGAGCTGCGTTTTCGCCAGAAAGCGCACCGAAGACTTGAGTATCAGCTAGGGCATTTCCACCAAGTCTGTTACCACCATGAACTCCACCAGTGCATTCCCCAGATGCGAAGAGTCCAGGTATGTTCGTAGCTGAGTTCTCATCGATTCTGATACCACCCATGAAATGGTGTGCTGTTGGTGATACCTCGACTGGTTCATGTCTTAGATCTACTCCAGAGTCTTCACACTGCTCAATCATGCTTTCTAGGCGGTACTCAATGATTTGTGCAGGCAGATGACTAATACTCAGATATGCTCCACCATTTGGAGACCCACGACCCTCTAATACCTCAGTCATAATTGATCGAGCTACTTGATCGCGACCAGCTAACTCCATAACTTCGGGATAGTAGCGATTCATGAATCGTTCTCCCTTATTATTCAGAAGAATTCCTCCTTCTCCTCGAACTGCTTCGGTAACTAGTCGTCCACGCGCTGATTCAGGTACAACCTGACCTGTAGGGTGAAACTGCACCATTTCCATATCTATTAGTTCGCAACCAGCCTCATATGCCATTCCGTAACCATCACCAACGTCGAGTTGTGCGTTGCTTGTGACTTTGAAAATCCGACCGGCACCACCAGTCGCCATGACTACAGATTTCGCTCTGAAGACTAGGTAGTCTCCATACTTAAGGTCAACAGCGGTGACTCCTGAGATTTTACCATCTGTGACTAGGAGTTTGGTAGCAAATACTTCATCGAACACACGTACTGAGGCCTTTCGAATACCCTCCGTCAATGTCACCATGATCTCAGAACCAGTTCGGTCAGATGCATAGGCAGTCCGTCGCCAAGATTGCTTACCGAATGTGCGTTGTGCAATCTTGCCCTCTGGTGTCCTGTCAAACACAGCACCCATATCCTCGAGATCAAAGATCCTCTGAGGTGCATCACGGACAAGAATTTCAGCAAGATTCTGGTTATTCAAATAGTTCCCACCAACTATTGTATCTTTGAAGTGGGTTTCAGGATCGTCATCAGGGTCAACATTGCCTAATGATACATTATAACCGCCCTCGGCCATTGCTGTATGAGCCTTACCGAGGAGCTCTTTACTGAGCATGATGACGTCTAAGTTGTGTTTTGATGCTTCGATTGCAGCTCTACAGCCTGCACCACCAGCACCCACAACGAGAACGTCACAAAGAATTGTCTTGTAAGGAAGTTGTTCCAATGATAGTCCTCCAATAGAGAGCTCTGTCTTGTACGGACTCGGCGGTCAAGTTTCAACGTTTATAGCTTACTGTTGAGGGTATGTTTTCTATTAGAACAAAATCGTTATAGTGAAGTGAGAGAAATAAGGATATATGTCATCTTCAGAATATCGAGTTGTTCCCATTGGAGTTATCGAAACAGAGTACGAGTCAAGCGAAAGCACGCCTATTCAACCAATATATTCGCAGAGCGTTGGACGGGCGATTATCAATCCAGAATATTCAGCAGGTCTCAAGTCTTTGGAACTCTTTTCTCATGGGTATTTGATTTATTGGTTTGATAGAGCAAAAAAACCTGAATTGTTGGTCACGCCATATCTTGATGATAGACAGCATGGTGTATTTGCTACAAGGGTTCCTTCTCGTCCCAATCCAATTGGTATTTCGATTGTGGAATTTATTGAAGTTGGCAGACATATTATAGTGTTTAGAGGTGCTGATATGTTGAATGGCACTCCGCTTCTTGATATCAAACCCTATATCTCAAAATTTGATGATAGAAAGAGCGTTGTTGATGGGTGGATTAAAGAAATGTCATCTGATGATGAGCGCTATATTGCGGATGATAGATTTGAGGAGTAAGTTATCTCGATTGCGCATTTCTTCATTTCGCGCCAAAATGTTACGTCAGAAATGCCTAATATTATTGGCACACCTAATTATAATAAGGAAAGTTCAGTGATTTAATTTCAGCCGGGGTGCATAAGAATGGATACTGGGAACATCCTATTATTCCTATTTGTACTTGTAATAATTTTTATAGCAATTTATGGAATGATTCCCCTATTTGGATAGTAATCAATAAATCAAAACAATGAGGGGAGCAGATAAACTGCTTAAAATGGTTGGAATTGGAATTAAAAAAGAAATTGCTAGAGATACAGAGGGACTTTATACCCTTCCGTATCTCATAGATTTCTAAGGCACTCGAACTTTGATTGAGTTCACCAGGGAAGTTCAGGTCCATTGAGTGGATCATCATTATTCCATGGGATCTCGGGGCCGTTAAGGGGATCGTCGCTGTACATCATTGTTCTTCACTGACTTATTGTTCAGTGAATTGATGGTTGAACTTCTAGGAACCTAGTGTTGATAATAAATTAAGAGAAAATGCTACTTTCCCCTCAAGAGGGGGGGTGAAGGAAACCGAATTTTTCTATGATTATAAAAGGAAGAAAAACAATATTTTCAATGAAATTGTTCGATGAAAACAGATTGTTTTTCTTCACTTACTTCATTTAATGAAATAATCCATATCTTCATGTATTGGGGGTGGTTATATTGCTCATCAACCTCAAATCTTACTGAGTTTTTGTCCTCATACGGAATTTCAGAACTGAGAATCATGTCCAAAATTATCGCGGTTTCGAAATCCAATGTTCAAGTGCCTCCATTTTGAGTATAATTTCGATATGTATGATGGCAATATCTGCTAAATTGGCTTTTCATGGAGATTTAGTCCCTCTCAAAAATCTCCCTATTGGGAAAAAACGACTGATATTGTTTCTTCTGGTAGATAGATATAAACCAATACGACTTTTTGCCATAAACAAGGAATTAGATATCTCAATTTAGAAGATTTCCGGGAAATTTCGACCAATTTCGTTACAATATCAACAAGAGTTCTAAAAGAGTGAAAGGAGAGCTTCATGAAACTCTATGAAGCTCCGATATGCCTATTCAGTAATCCCAATTTTAGCGTAAATGGCTGCTTTCTTTGCCTTGACTCGCTCATCAATCACATCGTGAAGACTATCCCCATGTGAGTCCATTGTAACAAGTAATGGACCGAATTCTTCTGCGGTGATGACCCAGAGCGCCTCAGGCATACCAAGATCAGACCACTCATACGCACGAACTTCCTTGAGGCCTTTCGCAGCTAGAGCACCGCACCCACCAGTATAACTTGTGTATACAGCGCCAACTTCTTTTAGAGCAGCTAGCGTCTTAGCACCCATTCCGCCCTTCCCTACCAAGATTCTGGCTTTGTACTTGCGAAGAAACTCATCTTCGAATAGTTCCATCCTGATGCTTGTCGTGGGTCCTGCGGATACGATTTGCCATTTACCATCCTTTTGCCAAGCTACAGGACCAACGTGATAGATTACACTACCTTCAAAGTCTACAGGAGGCTTTTCGCCCTTTTCGTACATGTGCAAGGCTCGTTCATGTGCTTCATCACGAGCTGTGTAAACATGTTCGCCTGTAACATAGACAATGTCACCAACTTTTAGTTTCCGAATTTCTTCTTCAGAGAGTGGTGTTGTGAGATGATATTCAGCCATTCTAGTGTCCCTCCAGAGGATGAGTGATGTATTCAACATCCAAGTCTTTCGAGATTATTGCCTTACTATGACGTGCAGCCCAACATTGTACAGCAACACCAACAGGTAAACTCGCAGGATGCCTCATAGCATAATCGACCTTAACTCCCAAAACTGTTGTGTCACCCCCGAGACCCATTGGACCTATCCCAGATGTGTTGATGGCATCCATGAGTTCCGCCTCGATCTTTGCCACTTCAGGTTCAGGATGCCTGTCATTCAAAGGGCGTCTTAGTTGTTCTTTAGCAATTTTAATGGCGATATCAGCACCTCCACCAATACCGACACCGATGATGTTTGGAGAACATGCTTTTCCCATATAGCTCAAGGCGTTGTCGACAATCAGTTTCTTTACACCCGTAAGACCGACACCAGGCTTTAACATACCTACAATACTTGCGTTCTCACTCCCCCCACCCTTTGGAAATGCAGTTATCTCGAGACCGTCACCGGGGACTATCTCCCAATTAATCCAAGGGATTTTCTTACCAGTATTATCACCACTATTTCCACCTACAATAGGATTTACAGCATTGGGTCTTAGAGGGACCTCCGCAGTTGCTTTCTTTGTGCCAGCTTCAAGAGCAGTTTTGATCTCACCAATGAATGGAAACTTCTCACCAACCTTCACATAGAAGATCATTATGCCTGTATCCTGGCACATGGGAATTCCAGTTCTAGCAATTTCTATGTTCTTCAAGATTGCTGAGAACTGTGTCTTCGCGGTTTCATTAGTTTCACGGTCATGAGCAGCTCTTAGAGCGTCTTCAATGTCCTTTGGCAGTACTGTGGCCGCCATTTTCAAAAGACGGAAAGTAGTATCATGTATTACCTGATATGGATCTTTCAAGACTATCAGCTTCTGTTGAATTTTGATTGTAAACAGAGGTCGGATATCTCTGTCATGACGAGTCTGAAAAATCGCTATTAATCTGTCTTGCTGTTCGTACGTATTAGTGATGTCTATATACTAAAGAATGGAATTCATCATTATACTTCAAGGTGTTTTGTATGGTACTCATCATCAATGAAGCATCGATTATTGCATTCATCACCTTGGATGTCATGTTTATCATAACTAGCTTTTTCGATCTGAGAGATAGACGAGTTTCTAATCGAGTGTTTCTCGTATTGGGAGTCATTGGTGTGATTATCGGGATATTTACTGGACATATAATCAATAATTGGCAATTACATTTCTTTGCTTTAGTCACATCGGCCTTACCCTTGTTCCTGTATAATAGGAAAGTAATGGGAGGAGCAGATGTCAAGATGTTCATCTTAGTTTCTATTATAAGTCCTGGAATTGAATTTACTGAATGGGAATGGGTGTATTTTGAGGCATTCATTGCAGGTTCTCTTCAAATCCTCGCGATGTTGATTCTTGGTATTATATGGTCTCAATTGAGAAATAAAGAGGAAACGAGAATACCTGCATTGATTCCTCTTTTGTTTATAGGATATCTAATGATTCAGTTGTTCGCCTTTTTCTAAATCAGGGATATTCCTTTGTCATCAATCTTGAATGGATGTTTCTTTAGGCTATGAGATGTCTGACGCATCTTCCAAATGACTAGGTCCCTTTCCAAACCTGAATCGCCTTCTGTCAAATTAAGTACAATAAGACCTTGCGTAAGAAATTGTTCCACACCGGCTTTACTCTGCTCAACAGGGCTGTTGGTTTCACCTATAAGAATCGATGTGACTCCAAGCTCACGAAGAAGCGAACCTATTCTGAATACTGTAGTACGAACTTCGGATGGTTCATCGAACCTAATACTCAGACCAGAGAGACAGTCTATAACCACTCGTTTAGCACCAATACTCTGGATTGCTGCATAGATTGCCTCAGCTAGAGCAGTAATATCAAAACCTCGTTTAAGAGTGAATTTCTCAGATGTGGCAAGTCCTGCTTTATTAGATGCCGCGTCGATGAGAATTAATTTTTCTTGATCTTCTAATACCTTAAAATCCCAGCCAAACCGAAGGGCTTCTTCACGTAGATCTTTTGGTCTGGCTTCAAGTGTAACTAATACTCCGGACTCATCATATTTAGTAGCACCAAAGTAAAGGAATTGTAATCCAAAGATTGTCTTTCCAGAACCACTTCGACCAGATAGAAGAATAGTGCTGCCTCTAACAAAGCCCCCATCCATAAGACCATCAAGACCGGTGATGCCTGTCTGTGTGCGACTCATAAAACACTCACCTTCTATTGAGGCCAACCTGTTATCTCCCATCCCTTTACAACTTTCCCGACAGGAGTTATTGTGACATCTACAACATCCGCAGTCTTTCGGAGTTTTTCAGCACGTGTAGTCAAATCAGTTTCATCAAACCCCATCACAAGGGCATAGACGGTCATGGGTTCTTTGTCAACTGCTACCCAGAGGTATTGCTCATCTTGAGCTAGCTCTTCAGCAAAAGACCGAGACCTATCTTTACTTATCTCGGGAATTATATGTCCACCGATTTCGATTCGAAGAATTGCAGCTGTGGAATAGCCAAGCGCCTTAGGATTTACTATTGCACTAAATCTTGAAACAACATCTTTCTCTTTCAGCTTTCGTGTTCTGAAGTGTATCGTAGTATCAGGTTGTCCAAGTTCTTCTGCAATCTTGGTGAATGGAGTCCGTGCATCACGTTGAAGAAATCGGATAAGGGACTTGTCAAGATCATCCATTTCGATATAGCACCTTCAAGAACTAGATTTGGCAGCTATTTTTCATTCTGCAGATTATTAAGCATTGTGGGATTCGCAACAGGACGGTCCATTTTTGTGAAAAAAATGATGGTTGCAGACCTTTTATGACTCACACATGCTTTACAGCTGTGATTTTCTCAAAGACGCAATCAACCGGAAATAGTGACGTTAGCAATTATTGGAAGTAAATCAATGATAGATTGTGGAAGAGCGAGGGTATAGATTAGTGTCCAGAGAAGCACCCAAAGGAGTAGAAAGGAAGGCAGGGTGTTTGTCACAAGTTTCTGGCGGCCACCTATTGATTCTGGGTCAATATCAAGAAGATAGACAATTACAAACAGCGAGGCTACATACATTAGAAATCCAAACATTATTCCTCTGATACCAGCAAAAGCAATCCCTGCAACACCACAGACGATTGCGGATATGAGTGCAAAGAACATCTTCAAGTAGTATTGTTGGTCTTGAGGATTATCGGCCCAACGTCTAAACATACGTTGAAAGAGTGTTCGAAGCGGATTGATGATTGCTGACATAATATTCACCATCGAGCTGTTGTTGGTTCGTTTATCGACTATGTTATAACAATATCGGACTGCGATGTGAATGAAATGAAGGAAACTATGAGTAACATCGATATCAGGATGATTCTTCCTGAACTGAAGAATGCAGCAGAGGGCTCGTTCATCAAGAATGTATATCAGTATGGAGATACATTCGTCTTGAAGCTATATCAACCAGCGGGAGGTACATCAAACCTTCTTATTCAACCAGGAATTAGAATCCATCAGACCGAATATCGCAGAGTCGCTCCAAGAGTTCCGTCAAAGTTCTGCACGGTCTTACGCAAGTATCTGAGAGATCGAAGGATTCACAGTATAAAACAGCATGACCTTGATCGAATAGTTGTAATTGAGGTGGGTGATGAAGAATCATCTTACAAGATTGTAGCTGAGTTATTTGGACAAGGAAATCTGTTACTTCTTGACCCAGAAGATACGATTTTTGTTGCTATGAAATATAGACGGATGCGCGACAGAGATGTAATACCGAAGGCAACCTATATCTTCCCTCCTCCAAGAGGGACAGATATTTTCTCTTTCGAGACCGGACAATTGTATGATCTTGTATCAAGTTCAAAAGCAAACATATTGAGAACTCTCACAAGTCGACTCAATTTGGACTCATTAAGCTGTGAGGAGATTTGTGCCCTCTCAGGAATATCTCCTGGTACTAATGCTGTGGATATAGACGAACAAATGATGAAAGACCTTCAATCAGGAGTGGAAAAGTTCACTCGAAAATTACTAGATGGTGTGAATGAACCAAGAATTATTCTGAATGAATATGACGAAGAACAGGACGAAGAAGACGAATTTCTGGCATTTATTCCATTCCCTTTCACAATCTATGATGAGAGTCAATTCCAGTCTTATGAATCCTACAGCAATGCACTTGATGAGTTCTATGGTGTATCGGATGATGAGCTTGAAGACACGGTGCAAATGGATGCAAAGACCAAAGAGCAAAAACGGCTACAGACGATAATTGATAGGCAGGAAGAGGGAATTGCACGACTGAAGGAGAAGGCAGAGGAACTACAAAAGGCGGGGGAATTAATCTATTCTCAATTTCAATTAGTGACTGAGGTACTTGAGACTATCACACAAGCTAGAGCTAATGGTTTCTCATGGGATGAGATCATAAAGCGGGTTGAGGAAGGTAAAGAGCAGGGAATCGAATCAGCTTTGATGGTAAAGAAGATTGTACCATCGCAAGCTCAAATCATTGTTGAAGTGAACGATACTGATGTGAAGTTGGATATTAGATTCAATACGCAGGATAATGCCTCACAGGCATATGATGAGGCAAAGAAGTCTAAATCAAAAATTGCTGGAGCTGAAAAGCAGATTGAGAAGACAAGAGAGAAACTTCAAAGACTTGATGAAATGACGATTGAGCCAGAAAAAGAGCTGAAAGCAATTAAAATCAGAAAGAAACGCTGGTATGAGAAGTTTAGATGGTTTACTTCATCTGAAGGATTTCTCGTTTTAGGAGGAAGAGATACACGCACAAATGAGAGGCTGGCAAAGCGGCAAATGGAACCTAGTGATGTATTCCTACACGCCTCTGTACACGGCGCACCATATGTGTTGGTAAAAGCGCCAGAAGGTCAGCCGGGTGATCGTACATTAGAAGAGGCAGCACAATTTGCGGTTACATTCTCCAGAGCTTGGCAAGATGGTTTATCGAGCGGTGATGCATATTGGGTCACTCCCGAACAAGTCAGTTTTACTCCCCCTACAGGTGAATATCTCCCATCAGGTGCTGTCATGATTTATGGAACCAAGAATTATATTCGCAACGTTTCTATTGGTCTCCTAGTTGGAGTACTTATTGAGGATGATTATGTAATTCCAATATCAGGACCACCAAATGCGGTCCAGAGCCAAACAGAATACTATGTGAGAGTAGTTCCCGGTGAGAAGAAGAAAGGTCAACTTGTAAAAGATATCTTGTTTAATCTTAAGCAGTTGGTTCCTGAAGAGGCTATTTCTCTACTCGAACAACTTCCGCAAGAAGACATGATGAGAGTCCTTCCACCCGGAGAGGGTGAGATTGTCAAGTGAAAGATAAGATAGAGGTAGACTTTTATCCATCTGGAAAATCGAAGACGAGCAGCATATTGTTGTGCTGCATGATTATAGAAAGAGGTAGTCTTTATGTCAGATCCCTCCCACACAATGTCCGTTAGAGAGATTATGTCGGTTAATGTTGTAACCATCACACCTGATACACCGATATCTGAACTCGCAACATCTATGAGAGATATGGATATAGGTGCACTCATTGTTGTGGATAGAGAACGTCCAGTTGGAGTAGTGACAGAATCAGATATTGTAAGGAGGGTTGTTGCTGAGGATAAGGACCCGAAAACTGTCACAGCCAAAGAGATAATGTCTTCACCTCTAATTCATGTGACTCCAGAAACTCCGTTGACAGAAGCGATGCGTGTCATGGCACGAGGAAATATCCGTAGAGTTGCAGTCTTGAAGAAAGACTCTCTTGCAGGAATTATAACCTCTAGAGACCTTCTTCGATGGTCACCAGAACTAATCGACATTTTGGTCGAGTCGCTTCGTATGAAAGAAGAAACAAGACAAGAACAGGAGGAAGAAGACGAGCTGGTAACATACGGAGGCATTTGTGACAGCTGCGGTGAATACTCCACTGATTTAACCCTAGATGATGGAGAATACCTCTGCGAGAACTGTAAAACTCCAACCTAGAAATTTGTGTAGTTCCCCAACACTCAAATTCGTAATATGTTGTAAGTAGCTATTGGATGAATAAATGGAATAATCTATGGAGGCTTAAATATTGGAAGTCAGCCAAATAATGACAGAACCAATTACGATTGACAAAGATCAACGATTATCATACGCACTCGATTTGTTAGATAAGAAGGGTGTCGATAGACTAATAGTGATGGAAGATGGATCATTAAAGGGAATCCTAACCTATGCGGATATTGCAGATAGATTAGGTGTAAGCAAGGTTGTTGCTGTTTCAATTGGTAGATTGCATGTTTCAAGTGCAATGACTGATACTGTCATCACAACCACTCCAAGTGATGATGTGACAGAAGTAGCCAAAATGATGCTTGACAGAGGAATGAGTGGTTGCCCAGTCATGGATGATGATAAACTCGTTGGTGTGATTAGTAAGAAGGAAATTACTGAATTGGTGAAAAAGTTTGAAGAGGTGTATGTCAAAGATCTTATGACGACAGAACAACTCCTAGTAGTCAATCCAGTAGAAAGGCTTGTTAAAGCTAGACTAGAAATGCTCACAGCTGGTTACTCTGGACTTCCTGTCACAGATGGAGGTCGGGTATTGGGGCTTCTTACAGAGCGATCAGTAGCTGAAGCAATGGCACGATTTAGTGTGGAGGTTCCTGATAAGTACCGAGCAAATCAGGTGAGACAGATAAGGGTTGTAGATGCTATGATAAAACAACCACCCCTAACTTCACCAGATATCTCCATAGCTGAAGCAGCAACGATGATGCTCGATGCAAATCTAAACACGTTACCTGTTGTTGGAGAAGGTAACAGACTCATGGGCATCATAAGTTCTACAGACTTCACACGTTTTGTAGCGAATAAATTCAAGGTTCCAGAAACGGACAGCTAAATCTAAGAGCCAGTTCATTCAATAGAATGACGAAATAAGATGACTGTAGATTTGCTTCTAAAAAACGGGATTGTGATTGTAGACGGTCGAGAAGTTGCCCAAACAGTTGCAATTACAGGAGGCCGCATTGATGGAATCTACAGAGAAACAGAATCACCGAAAGCAAGAGAAATTTTAGATTGTGAGAGTATGTATGTCCTTCCCGGAGCTATAGATATTCATGTTCATCTTAGAGATCTTAACGAATCTGAAAAGGAGGATTACTTTACAGGAACCCAAGCTGCTGCTGCAGGAGGGGTAACAACTGTTATTGATATGCCTAATTCAAATCCCCCTGTATTAACTAAGAAAGTACTTGAGAAAAAGATTGAAATCGCATCGTCTAAGCGGTTTGTGAATGTAGGATTTTATGCGGGGATTCCAAACAAAGTGGGGGATTTTGACAGATCAGTAAAGTCAAGCATATTGGGCGTCAAAGTATATCCATATAGTCCTCTGGACAAAAGAGTAGAATATACCAAAGCGAGAGTTACTGCCTGTTCCAGTCTCGCCTTGGAACTTGGCGTTCCATTGCTCATTCATCCAGACTCTGCAGATCCTACAAAGAAACCAAAGGATAAAGACGAATTTTTCAGGATTCATAGTTGTTCCAGTGAAATGGACTCACTCCAGAGATTCATTGAAACACGATCTGAAATTGGGAATCGGTTGCATGTATGCCATGTAAGCTGTGCAACAACGATGAAATTAATCTCTGAGAACAGATCCGAATCTAATCTTACAGCTGAAGTCACACCACATCATCTATTCTTGAATAGTATCGATTCGTTCCATGAGGATGGGACTGCAAAGATGCTCCCTCCACTCAGATCACCATATGATTCAGACACTTTACTAAACGGGCTTCGAACATGTACAATTGATTGCGTTGCATCTGATCATGCACCACACCTTGAAGAGGAAAAGAAGAAACCGTTTTTGAAAGCGCAGTCAGGAATTCCAGGATTGGAGACCACAGTTCCATTACTTTTGACAGAAGTCTTTGAGGGCAGACTCACATGGGCGGAATATCTACGAAGCTGTTCGTCAGGACCTGCGCTGATTATGGGGCTATACAACAAAGGTGTACTTGCAGAAGGGTATGATGCAGATATTATAATAGTAAGACAAGGAAGATATCCAATAACTGGAGAGCGATTCTATTCAAAGGCCAAAATTACACCCTTTGAAGGTCGTATTGCTCTTGCGAAACCTGCGACTACAATTGTAGGAGGCCAAATAATCTTCTCTGATGACGAGTTCCTAATTGAACCAGGAATTGCTGGGCGAGTCCCATTGATGAAATAGTGTACTGCAAAACAAATAACAGGATATTGTTACAAGAGAAATGAGTTGTTTAGAATTGCCTCAAACTTATTCCAAATCGGACGGAGATCTTCTAGTTCGCCTCGCTAGAAAGACTGTAGATGAATATGTCACTACGAAAAAACGAATTGAAACCCCCAAGAACATTCCCGACCATCTAAAAAAGAATTCAGGTGTATTCGTGACATTGAATTCTTTGAAAACGAGGGAAGTATCACTACGTGGATGTATTGGGAGACCCTATCCTACACAATCACTGATCGATGCCACAATAGACTCAGCAATTGATGCAGCAGTAAACGATCCAAGATTTGCTCCGATATCGGTAAAGGAATTAGATTCAATAATCGTGGAACTGAGCGTATTGACCCCTCCGAAGAAAATAGAATATGATGACCCCGTACAACTCCTTACACTTGTAGAAGTGGGACGGGATGGATTAATAGCTACTAGAGGTGCAAATCGTGGATTATTATTACCACAGGTCCCCGTAGATTGGGGTTGGAATGTACAGCAATTTTTAGAACACACCTGTAACAAGGCATGGTTACCGGAAGATGCATGGAAAGACTCAAAGACTGAGTTCATGGCATTTCAAGCAGAGATATTTGGTGAAGAATCACCGAGGGGAAACATAGTGAGAGATCCAAAACATCCCAGAGGTTAGTAAGGAGGAAACATGTAATGACTGATTTGCCACCAGAAATCATCGAAAGACTCAAGGATTTCTTAGACGAAGATATTAGGACCGGTGACTTGACAACATCTATTTTGGGCACTCATGATGGAAAAGGAGTTGGGACGTTCTATGCGAAGAGTAAGAGCGTTTTAGCTGGTATCAAAGAGGCTGCAGCTATAGCAGAGATAATGGGATTAGAATCTGAAGTTCTAGTGTCTGAAGGTAGTTGGGTAGATAAGAAACAACCCGTATTACGAGTAATGGGAAAGGCCAGTATCATACTTCAGATTGAGAGAGTGTGTCTGAATATCATTATGCGAATGAGTGGTGCTGCCACAAAAACGCATAATATGTTGAAATTAGCTAGAAAAGGAAATCCCAAAGTAAGAGTTGCGGCTACGAGAAAAACAACTCCCGGTTTTAGATTCTTTGAGAAACGAGCTGTTCAAGTTGGAGGTGGAGACCCTCATCGTTATGCTCTTGACGATATGATTCTGATCAAAAATAACCACATCTCGGTGATAGGTTCAGCGGAAGAAGCTGTCAAGGCAGCTCGTGAGAGAGTGTCATTCACCAAGAAGGTATCATGTGAAGTGAGAGATATCGATGAGTGTATTGCTGCTGTAGAAGCAGGAGCTGATATCATCCTCCTTGATAATTTTTCGCCGGATGAGGTTGCTAAGGCGCATAAGAAACTGAATGAAATGGGATTGCGTGACAGGATAATCCTTGAAGCCTCGGGCGGTATTGATGAGAGTAGTGTAGAGGACTATGCAAAGAATGGAGCAGATGTTCTCTCATCAGGTGCACTAACGCACTCCTATATAGCCTCAGACTTCAATATGCTTCTGGAACTTACTGAGAAATGAGTATGGTGCCCCGACCGGGATTCGAACCCGGGTCTTGGGGTCGAAAACCCCAGATGCTGGGCCGGACTACACTATCGGGGCCATTTCGCAGCGGAAGAAGTATTATGTTATTAACATTATGCAGAGGACATATCACTGAACGATTCTCTCGATAGATGTAGTATGACCTGATATATCACTCACTGTGCGAATAACACTTCGTGGTCTATTTTCCCGGTCTTCTGAAGGACTATTAGATACTGATTGTAAGAGGAAAGAGTGTAACTCCTCAGCAGAAGGAAGTCCAGATATTATATTAGTTCCAGAAATGAGTGTTGGCACAGCATGTATTCCATATGCCTCAGCAATATACCTGTGTCGATCGATGTTTACCTCATAGAGTATATTACTGCACATTATGTTTTGCCCCTCTGTTCTAATCATGGTCTTCAAAATATCGCACCATGCGCATGTTTCAGAGGTGAATAGCAATATCATGATCTCGGTCCCGTTCCTGTTTATTCGTTGTTTCGATTGCATCATTTAAAGTCGGAGAAAAATATCATTGGTCAATACAATTTAACACAACGTTAATATCAAATAGGGATAGCACATGCAACCTGTGTGATATCAAGGGCCCGTAGCTCAGCTTGGTAGAGCAGCAGGCTCATAACCTGTATGTTTGGAGATTTCCTCCATACAGGGGAACGGTCGTGAGTTCAAATCTCGCCGGGCCCACCACATCAATCATATTTCATTCTGCAAGCTTATTTGATGCCCCTTCGAGTATTCCCTCAATCTCTCTGACAATTTCATCCCACTTATTATAGAACACGTGTTCCAATATTTTAATTCGGAATACAGTCTTTTGAAAAGTATCTTATACAGGATTGCAAAAAGGCTTGTAATCCGAGGCATAGTAATGCAGCTTGTACTTCCTGATGACCCAATTATTTTAGGACTTCTTGCTAGTCTACTTGCTGGCGGTGCGACAGGACTTGGTGCACTCCCAATCTTTGTGAAGAAGGATTTTACTAGAAGAACCCTTGATCTCATGCTAGGTTTTGCAGCAGGAGTTATGTTAGCAGCATCCGCATTCAGTCTTCTTGTACCAGCATTAGACATTGTACTCCTATCAAATGATGTGATACAAATATTCACTGTAGTCGGGTTTGGTTTTCTATTGGGGGGCTTATTCGTCCATGTTTCTGATCGATATATTCCTCATGAGCACTTCAAGAAAGGGCAAGAAGGTCCATCATCAAGCATGGCTAGAGTATGGTTGCTTGTTCTGGCCATCACCATTCATAATTTCCCAGAGGGTCTTGCAGTAGGAGTGTCTTTTGGAACAGAGAATCCGCTTACGGGAATATCAGTTGCTGTAGCGATTGGACTTCAGAATATACCAGAGGGTCTTGCAGTAGCAGCACCCTTGGTTCGAGAGGGTTATTCAAGAAAATATGCGGGCGGGCTTGCATTACTCACAGGCCTTGTAGAGCCTATTGGAGGCATCCTTGGTGTTTCTGTTGTGACCTTCGCATCTTCGCTACTTCCCTATGGATTGGCATTTGCTGCAGGAGCCATGATCTTTGTAATTGGAGATGAGATGGTGCCTGAAAGTCATTCGGAAGGAAACGCACGTCTGGCAACTTGGGGCATCATGATTGGATTCTTCATAATGATGATTCTAGATAACATCTTCACGCTACTCTTTGCGGCATGATGACAGGTATTCACAATCAGATGCTGAGTAATCACTTATATCAGAATCTAGCTTTCCAGAAGATTATTCGGATAGTTTGTGTATAACGTCAGTTCGGAGAGTTCAGGATGTCAATAGTGGACGATATGAAGACAAGCTGGAGATACCTCAGGTCCAATTTCCTTAAGATCCTGATTGCGATGATGGGATCCATCGGTCTTGTAGGTATTCCGATTTTGATTGCCAGCATTGGGTATGCGGTTATTCTGATGATTGTAAACCAAAGCTTAGACTTTGTTCTTGTTTGGTTTAATCTGATAGACTCGATGATTCAGTATATCGTCTCAGGTCTTCTGTGGATAGTAAGTGGACCATTCGTTGGAGTTATTATTGCGGGTGTAGCATTGTTCGCGTGTCTCTTTAGCGCAGTGTATATTTTGAGTGGGGATATAGTATCAGGACATTTTAGTACGGCATTGGGTGCTATTCTCTGGTTAAGACAAAAATTCATACCTCTGACCTTAACCTGTCTTGTGAATGCCACGGTGGCGATTGTACCGGCAGTGGGTTTGTGGATAGGGGTATCATCACTCTATGGTTTCGGTACTTTTCCATTTCCAGTTGACATCGTTCTTGGTGTCGCGGGATTTGTATGGTTTTTCATTGTGCTGGGATTCCTTCAATTACACATCCATGCAGTTATCGATTCCTCACCAATCATTGAAGGAATGAAACTTTCGTTTAGAGCCGTAAGAAAGAACATGAACAGAGTCTTTGGACTATGGACGGTCTATGTCTTTTTGTTACTGATTTGGTTTATTCCATACGCAATCTATTCGTACGTTTTTGGAGGCGTCATTTCATTTACTGACCCGATATCTCTTGTAGTTGGAGGCGTGGCACTTCTGGGAGCAGGTATCGATCTTCTGATCTTCATACCAATGCTTATTCTTGGAATGACCAAAATCCATTACGATATTAATAAACAGGAGTAATTTGAGTTTATCACCGCATTCAAAAAAGTCCTGATGGATTTGTTCATCTCGTTGTATCCACAATGCAGCTAAACAGCAATGTTAATATTGTAATCTGGAGCGTGAGTGCGAGAACATGCCATCGTGGCTCAGTAGGTA
>CAYWJO010000010.1:0-84472 GCA_964458565.1 uncultured archaeon | reverse complement strand
TTAGAGTTTCTTGGCTTTCTCTGGAAAAATATCTTGGAGAGCCTCTTGAATCCAAGAGACCTCTCCTTGTTGAACTCATGCAGTTTCTAAGTGAGATATACTAGTAGGAGTCGGTTTCTGTTCTAAGACAGCTGTATCTCCATTCAATGTTCCATCCATCAGAGATTCATAGGCCATCATATCGAAGTGCCCGTGTCCTGAAAGATTGAAAACAATGACTCTCTCTTGATTATTGCGTTTTGCTTCCAAAGCTAGATCAATAACACTCTTGATAGCATGCGCAGATTCTGGAGCTGGGATGATTCCCTCTGCGCGAGCAAACTGCATCCCTGATTCAAGCACCTCTAATTGATGGTAACAAACTGGTTTAATCCGACCTTCGTTTACAAGTGCACTTATACTTGGAGCCACACCATGATACCTAAGGCCTCCCGCATGGATTTTTGGTGGAATAAAGTCTGTTCCAAGCGTGTACATCTTGAGCTTTGGAGTTAAACCAGCCGCATCACCGAAATCATAGCGATAGGTTCCCTTGTTTAGACTTGGGCATGCTTCTGGTTCTACTGCAATGAACTCAGTATCACTGTATCCCCCATCTGCTATAAACGGGTAAATAATTCCCCCAAAGTTACTGCCTCCTCCTACACATCCTATGATTGTATCAGGGGTTTCATCGACCTTCTGAAGTTGTAGCATTGTTTCCTGTCCAATTATCGATTGGTGTAGAAGTACATGGTTGAGAACCGAACCAAGTGTATACTTGGTGTCCTCATGACTTAGTGTGTCTTCCAGCGCCTCACTGATAGCAATTCCAAGTGTTCCTGGATGATCCGGATTCTCTTTTTTGATTTGTCTTCCATACTTTGTTCTATCTGATGGGCTTGAAACTACATCAGCACCATACACTCTCATGAGCGTTCCCCGATACTTCTTCTGCTCGTATGAAATCCTTACCATGTAGATCATTGCCTGCATATCAAAGTGTGCACATGAAAGCGCCACAGCGCTACCCCATTGTCCAGCACCAGTTTCAGTAGCAAGTCTTTTGGTACCCTCTTTTGAAGCATAGTATGTCTGAGTTAATGCAGTATTCAGCTTATGACTACCTGTTGGTGATACATCTTCACGCTTGTAATAGATACGAGCTGGTGTCTTCAGAAATTTCTCAAGACCTACTGCTCTCTGTAGAGGTGTTGGTCTGCCAAATCTCATCAGGGCCTCTCTAACCTCATCCGGTATCCGAATTCGTTTTTCCATAGAAACTTCCTGCTTGACGCATTCCACAGGAAAAATTGCTGTGAGCTTCTCAGCACTCACAGGTTCATTTGTAACCGGATCTATAGGTGGTGGAAGTGGTTCCTTCAAATATGGCAGTATATTCACGAAATTTTTTGGCATTTCATCAATGTCTAATAGTATTCTATTCATTACAATTTTCTCCTCTGACCTTTTCAGGTCATCGAACACCCTACCACCAGTGATACCATTTGGAGTTTGCACTAGTTGTATCAAATTGTGCCAGAAGTATATCACGATGGACTATACAATCTTGAACTCCGAAAATAGTGATACTGTGTGAAAGATGTAGGAGTGTGCTTGTTAGAGAATTAGCTAAACGGGCCTCAAAGGACCCATATACCATTGGCCGTAACGCACACTCGCCATTTCATCTTTCCTCGTGAGGGTTTGACTCTGCGAATTATCATTTATTTATAAGGTTTGTGCGGAACGCAACATCAATGTACAAAAATGCGCATCATTGTATATGCATTCCACTACACAATAGGATAGAAGTATCAGTATTGTCATAATCCTATAGGATAACATTGATTGAAAAGAGGGCGTACGTAAGAAATACACTTAGCGTTTTTTTTTGTTAGTGCTTGTACTCTCAATTCTATTAAGTCAGGTAACTCCCGAAATGGCTTATCTCGTTCCTGTATTAACTTCAATTGGGTTTTTAGTTATCTCACTTACAATAATTCATTGGAATACCAAGATCTGATAAATCAGGAAACAACAATCGAAGCACTAAACAATGATTTTATCGGGCTCTCTCTCGTCGTTCCATTTCCATAGTTCAAAATGGCAAATCGCTTCTTTGGGTGCGCCTTTGATTCCTTTGTAGATGTGACTGAAATCAAGATCTATTCTCTCGTCAACATAGGGCATTGACATGACTTCTTTGAGGCCTGAGCTAGCAAAGTCTCTTCCAACAATTATTGCGCGATGTGGTGCATATGGGATTATTTCCATCTCGTCCTTCTTTACTATGAGCATCCCTAGGTTTGCTGCCAAGTCCACAAAATCAAGGATTTCTCCACGGTCAACTGTTCCATCAACTACTTTGAAAATCGATACGTCCTGATTGAAAACAACCGAGTGCTTTCCATTTGTTTCAGAGGATTGTTTACATCCATTATCAACAAGAATGTCAATAATCGCATCAGTTCCATCTCGTTTCATAAGTTGTGGACCAATTGAAACCGCCCCATTATATTCTGAACGAGCAAATGCCGCAACTCTCCTCAGGAATGGATTTCTTCTTCTGCTTAGTCTATCTTCGACAACGAATGAAAAATCATGATAATCTTCCGGCTGTGGTCGTGTAGGAATTGAATATCTCGATTCGAAGGTTTCCCCAATCTCATGAGCCAATGAAAACTTCTCTTGGAATTCAATGCTTCTAGGAATAACTAAAGCTGTGATAGTTTTCTCTCTAGATGCCACAAAAACGGTCTTGTCATTAGTCGTAAATGAGGTGAGTCCACCAATAGAGAGTTCAGACGCGAAATGACTTACTGCGGCAACAAATGCTGCGAACAAGGAATCATCAATGCTATCATCTTGAAGACTGGAAAACATTGGAATCCCGGATTTCTTATCAAGAACTATTATTCCATCGATAGTCTCATCACTGGTTCCCATGGTCGCTTGCACCCGCGTCGGGGTGCATCAAAACAAACTCCTTTTTAACAGTACTTTAGATGCAATCAAATCAATAAAGGACTAAATGGTTCAAAGTGTATCCGATTTTCACTTCCTCGTCCGGGTTTTCTCTCTGTTTCTTATCCAATTTAGTCACCACGTGAAATCGGTACTATCGATTTCAAGATTCTCCACCTTAGCACAACTTGTTTATGTGCGATGTTATCTAGTTTCTCTAGGATGGTCAACTATATGGGCTCTTCTGACCTCATAACTTCAGATATTCTAGTCATTGGTAGCGGTATCTCTGGTCTCTTCTTCTCATTGAAGGCAGCACAATCAGCTAAAGTTGCACTAGTTACAAAGGAAGGGATTGCTGATACAGCCACAAGTAAAGCACAGGGTGGCATTGCAGCAGTGATGTCAGACGATGACTCGTTTGAATCACATATTGAGGACACATTACGTGTTGGAGATGGCTTATGCCATCGTGATGTTGTTGAAAGCATTGTTCGTGATGGACCAAGTCGAATTCATGAGCTCATAGATATAGGCGTTGAATTCTGTAAGGAGGAGGCGTGTGATGATTTTGATTTAGGTCTTGAGGGTGGTCATAGTCATCGAAGAGTCCTACACGTGAAAGACCATACAGGTGCAGACATCGAGCGAGCTCTGGTAAAACGAACGAGCGAAAACCCGAATATCTCTGTCTATGAGAATCATGTAGCTGTCAATCTTTACAGTAAAAACAATCAGGTTCTGGGTGCGTATATTCTAGACTCGACTACAAATGAAGTCAAACGATATGCTGCAAAAGTAACAATGCTTGCAACCGGCGGCGCTGGTAGAGTCTTCCTTTACACAAGTAATCCCGATATTGCAACTGGAGATGGTATTGCAATGGCGTATCGTGCAGGAGCAACCATATCCAACTTAGAATTCATTCAGTGGCACCCAACTTTGCTATATCATCCTCGTGTTCGTTCTTTCTTGATTTCTGAGGCGCTAAGAGGTGAAGGTGCTGTACTTCTGGGTCATGATGGGAAAAGATTCATGGATACATATCATCCGGATGCAGAACTTGCACCTCGTGATGTTGTCGCTCGTGCAATTGATAGTGAACTCAAGCGTACAGGTGCAGACTATGTGCATCTTGACATCTCATTCAAGGGTTCCGAATTCATCAAGGATAGATTTCCAGTGATTTATGAAACGTGTTTCAATGCAGGAATAGACATTGCAGAAGAACCGATTCCAGTTGTTCCTGCTGTTCATTATACTTGTGGTGGGATTAAGGTTGATATAGATGGTAGAACTGACATGAAGGGATTATTTGCAATCGGAGAAACCGCTTGTACTGGGCTTCATGGTGCAAATAGGTTGGCATCAAACTCTCTCCTCGAAGGTGCTGTATTAGCACATAATGCATCAATTGCTGTGGCAGAATACTTGAGTTTGAATAATATTGAATGTCTGATTCCTCCTTGGGATCCTGGACACGCAACTGATCCGGATGAGTTGGTTGTTATCTCGCATCTTTGGGACGAAGTACGTCGTCTTATGGTAAATTACGTTGGAATCGTACGTTCTGACAAACGTCTCATGCGTGCAAGAGATAGACTAGAATTCTTGAACAAAGAAATAAACGCATTTTATTGGGATTTCAAACTCACTCCAGATTTAGTGGAATTGAGAAACATTGCTCAAGTTGCAGAACTAATTGTACGGATGGCTAGGATGCGTAAGGAAAGTCGCGGCGCACATTACAATCGCGACCATCCTGAGAAATCAAATCAGGTCGTTGACACTGTTATGAAGAAGGGATACGCGACAATTTGACATTAAGAGCGAGGTTAGTCAGTATTGAACACACGTCAACATGCGTTTGCAATACTTGCATTACCAACGGTTGTAACTATCATCATACCTGCAATAATCCTTCTTTCCTCAGATGTGTTCTTCCTTGATTGGTGGTTTCAGCTGCCCTTCTTTTTAATTCCGGTTGTCATAATCATTGGATTGGTAATTACTTCTGCCGGATTGTCACTACTCGTCATCACAAATCGACTCATTGCTACTATAGGTGAAGGCACGTTGGCTCCTTGGGCTCCAACCTCAAAACTCGTTATACAAGGCGTTTATGCATATATGAGAAACCCAATGATTGCTGGTGTTTTGACAATTCTGTTGGGTGAGGCGATTATGTTTGGTTCTTGGGGTATATTTCTATGGTGTTTATTCTTCATGACTGGAAATCATGTCTACTTTGTATTTTCTGAAGAACTTGGATTGATTGATCGATTTGGCGATGAGTATATTGAATATATGAGAAATGTTCCTCGTTGGATTCCTCGGACGTCACCTTGGAGTCCTTCGCCTGAAATGGATGGCACCATAGATACTTGATTCTCCATATGCTCATCTCGAAAACAAGCAATGAACTTTACACAGGTAGATTTATGAAATTAAGGAGATGTCACAAGAGTTGTTAAAAAATGAAATCATATGTTTTCCTACCATTAACATTTGATGATGAACTACCTGACAAGTTCAAAGATGGTGAAATTCGTTTTCCAAACTGCTTAGTAGAGGTATTTCTTGAAGAATACACACAGCCTGGTGATAAGGTACTAGATATCTTTGCAGGGTTTGGGACAACTCTTGTCGTTGCTGAAAAGATGAATCGAATAGGATATGGTGTTGAACACAATTCAGATCGATGTAGTTATGCTTGGTCTCAACTCAAGAATAAGGAGAATCTTATCCAAGGTGATGCTAGATTCATTGATGAATACAAATTACCCAAAATGGACTTTGCTTTGTGCTCTCCTGTTTATATGAACAAGAACTGGAATATGAGTCCCCTTACAGATGATCGGACTCCTGGAACTTATTTTGGATATCTTGACGAATTGCAGGAGATTTTCTCTAAACTAAAGACCATTGTCAAGGTTGGCTGTCACATAGTTGTAGAAGTGGCAAATCTCAAATCCGAAGTTGTTACTACATTCGCCTGGGATGTCTGTCGAGCATTGTCACGTGATTTGCTATTTGAACGCGAGATTGTGATTTGCTGGGAAGGTGCAGATCCTGGTCATGGTGTCTATGAATATGGCTATGACCATAGCTATTGCCTAGTCTTTCGGAACAGCTTTGAATAACTGCAGTCGCCTCTCTCTGGTATTTCTCCATCTATTGTTGTACTTGTTTGTTGGACTTCGTGGTGATTTTTCATCGCCCCATCTGCCTCTGATGAGGAAGAAGTTTGTATCACTAAGTAGAACGAGATTCTGCTGAGTGTTCCAAATTTCCCCTTCATCTGCTATCTTGTCACAGAATATTCTAGCAAAACAATTTGGTTTACTATTTGGTGATGGATAATGTGCATGAGACCCCAAAGCTACTCATGCATGAATGTGATTCTGAGTGAGAACGGGCTGTTCAGGAATGAATTCACCAAATGTATAGTGGTTGGGACGTGATGTCAATCGAGCAGTCAAATGATTAGATAATAACCATATCCCGGTATGTTCACTTTCTTCCAAATCTGTATAGACGCGTACTTCAATATGCTCCCAGTCCCCGAGATGACTTCCTTTCCCAAACATCACCCCCGGAAACCGGTTATAATTGTACCAGATCCAATATCGAAGTTGTATGAACTCTTCAGCAATCCAGTACTCGTAATAGCACGGAGCAGATGTATCCAATTGTGTAGGAGTCATATCGACATCAAATTTCGACCAATCATCAGAGAATTGTTTGTATATCAAGCTCGCATCTGAAGGATAGCAACAGAACTTACCTTCATCTGGATGAAAATGCAATATCGGAGCGAATTGTTCAATGATTGTTTCAATCTTCTCGTTCATGAAACACATCCCACATATTCTTTGTGACTAATGGTTAGAAACATATCTTGCGGTGTATGTTAAGAATTAGGTGTTCAAGCATGAATCCGCTAAAGATAATTGTTGTTCCGCATACACACTGGGATCGAGAATGGTATCTTCCTTTTCAAAAATTCAGATACGACTTAGTTAAACTGATTGACAACCTGCTTAATATCCTCAAGGAACAAGATTACATCTTTATGCTCGATGGACAGACCATCGTATTGGAAGATTACTTCGAAGTGCGTCCTGAAAGGAAGGATGAACTTCTGAATCAAATAAGGAAAAATCGTATTTTCGTTGGACCTTGGTATCTACTTCCTGACGAGTGGTTGGTTGGTGCTGAAAGTTTACTTCGCAATCTTGAATATAGCTTTGATCTAGCAACCCTTCTGAATATCCCCCTTATGCCTGTAGGTTACCTCCCTGACCAATTCGGACATTCGAGTGCTATTCCACAAATCATTGGTGATTTAACTCAGTTCAAAGCAGCAGTCCTCTGGCGAGGTGTTCCTCCCGATATCATGACAGTTCCGTTCACGTGGAAATCTCATAGTAACGCAATGACCTCGATACTTGGAATCTACATGCCCGGAGGCTACGGGAATACATCTCGTTTCAGTGAAAACTATGAAGACTTCAAAGATATGGTTAATGATGCAATTACAGAGCTTGAACCCTTCTCTCCATTTCCACTATACCTCCTGATGAATGGCTCTGACCATCTACTTCCTCAACCTTTTGTAAAAAATCACATCGATTTGATGAAAAAGGATGGTACAGACATTTCACTTGGTGTTCTCACTGACTATATTGATGCTACCTGTAGAGCAATTGAGAACGCGAATTATGAGCCTCCTGAATATAATGGTGAGTTTAGATCCCCTTCAAGAGCTCCGTTACTTCAGAATACATATTCCGCCAGGATGTGGATTAAGATTTGGAACCAGAAAATTGAGGACACTCTAATACACATTGCAGAACCTCTGAGTGTTTATCTTTGGCTGAACTACAATCATACCTATCCAACTGGTTTCATCGAACTTGCATGGAAGTGGTTGCTGAGAAATCACCCTCATGATTCAATATGTGGTTGCTCCATAGATCAAACTCACGAAGAAATGAAATCCCGATTCTCATGGGCGGAATCAATTGCAGAGAGAATTATTTCAGATGGGTTAAACAAGATACAAGAGAACACGTCACCAAGCAATAGCAATTCGATTACCGTGTTCAACCCTACTAATGATAACAGCTCTCCACTCTTCTTCACATTCACTTTTCCAAAAGAAGAGTCTGTGAATTGTGTTAAATCCACATCTAGTGGGGATATCTTTGATGTTCAACGTCTGGATTCCAAAGAGGATGTCTTTCTAGATACAACCGTTGGGTTGAGAACTGCAAAAATGGGTCTCAAATTAATTCCTGGGAGAAAACTGATGGGCTTCTATATCAACGGTGTAGAATATTTCGATGGCGAAGAACCTGGACTACTTGAAATCAGATTCAATGCTGATATTCATCCTATTGGAGAGTTTGATATGAAGGACCTAAAACAACAGGCAGTTGAGATATTCAACAGCGGTCGTTATAAGAAGATACATTTGCTTGCTGCACGCCCAACCCAGACCCGCTATGCTGTTTTAGCTCCCCTACAAGCCTTTGCATTTACTGAATTCATTCCATCCCTCGAGGAATCTGATGAAAGGCAAGCTCTCTCAATTCTAAGAGACCAGGTCATGACTAAGTACTACACTGTCACCTTCAATAAGGATGGAACGCTGACCTACGAAAATAAAAAATCAGGTCAGATATATGACTCACTTCATGAGTTTGAAGATCTAGGCGATAGGGGTGATGAGTACACCTTTGGTCGTGTAGAACCTTCGAAGATAAAAATTAGAAATGTAAAACGAGAGATCCTTGCCAATGGGCCGGTAATAGGAATCATTCGACAAAATATGATTTTAGAGGTTTTTCAGGAGCTAGATTCCTCTAGAGAAAAGCGAATTGGCAAAGTACAACTTCCCGTAGAATCAGATTTTCACTTCTATCGGGACTCACCCCGAATCGAAATCAGAACACGTTTAACTAACACTGCAAAGGATCATAGATTACGAATTAATTTCAAACTATCATTTCATACAGAGATATGCAAAACAGAAACACACTTCGGTTATATTGAGAGAAAAACAGATCCTGAGGATATTCCAGATTCAGTCACCCTTGAAAAAACAAAATCCACATACCCAGAACTGCCTTCTGGCATTCAACCACAAAAACGCTACATCCGGATTGATAATCGATTATCCGATGAAGCAATTACCGTGTTCAACAAAGGATTACCTGAGGTTGAGGTAGTGAGTCATCAAACTATTTCTTTAACCCTGTTACGGTCTATTGGATGGCTGTCACGATCTGATTATCCGGAAAGACCTATGCACGCTGGACCAGGTGAGGAAACTCCTGGCGCTCAGGATATGGAGGCCAACTACGAATTTAGATATGGATTCGTCATTCATCCAAAGACGAAATCGATGGAATATAGTGCAAATCAAGCAGAAGCAGGTACTATTGACACTGTTTCTATATCGCTTAGGAATGCAAGAACACCCAAAGAGGTTCTTGATCCTGTGATACAAATAGATAACCCCGCAATTCGAATATCCTCAATAAGATCACGGAAAGATGGTCTTCTGATAACGTTGTACAATCAGAGTCACTCATCATCTGACACATCGATCAGATTCAACGAAAGATTCTGCCGACTCGATGAGATACGGATTGATGGATCCACATTGGAATCATATCGCTTACAGGATTCTATGGCAAGCTTACAGTTCAAACCAAGAGCGATTAAAATGTGCTTTCTTACATCCTAGAGAATAACCGTGTCTGTGATTACACCCCCGGGAATCTCACATGCGATAATTTCAGGTGTTTCTCCAATTTCCTTCTCATAAACTTGGCTTATCATGTCCGAATAGTCTTGAACTTTTTCTGCCTTCATAAGACTAATTATACTACCCCCCAATCCAGCCCCTGTCATTCGAGCACCAAAAACTCCATCATATCGCAGCGATGTTTCAACAAGGAAATCAAGCATGGGATGTGATACTTCATAGAGATCTCGTGAACTATTATGTGAATCAACCATTAACTTACCAAATTCTTCCAATTCTTTCAGCTCAAGTGTTTCTGAGGCTTTTCTAACACGTTTATTTTCATTTACGATGTGGCTTACGCGTCTTACTAATATATCATCAAGCAGATCCTTCAATGAGGGTAAATCTTCTTCTCTTATCTCCGAGATGCTCTGAATCGTCCAACCTGCTTCTTGGAGTTGGCTCAGTGCTGTAAGACATTCCATTCTACGTTCATTCAGAGCTTCACTTGCAGCACGACGTATCATCGAATCAACAACCACGAATCGCAGTTTGTTATCAAACGGTACATTTTGGGTCTGCAAACTACGACACTCAATCCTGAGCAGTGAGGCTGGTTGACCCAACTGTGATGTGAATTGATCCATTATACCACATGAAATCCCACAGAAAAGCCTCTCTGATTCAAAGGCTATCATTGCTTTGGCTTTCGGGTGCACCTCCTTATCAGATAGTGTTAGAGCAAGATTCACCAATGCCACCTGAAATGCTGCTGAAGAACTTAGACCCGATTCCATTGGAATATCACCATACACTGCCCCTTTGATTCCATTAACATCATGCCCTCTTCGACGAAGTGCCCAGTATACACCCCGTGCGTAATTTTTCCATGATGATTGGACCTGAGGATACGGATCCTTTGGGTCAAATGCTGTTGACTCATTGAGATTTAAGGAATGTAGGTTTACTTCATCAGAAGAAAGTCCTGCTGCCCAAATAAAGCGATTAATTGTTGTCGCTAATACAAGTCCACCATTGTAATCTGTGTGGTTTCCTAGGACTTCAATTCTACCAGGTGCTCTTGCAACTGTAATGGGTAGATTTGCTCGTTCAAAGATATCATACAACCTAGATGTGAGATTCTGTGGCACATTCATTCTGCTAATGCCTCTCTCATCTCAATTGCTTTTTCTTCAGGAGTTGAATCATTCGTATATGTCCAAGTTCCCGTTTCTAATCCAGCGAGGTACTTGATTCTTTTACTATCTCTCCAAGGAGGATAGAATTCTATATGGAAATGCCAATAGGGGTAATTTCCGATTGAAGGTCGTGTATGAAATGCCATGACATAGGCTGTTTCATCGAAAATCTTGGAATATCTTTGTATAACGTCCCTCGCCATTTGTCCTAGTTCCAAAAGCGAGCTCTCTAGTTCAACCAAACTTCCTACATGCTCTTTCGGATAGATATGAACTTCATAAGGCAATCTTGCAGCGAAGGGGAGAATGCTTACAAAATTATCTGACTCTTTGATTATTCTCACACCTACTTCAAGTTCCTTTTTAATTGAATGACATATCAGACATTGATTCTCAGAATCCCAAACTTTTTTCGCTTGCTGTAATTCCCTCCGAATGCGTGGAGGTATGTAAGGGAGTGCATATACTTGTGCGTGTGGATGGTTCAAACTAACCCCAATACTGTTTCCACGATTCTCAAATTGAAAGACGTATTCAATTGCTGTTTTTGAATCCAGCTCTGAAAATACTCTGAGATACTCTTGGAAAACTTTCAATATCTGCTCATTGCTCATCAATTCTATCTGCGTTCCGTGCTCTGGTGTCAGAATTATGATTTTGCAGGACCCATATCCTGGTGCTTCTAGCACAATGTCACTATCCAATGGAATTGGTCCATCCTCCAGTTTCAGAGATGGAAACCGATTATCAATTGTTAGTACATCCCACTCTCCATTTGTTTCATCTCCTGCTGGACAGAACGGACATATCTGCTCCTTGTCCTGAAATGGTCGTGATGCACGTTTAGGAGTAATAATTACCCATTCTCCAAGCATTTGATTCCAGCGAAGCGTACCCATTACTTCACCTCTTCTAAATCCAATATTGAAATTACCCTCTTACTTAAGACTGAAACGCTTTTGCCATTCGATATGGAATCCCAATGAAATAAAAGCAGAAATCGGAAATGTGGCATAACATTGACTGACATAAAAGTTATCTCGAACTTGGAAGCTATGGCTGCGAGAGCATGGCCTGCAAAAGAGCAGGTAAAATTAGGAAACTGGGTTCTTAGAGCTAATGATGGAGTGACTAGGAGAGCAAATAGTGTTTATCCTGCTGGTGACCCTTTAATTGATGTTCACGAGGCTATTGACAAATCCATCGAGTTCTATCAATCACGTTCGCTTCAACCGAGATTTCAAGTTACTCCTGCAAGCCAACCAGAATGCATTGATGATGTATTAGAAGAATCTGGTTTTGAAATCGGTCTTAGAGTTGCCATTCAAGTTGCGAAAATCGATAGTATTGTAAATTGTGAGGCGCGCTTCATGCCTCAACTTACTGACTCACCCACTGATTCCTGGATGGATGCATACAAGTTGTGCACAGGCCATGATGATTTTTCCGTTAATATTCGAAAGGGTATAATGTCACGTATACCCGGAAAGAAAGTATTCGCTTTGTGTGTTTTAAATGACGAGTATGCAGGTGTCGGACTTGGTGTCATTGAGGATGAATGGGTTGGGTTGTTTGGTCTAGCTACAAATGAGAAGTATAGACGTCAAGGAGTAGCTACCTCGGTTAACAAGGCAATTGGCATATGGGCTAGGGATTATGGGTCTAATTCAGTCTACCTTCAGGCTGAAGTACTAAATACACCAGCAATATCCCTCTACTCAAAGATTGGCTTTGAAACGATTTACGACTA
Organism: uncultured archaeon; assembly: GCA_964458565.1. Taxonomy (GTDB): domain Archaea; phylum Asgardarchaeota; class Thorarchaeia; order Thorarchaeales; family Thorarchaeaceae; genus CAYWJO01. The sequence continues at coordinate 71,817 of CAYWJO010000010.1, read as the reverse complement.
CTGGTATCGCGATTATTCTATAGAATAAGATTAAGGCTCTCTCATGAGAGAGCCTTAGAGGAATTGATTTTTAGATCTACTTGTGTAGCCAAGCTTCGAACTCAGATTTGATCATTTTTGCTGCATCCGAGTCTCCAAAATCAGGTGGATCTATTTTGAGGTTGTCACCATCCATAATTATTTCGAGAACCATCGTTCCAGGTGCTTCGATTTTGAACCCGAGTTTACCGCTCTTCTCAAAACGTTCAGTATATACGAGATCCGCGTGCTTAACTATGGAATATAATAGAAACGCAGCCTTCTCCTCAACACCCCCTCGCGTGACTGTTATCTTTGGAGTGATTACAGGTTCGGGTTTTGAGGGTGATATTGTAGGTTCGGGTTTTGCTTCCGCAAAGACCGGCTTAGGAGCACCAGATGGTTTATACCCCGTTGCTTCTGGTGAGCCGGGTATAGGTGATGTTGAAACAGAATCGAAGAGTCTCGGATCAAAAGCAAGAAATTGATCTTCGAATTTCCATTGCACTCCAATTGCTTCACGAAATGCATCAATGTTCGAAGCAACTTCGGAATCGCCACTATCCTTTTCCAACATCTCAATAAGATGAGTGGAAGCCATCCCGATTGTTGTGACACCAATTTTGAATCCCGATTTCTGAACTGATTTACCCATTCGTAGTGCATGCATACGAGTAGGCATATTGACATTACGTCCAATCCATACCCATGTAGTATCACGGTATTCATCGAGAACGATGATTGCATTATCACTCATCGCGAGTCCTGCGTCCAGTTTTACTGGAAACAAGTCTCCTGAATCGTCCCGGAGCATTAACATAAATGGTTTTCTTGACAATGTTTTAGCTGGAGAAATCCTTGTAGCCTCCAAATATTTGTAGGTCCAATTGTCCTTTGTCATTCATCCTTTTTAACAAATATTCAGATAGACTACCCATGCCTAAGTTGCGAGACTTGTAGAGGTAACATCTAATTCTGCATCGATAGCGATTAATGAATGTGTATCTGTTATACCCTGGATTTTACGGATTCTTGTCACAACAACGTCAACGATACTATCCATATCACGTGCTCTTACTTCTGCGATGATATCATAGGGTCCGAATACTTCGTGAGCTTCTTCAGTGACTGTGAGTCCGAGAATCTCCTTCAGTACTTGGTCTTCCTTACCACTCTCCGTCTTAATCAACACGTATGCTTTTACCATATACAAAACCACCGCATGCAATCAGTCAGGAGTAATTGCTGTATAGATAACTGTTGTCCTTTCTATGATTCAATTAAATTCAGTTGAGAAGAAACGAATGAATGGGGAGGAAGAATTTAGTATCTTCCCTCCCATCGTATTAAAACACGAGATGTTACGACCGGACTCTACTTCATCGCAAATCTAGGGCATTTTTCCTTGTTAATCCCTGGGCTTTCACAAGGCTTCTGCATACCCTGATAGAATTTGAACCCGTCTACACCACATGTGTTATCTGCGGAGTTATACTCTGGACATGTCATTTCTTACACCTGCATTGGTCTTAAACAGTCTTGGCCGCTTCCGTTATACGGATGGGTTAGACACTAGTGAACTTGTCTTTTTGTAGCATATTAACCTTGTTCGCTTGCGTCTAGTTTTACTAGAAACTGGGGATTCTATAGGTATCCCTTTTCTTGCAATACCTCTCTCAATAACTTGGGATCATCTGTAAAGATACCATCGACTCCAAGATCGATTAACCATTCCATTTTTTCCTTCTCATTGATTGTCCAGACATGGATGGCGACATCCTTTTTGTGTGCTGCTTTGATGAATCTCTCATTAATGATGTTAATTCTTCCATAGTTTAATGGTACTTGAAATGCCTCGTAATTGCATTTCCTCGCAATGACTGGTACCATGAACATCTTTACTGCAAACACAAAACGACTGACTTCACCAGGATGAGCAGCTGTTGCAACATTGGGTGCAAGTATTCTAAATCGTTCAAGCTGCGTCTCATGAAACGAGCCTACAACTACATTTCTACCCATTTCGTGTCTTTCCAAAACAGATGCTAGGAGCTTAGGTGCTTCTGGAGCTTTATCTTTAATATCTAGATTGAAGTGCATATTGGGAAACTCGGTAAAAGCTTCCTCAAGGGTTATCATTTTTTCTCCACTGTATCGGAACGGAAATGTTTCACCATCATCGGGAGTATAGCTATAGCCTAAATCCATCTGTAATAGCTCATCAAGATCATGGTTTGAAACTAGACCTTCGTATCCTGTGCACCTATCAAGAGTTTCATCGTGGAACAATATGAAATGATGATCCCTCGTGAGTCTTAGATCTGTTTCTAGGACATCACAACCCACCTCTACAGCATTTCTCAATGCTGCTATCGAATTCTCTGGGCCAGCTTGAGGGTCTCCCCTATGCGCCATTATCAATGGCCTACCCATTTGAAATATCCTTGAAGCTGACATTGCGAGTTTCTTAGGTCAAACTACCCCTTAAATGCTATCCTGTTTCTTTATACACTTTGAAGTATTACTACAATTTCTGTTAAATCTAAGAATTAGATTAGTATCACGGGATGTAACCCATTTTGGCGTGGTGTTATAATGGTTCCATATTCACCACTGTTGCATTTCATATAGTGACCAATATATCGCCGAGCATATTTCCCTTCGCCCAGACTGATTTTGGGGTTTATTACAATATGATTTTGTACATAGTTGTTGCTGTCTTGATTATCGTCACTCACGGATATAACACATTCCAACGAACACCAAGTCAAATAGTAGAAGTGGCCCTGTTTCCTACATGTATGTTTCAGGAATGTTGAGTGATTATTGAACTAATCATCAAACGAGTAGCCTATAAAATTGAATACTCCTTTCACCATACCATTTGACCCTTTATTCATACTATCAATGAATGCCTGTTGATAGTCTTCAATGCGATATTCATGTGTGACCAAGTCAATAAAAGGCCGAGAATCTTTTTTCATAATATTTAGTGCTAATTCCATTGTATCCACATGAGTGTCACCAATTTTTTCGAGACCGTGCATCATAGAGCCAACAATCTCAACTTCCTTCATTACCTGAAGTACCCACTCTGTCTTCTTTGTTACACCATAGCCCATGCCAACAATCACTATCTTTCCATTCGTTCTTACAAGACGAATTGCATCATCCAAAGTTGAATCCGTGCTTACTGTATCGAAGATGATGTCAACACCTTTATCTCCATAAATGAGATTCTTACCTAGAATGGGTTTGAATAGACCTCCCTCAGTCAATTCAGCTATTTGGCTGTAGAACTCTTTTGTATTTGTTGTGAATACAACATCATCTGCTCCCATTGCTTTCGCAAAATCTCTCTGAAACGGATATTTCACTGCGGAGATAATTCTGGCTTTCGAACCTATTCCTCTTAGTGATGCTATGGTCATCAATCCAATGATGCCAGCTCCTATGACTAACACATCATCATCATCATTAGGCATATTCCTAACCACACCATGAAGTGCTACTGCAAGAGGTTCTGATAACACTGCAATTCGATCAGGTACTCCATCTGGGACTCTTGTGAATTGATGTTCGAAGCCAACAAAGTATTCATTGAATCCTCCACTTCCAAATCCCCCAAAATTTCCACGCCCACCGTAAAATGTTTCCAAGGGCGAACCATCTCCTTGACCAATAATTGCATAACATGTCTGTGGGTTTCCATTCTGGCAACTCGGGCAAAGCTTGAAGCCATAAGACCTACAACTGACAACAGGTGAATGTACGACTCTGTCATTGACCTGTAGATTGTCCATTTCATCTCCTGTTTCTACAATCTCACCAAGAGCTTCATGACCCAATGGAAAGAGTTTCTGTTTCTTTGCGATGATGCTCATCGAGTTTGAAACATTTACATTGATTTGATGTAAGTCTGAAGTACAAATCCCCGTCATTATCGACTTGACTTTAACCTGACGAGGAAACTCAATAGATGGAATTGGCCAATCCTCTCGATACCTAATCATGGCAAACTTCGGTGCGAGATGGAGTCGTTTCAGAATGACTCGTGGAATGCTCAGATTGTACATAATTCCCTTCATCTGAATGCACCAGCCCAAGATGCAACGATAGGCGGTTCGGTCTTAAGAGTGAATCGATAGAATTAATGCCTTCGGTTTTTTACGAATCATACTCATCATATATTCTAATTTCATGATTACCTTCTTCAGGCACAACAGATGAAATTTCACCATCCAACTCAATATGTGTATTTACTGAAGCTAGCATTCGATCTTCAATACGCATTAAATCTGGAATAAAGAATGCTACAATCGCCATGAATGTAGTTACTATTCCTGAAACAAGAAACCAGAATGGCACACCTGCAAAATCTGCAATAGGTCCTGCAAAGGCAAGTCCTATAGGACTCATTGCAGAGGCTCCTGCAACGATCAACGCTAAAACGCGTCCTTGCATTTCGGGTGGTATTGTCTCTTGAAAGATAGCTATCAACGCACCATTTACTATTGGGTTTAGAAAGCTAACAATGGCGTAAAACAGAATCACATAGATGAATCCATCAGGTTGTACTAATCCCATTAGAAAAATGCCAATTCCTTCAAGTACAAGACTACCAAAAGCAGTATGTATCCTCCGTTCTGTTCCTCCCCAAGTAATCAAAACTATTGCTCCTATAACCAGTCCTCCCGCCCCAATAGATTGAAGGATTGCTAGGTCATTTTCAGTCCCCAAGAAGTGATTACTCACTAGTATCGGAATTAGAGCGAATGCAGGTGTTGAAATAAGATTCAGAATCATCGCTGCTATAACTAGTATGAAACCACCTCTCCATCCCTTCAGGTAGATAAATCCCTCTTTCATATCACCTAGAACTGATGTTTCTTCAATGGCTACTTTACGTTCAGGTTGTGGAATTTTTATTGCAGAAACAGCTAGAATCGCGATTGCTGCTGAACTCACATCTACAAGTAAAATACTCGACATAGGTAGTAGAGCATAAAGAACTGCTCCAAGGGGAGGTGCTAAGATATTAGCCATTCCATTTAGTGCCTGATTCATCCCTCCCACCCTAGAGAGGTGTTTCCTTGGAACCATTAGTGTTGTTGATGCTTGCATAGCAGGCCAATGAAACGCACTAAGAGTGGATCCAATGAGCATAATCAGAAAGATATGCCATAATTCAGCCAATCCGATTGAGAACATCAGAGCAAGTGCAAAAATAGAACATGCAATTAGAAAGTCCGCAATTATCATAGTCCGTTTTCGATTCCAACGGTCGACATAAGATCCAGCAAATGGAGCTACTAGAACCTGAGGTAAAAGTGCCATTATTGTCGCAATGGCTAGAACTGTAGCAGAGCCTGTTTGAATTGTAATATACCAAACTAAAGCAAATCTTACAATTCTTGTACCTAGAAGGGAAACTGCTTGACCTCCCCACATAATTGCGAAGGGAGTTAATGGCGTGTCGCGTTCTCCATTGCCAAGTTCCATATATACTCAATCCCAAAATTCCGTTATTTCTCAACTATTTATTCTATACTTTGTGGATATTTGACTATGATTCAGTTTATTTCTGTATCATGGCAAATTATTACCTAACCAAATCTAAGATGAATGACTTTTGCTGCAGATATCAGATCTGAGATTTTCATGAGATATCGTGTTTTCCTTCTCCATTTCGGATTTCGTGGAAGCCTCGAGAACATCGGGAATGATTCAATCACCTCGATTCTCGTAGACCATGTAGAAAGTTGTTTTCTTGGATTTCCAATTGCCAGTTTGAAACGGACTCCTTCTGTTCCCACGTCATCCAATCTTCTGTTTACAATCGCATTACCAATTTTCGAACTGGCATCAAACATCAATTCTCCCCCTGCAAAATAATTTGCCATATCATTCAAGAGATTTGCTACATCTTTCTCATCGAAATATACAAACAGACCTCCTACAATGAAGATGATGCCGTACTCAACTATATGTTCAATTTCGTTAAACCAACTTCTATCAAAAACGGACTTGGCAATGCATCTATTTCTTTCTCCTTCTGGAATCAACCCCAGTCTGTAATCTATGGCATCTGGTAAATCAAGATCATACCATTTAATTTCTCCATTATCAACTCTGTAAAATGAAGTTTCAAGTCCACATCCAAGATTGACAACGGTGGATTTTGGGTTCGTTGCTATAAATTTCCTTACAGCATCATCAAATATTCTTGCACGTATCAACAAAGTAAGACCCAGAAACTCATCTATAACCTCTTCAAGTGCCATAAACTCTTTCTTTGAATCAGCATGGATGTCCTTTATTTTTGAAATAAGAATGTCCGCTTCTGGAACATCAAGTATATCGGGGTATAATCTTCCATAATATGCTCTTGCAAACAAGGGACCAATCATTGTTGATTCTACAGTAATCTCGAATCTCTCCTCAGTCATCTGCATTCCCTAGTATCCTTTGAAGCCTTTATTCTGATAAAAAGGAATGCAAACCTAGGGTCATCACTTATAATGAAGAAGTAAAAAACGTTAAAAGGAAAAGTTAGACACATCTAAGTTAGACAAGACTAACATTTTGTTTGTGAAAGCATCTCTAATAAACAGGGACGGTTGATAATGACATCTGACTACTTCACAGAGAGACCGGATACACTTGATGAACTCTTTGAATTCCAAGAATCCGAAATACGACAAACTCGTCATGCAAAGATAATCAGCAGGGTACTACGGGCGGATCCTGCTGAAACAATTCTATACGCAATACTATGTGCAGTCTATGATGGCATAATAACACGTCTTGAATTATATTCCCATTTTGGTGCTATGTTTGCTACGAGGTTAAGACGATTGGTCATCTCTCCGATTGATTTAGATGAGTCCATCCAACATGGATTGAATGAATCCCTACTTGACGAGTCTGGAGGTGTCCTATCCGTAACGGCTAGAGGCAGATATATGCTTCGAGAAGGACGTCGGATTATCATGCATGAGGGTTATTGGATGAAGCGATTTCTTACAGAGCGCAGTGTAGTGATAGCATCTGGCCTTACCCTTATCTTCTTGATTATCCTGAAAATCTGGATTGGAACCTCGATTGGGAGTCATGCGATGATGACTGATGGTCTCGAGAATCTCACCGATCTAATAGTTGTAGGGATTATCGCTCTAAGTCTGAGATATAAGCGAGACCGATTAGGTGCCATTGCTATAATGGTCTTCATGCTCTTTTCTGGAACCACGCTTGGATACAATGCATTTGTGAGTCTATATAACACTGTGATTAATGTGTCCCCTGCTTTAGTTGAGCCTAGTTTCTGGGGTTACTTTGTAGCACTACTATCAATAGGCTTCAACTACCTGCTCATCTGGTATAAGACAACAGTAGGTCGCATGACTGGGAATCTCGCCCTTGTAAGTGATGCGAAAGAAGATGGCACACATGTTCGAATCGCTTTAGGGATCATAATCGGATTTATCTTTGCAGAGTTTGGAATTTATATTATTGACTCGATTGTCGCCCTCCTAATCTCAGCTGTAATCATCTTGGAGGGTATTGAGGCTCTCAGAGAGCTGATTGAAGCAGGAGATGACCTCAGTGTTGACACTATTCATCTTGCTGCTGCAGCTCAGTATGAAGATCTTATTACAAGTTGGATATTAGCTCAGCTAGCAAGAGGAGAGAAAACACCTGAAGCATTGAATGAGAGCTTTCTTCAAGGGGTTTCCATTGGTTTCAGATACTTTGATGTTCACGCAATTATCGGATTCAAAGATCTTGAGTCCAAGGGAATCTGGAAGCATTTGCAGATTGCCAAGAGAAGTGGATTGATTGTTGAATCTAATGATATAATATCCATCACCAACAATGGTTTAATTCTCTACTATAAGAACCGGGTAGATGAGTTAAAGAACGTAGCAAAGCACTTCTCTAAGACACATTCAAAATGGGTTGCTTCCGTATATGCAGTCTTTGGATGGGCTGCTTTTATACTTCTAATGCTTTTCGGGCAATCAGCGTACGAATGGTTGATTTCTGCCCTTCACAGTCTTCTCCCAATTTTATGACTCTGCGTAGAGGACTACTTTTAAAATCGGCTGTGATATATTTTCATTGCTAATTCATTTGCGTTGATTGCACTAATTCCGATATCACGCATATGTTCATTTATTATTCTTATCTTGAATTATTCGAGTCCACAGCGTTTTCTCAAGAGTTGCCAATCGTGATTTAGCTGCTCTTGAATACTTTTACTGTAGAGCGAGATGAGCATCAATTCAGTTTGAGTTGGTTATACATCTTGGTGGATTTGTATTGGTTGTAGCTTTGGTTCTATTTCGGAGAAAGACTAATCCTTGATAGATTTCCATCTTGTTAGCAGAAACAAAGTAATGATTATTACAACTCCGGCAACTCCCAGACCCAAGAAAAGGATCTCCAGGGAAGATGTTGGCAACTGGGTATTTTGTACCACAATTGATAACGAATTTCTGGTGAGTTTTTTCCCAACCGCATCTTCAAGAACCAATGTAGCATTATGTATACCTTCACTGAGCATGCCTAAGTCAAATTGGAGGTCAACTGAACGCCAATACTTGTCATAGGTCACCATTCCTGTTGAATAACGAGCCCCCTCTAGATATAACGTGTAATTACCGATAATGTTCCTTTTTGGCCTATAGTAATACCACGCAGACCATTCCAATATTACATTCTGATTACTAGTGGTAGTAATATCCTCAAGGGAGTTGAGTGTTGGCGAGTAACGAAATCTCTCAATACGATAGATTCCATAGAAGAAGTCATCATTATTGAGGAGTGACATCTCCCATACTCTCTCACCCGCATTATTGACTTCAACAACTCTAGGGCCATAAGGAAGCTCGTTATTATGAAATCCAAAGACACCTAGACGATTATCATTAGGGAGTCGGTCTGCATCTCCGAAGATGAATGAGTAGTACTCTCGTGGAGCAGCATATACCCAGCTTGTGTGGGCAGTCATTGAATCCGTGTCTACCGTAATCTCCATGACACGTGATATGAAGTTGAATTCATCCGTCTTGTTGTGAAGATCATTATCAAAGAGAATGAAGACATTTTCATCGACCTGTTCGACTGTGTGTGCATGATAGAAGAGCGTTTCCTTTTCATTACCATATTGATCGATGAGTGTGAAATCGCCATATTCCCCTAGACTCCATATGATATCACCTGATGAATGGTCTATGAGATAGAATGTATTTACGTTTCGTGCATTATAGAGGATTGTGTCTTTATCAGGGTCATAGAATATGGTGTTGGAGTGCGTAATGTCTGGTAATTCCATGAGTGTGTCTTCGTATGGACAGTATTGACTCGGGGGAACTAGGTTTGAGGTGTCAAAGGACCAGACAAGATTTCCATTGTGGTCAAATTCCTGAATCAGGTCATACAGATACTCAGTTCCATTTATCTCAACAGGATTGTAGTGGAAAGTAAAGAAGGTATTGTCATTAGGATTGAACTCAAGTTCATGATGTCCCTCAAAATTCAGAAGAGTCTTGCTTCCATCAACAAGATTGTAGAGAACTGCACCATCTGGAGTTGCTGTTAGAATTGTGCTTGGGTCGATGAACTCAGCAGGGCAGTCAGCGATGAATATTCCATCACCCACATGTTCGTTGAGGACAATGTTACCTTCCATATCAACAATCATTAGATAGAAATAGCGCTCTAGTGAGATCCTGTTGGTTTTCAGAAGCATAAACAGATTATATCCATCGAAGATGCCATCCTGTTTCATGATGACCACCTCAGCGCCATTGAACTCTGTTGTAATGTCCCAATCCTGTGTAACCTGATAAGAACTCACAGTTTGAATATTAAGGGGACAAGCAATAAATGAGAATAGTATGAATACCACCACAATCAGTAGTCTGAATCGGGTTGATATCATATATGCATCTCCACGTGATGTGCTTGATTGTTTCATATGACTCTTGCTGATAATGTGTATCTTGTAAATAAAAGAAGAAAACGGACGAAAACACTTACACTTCCAGCGAATAAGAAATCGTTGAATGCCAACGTAGTGTTTCTTCAATTTTTTAATTATTTTGTTGAGAGAAAAATGCGATATGAATGTCTGACAAATGATATACTAAGACACAGTTCTTATAAAAAAAGAAGAAAAACTGAAGCACCTTGGCTTCAGTCTGTTTGTGGATTTATTCAACACCACAACGCTTCTTCAAAAGTTCCCAATCATGGTTAAGCTGCTCTTGAACACCTTTGCGGAACTCTTCCCATTCTGGCTTGAAGAGGTGCTTGAACTGACCCTGTGTCTTCCAGTACTCCTCAAGAGGAATCAACTCTTTTAGACGTTTACTGGGGCCTGACATGATCCATTCCTCACCATCGATGACTTCGTAGAGTGGGTGAATACCACATTCAACAGCCATCTTTGCAAGCTCAATACTCTTTGAGGTGTCTGATCTCCATCCACGTGGACATGGAGAGTATGCATGGATGAATGCAGGTCCATCAACCTCGAGTGCCTTTCTGAACTTAGTGATGAAGTCTCGATGATGGTATGGGTCTACAGTTGCTACATATGGTATCCTGTGAGCAGCGGCGATTTCAGCTAATGGCTTCTTTCGCTCTCTCTTTCCAGGCTCTAATTTACCCGCCCAGGAAGTGGTTGTTTCTTGGCCCGGTAATGTACCACCTGAGCGCTGGATTCCAGTATTCTGATAGGCACCATTGTCATAACACATGTATACGACATCGTGTCCTCGCTCAAGCATTCCGCTGATTGCACCGAGTCCAATGTCAAATGATGCTCCATCGCCTCCGATAGCAATCACATCGACGTGGTCATGCTTGTAGCGTCCCTTCATCTTCATGGCTTCAATGCCTTCGATGACACCTGAAGCAACTGCTGCTGCGTTCTCGAAAGCGACATGTATCCATGGGATTTCCCATGCTGTGTAGGGGTAGATTGTGGTAGCAACCTCAAGACATCCTGTGGCTTCACATACCATTGTAGGTCCTCTGAGTGCCATTCCCATAAGTTTCACAATTGTTGGGGCTGCACAACCTGCGCACATGCGATGTCCAGATGAGAGTATCTTCTGTTTCTGAAGCATTTCTGTTAGTTTGAATGCTGCTGGTTCCATTATTTTCTTACCCCCAGTGTTTCGTAGAGTGGAGATTCTCCTTTCTTCAGGTACTCCTTTGTCTTCTCATAACCCTCAACGAGTGTTGTTGGTGGGACGTCGCGACCGCCTAGGCCAATAACAAAGTCCGTAATCATTGGTTTCTCTTTCAGATCATAGAGTGCGGTCCTTAGTTCTATAGCAAGCGGATTTGAGGGTGCACCGAATGAACGGCACTTTTCAAACACAGCCACTGCCTTGGCACTCTTCAGAGCTTCAGCAATCTCCTTGGTTGGGAATGGTCTAAACATTCTCAGTCGTAGAACACCGACTTTTTCTCCCTGCTCTCTCAGTACATCAACAACTGCTTTCGCTGTACCGCCTGGTGTGCTATGAGTGAAGAGAATTATATCAGCGTCTTCTGTCCTATAGGCCTCAAACATTCCGTATTTGCGACCAGTCAGCTTCTCGAACTCTTTCTCGACTTTCGCAAAGACTTCAGGCACTTCATACATGGCTCTGTCCTGCTGTTCTTTGAATTCGAAATAGTAATCTGTTAGAGCTAATGGCCCCATAGTTATCGGATTATCTGGATCCAAAGAAATGAAGGGGTCTCGTACTCCTACGAATTTTAGAACTTCATCATCAGGTAGCATCTCAATCCGTTCAACATTGTGGCTCAAAATGAATCCATCAATGGCAACAATAATTGGAAGGAGTACTTTATGATCCTCCGCAATTCTGAACGCCATTATCGTAGTGTCATACGCTTCTTGACCGCTCTGGCAATAAATCTGAATGAAACCACTATCACGGGCTCCATATGTGTCTGACCAATCATTATGGATGTTGATAGGCGCAGAGAGTGCACGATTTGCAACGGTGAAAACGATTGGCATTCGCATTGAGGCTGCACAATAAAGAATCTCCCACATAAGCGCCAGACCAGCGGATGCTGATGCTGTTGCTACGCGAGCTCCTACTGCAGATGCTCCAATACAAGCCGACATGGCACTGTGTTCAGACTCAACAGGAATGACCTTTGTTTGTACTTCTCCATTTGCAGCAAACTTCTGAAAATCTTCCACGATAATTGTCTGTGGTGTAATAGGATACGCAGCGAGTACATCTAAATCGCACTGCTTCAATGCGTGAGCAATAGCAGCATCACCTGTGAGCCCTTCAACATGAATCTTATCTTTTGATACTGTCACATTACTCACTCTCCATTCTGATACTGTTTGTTGGGCATTGATTGGCACAAATGCCGCACCCCTTACAAAAATCATAGTCGTACTCATAGATGTACTTACCATTTTCTTCTTTGAGTATCACTGAATTGTCTGGACAATATATCCAACAAAGACCACATGTTCCATTCTTGACCCAAAGACAAGTATCATCATTATGTATCGGGCGTTGTGCACGCCATCCACCAGTCTTGTAATCAGTAGCATTACCTGGTTTGATAATATTACCCGCCATTGGGATTTCATCGAATTTTTCGCTCATCCAATTACTGCCTCCTTTACGGCTCTTTCCATTGCTGCCTTGTTGAGGTTTCCAACCTTTCCGGGATATCTGGTCAATACTTCATTGATCACGGTATCAATCTTAACAACTTCAGTTGCCTTTACAGCTGCGGCAAGAGTGGGCATATTATAGAAGGGTCTGCCCAGTACTTCCAGTGCAATTGATGTGGCATCCACTGTTACGACCTTACCGGTTTCAAATCCGAATTTCTTACGGATATCGCTTGGGCTCTTCGGTGTATTGAGCACCATCGTTCCATCCTTTTTCAGACCTTCTGCGGGGTTGACAACATCCAATAGTGTCGGATCTATACATACCACAACATCTGGTTGATAGACCTGTGCATAAATCTGGATGGGCTCTTTGCTCATTCTAAGAAAAGCACGTACTGGTGCTCCAGTACGCTCAGGCCCAAACTCCGGAAATGCTTGGATGTAGAAACCTTCTTCTAGGGCTGCCTTTCCGAGCATTTGGTTAGACGTAACCACTCCTTGGCCACCTCTTCCATGCCAACGGAATTCTGTTATTCCCTTTGAGAAATCTAATGTCATAGTTACTATCACCTATCGTGGTGAAACATGCGAAGCACTTGGATTATGACTTATGTATTTAATGGCATGACCCACATCTAATTCAGAGGTTGAAATCCGTTATTGTGCTCTCATTCGAATTTGGCTCTCTTTATGACGTATAGGGCTAGGAATACAAGAATCAGGCTAAGACCAGAGGCTAACACCACATATTCGGTACCAATCTCACTAAAGACATCCTCAAGTACATTGATGAAGACCTGATCTCGTGAAACATTTCCTGCGCCATTGTATATTGCTAGTGTTAGGTTGTATACCCCTGTGATTAGCAAACTTGCATTGAATGTATACTGTGAGTTCTCCCACCACCCCTGTTTGATCAACCGATTATTGAGGTACATCTGATAGGATACCGGTAGAAAATCTGAAGCATTCCATTGGACAAGATGCCCGATTGAGCCTGTAATAAAAACAAGATTTGAGGTGCCTGACAAAGAGGGATTTTTTCTTACATCCAGCAATGAGGGATATTGATCCAAAGACTCGGTTAAACCAGGTATTTGATATGTCTGATTAGTAACATAATCTGACCAATTATTTCCTCTCCCACTACCATCATCCCACGCATTCAGAATACCTTGGTCGATCGCATTCCCCTCCACATACTGACCTTGAACATACTTTACGGCATTAAAGCCAATATAATTTTCATAGAACACGTTTTCCCTAGTGAATCTTGTTGCAACAATTCCTGTTTCTGAATTAGCATAAACTCTGTTTTCAATAATGTTGCACTCGAATGAATTATCAAGTCTAATACCTACTTCGCAACGATAAACAAGACTCTCTCTGACATTGCATCTAATTGCACTCTGGAGGAGTACACCCACCATTAACCCACGAACGCTATTCCTGCGAAGGAAGCATGTGTCCGTGTTGTAAAGGTAGAACCCAGTCATTTCTCCTCCAACGAATGAATCTTGAATTCTGCCATGTGTGACATTGTTTAGATAGACCGTGGCTCCAGAACTGCTATTCGACTTAAGATAGCAATCTCGGATTACAAACCAATCAGTTGTATCTGAAACAGTTATGCAAAATTGGGTATTTGAGATGTTCAGTCCTGAAATTGTATAGGGATCTACTTGGGTTCCACTACCAGTCCAATTTTGAGTGACGAAATCCAAATTATTGGAGATTACAATAGGTTCGCTATCTGTATACACGGATTGAGGTTGAACAGGAAAAATATCTTGAGTACTTTGAGCTGCGACATTATTTGAAGGAATCAAGATAATGATGAACATAAGTCCTATGAAGACACTCGCAATTTTCTTCAATCCGGTTAAACCTGCCTTGAGTTTTGAGTCGTAAAATTAAGTTTCTTAATATCACTTAATACTTTATGAATCAAGCATATCGATTCTCATCAGCGTTTCTCGACATTATCTAAGTCAGATGTATACATTTCATTCAATTGAAGAAAAAGTTTGGCATATTCGTGATTGCTAAATCTAAGTACAACTACATCCCTGACAAGATCGACATTCTCAAATGATACTGCTCTTTCAAGGGCTCTTGGAAAATATCCATACAGAATGGAGATGATTAGACCACTTACGAGGATGATTAACCACGTGATTTCATCATTAATTGACCTGCCGTAGGACAATTCCACATTGATTTGTAGTGCCATGTACAATAAAGGATAGAACAATAGAAAAAAAGCAATCACAGTCACCAATCGCGTCTTACTCGTTCTGACAGTGTCACTACCATGAAGCAGACATGTTGGTATCCAGAATGTTACAGCTTTCCCTTCTTGTACAGGAATGGCTAAACCTCCTGCTGGAGCTCTTCCCCAAAAGCCATAGATATGTGATCCACTCCATTTTTCATCTTGAATTGTTACAGAAACTATGTCTTCTACTTCCTGAAGGCATACTGGACAAATTTCTGGAAACTTTGTTTTTGATATTTTTGTTTGAATTCTAGTATATGATGTCATTCTTTTATCCCGCATGTTGTTGTGGGGTTCTATTCTGGTGGCATTACAATTATTTGCACACTCGTTTGAGGACGCTCATCAGTACTATCTGTAGCTTCAAAAGTATCAAACGTCATCTGATAGACGAATCTTTCTTCTCTCTTTTTCATTTCGTGTGCTATTCGAACTGAGAGACCTATACCTTTGAATCCATACCCGCGAAGTGCAACCATTCTTCTATCCTTCTTTACTAGTCCCATTATTGTTTCTGCTATTTTTGGTATATTGATTCTACCTACTTTTGGTGAAACTTCGACAAGGATATAATCACCTGTCTGATAGACGGCAACGTCCTCATCCATAGTGAAGCTAATTATCGCATCTGTAAGTCTAAGTTGGTCTGGTATTCTATCACGAAGCGACATACTTACAATTTTCTCTTTCTGTCTTTTCAATGCTATGTTTTAAGTTGGTCCTATGTGAAAGCTCATATGTGACCTAGAATAAACGATAATTAAGGAGAGCTTAGCTTTGGATCGTAGAAGTACTGCCATCGTCTTGGTCCTTGTTATGGGAGTAGCGGCATTTGCTGTTGCAGGTTTTATTGCTTTCAATACAGAGCCGCCTGATGTTAGAATAGGATATCTCTCACAGGACCTTCATCAATTGGCTTTGAAGGTTGCTAAAGATAAAGGCTGGTTCGATGATGTTAACCTAAGTGTCCAATTGATCGAATATGGCAACGGTGCTGAAGAAATGCGGGGTTTCCAGGCTAATCAAATTGATATGGGGTATCTTGGAGCTGCGCCTGCTTTGACATTGGGTATCAATTCCGAAATACCTGTCACTATTCTTGCAGCTGTAAATTTTGAAGGGTCCGCATTAATGGTGAAGAAAGACCTCTTTGATGACGGAATCATAACTGATGTATCCGATTTGGTTGGCAAGACTATCTATCACCCTGGTCCATCCACAGTACAGAATTTCCTACTTCGCCTTGCACTCAATCAAGCGGGATTGACCATTGAAGATGTAAATCCTGAACAAAGAAGCCCTCAAAACATGGCTATATCACTCACAGATAATGCACCAGCATTCATCGCCTGGGAACCATTTCCCTCAAGAGCTGAAGCTGAAGGGTTAGCTGTTCCTTTACTCCTTTCTGGTGAAATATGGCCTGGGCATCCTTGTTGTGTTGTAGCTTCATCAAATGCATTTCTTGAGTCTAAACCAGTTACGGTTCAAAAGGTAATGCAGATTCATCAGCGAGCAGAGGAATGGATTGTAACACACCCCAATGAATCAATTCAGATTGCTACTGATTGGCTAGGCATGGATGAAAGCACCGTAGAAACAGCTTTCAACCGGATTATCTACAATCCTATTTTAAACCGAACAGGCATTCGGATGTATCTTCAATTCTTGATTGAAGAAGAGCTTGTTGAAATGGAGCTTTCCGACATGGATGCTTTTCTTGATGTTTTCTTAGATGAAACCTATCTTATCGCAACATGTTCATGCTAATCACATAGACGAAAAAAGACAAAAGTAAGTTTACGAGGGCTCAGTTGAAGTCCATGATAATGACTGAAGAACCTAGTACCCAAAAAGAGTCTCACAACCGAGAAAGAGATACTGAACGTCTCAAGCGAATTATCACTCGATATATTCTGCCAGTCATTATATTGATTACATTGTGGCAGTTAATTGCTTATGTTGCAAGTCGTCACCTACAATCACCGATAACCATTTTCGATATAGCTGAGGCTTTTGCCAAGCTAGCTATCGAGGGTGATACAGAAGGACGGACCTTACTAGAACATACTTCATTGAGTATGTTTCGAGTAACACTTGGTTTTGTGATCGCCGCTATTACAGCTATCCCCCTTGGTATTGCAATAGGACGTTACAGGTTAGTTGATGGAATCTTAGGACCAGTTGTTGAAGCTATGCGGCCAATACCTCCAATTGCTTGGATACCAATTTCAATTCTAATGTTCCAAGCTAATTTTTTGGGTTCGCAGGTTTTCATCATCTGGATCGGTGCGTTCTTTCCTATTCTAATCAATACAACAGCTGGTGTAAAGCGAACTGAGCCTGTACACATCGATGTAGCACATACTTTTGGAGCCAATGAGCGGCAAATCCTGGCCTCTATCGTTATTCCCTCCGCCAGTCCTGAAATTTTTGTTGGCCTTCGAGTAGGTTTTGGAATAGGCTGGATGTGTTTGGTTGCAGCTGAGATGATTGGTGGTGGTTTAGGACTAGGTCACCTCGTTCTTGTTACGGAACAATTGGGACGAACTGCGGAAACAATCTGTGCCATGCTAATCATTGGTGTAGTCGGATTTGTTGTAAGCTACATCTTTCTGCTCATCGAACGCTCACTCACTGATTGGAGACAAGCTGTATCGATCTAAACCTGATATGTTCCCATTGCTTTCCTTTGTTCAACTTTCAAAACATCTAGAATCTTGGCTCGGTAAGAAAGACATGACTCACTAGCCCGCTCCCTTGGCCTCGAGACATCAATCTCATATTCTGAAATGATTTTTGCTGGAATATTGCTAAGTACGAGTATCCTATCTGACATGAACACAGTTTCATCAACGTTGTGGGAAACAAAGACCACTGTAGATCCTGTTTCTTTCCACACTCTGAGAAATTCTTCTTGGAGATAGTTCCTTGTCTGTGCGTCCAGATTTGAAAAGCCTTCATCTGCTACTAGTATCTCTGGTGATGTGACTAGACTTCGAGCCATCTCAGTTTTTCTTGCTTGACCTCCGGAAATCTCATGGGGTAGATTATCTTGTAGATCTGTCATCCCTACAAGCTCTAAAATGGAGTCAACTAGCTTCTTTCTTGTTTCAGGAGGTGTGTGCTGTACCTGCAGTCCAAATTCAATATTCTGTCTTACACTTCTCCAGGGAAACAATGACTCTTGTTGAAATATGTATCCGACTTTGTTATGACCAACATCTACTTTTTTGTCATCAATCAGAATTTCTCCGGAATCAGGTTCGAGTAGACCCGCTATGATTTTTAGGAGTGTGGTTTTTCCACAACCAGAAGGTCCTAAAATGCTCAGAAATTCGCCCTCCTGAACATCAAAAGATATCCCTTCCAACACCTTTGTCCTGGCACCCTCTCCATTATCAAAGGATTTCACGAGATTACGAACAGAAAGCTTGGACATTGTGACACCTACGATATCACACGAAAGTTCATGTTAAATAATGTGCCATTTAGACCATAGGATATTGAGCGCATAAGACTCAAAAAGAGTTTTTTCATTTATTCCTATAACACAGGCGTATAAGAACCTTGAAATTCCTAAAACAACCTGTGAATCTATCGCTTACGGAAGGTAGCTTGAATTGGTAAAACCAAAAATACTCTTTGAGGTCGATGATGACCTAAACACAAGTGCGATTGCAGTAGGCGACGTAACTGGTTCAGGTCTCTCCGAATTGTGTACAGGTGGAAGGGATGGCGTGCTACGCCTTTACGATGCCAATCAAGCCGAGATTCGTTTGCTTGCACAATGTATACTTGAGGGAAGTATTCTTTCTATAAGAATCGAAGATGCTAACAATGACGGTCAAATGGAAATAATCGTTGGGCGCAGTCTTGGAGGAAGTGAATCTCCAGGCGTTGATGGCACACTCCAGGTGTATCGCTACGCTATGAGTGGGCGGTTTGAATTACTTGGTGAATACCCCGTTGACAGATTCGTCACAACGGTACAGGTGACTGATATCACAGGTGATGGGAAAAACGAGATTCTTGCTGGTGGAAGTGACTCTACACTCCGGATTTTCAAAATGGATAACCAAAACACGATTACAGAGTATATCAGGCACAAACTTGATGACATGCCAATAACTATCGGTACATGTGACACAATTGGTGATGAAGTAGACGAGATAGTTACAGGAAACCGCGACAAGACACTTAGAGTTTTCAAAGTTAAGAACTCCAGCGTTGACGAAGTTCAAGTAATCACGTTGCCAAGTCCAGTCATCTCTATTGGTGCTGGTGATGTTCTTGGAGACCGTAAGTCTGAGCTGGCAGTAGTAACCAATGATGGGACTGTTCGAATCTTCAGGAATGAAGAAAGCAGACTTGACCTTTTCACGAAGATTGAAGGAATTAATGCGCAGTTTGTACGAATGGCAGAAGTCAATGCGGATCACATGGACGAGATCATCGTTGCCACATCAGATTATAAGGTAATCTACTACAATATGTATATGGCTGACTTGAAGCAACTTGCAACTGTCGATGTAGGATCGAAGATTCTCTCGATAAGTGTAGGTGACGCTGGCGGCGATGACCGCAAGGAGGTTCTCGTCGGTGTCTCTGGAGGTCCCCTCAAGGTAATCCAAGGGCTCTACCATGTCATTCCTAAATTTGATGTTAGCCAAGAAGCTAAAGCAGGGTCCAATCTCCGAGGAAGGCTCACACTCAGAAACGTGACTGAGGAACCAGTTTCTGGAGTGACCGGGAAGATATACTGGTTTCCGAAGGACAACATGAATGTTGTACCAGAGCAGATTAAATTTGACTTGGGACCTAGTGAACAGAAGAGTATAGAGATTGAGCTTACACCAAAGGAAGAGGGTACAGTCATTATTCGCCCCATTGTATTGATGTGGACTGATGAAGAAGGAATTGTTAAACAAGTCACAACTCCTGAGACTGCGATACTCGTGCAAGAGGGCCATACCACTGCTGCACCTGCACATCTTGCTCCAGTAAGCTTCAGGGCGGATGACCAAGAGGACACCGTAGCCCCGCTATTTGCTCCAGCAAAGGAAACTTCAGTTGATGCAACTTCAACACTCTCCTCTTCGACTGAACAAGTTGCCGCTCCGACTGATGATAAGACAACCGAAACTCTACGTGAAGCTGAAAGACTTCTGGATGACCTCTTTAGTTCAAGTGAAATCATTAGTCATCATACACTCCCTGAGGAGGAAGATATTGCACCAATGGTAACAGCACCACCAGCTACTGATATTATTCCAGATTCTGTTTCTGATGTTTCATTAGATTCTGCAGTTATTGAACCTCCAGTCTATGAGCATGAGAGTGTTGAGAGTGCCAAAATTGAAGAGATTCGTAGTCGTCCTAAGAAGCCTAAACATCCTGATCTTAGTGATGATGCCTACATGTTCTTATTCAAGTGCATGATCACGGGAGAGGGTGCAGTTGGGAAGACCACGCTTGTAAATCGATATGTCACTGGAACTTTCGAGCGTGATTATAAGACTACTATTGGCTCTCAATTCGCAGTCAAGCTTACTCATATATCCCCCGAAGATCAGGATAACTCAGTCGGGATAAAACTCCAAGTTTGGGACGTAGCAGGTCAGGCTCGTTTCCAGGCTGTGAGAAAGATGTACTATTCTGGAGCCGCAGGTGTTATTCTGGTATTTGATGTTACACGACGAAGGTCATTTGCTGAACTGGTTAAGTGGGTTGAAGAAGCTGATGAATCTGTTGGCCATCGTGTCCCAATAATTGTTGTAGGTAATAAAACCGATTTACCAGACCGTATGATTTCCGCGCAGGAAGCTCGTGATTGGGCAGAGAGCAATGGCTTTCTCTATATGGAGAGCAGTGCAAAGACAGGTGAGGGTGTCGCTGATATGTTCACGGTTCTCTCAGATCTCATGTATAGTGAAGCAAGAGATATAATGTTAAAGAAGCGAGGCGGGGTCTAGGAGAGAAATTTGCATTCTCTCATGGTAAAGGGGTTTGCTTCCTGAACAAAAAACAAATCATAACTCGTCTATGATAATGTTATAACAAATCAAAGGGATTTATAACCTTCATAAAGTGTTTAGGGGGTTCTATTAGCATCAATTTTTCATTTTATATCGGTTATATCTATTATCCCCACTTCTAGACAAGGCTAAACCCCTGAACGAGGTGGTACTAGCCAAGGTGAAACTGAGTGCACAAACAGTCAAAGCTCTGGCCTGATTGGATCGAATCTGACCTTCAGTGTGAACCGAAGGAAGTTACATTTTATCTCCAGAGCCTAGTTACTAATTCGGACCGGATTTTATTGTCCGCGGAATTGGATATCGGTCCGAGATTGAAGCTTGTGGTAGGGCTAAGAAGTAGTATTCTGGAGTCCTTCGAGAGATTCGTAGACTTCGATGTATCATCACATATGCCCTGTGATATTCCAGGGTTTGTGACTGGATTGTCGCTTCTTACATCTGGGAAGAAACTGGGTATAGTTGATGGAGCGGTCTCAGACTGTGGTCCAGGTAGGATTACCTTGATCTTTGAGTCTGAGACCATGGGGGAACTATCAAGGAAGGTATGTTCTGCCATCTTAAAGTGGAACTCATGGTTGGAAATAATGCTAGATGCTCTAAATCATGAACCAATAGATGGTGAGTGGTCATTTGAGTGGCCTGAGTATCTTGCGGGTGAATCCGGTTATGTGACCATGGACTGGTATCAGTCAATTCCAGATGAGGCGCGGTATGTAGCACTAAATCACCTGATTGGAGTGTCAACATCTGTTCTCAGGTCTCTACTCTCTACAAGGCAGTACTCAAGGAAAGTAGTGCGTGAATTCATTGAATGGCTCGAATCTCTCGAACCACTCCCGTATATTGTGGGATATCAAAGAAACCTGGAGATACAGGAGGTTATGATATGAATCTTGCAAGTGATATGTATAAGGACGTGAGTCATGCGCGATTTGATTTCATCGATCCTGATTGGTTAGCGGGTGCTGTAACAGGCATGCAAATTTCAGGAAAGAGAAGTCCTTCTTGGCTTTGGGACCCTTTCCTTGAAGATATCGAATACATGTGTGATATGTTGGGTGGTATAGGGCCAATATGTATCGAATCGATGAATGGAGTTATTTCAATTTACGATACACTGGGTGGATATGTCAGTGTCACCGGAACGTTAGCTCCTGAAGGTCTGTGGTTTAGAGTTACGCCAGAGGCACAGATCGAAATTCGGCATTGGCTATCTGGAATTGAACTAGTCTGTAGTGGAAACGATTTGCTTGTTCCATTGATTTCGTTTGAAACTTTCCTTCGTCTAGTTCCAATTCGTGGCCCTATTGAAGACCATCTAGTTCAGGAGGGATATATCTAGTGACAGAATTAACTGAGGTTCCAGGTATTGGTCCAACTGTGGCAAAACAACTGCAGGCTGCATTTGTTACTACTGCTGAACTACTTTCAGTTCAGAACGCAGATGACCTTCAGGAACGAACTAAAATTGGTGAAGGAACTTGCAAGAAGATAATTCGTGCCGCTCGTGAAATGCTTGGGATGTTTGATTTCAGGTCCGCAATTGATATTGAGAAGGAGATCGACTCCAAATCACGATTGAAGACCGGGATTGATGCTTTTGATCAATCACTTCAAGGTGGTTTTGAACCTGGTTCGTTAATCGAGTTTTACGGGAAGGCTGCTGGTGGAAAGACACAGATGTGCGCTTATCTTGCAGTTCGAGCACTGTTACCCCTCGAAGAGGGGGGACTTGAAGGACGTGTATTATGGTTAGACAGTGAAAAGTCACTCAAACCAAGAACGCTTCGTGCAAATATCAAGAGATGGGGAATGGATGTTGATGTTCAAATGGCTAATATCAGGATTGCTTCACCTGTTACAACAAATCATCTCACTCAGCTTTTTGAAAGGATTCCCAAGATTTGTGTTGAGGACAATGTTAAGGTAGTAGTAGTAGATTCGTTAACTGGATTCTTCAGAGCTGAATACATTGGGCTATACAATCTTGGAATCCGTCAACAAAAGATCAATGCCCTGATGAACTTAATGAGGCGGGTCGGTACTGCAACAGATGTTATCTTCCTGTATACAAAT
Organism: uncultured archaeon; assembly: GCA_964458565.1. GTDB lineage: Archaea > Asgardarchaeota > Thorarchaeia > Thorarchaeales > Thorarchaeaceae > CAYWJO01. The sequence continues at coordinate 48,731 of CAYWJO010000010.1, read as the reverse complement.
CAAGCAATCTCAAAACCTGGTCTCTTTGCTCAGCCTAATGCACCTGTGGGAGGGCATGTTGTTTCTCATGCAAGTGACTATAGGTTTCAAGCAGCCCCTGGAAAGGGTAACAAGAGAAGATATCGGCTAAAGGATCATGCTGGGCTACCTGACTTCGAAGTGGGTTTGAGTATTGGATGGGGTGGTTTTTACAATGATGAAAAAGAACGGAAGAAAATCGAACCGGATGTTATTGAGTATCTCGAGAGTATAGGTCTCAGCACTGACCTTCAACGCCCAGATGATGAAGAAGAAGTTGTTGAAGCGGAGGTAACAGCGTGAGTGGCACTCGGGGTATGTATCGTGTCTATACATGCAGTGTTTGTGGGAATATTGGTCATTCTCGCGTAGAACGAGAAAGTGAAACATCATCTTGCGAACTGTGTGGAGCTCTTGTAATCCACGGACCTGGTATGATTTATGCTGTGACTTCAGTGGAGGCCCGGGAGTATATTCGTGACCTGGTGAATCAAAGCGAGTTTGAGAAATCCCCCCAAAAGTCTCGCGCTCGTGGCGTAAGAAGAAGGGTCATAGATATCGTGCAAAGTCTTTCGGAAATAAATCGAGGACGTCCAATTGCCTATGAAATAGTACTTGTCGAATGTGCCGATGCTGGAATTGATATTGAGCGCGCACGGCACTTTTTGGATTTACTGATTAATGAGGGAGTTATTGGAAATAATGATCGAGGTCTCGAGGTAAAGGAGGGAGTGGCTGATGGTTGAAACAATAGAGACTCCTGTTTGGGTTCCTCGAGCTACATCATGGGTAAACCGTGGGTCACTACTGAACTTAGTCAATCTGCTACTTCGTGAGAGTCCGCATCGGATTACGATTTTGGATTTGAAGGGCTACAAGGACCCAGATCCTGAATTATATGTTGTAACTAGAGTAGATTGGCGTGAACCGACTCGTCCTATGTTAGGACAATTACCGCGGGTTCTCTCATTACTTGAAACATTGAGAGGGACCAGAAGTGTTCCAAAAGAGGTTTACCTTGATAGTACAGAAGGCATTGCTGTTTACATCCCGACAGGTGTTAGAACTTCCCAAATTCCTTCCAAACCTAAAGTCGCTGTTTCTTTCATTACTGATTTGATGGAACAAAGCTTGACTTTCATTCTTTCTACGATGAAAGAAGTGGAGGATTATTTCTGGATGGCGGCAAAGAAGAAAGGTTACAGTCCAGATATTGTTGATAAGATAGCAAATCGTGAACCAGAGTTCTATCGACCTGAACATGTTAGACGTTTTCACCAGTTGATGAGTAATTATTTCTCGATTCGTTTCAGAATTCACACAGCAGAGTCTTGTCTAAGAGTGGAGGCTTGAGGGTTGGTTGTTACTGATGTGGATCCAATTGCTTGGTTTCCTTATACACCGAGGCCACATCAGGATCGCGCCATAGTTTTTGCATCTCAAGTGTTTCATGATAAGACTGTGGGTCTATTATCTGCAGACTGTGGAGTTGGAAAGACCATGGCTGTTCTTGCTGGATATTTTGCGGCTAGGTTTTGCGACAATAATTCCCGGCTGCTTGTATTAACAAGAACCCACTCTCAGTCTGAGGTCTTTGAGAGTGAGATACAGGTGTTAAGAAACAGTGCACACGTTGATATCACAGCCACAAGTATGGTTTCGCGGCGCCATATTTGCCCTATGAGGGAATCAATGTCAAATATTTCCACTAATGGTTTCAATCGTTCATGTGCTGAACTAGTTCGGACAGGCCTATGCACCTTCTATCATGATTTTTATGAAAAGAGTGAGAATGGACGTCCTTCTATCCGGAAAGCGGCTAGGCAAACGGTTGAGGATTTGCTCAATGATGGAGTAGTTTCTAGAACAGTTGGTGAAGATACTGCACTTCTAGAAGGTCTCTGTCCCTACGAAGTCCTTAGATGGTGTGCCAAGAGTAGTAGAGTTGTCATCGGTCCTTATGGATATATGTTCAAAGATCGAGCACGTGAGGCATTTCTCAATTCCCTGGGTGTTGATATATTTGATACTGATATTATAATTGATGAGGCACACAACCTCCCCGATCATATTCTAAATGCTCAGACCGCAACATTAACTGGAGAAGATCTACGTTGGCTCCGAGAGCACAAGTCTGCTATCTTGAAAGAGACCCGGATTCCTTGGATCGAAGAAGCTGTTGATTTTCTCTGGGAGACCGTTATGGTTTCTTTGGACAATATGAAGGGTCACGAAAAACGGCTCAATAAGTGGGATGTTTTCCCACGATATGTTGAATCAGACGATCTATCCCTATTGGTCAACAACACTGTTGCTATGGAGGAGATTGATGATTCATCACAAGCAGAAACCCCTCTAGACAAGCTCGTTGATTTTCTCATAACTGCATCACATTCTGTAACTAGTGATGACTGGCTGGCAACATTAGAATTGCATCAGCGGTGGAAGGAAGAAGTATCACTTATTAATACGAAATTAAAGATTCGCCCTTTGAGTACCGCAGGGCTTGCAGCTCCAGTCTTACGAGCTGTTCGCTCAGCACTCTTGATGTCTGGAACTTTGAGACCACTCAGACATTATGCTGAACTCCTGGGTGTTAAACAGGCTATTGTTGAGGATCTATCGAGCCCGTATAGTCGTGGGACTCGTTTAGTTCTATTGGATAAGAAACTATCTACAAAATACACTGAACGAAAACAGGACTTATGGCGAGCAATTGCTGAGCGTATCAATGTTGCATTAAGAGTGATGCCCCCTGATAAGAGTGCATTAGTGGCATTTTCAAGTTACTCAATTATGGAAGAAGTACTAAGCTATGGGATTCAAACGACTATTAGGGAACGCATTGTTGAGACACGAACTGCACGCTTGGAAGATCTTAAGAGAGCAGTATTTGAAGGACCGAAAGCCATATTCTGTGTCTATGGTGGAAAGTTCAGTGAAGGCATCGATTTAGTCCAAAATGGGTCCAGTATGGTGAATCTTATTATTGGAGTTGGAATTCCGTTCAGTCCTCCCACTACGTATCAGAAGGCTCTGCAAGATTGGTATGATAAAAGATTTGGAGAAGGCATAGGATATTACTATTCAACAGTTGTACCTTCCGTACGTCAAGTGGCTCAGCTTACGGGTAGACTCAGGAGGTCTCCAAAAGACTGGGGTGTTGTACTTCTTTTGGATAACAGATTTCATCGATATCTATCTATCTTCGGCGATGACACGGTTTCTGACATTTGGCCATACAATCAAGTCAGAGAGATTGAGGAGGCAATCAACCTTTTTCTAGGAGGGAGAATGACTTCATGAAAACAATCCTTGATTATTCACTATTCCGTTATGTACTTCCTGCCTCAATGTTTTCTGGTTGGACAATTCTAGCATGGTTACAACAATCTGTTATTCCTAGTGTTGAGGTTGTATTGGGATTTGTGGCACTATTGCTTGTGATGTCAATCTTTTCAAAGCATCAACGAGTTTCAATGAACCTTTGGAATTCGCAACTTGGAATAATTACCACTCTGAGTAAATGGACTGTTGAGGTAACTGCGATTCGCCAACTCGGAAGTGTTCCTATAGGAATCGACCTGACTCATTCTGCTGAACGTGTTCTTGAAGCCATGTCTCTTCACTATGAGTCCAATGATGGGTCTTTTGTCAGGTTCTTTGTTTCACGCCCATTAAGAGCTGGTCAAACACAAGTTGGATTTTCAGTGCATAGGAGAGGTCTTAGATTACTCAATGGAATCTCCAAAGCCACAAAACTGAGTGAGAAATTACTCTATGATGTGGAGGTACTGGAGAGTGCAATGCGATCAGCTTATCCACATGTGGCAGTCTTACCTGCTACACTCCCACAGGCTCGTAGTATTACTTCAGGAGGTGTTGCTATCATTGAATAGCATTGAACATTATCTCAACATTCCTCTTGAAGTACAACCACGAATAGTGCGTAATGCACTTTCCTCTGGTCATGGTTATAATTGGATTCAGTTATCGTCAAGAACAAAAGATGTGTATTACGGTGAAACGACTTATCCCAATATGCCAATGCTCCGAATGATTGGAAGGCAGATAGTAATTGAAGGACACGACTCACAGTATGTTGAACCTATTGAACGAATTCTCTCAGCTTTAAAATCAGTACAGGGGGGTCGATACCTTGACTAGAGGTCATATCATGGGGAGTAAACCAGAGCGAGACCCCCTTGAGGAAGTCAGTCAATCATCCTTATCTGTTACACGTGATAATGAGGTAAGATGGACAGATCGAGAGATTAGACCTCATTGGATTCCCTATGTACTAACTGCAGCTGCGGTTGTAATTCTCACTTGTTTCTATCCTTGGATAGTAATCGTTGCATCTATGAGTGTTGCAGCATTTGCAATGATTCTTCCATATCTGACAACAGCAAATGAATCAAAATCTGTTTCCGACTCGGAATGGACAGAGCTTGATTCATTGGATTTAACTCTTAGCACCTCCGAAAAGTCAGTTCGTATTCGAGGGACTGGTGGTGACCGTTATTTCACACTGCTAGAAATTGACAAAGCACCAGCTCGGTTGTCAGGAAATTTAGGAAAATTGATTCGCTCCATTGATACTTCAATTGGAATTATCATTTCTGTAACACTTGGTCCAGCCAGAATTGAAGAGATTGTTGATAACGATCATTTCCCTGACTATTTTGAAACCTTCTTGGAGTTAAAATCCAGTGGTGAAATGGATGCTTATGTGTCAGCTCGAGGGGGTCTGTGGAAAACACATGTATCAATTGTCGGGATTTTAGACGATTCTTCCAAAGTGCGTTCACTTGAAAACGCTGTTCGTGGTACTATCCCCGGCCTCAAATCAAAGCTAGTTTCACCAGATGATTTGGAGAAGAAGATTCAGAACGGGATGCCAATTTCCAACTATTTTGGTTTCTATACTACAGGGAGAGAGCTAAAGGATTGGTTAGTTCAACTAAGCAGCGAATTGGCTTCTGAAGTGGGAAGTTCTGTTCCTGGACAGTTCATTTCACCAATTAGAAGCAGACCTGGCGACTATCGGCTTGGTGTATCAATTAATCCAGATACACTTCTAACAGGACCTTCGATTGGTCTCTCCAAGAATGATTTGGATACTGGTCTGCTTCTTTGCGGGGGATCTTGGGTTGAGCGACAGAGTATAATTGCTCAATTGATTTCAGCGTTGATCAATGATGATAAACGCGTACTACTTGTCACATCAAATGAAGAATCCCTCAACCTAACTGGATTTCATCAAGATGGATTAGGACTTGTTCTTGGACGAGATTTTGTACTCAATCCACTTGATGCTGAAAGCGTTCCGAGAAATGAGTTTGTGTCATCAGTAAAGACAGCACTGGAGGTGCTGACAGAAACTGAGCTTAGTTCTGCTGCAGATTTTGAGCTTGCGCTTAGTAGAGCAGTTGCATTAGGAAATGCAACAGTTGCTGACATCACGCTCTCAACAGTTGATCCAATAAGTGATGATGCAACTAAGTCAGAAACTAGTGTGTCTGATTCATCAAGAGCAGCAATGGATGCAATTCGAGTCCTTCACCAAGGTACAGGTGCAAAGTCATTCTATGGACACCAGACAATATCAGTTCAGCGACTTACAGAACAACCTCTTTCAGTATTAGTAATTTCAACAGGCTCACTTCAATTGGATATGTTTGCCTGGGATTTGTTAAGTACAAAGATTGCATGGTCACAACTTGATAACGATTTAGTTGTGATTTTGGATGAACCTTCTAATTTCATCGTAAATACTACCAAATACAAAAAGAGATTGCCTTGGGCAATCCGTGTTGCACAGAACCTAAGCAATCGAGTTCCACTAGTAATTAGCACAAATGCGCCTCAAGTATTACCCACTGGTATAACGGATGTCCTCTCTTCATGCATTGCACTTAGATTGCGAAACAAGTATGACATTGCAGTAGTGTCTGATATCCTTGGATTAACAGTCATTTCCACCGGGATGCACTCAAAACAGAGAGTATCCCCCAGAGAGAGTTCGTATCTTCGAGTTCTTGAACCAGGTATGGCGCTTCTTGCACGTGATGATACTGAAGTCTGTCTCCCCTTGAAGTTGGACAATATTATCCTGCCAGAGTCACCTTCGTCTAAAGACATGGAATTTCGAATATCACGAATAAAATCTACAGGAACCATTCTTGACTCTCCAACCTCCAGTGGTTCATTATTGGATAGAGTTGCAGGACGTGATAGAGATGCCACGCTGAAGGTTCTTAGGCTACTAAAGAAGTATGAGCCTCTAACTGAAGAAGCGATTCGCAAGTTTATGTCTGCAGGCGATATGAAGGATGTCGATTACGAAGGTATCATTGCTCGGCTTGAAAGTTCAAGTATGATACTACGTGGACATGAAACACATAGTGGTGTATCATACACCAATTATCGTGTTACTATGAAGGGGGATATGGCTCTTCGACAATTATCTGACCTGGAGGGTGAAGGTTGATCACAACTGAGGAAATACCCACTCAGGTTGGCAGATTGTTGGGTCAAGTGGGTATTCGCCCTCGAGGAATTCAAATCGAATCTGTGGACAAGGGTCTATTGAATGGCCGAAGTATCATGGTATGTAGTCCCACAGGTTCTGGAAAAACAATGGTTGGAGAAATGGCACTTCTTCGTTCCGTCATGTATGGGCGTCGTGGGCTCTATTTGGTTCCGTTGCGCGCTCTTGCAGTACAAGTTGCTGAAACCTTCAAGGAACGATACACACCTCATGGATTTTCAATTGGTATCAGCACTGGCGATTTTCATACTGTGGGTGATGAACTAGGTGACCATGACATAATTGTGACAACCTATGAACGTACTGACTCTCTTCTTCGACATAGAACTCCTTGGCTTTCTGAAATTGGTACAGTAGTAATTGATGAAATTCAGACTCTATCACAACCTGAACGAGGACCAAGGCTAGAAGGTACAATCATTCGGTTGAGACGTCTAGTAGATGACTTACAAATAGTAGCACTGTCTGCTACCATAGGTGAACCTGCTCATCTTGCAGAGTGGCTAGATTGTGAACTAATTCACTCAAACGAGAGGCCTGTTCCATTAGTATCTAAGATATTTCCATCCAAAGACAAAAAGAAGGCGATTCGCGATTTTGTGATGACTACGGTTCAAGCAAATGGGCAGGCTGTAGTATTTATGCGAACCCGTCGAGAGGCAGAAATCGGAGCTGTAGAACTCTCATATCATGTTAGTAAACAGCTAACAATAAAGGAGCGTACAGATCTTGATTCGCATTTGGATTCCATTGAAAATTGGAATGTCAATATACCTTCCGAATTGCGCTCACTCCTTCATGATGGGGTTGCCTTTCATCATGCAGGATTGAATTCATCTTCCCGTCGATTGATCGAGCGATTATTCCGAACCGGTCTTGTAAGAGTCATCTGCGCCACAACAACGCTTGCTGCTGGTATGGATCTTCCAGCACGCACGGTTGTGATTTCGACTACAAGATCTCCTGGTGATTATCAGAAGTATCTCTCAGCTAATCATGTCCATCAAATGTTGGGAAGAGCAGGGCGTCCTGGAAAAGACAAGAAAGGGTATGGAATAATTCTTACTGATAGCTACGCTGAAGCTGAATATGTCAAAAAGACCTACTTCGTTTCTACCAAAGATCCTGAATCCAACACTGAGATACTGCATCCACGATATGAGCCTGTCATTAGCGTTCTTCATGATTCAACTGCTCTTGCTGAACAACTCCTGGTGTTTTTAGATTACTGTGAGCAGGGAAGTATAACTGATATTGAACAAGGCTTGATAGGAGAATCGTTTCTAATGCATATGGGGGTTCGTGATACACGTTCACCCATGAGAATGATAAATCTAGGTGATGTTACTGCAGAAAGCTCGATTGAAAGATATGCGTTAGGAGCAACAGTCAGAGCGGCACGTGAAGGCGTTCTAGGTTCAGTCAAGCTTCGTGAAACCTCTGACACAGTTGTTGGTGGCATTGTTACATCGATAGGAGGTGGACATCACACATGTCGCTTCTCTGCACGAACCGATACTAATGGTATCATTGAAGGACCTATGTGCTCTTGTGGTGAACCATTTTCCCATGATCGACTATTGTGTACTCATTTAGTAGCCTTAGGACTACATTCCATACAACAAGTCCCCAATTTTACGAACTATGTCATTCCTCTTGCATTGAATGATGTGAGTCCGCTGATGACTCTAATTCGTCTCTCTCTAGTGGAAGGTGCGGATGACAGTAAAATGAAACCTACACATTTGGGTAGAGTCGTGAACCGATTATATCTACGGGTAAGTACAGTTCGAGAGATGCTACCACTTCTATCGGTCACTAACACGACTTCTGAATTGCTGACCCTCTTGAAACATCTCATATCACTTGAGAGTCCATATATTGTTGATGAGCAATTTGAGAATACACTTCTCACTGCTGCTACTACCGATATATCTCTTGAAGATATATGCAAGAGCATTGGCCGTCATCTGGGCGATGTTGTTGCTCTTTTAGAGCAGAGTCGCTGGCTTTTGTATTGCATCGCTGCAGTTTCTGATGTAGGAGGTCTTGAGGAACCATCTGAAATGGCAAACCGACTTCTGCTTGATATTGAAGAACGATTGAATAAACTGAATCCCGGAGTGAAAGAAAATGGTTGCGAGTGAGGAAAAAACAACTCATACTGAAATAGAAGATACAGACACAACAACTGCCAAGGACTATGATATCATACGAATCCTAGACCGAAGTGGTCATCACACATTAAAAAAGGAGAATGGAATTAGCATAGGTATAAGATTCTCTGGAATTCCTGATACAAGAGGAGTTCATGTTGAGGTTGTACATGTACTAGATCTTAGAAGTGCCAAATTTGGGAAAAGTCCTGCAGGTATGAAATCCCATGTCCTGGATGTCATTAATCGACCTTTGGAGTCAATCATGAATGAGCTATCATTAAACGATCAACTCGTTGAGAAATCAATTCGGACCGTATGGGGTAAAATTCCATTACGCCTGTTAGCTCCCAGCAAAGCAGCTCTAAAAAAGAACAAGACCTCTTTGATTCATGAAACCCGTACAGTATATGTTGTTACAAATGATGTCCGTCCATCATACGACCTTTCTTGGATTACCGAGGGGAACCGTATTCTCTCAATAAATGAATTCGCAATTGCTCGTTCAAGTGATGCTCGTTCTAGACTTCCTGAATTAAAACAAGGGATTGATACAGAGAAATGGGACTCACTTCAGAAAGCCACGCTGATGAGCTTTTATTCACTACTAGGAATCTCTCTAACTTTACTCGCTACTATTTCCATATTATTTGCAATCTTGGAACAATCATGGCTAATTCCAATTGCTGGAATTACACTTCTCGCATCAGTTATACTTACAGCATATTTTTCGTATATATCCAAGAGACAAATTGAGATTTTCAAAGAATCAAGAGAAGCTGAATCTATGCAGTTGTCTGGTATCGGTGATTTGAAACGGATTGAGGAAACCGTACATCAAAACAAGGAGCAACTAAATGTTATCAATGAATTGAATTTCGTTATTCCAACACTTTTTGGGGCTTCGGTAGAGTCTATCTCTAACGGAGATGTAAACGAATCAGTACATTATGCTTCTATTGTTTTAGATGAATGTGTTCGTCTCTCCCCTGGACTACATCCACCTAAAGATACTCCTTTCACAGCTGATAAGGGGTTGTCCAAATTTCTAGGGTTGTTCCAGTTCCTAGAAGTGAATTTCGAGGATGGTGAGGAAGAATCTCTTGCTCTAGCATACTCTGCCCTGACTGGACACACTGAAGCGGCACTTTCTGGAGATGAGGTAGTGACACATCTGACTAGTTTAAGCCTAGTCCTCTTTAACTCGGGGGTTCTAAGCCCCCAAGTCAAGGACACAGTTGATGATGTGCTCAATAATTGGAGTATGCACCATGTTAGTGAAGAGCTCACTGATGCTTTAGCCGAGTCAATTCCTGAAGCGGAATATTCCCCAACGGTAGAAGAACCTGACCCCGAGTCCGACGAGGAAATCAAGGGAGAATATGATTCTGTTCTTCAGGATTTGACTGATTCAAATGAAGAAGATGGATTAGAAGAAATTTCAATTATAGCAGACTCAACACAAGATGTCGTCAGAACTTCAGAAGACACGACTTCAGAATCAACTCCTAGGGAACCAGAAACTATTCCGCGACGCCATCGTAAAGCAAGAGAAACTATTCAAACTGATTTGATTGCTGATGATGTTATAAAGATGAAAACCGAGATCCATCTGCAAGAGATTAAAGACAAGGTTGAGAAATCAGAGGAGGAATAGATTCTGATGCGAAACTCTGATTCTTCTCTATCTCAAGAATCAGATTTATTGAAATATTTAGGTGTTCAAGGATTTATTCATCTATGGGGTGCTTCAGGTTCAGGAAAAACTTTGTTAGCCATGCAAGCAGCTGCAATAAAAAGTAGAAACTCGCATGTAATCTGGATATGCACTGATTTCAAAGTAAACTTCATTCAGCGCTTAAGGGATTTAGTTGCACTATATAATGGTAATTCTTCAAACATCGTGATAATTCTCACAAAGGGAAGTTCAGAAACGTATGATGCCATAACTAACCTCAAGAGCGAGATAGATGATACGACATCTCTTGTAATAATTGACACAATTACTCGAGTCCTTGATATGGCTCGACGTGACCCTCTGCTCTGGGGACGAGAGATGGTTGAAGATGTCCTTCCATATTTAGCTGGACTTGTCACCTCAAGAAAAATATCAATTCTGTGCACTAGTGAATGTCGAACTCTTGATTCTGAAGGGCCCAAACCGGTTTTCCATGATGCTCTTAGAAAATGGGTTGACATCGACCTTCAACTTCTTCGTCCACATGGAAGCTATCGCACTGAAATTAATGATACAATAAATAATACACAGATAGCGATTCAGGTTCTGAAAAGCGACGGACTACCGAAAGTCACTCGCCTCGCTATCAGCGAATCAATCAAGGGGGTTTCGAAATGTTCGGAGGAACAATCTTTCGTATAGCCAAGTATGCAGTAATTGGGGCAATTACACTCACATTGGGGACACAGCTAATCACTTCTGTAAACTCTATTGTAATTGCTTATAGACTAGGAAATAATATACCATTGATACTAGTCTTTCTAGTCACTCTCGGTGTACTTCGAATTGCAGGATCATCAATGTTCAATGAACCTGTGAAAATGATTACCAATGTTCTTGGTTGGACTGCAACTATTTTTTTGAGTGTAACAGTTTTCATCATAGGCTTAGAAAATGGATTGCTTTTTTCGATTGTCGGTACAGCGTCTGTAACTATCTTGTGTGCAGTTGTACGGAACCCTAACCAAATTGTGGTCCGCTTAAATGAGGGGTTCAATCACAAGTTATCATTAGATACTTCCATGGCCGCAAGAGGCATTGATTCTATCAGTGATGATGAGTTATGGGTGTATGTAGACCAACTTGCGAGCAAACTAAAGGCACTACACATTCCCTTGGGGGCCCATAATAGCATCATTGAGATATTTCAGCAACGAGTTGAGTGGTCTGTTTCTCTAACTCATCTTAATGATATGGACGCTCTTGTCGTTGATACAAGTCTGGTTCCAATCGAAGATGTTGTGAACATTCTTGAATTACCTGAAACGCATTGTCCGAAAGTATGCTCACATACACTTACGAAAGCAATTCTTGCATTACCTTTCATAGATGCCCGTTTTGGCATAACTTTCACTGATTATGAATATATGACAGATCCAAATTCAGTCAGTCTGTTGATTGATTCATGGGCTCCTGGAACAACCATTTTTCCATCAAAACCTGGGATTTCTGCACTTGTCCCAAAGGAACTTGCAACAGGGTTGACCTCCGCAAGTTTGCATTCGAATGAACTACGAAGCCTCATCCTAGAGCGGAAATTACCAATAAAACGAGTTGAAGAGCAAAATGACGACACTTGATGAATTTTCAATTGACTTGCAATCAGAAATAATACTCTACCCGCCGCAGCTAAACGATTTGTTTAGTTCAGTTCTCATCCCGGGACAAATATCACTTATTCACGGTCCAATGAGATCACCAATGACAATTCTCTCTCATGAGATTGCAGTTGGATGTATTCGTTCCGGTAAACTGACTGTGTATCTTGATTCAGGAACCAACTTCAAACCAACACTTGCAAGACGCCTTATGGGTGATGCTAATGAAGATGCATTACAGAAATTGATGGTAGCAAATGTCATGGGTTTGGATGATATTGAGGAAATTATTGCATCTGTTGCTACAAATTACTCGATAATTGTGCTTGATAGTCTTACAGGTGCTCTCAATCTCAATTTGCCTCCTAGTAGTAAGAAAAGGCAACGTCGCCTGTTTTCCATGCTTGAAACTCTAAGAGAAACAATGATTGATTCTCCAAGTCATCTTGTAATCACTGACCATTCATCCCGAGATCCTATAACTGGTGCATCACGACCTGTAGGGGGAAATGTTCTGGAGCACTCAATTGATTCCATGATTCGAATAACCGCTTTTGAAAATCACGGTTACACTTTCCAGATTAAGATTGAAAGATCACCAACTTTGAAAAAACCTGAGAGTCTCATGGTAAGAATGGGTGAGTTTGGCATCCGACCATTACGGAGGTTCTAGTATTGGGAGTGAAGGGTTGGGACTTCATTCCTTGGCGTTGGGTTGATATTTCAGAATTGACAATGAATAAAATTGCTATAGATGCGTTCAACTATATGATTCGTAGAATGTCAACAATCAACAGAGTTACACGTGTTAGAGAACGTATACCTCTGACTCATGTATCCATTGGGTTAAGTCTTATACGTACGTCTCTGAAGAAACATATCATTCCTATCTTTGTATTCGATGGTCCGCCTGAAACATTGAAGCGGGATGCAGACCCAGAACTGATTCATATCGCTAACAGTCTCTATCGTTGGTACAAAAAAGAAGGTGATCCATTTAATCAAGAGATTGCTGAACCTCTGAATAATAGTCCTGCATTGAGAACCTACTTTGCGGCACAACATCTCAAGGATATATGCTCTTCAATTGGTGTTCCTGTAGTATCAGCATCCTCTGAAGCAGAGTTGATGTGTGCTGTTATGTGCCGTGAGGGGCTTGTTGGTTCTGTGGCGTCCAATGACATGGATGCGATACTCTTTGGAAGTCCCCATGTCATCCGCAGTTTGCAATTGTCAAAGAACCAGATGGAGCAAGTCACTCTTCAAGGAATTCAGGAAGTCATTGATTTAGAGCTCGAGGAGCTTCGAGATTTGGCAATAGTATGCGGATGTGATTTTCATAAAAAAGGCGTGCCAGGTATTGGTCCCCGAAAAGGAGTAGTTCTCCTGAGAAGATTCGGGGGTCTTGAGGGACTTTTGAAAGCTCGAGGCTTTTCGTATTCGGAACGATCTGAATTCCTAGCAGCCAGAGCGGTCTTTGATTACGGTAACTACCTGACTGTTAGTCACATCGATACATCATTGAATTCCCCAGTTCCATCAAGAGTGAGTCGATTATTGGCTCCTGTTTTAGGTGATACGCGTACAGAATCAACACTAGATACCCTTGTTGGGCTCTGGAAACAGTTCTTCATCGTTCAGGATACACTTGAAACATGGATGTAAAAACATCAAATTTTATTGGATTTTACAACTACTTCAACACCAGCGAGAAATGCTTCTTTGTTCAATCCTCGAAATCCAATGGTTTTATCCAGGGATGACTGAATTGTTTCCCTTCTTAGCGGCGTAATTTCCATCTCAGAAATTATGCCAAGAATGAGAGTGTTTAACACCCTATAGGTTCCAATTGTTTGTAGAATTTCCTTGGTGTTAATAGGTTCCACTCTCCCGCACAATTTCCTCAGGTGATCAATGATGGTCTTCACATCTGGGTAGTCGACTTCCCCTGATTGACTGATTGTGCTCTGAACCGGTTCAATTGCAACAATTGCAGTTGTATTTAGTCCTGCGAATTTCACACTCGCTCTCAATGCTTCCAAAGGTTCAAGCCCTACTAGCAAATCCAGACGCCCTCTAGGTATCAGAGGTCCTAAATCGCTTTTCGCAATTCGTAGATGAGTATAGACTGTTCCTCCTCTTCTGCTTGCACCAAAGGTTTCACCGATAACAGGGCGATATCCATCATCTGCAGCAGCATCTGCTAAGACTCTCCCGAGAAGGAGGTTTCCTTGACCTCCTACACCTGCAATAAGAATGTTGTATTCACTCAACGAATACCCTCCTCTCGTCTTATTGCATTATTTGGACAAACTGAGATACATGCTCCACAATGGATGCAGATATGATCAACGATTTCAGGCCTGTCATCTTCATTTATCCATCGTAATCCTGTACATCCAAAGTCACTCACACATATCTTGCATGTTGACCCTTTACAATTACCAGTATCAATTTCTACCTTCCTAATGATAGATTCACTTCTAGCAGCTTCGAGTCTGCAAATTCCTTTCAGATGTAAAACCTTTAACCCTGGTTGATCTACTGCCCTATGAATTGAGTCAATTAAGGAATCTATTTCCTCACTGTTAACCTCTTCAAACAAATCCGGCTCGATTGCCTTCACGATCTTAGCAATACTTACTATTTTGGAATTCTTACTTTGTGTGGCTGAACCTGGATGCTCTTGAAAACCCGTCATGGCTGTAGTCGAGTTATCAAGTATCAAGAAGGTGAGGTCTGCATTCTTATGTCTCGCATTGATAAGACCCGGGATGCAGGAATGATAGAATGTTGAATCACCTGCCACAGCGAGAATCTTGTTATCTTGATCAAATCGTTGAAGTTGACCCAACCCTGTTGCGACTCCAATACCTGATCCCATTGCTTGCATCGTATCCATCGTTTGATCATAAAACACTCCCAATGAATAACATCCGATATCTCCGGCAACTATGATTTTGTCTTTCAATCTGTGTTTTACTCTCTTGATTGCATAGTAGACATTTCGATGTGTACAACCAGCACAGAACGTAAGTGGTCTTTCAATCAAAAGGTCTTTAGCTTCTTTCCGTGCATTCCCAACATCATCTCTGAATGGCATTTGGATATCTAAGACCTTAGCTATGGAGTCGACGACTATATCCGTATTCAATTCCCCATAGAAAGGCACGAAACCATTTCTCTTCCCATAGAATTCAACTGGCTCCTTTACAGAATTTAACCACTCAAATTCAGCGAAGATCGCGAGAACCTGTTCTTCTACGAATGGGTCAATCTCTTCTATGAAGAGTATTTTCTTATTACCATTCCACCAATCTTGTATTATCTTCTCAGGTAACGGATATGTTGTTACAATTTTAACGACTCTCGTTGAGTTAATACCAAGTATCTCAATTGCTTCCATGGCATACCTGTACCCAATACCTGATGCAATGATGATTAAATTACTACCATCCTCCTCCGAGCATGAGTTGAATTCTGAGTTCTCAAACTCACGAAGAACATCACCGAGTTTCTCATCTAAATCCTTGTGTTTGATGTGCGGATTGGGTACGTTGAACAGATTATCCGGAATTGATGGATTTGCTTGGATTTTATGTTTCTCGATATCCCCTAAACGTACTAATCCTCTTGAATGACTCAATCTCGTAGTGCTTCTGACAATTATTGGAATCTGATGTCTTCGTGATAATTCGAATGCAAATGGCATGACATCTTTTGCTTCTTGACAATCAGTGGGTTCGATTAGGGGTAGTTTGGCTGCTTTTGCATAGAATCTCGAATCTTGTTCATTGCTTGAACTATGACCCCTTGGATCATCACATACGACTATTACAAGTCCACCAGGTCCGGAACCAGATAGGTTGAGATTTAATAGAAAATCTGCAGCAACATTAAGCCCAAGTGATTTCATAGAACAGATACTTGGTATACCCATCCAACTTGCACCTGCTGATGCTTCGAGGGCTACTTTTTCATTCGTGCTCCACTCTGTGTAAAGAGCAAAAGCTTCCGCATTTACCATTAGAGTTTCCATGATTTCAGTTGAAGGTGTTCCTGGGTATGATGTACAAAACGCTACTCCAGCTTCCATTGCTCCATAAGCGATAGCTTCATTTCCGCTGAGAAGTTTAGCATTTTCTTCTCTTTTACTCTGAGGATTCATGCTAAGTCATTGCCGTATGTCCTTCCAGAAAACACTTTCGAAACATAGTACTTAAGGACAAGACAAAAAAAGGGGCTGTTTCATGAAATTTCTACAATGAGTACTGAGAAAACATTGAAACGGAAGATGGATTCTCTTCTTTCAATCTCCCATGACAAAGACGTTGATGGCCTGGCTTCATCAGCTATTGTAAGACGTTACGCTCTCTCACGAAGCCTCGAATTTGATGTTATTCTGACAGATTATGGGAATTTTCAAGATGTATTCGCTGCAGTTGCTTTGAGACGAAACACGCTCATAATAATCACAGATTTGGGAATGGATGATTTAGTTCTTGATTTCATTATCAGCTCCTTGGAACGAGCGATCTCTCAGGGATGTCGTATTGTATGGCTAGATCATCATCAATGGTCCAAGAAAGCAGTAGCAGCAATTCAATCACTAGGAAACAAACCTATCCTTAAGGTGAATCACGATCATTGTGCAGCTGAAATATCACATAAGGTTCTCATGGCGAATGATGAAATATCTTCTGAACTTGCATCAATCGCTCACGATACTGATTTTAATCTCAGAGAAATTGATTCCGCAAGTGCCTTGACAGATGCTCTTTCTGTTCTTCGATTCAATGCCATGGATAGAAAAGAGGACCTCACTGAGATTCTCAAACCCCTTCTATTCAAACTCGCTGATGATGGAATGTCTGGTCTTTGGGATACTGAAACGAAACGGTTCAAAGATAGTTTGCTAGATCAGAGAGTCAAGTATTATCGGAAAGAAAAATCGAAGAAAATGAGGAAAGCTTTGAGCGGACATTGTGACGAAATCATCCACGATCGCTTAGTTCGCATTGTTGAACTTCCACATGGCGTGACAACAACTGACTTAGGGACATTTCTATCGGATGAATCAAATTTGAGGCTAGACGATGATACCATATTACCGGTTGCTGATTTGGTTATAACTCTGAGTCAGGGTGGAATGTTAGGTCTAAGGAGAGGTAAGGATACGGTTCTCTGTAACATTGTGGCAAAACAGTTCAATGGAGGGGGCCATCCGTATGCCGCTGGAGGGGAATATGGCTCTTATGAAGACTTTGAAGCAGTATGTAGTGATATCTTTCTAAGTTTATCCAAAGTTAAGGATTGGATAATCGACCAATAACTAAGGCAATGAGGGCTCCTGGTCCATTTTCATCATCATTTCTGAGATATTCTTGCCCTTCTCAAACAGCTCATTAAAATTCTTTAACGCATCATCGAATAAAATGGAATTGTCCTCTCTATCAAATAGAATCGCTTTATCTGGACAAATCGAGTCTGTGAGGATCAAAATCATCTTCTCGTTATTCAAGGATAGAAATCGGTACGTGTTGGCTCTGTGATTCAATATCTTGATTTCCATTCTATTTGATGCCAGACCCTCCAAAAACGAATCTCTAATATTCCCCAAAAAATTCAACAACATTTCGAGTTCAGATTGTATATCTTTGACAAGGAGTAAGGTTTTCAATATCCCTCCTTTATTCACAAACTCAACTATCATTTTTTCAGCAATTCCACTCTGACCAATGCTATCTCTCAGAAGTGCAGGTCTATCAATAATATGAAGCACATCACCTTTCTTGGTATTCGCAAGAAGTTGTGTGGTAATAGCTTTTCGGAAATCGTCTGAGGTTACAATAATTGTATACTCCTTTATCTCACTCCGTCCAGTTAATATGTTTTTGAAACGGGATGTTACGAGTGTACTATCTAAAGATTTCAGCTCTGTGATACTCTGCTCAAGGGTTTCCAGTTCGTAATCTATTTCTCGCATTCTTTTTCTTAAAGCTTTATCAAGTCCTACACTTACAGTTTCAGCTGAAGCCATGTATTTTCTTGGGTTTGCTAAAATGTCAACATGGATGAAACCTCGATTCTCAAGACTATTCAAGCATTGGTAAATCCAAGTTTTTGTAACTTCTTTTTCGTCCTTATCCGATATGTATGCATTCAATTCATCACAGGTTAGATATTTATGAATAGAAGACTGTGCATTGAAGAGGGCTTTTAGAATTTGCATGTCACTCGATGAAAGAACAATTTCTAATGCATCGAGCTGATTTCTTGGTAGATTATCAAGCAGCACCATCTTACCCCCTATCAGAAAATATGCTTTCGGGGTCGAAAGAATTCTCAAAATCCAGATCAAATCTCTCTATTGCATCCTGTACGAGGGAGGGATTTGTTTCTCTTGGAATCCATGTAGCTGTTAGCGGATTCTCTGCGACGATAAGCACTATACCGTCCTCATTCAAGGATGCAAACTGATACGATTTGCTTGAATCAAGTCTTATTCGTACACCAATTTTCCATCCCTTCTTCTTCCATTCTCTATAAGGTGTTGCTCGACGTGCATATACGCTATCATCCATCAGGGATTCCTTTTGCAATAGTGTTTTGATTTCTATGTTCTTACTAAGAAGCTGATCTCCCCATTCCTGACGATTTAACTTGGCTTCCATTTCGGGATTGACCCAATCAAGTACAAAACGGATTATATCTCCACTTCCGGCTTTAGCATAAATCTCTCTATCTATTAACCAATAAACATTCTCCGGCCCCAATGCATATCTAGGTTTCATCTGAGGTTTTGAGCCTGTCAAATCCTGGATCAAAGTTGAGGACAAATCGTTCAAATCAATCTTTAAAAGGAAATCTTTTAGATCTCTCAATCCGTTTCTTTTTTCTTCCAAATCTCTGATTCTTGTTTTTTTGATATTCTCAAATGCTCTTTGGATTCTGTGAAAATCACTTCGATACTCATGGCGGTATCCATATCTGTTTATTTCGATAAAACCGCTCTCTTCCAAGGTTGTTAGATATCTGTATATCAGGGGTTTTTTTCCAGGGTGCTTACCTTCAATCTCTCTAAGTTTCTTGTAAATTTCTTCAAAGCTAAACATAGTCCCAACTTCTTCTTCAAGAACAAGAATGGAAGCCAGTACTCTCATTCGTTTATCCGAAATATCAATCCCTAGTTTGTCGAAAATACTCTCTGCTTTTCCTACTTGGGTCAATATCACTCACTCCAATTCAAGATGATTCATTTTTCCATCACCGATGCAATTATCCTAGCAAAATCTCCTCCTCTCTCATCTTTGGAATGACTAGCTATCCATTCAAAGAACAATGGGGCATCTTCCCAATATTCATCGAATGTAGATACACAATTACGTATGAGATCCGGATTGAAGTCTTGAGTGAAATAAACTGCAGTTAAGGGGTCATATGTCAGGAAGAAAGCAATACGGTCTTGATTCAGGCTCGCAAATTGGTATGTGTTTTTTGGTCCCCTGTATAGCCGGAACTCTATTTTCTTACCTGATTTTGCCAGATCGAGAAATGTAGCTACGAAGTGACGAATCGCTTCTGGGCTCAGCGTCTGGAGAATCGACGGTTCCGCTGATGTGAATTCCTCTGTGACAAAATATCTCACTTCTACACCTTTTTCAGCGGCTTCCATTAGTCTCTGAATTCTTTGAGGTAGATCTTCAGTCAGAAATGGCTCCACCCAAAGCATACAATTTCTGATTACATCTCCCTTTTTCGCAATCTGGTAAATTGAATAATTGGTGACTCGATGAAATTCATCCAATCCTCTGATGAATCTAGAATTCAGTCTTTGCTTGACTCCAGTAATACTTTCTATCATCTTTTCTCCAATAAGTTCTGTGTCAATGCTTTCGATTTTCCTTATTCTTTCAGCTATATCCTTTTGCTCTTCACTTGCTTTAATGATGGCTTGAGATTTCAAATGTTCAAGTCCCACCACAATGGTACCGATATCTGTCATGTACCTCTTCCTATATGCTTTTTCTGAATCACTGCGAATAAGATGCGTTTCGAGAAGGCTCTTGATAACCCGATGAACCCATGTCTTTGTAATCTCGGTATCTGTTTGTTCTGTAATTATGGCTTCATGAATCTGTGTCGACGTTGCCGGTTGTGAGGTTTCTTCAGCTAGTCTGAGAATCACTCCGAGAACATTCAATGCTCTAGAGTCGTAAGGTAAACCTATACTAGCTAGGCTAACAGCCGCATCTTGGTCATCGGTCATTTTACTATCACCCTCAATAGCTCCAAGTTCGCAGTACTTTCAAGATAGATAAATTCATCGCCTTACACAAGTTTACTTGAAATGTATGAATGCGGAATTGAGATAACCAAACTTGATAACTCACTTCCAACATACTAACTTTATATCACTTCACGATATGACATATTTTTATATGCTTTGTGTCAACTGTATACTTGCCCTTCTATCCTGAGGGGCTTATTCGTGATAACGTTCTGAACGTTTCTACGAAGACAGCCGGGCATATGCATCGAATATAGATGCACGAAGCAGGAATAGGGTGGGGGCGGACCCTATTCCTTGCTTCATACACATACTCACTTCTACAGTCCACTCACTGCGAGACTCTTCAGATAGCCCTTACCGATTCTCAGAACCATTGGTAAAAAGTCAGTTAGCAGTGTCATGATGTCAGACACCCCTGCTTCACCTTGAATAAGAGCATTCAATGTTCTAGCATCTAATTGGTCCAGCACAATCTCCGCAGCTTCCATTGGATCATTGAACATTGCATACTTGGAGATGCTCCAGAATCCTTTCCCCGTATTCACAATGTTGTGAGCAAGTTTGCTCTTTCTGTAGTCCTTTTCGTACATCTGGATACTTTTCTTCGAGTAGTCATTCTCATCAGCTGCTCGTGCGGCGTGTTTCGCTAGAACAGTTCCTGCATGGAAGCATGTAGTAACACCACCGCCAACAATACTTGAGACCTGCCCCGCAGAATTACCACATAATGCAACTCCTGCGTCACTGAACCTGGGAATCAATCCTGCACAGGGAACAACACCCCCATTTATTGAAGCAATCTTGGAATTTTTTAAACCAGGTAATATCTCCTTATACTTTGCAAGAACGTCTTTCATCGGTGGAAGTTTTTCCCATATCTCTCTAGAGGATGGTACACGGCCAATTCCTAGATTTACTTCAGTTTCACTCCTCGGGTACAGCCAGAGATAACCGAGGCCGACATCTTTTCCTACATAGAAATACGCCACTCCCGGATCAATATCTTTGCATCCTTCAAGCTTCCAACGAATACCATAACTCAGTAACCACTTAGGATGTGTGAAGCCTGAAGTTTCTGAAACCCTGCTGAACGAGCCATCCGCTCCTACAGTAAGTCCTGCTCTTACAGCTTCATCATTATTGTACTTTACACCTACAACAACACCGTCGTCTTTTATTACTGATTTAACACGGGATTTGTACCTGATCTCCGCACCATCTGCAAGTGCTCTATCACGCATCAGCTCTTGACATTTATCTTCGCCAAGAATGTATGAATTTCCAAGAAGTCCTTTTCCTACAGAAATACTTGCGCCAGTATCGAGACTCTCTCCAACAATAGATGTGTATTTGTTTCCAACGTATTCTGAAGTAGGTTGCACTCGCAAGAATCTAAGTGCTTTATCAGTGACAAGTTCCCCCATAAGGGAATCTGTAACTGATGCTCTCTTTTCTAAAACTAATGTCTTCAATCCCTTTGCTGCAGCGCGTTCTGCTGTCATCAATCCGGCTGGGCCTGTACCCGCTATAATAAGGTCATAGTTCATAAAATGGACTCCTTGCACGTGCTTTCAATCAATGTCTGGCGTTAGCCATCATCAAGCCTCTATATCTGTTTCTAAAGCGAACGTTCTATGACTTGGTCCAGACTTAAAAGGCACAACTGAGATGATGAATTGAATTGGAGGATATCAATTGCGGCTCCTGATGTTCCATGTTGAGGAATTCTGGTTCCAACCTCATCTCGATGACTCAGAGAAGAGTCCGAAGTCTAGGAAATTCAGCGAATCCATTCTCGTTTGGATTCAGTCAGAGAAGAAGGACGAAACAGACGAGATTGCTGTGTTACGAAAGATGGTAAAGAACATAAAGTGGATGAGCAAGAAGGTGGGCTGCAATTCGATAATTCTCCACTCTTTTGCGCATCTTGGTGACAGCAAGGCGGATTCTGAGTTTGCCGACTCGATAATCGAAGAGACCGCTCAAAGGTTAAGAGACCGTGATTTTGATGTACACATCGTACCATTCGGCATGTTCAACGAGTTTAAGATGCATGTTAAAGGGCCCTCTTTAGCTAAGGTTTTCAAGGCATTCTAGATGTGTTATTATAGTGCAATCCTAACGAGCTGATAAGATGACTGAAGCAAATCCCAAATATACTCCACGTGGATACCAAGAGTATATCCTGGATAAAGTTGCATCACTAAAAGGAACCAACCTTCTCATCGAATTGGATTGTGGGCTTGGAAAACGATTCATCACTCATCAGCTGGTTACAGAGAAGTTTCCTGAAGCTCGATTCATCATTGTGGTTCATTCATCATCATCACTTGCAGAAACTGTCGATTACTTGAAAGGGGAATATGGAGGTCTCGATGATGATCTTGGTGAGATATCCTCTCGCATTCCATCTGGTTACAGGAAAGTCATGCTCCAAGAAAAAAGAGTCATAGTTGCGACTTCACAAACTTTGGAACGCGTTTTGCAGAAAAATCCCGAATTAATTGAGCATATTGATGCTATACTCATCAACGAAGTGGACACTCTAATTAAAAGGACGAGTGTTAGAACTGCTCTGGTATTTCCTTGGTCTACCCTGTTGACACTTCTGTCAGGGAAGTGGCTTATTGGAATGAGTGGGACACTACGGGATGACCATGCAGTCTTCTCTAATGAACAACTAGAGATTCGCAAAGAAATCAAGACTCTTCAGAGATTCATCCCAGGTTCCCAAGTGCTATCGATGGAGGATTTGTACGATACAGATGTTGACGATTACCTTGAGCCTACATTCCTCTCGATTGAAACAGTTTTTGATGCCAAGATACAGTCAATATCCAAAGTAATAGATGAACTCATCAGAAATGTTCGAAGTGAAATCGTTAGAGAATTAAAAGAAAGTGACAATCTTGACATTATAGAAGGTGATACAAGAAGAATTCACTTGCTTTTAGAGCGACTACCTGTTGATGACGAGCTAAAAGGGCAGTACTCAGGTCTCTTGATGATTCGAAAATATGTATACGCAATGCCCCCAAAACAGTTTCTGAAGATGTTTTATAATGATTATCTCAAACATTACTTCAATGTAAGTGAACTACGTCGAGTGTTACCTGACATTTCATCAAAGGCTGTTAAGGTGTTAGACATTGCAGTAAGGCATGAGAAAACACTTGTCCTCACATCATATTTAGAAATGGTATCACAAATCAAGTCTCTTTTGGAAAAAGCAGGTCTTGCAACTCTTGAAATAACCGGACAGACACAAGACAAAGGGGATATCTTGAGACAATTCCGAGAAGACTCAGATAAGCGGGTCTTAGTGATGTCACCTGTTGGTGAGAGAGACCTCGATATACCACAAGCTGAAGTAATGGTTGTATGCGATACTATTAACACGACCAAGACTATGTATCAGAAATTTAAACGAACTCGCGGGGGATTGGTTTTATTATTAGCTTATTCTGGTACATCTGAACAGTTCAAGGTTAAGCGTCTATTGAATAGAATTCTTGAACGTTACTCATGGTCCACTGCAGTTCTTGAGCCATCTGAAAAGATGGGCTAGTTACTGATTCGACTAGGTTTTTATAGTGGCTTGTTGAATTTTATTGCCTAGTGGTGGTTAATATGAGGCGAATCTCAGTTCTAGGAATCTTACTCTTTGGTTTATTCTTATCCACGTCTGTAGGTTTAGCACTTGCTGATGAACCAGAATCAAACATTATTGTGTTTGATTACTCTCATGGTCAGAAGAACGATTTAGTTAGTGATATTGATTTAGCTCTAGAAACAACTCTCATTAATTTGGGATACCAAGTCGTTTGGGCACGAGGTGGGTTGAACTCATCAATCCTTTCAGATGCAAAAGCACTGATTGTAAGTTCGGTTTATCCTGCGACTAATGCATTCGATCAATCTGAGATTGATGCAATAACTGAATGGTTCAATAATGGTAGTAAGTTCATGTGGATAGGCTGCGATAATGATTATGATGGACCATTTATCAACGGGAATATGAGTCGAATACTGGAAGGTGTTGGCTCACATGTTTATCCAGAGTCCGCATCTATTCTGGATCCAATTTCAAATGCAGGTGCAGCATATCGCACTATCGCTACAGGGACAAGCAGCAATCCGTTAGTATCTGGTACGGGGATGAATGTTGAAGCCATTCTAATGCATGCTGGAACTCTTCTTTACGGTAGTTCTTCAAATAGTCCTGGTGAAGGTGTGAATCCGATTGCAATGGAAGATACTACTCTTGAGAATGTTTATCCGATACTATACTATAATGAGTCTGCAGTCATAACTGACAATGAACCGGACCCCCCAATAGCTCATGACATCGATGATACGGGTGCATTTGTTGCCGCAACGATCGAATTTGGTCTCTGTGATGATAACTCTAGTGTATTGGTAGTTTCAGGTGCAAGTCCTTATGGTGACTACAGACCGATGTGTGATGATTTGTATTATGATAAGGTACTTCAAGGAAATACCTTCGTTTCGCAGACAATCGACTTAGGTATCAAATCTGCACATGAAACCAATCCTCCGTCAGTTACACTTGAGAGTAGCTCATTAATTGCAAATACTGCCTTCTTTGTGAATGCAACAGTTATGGATGAGAATAGTCTTTCCATGGTTGTACTATTGTATTCTTACAATGATACATTGGTTGCTCCGAGTATGATCAATATGACTCAGTTTGGACCAGATTTGTGGACCGGAACAATCCCCTGGCCCGGATTTGAAACTCCAATTACTTATGTTGTCTACGCCTTTGATTTGTATGGGAATTTTGGTATATCTGAAATATACACAGTGATGGGTATTGAAGCGACTACGACGACTTCGACATCTACTACAACAACATCTGAAACATCTTCAACACCACCACCTCCATTCGATTTGAGTTTAGTATTGATCATAGGTGGAATTGTTGTAGCAATTGTTATAGTTGCAGTTGTGGTATATATCCGTGGTAGATCACGAGGAGGATAAATTCTCTCCAAGAGCATTACTTTATGTACTCATAAATAGTACAATTAATATATTAAGAAAAGCAGAAAAGTTAGATTGAGGTGGGCTGTTGCGGTACCGTCTTAGCCTGATATTAATTGGTTCACTTTTGATAATTGGGATTCTTCCAGAATGCGTGATAGCTCCTGATATTGAACAGAAAACTATTGTCTTTGATTATTCTCATGGCCAATATAGCTCCTATGTAGCCAATCTTGATGCTCAGCTTGCCGATCAGCTCACCTCTCTTGGCCATACCGTGATCTTCGCGAAAGGTGGACTTAATACTAGTATACTCTCAGTTGCTGATGGTTTAATCATAGGCTCCATCTATGGTATTGAGAATGGGTTTACTTTAGATGAGATTGCTGCTATATCTGTATGGTATAATTTTGGTGGAAAATTCATGTGGATAGGGTATGACTCGGACTATGGTGGTTATACTTACATCAATGATAACATGACAACGATTCTTGAAACAATCGGTTCACATGTCTATGGGGAACCAACCTCTGTATATGATCCAATATCAAACTGCGTAGCCTCATATCGTGTTGTTGCAACCGGTACTAGTTCGAATCCTGTGGTGGTTCAAATCGGAGAAGGTGTAAACAAAATACTACTTCATGGACCCACACTTCTTTATGGTAGTAATAGTGCCTCTCCTGGAGAGAATGCAAATGCAGTCCCTCTCGAAACTACAACAATATCCAATGTCTATCCGATTCTATATTATAACCAGTCTGCGGCAATTTTAGACTCTGATTTTCTTCCTCCTTTTGCGCACGATGATGGCGATGAAGGCGCATTTGTTGGTTGTACTATTGAATTTGGAATGGGTTTAGATGGCGACAGTGTTCTCGTGGTTTCAGGTGCTTCACCTTATGCTGACTATATGCCGATGTGTACAGAAGAATACTATGATGTTACGCTCGATGGAATGAACTATGTAGCAAATGTTATTGAATTTGGATTTTCTCATATTCATGAATCTAATGCACCAGTTATTACTGCACAGAATAGTCCACTTCAAGCTGGGGGTTCCATTACTGTCAGTGCCACAATTGAGGATGAAAGTGCGATTCAGGAAGTTTTACTATTCTATTCATTCGATGAATGGGCAACGACCCCCTTCAATAAATCCATGACTTACCTTTCAGACACTCTTTGGCAAGCAGTAATTCCATGGCCTGGGTACAATACGTCTGTGCAATATCTGGTTGTCGCGATTGATGAATTTGGTAACTATGGTACCACATCAATTCAAACGGTCGATAGTATTAATGCTCCAATCTATGTAATGGAAAGTACTATGATTATCATCAGTGGAATTGGTTCGCTCATAATTATTGTCGGAGTCATTTTCTACCTAGTCAAGTCCAATGTTAAACAAACTTGGCGATGATTCACTAGCATTATAAGAAGAGCTCCACTGTGATATCCCGACAACAGGTGAATGAAATCCCATCTCATCCAAAATTCAGTATTGGTGCAGACCTTACCGAAATAAAGCGATTTAGAGGATTATCTAAAGGTTCACAATTCGTTACGCGGGTCTTCTCCGAACGTGAAATAGACTATTGTTACAGATATAGTGATCCTGCACCTCATCTTGCCGTGACTTTCGCTGGTAAAGAAGCAGTAGTTAAAGCTTTGAACGCAGAAACGCCACTCGGAATGCAGATGATTGAGGTGCTTCGTGATGAAATAGGAGCACCTCAGATTCACCTACCAGATTCGTCCAAACTTAAAATATCACTTAGTCTTTCCCACACCTCTGAATATGCAGCAGCAGTAGTTCTCATATTTGATGAGAATGATTTGGATGTTTCAATGTCAACACAGAAACTACTAAACGAAGTTGTGCGTGAAATACTGCCAGACGAGTGAGCGTTATGGAAGAGATTGATTCCAAACTTCAGAGGATACTAGCGGCTGTACGAGAGAATCCTACATATCTTAGCCATTGGAGTGCCTTCAAGAAGATTGAGCAGTTATCCCCTGCCGCCTCCACGGATGAGAAACAGAGTATGCGTTTAGCTGTCATTGGTTCATCAACTCTTGAGCCCCTTGCTGCCTGTATTTCAATCAAGTCCCGTTTGGAGAATTTATCTCCTGAAACTTGGATTGGTGGGTTCAATACATTTCGACAAGAAGGACTTGACAAGAACTCAGAACTCTTCAGATTTGCACCTGATATTGTTATACTCTCAGTTGATGGTTGGTCAGTCCTTGAAGACTCATTCATTTCAAATTATCCTAGAATGAACGAAAAGGAGCGCGAGGCGAAGCTAAAACACAT
This sequence comes from uncultured archaeon, assembly GCA_964458565.1. Classification (GTDB taxonomy): domain Archaea; phylum Asgardarchaeota; class Thorarchaeia; order Thorarchaeales; family Thorarchaeaceae; genus CAYWJO01. The sequence continues at coordinate 21,048 of CAYWJO010000010.1, read as the reverse complement.
GGTAAATGAAGTAGTATCAGTGGTGAAGAATCTTGAGAAAGAATCCAAGGCATTGATTCTTGTGAATAATTTTGTGATACCTCATTTCAGTCCGTTTGGTATTGTTGACGGAAAACAGAGTTTAGGCATAAGGGAGTTCTTTAGAACAGCAAATCAATTTCTTGAAGATACATTCCTCAAGTCAGATAGAGTGCAAGTTGTTGATGTAGATACAGTAGCCTCCTCATTTGGAAAATCGAAGATGGTGAACTGGAATACTTACTATCGAGGATCTGTTTCATTCAGCGAGGATTTCACACTGCAACTAGCTGATGAATATATGCGCTACATCCGTGCTCTGAAAGGGCTCACGAAGAAATGCATAGTGCTTGATTTGGATAATACACTATGGGGTGGTGTCATTGGTGAGGATGGCATGGACGGAATTAAACTTGGTACTACATCTCCCGGTGTTGAATATCTTGACTTTCAGAGAGTTCTCTTAAGCTTGTACAATCGAGGAGTCATTCTAGCTATTAATAGTAAGAATAATTTCAATGATGCAATTGAGGTCATTCACGATCATCCCTACCAGGTTCTTCGTGAGAATCATTTTGCAGCTTTCAGAATAAATTGGCAGACAAAGGTCCAAAACCTGATTGAGCTAGCAAATGAAATCAATATTGGTCTTGACTCTATTGTATTCCTTGATGATAATCCTCATGAACGCGAGCAAGTTCGACAGGCACTTCCTGATGTAATGGTTGTTGATTTACCAAAGAATCCAAATCTCTATAGACAAACACTTGAGAACCTGAATGTATTCGATGTCCTTTCTCTTACTAAAGAAGACATAGAACGTGGTGATATGTACGTTGGCAAGAGAATGCGTTTGGAACTAGAACAGAGTGCTGGGTCTTTAGAAGACTTCCTTCGAACGCTTGATTTAGAAGTTACCGTACGTGAGGCGACAGATTTTGATTTACCACGGGTTGTTCAATTGATTGGGAAGACGAATCAATTCAATCTGACAACCCGTCGATATACTGAAGCAGAAACGAGAAACCTTAGAGATGCTGAAGATTCAGCAGTTTATTGCATGTCCGTAAAGGACAAATTTGGTGACGAGGGTATAGTTGGTGTTGCAATAGTCCGCAAAAATGATGGTCAATGGACCATTGATTCTTTCTTAATGAGTTGTAGGGTAATAGGACGGTCAGTTGAAACCTCTTTCTTATCAAAGATAATATCTGATGCTCGTGATGCTAAAGTTCAAGCAATAGAGGGTGAATTCATTCCAACAAAGAAAAACGCGCCTGCTCAAGATTTTTATTCTAAAAACAAATTTGGTCGTCCTGTTCAGACAGGTGAAGACCAGATGGTCACATCATGGATGTTTATTCTTGACGAGCAGGACTTAGAAGTTCCAGAATGGATCAAACTCATTGAGGAATAATTATGACCGAAGATACCGAACGTCTAATCTCAATAGTGTCCCAAGTTCTATTATTGGATATTGAAGAAATCTCGGACTCACTCAGAAGAAAAGACTATGAACCCTGGGATTCAATGGCACATCTCATACTCATTAGTGAAATTGAGAATCAGTTTGGTATATTCTTTGAGGACGAAGAGATTGTTGAGATATGGACTGTAGGTGACTTGAAAAAAGTACTAGCTTCTAAAATTGCTTAGGCTTTTTTTCGCTCGAGTTTTTGCACAGCTCGTGCTGGGTTCCCTGCTACTAAGGTCATGGGTGGTACGTCTCGTCCCACAACTGCTCCTGCCGCCACAATCGCGCCTTCTCCAATTGTTACTCCTGGAAGCACTATGGCACCACTAGCTACCCATGCACCCCTCTCAATAACTACCTTTTTGGGTCCCTCATGATAGATTTTCAGTTTCTGGTGATATTGACTCGCACCAGAGTGTGTCATAATCATAGCCCCTGGACCGATTGCTGCCCAATCGCCAATCTCGACATATTCAGGATATTCACTATCAATGATTACATTTGCACCAATGAAAACTCCCTTTCCAATCTTTACTCCACATTTCCGATGCATTGCTACCCTAAATTGATAAACAGGAGCTAGCCATGCTAATATTCGCCATATGCGTCCCATGAATTTTCCCATAAGATTCCCTCAGTATGTACCCTTGTTCATATATCGCTTTAGAAGAGTTCGTCTCAAGTAATCTGAGAATCCCCAATTGTCTATATCTCCGGTGAGTAACAAACAAAATCTGTAGTCATTTTTCCATTTTCTATGTTTCTTCCAGTATGTGATTGCTTCTGTTGGTGTTGTTGACCATCCATTGAGATTTTTGGTATGCTCCAATACATCTCTCAAACAACCTACGAATTTCTTCTGCCCAATTCTAATGGGGTGAAGGTCAAACATGATGACGCCTCCCCGTAATGATTCTTTCTCAACTTCAATTCTGAGTCTTTTACTCACTTGCTCAGGATTCATTCCCATTGTGTCAATCATTTTATCATCACTCCATTGATTGAGCGGAATGAATGTGATTGATGATGGTACTCCTTCGACTTCTTTGGTGAAGAATGTATTACTCTCACGATATTCAGGTCGATACCCGTATCCTCCGTCCCAAATGAGGCTCGTCTTATCGAGCAACCCCACCATGTCGTCTGTATAGTTGTCATAAGGCGCTCTAAATCCATTGATTTTAACACCAATTTTTCTAAAGATTTGGAGACTAAGACTGAGATCGCGTTCACGTTCCTGATACGTAATAGTTGGATATCTCACATGATTATATCCATGGCTAGCAACTTCATGCCCTTCGCGTTCAATCTCCCTCACCAATTGAGGTTTTGTTCTAGCGATTGATGCAATCGTGGGATAGGTGAATTTTCCTTCATACTCTTCGAGAATTTCATACATGTTTTCAAGTATCTGATTAAATGGTGTACGATGCAATTTTAGCATCTTGTAGAATTGGCCCGGTCCTCTTCTTCCCCATCTTCTAGCAAGTTGAGTTAGATATCCTGACCCTGACACTAATTTTACCATCCATTGCTGATTGATTTTGAAAGCACAATGACTCAATCATAAGGCTTACCGTTGCAAAGATAGATGCTCGTTCTAGCCAGGAACAAATACGGTCGAGAATAATTTGAAGAGTGGATCCCTGAACTTTGGATCAACCGACTTGTGAACAAATTGACACATCTTGACGAATTCTTGCACTCTCATATCTGCGTCCATACTTGTTCCAAGTATCTTCTTCGTGCGTTTTGTAAGTTCTCTTACAACATTTCCAGCATTCTTATATTCTTCCAGAGCTTTCGCTGTGTCTTGTTCCATTCTCTGAATGTGACTCTTCACTCTAATATCTGCAATATCATCTGAGCCTAATGATTTTACATTGTCCATGATTACATCTAAAATGGCGTTATTGAACCCATTCAAGAGTGTTTCAACTTCATAAGCAGTGAACTTCACAGCATTACTATCTGAGGAAATCGACCATTTCAGGTTGCTAGATCTGAGGACGCTGACGACTCTTTCACTCATGGTTATATGTTCTTCATAATACCTACCGTTTAAGCTTGCGGCAATTGCGGTTCTTACGAGTGCAGCTTCAGGAAGTGTCATTGTCAAAGAATCTTGGTTATTTCTGACTGAGATGCAGAAGTCACCTCTTCGTGGCATTTTGTCTACATAGTCAGAAGCCGGTTTAGTTTCAATTGGTGGTAGCTTTTGAAGCATCTTAGCTAATTCTCTTACTTCTGATTCACTACAGATATACCTCTGACCATCTCCTATGATGGTCACAACTCCATCTTCTGAGCGTTCAAAATCAATTCGATTTCCAGCTCCAATGTCTGTTGTTTTCTTGTAGGTCTGTTTGTAACTGCGTGCTGTTTGTGCTAGTTTTTCTAGCGCTGCAGCAATCATGTGAGCCTCTCCATATCCAATTGCGATTTCTGCTTCGCCTTCAGAACCTCTTGCGATTCCAATAGCACCATCCGAACGTATCTTTACGTACATGAAAATCCCAATATTTGGAGTAACACGTGTATTGAAAATTGTTGCGGAAATGGTTTTCATATGGAAAATGAATAGGCAGGGGGTCTAAGACCCACTGCAAACCTAAAAACGAATTAAATTGCATCTGTAAAGTCAAATGCAAGCGAGCCTGCTTCTTTAGTCTTAATGCTAACGAAGACTTGGTGCTCTCCCTCTGGCAATGGTTCTCCAGCAATATGGAGGTTAATCTCTACTCCAACTTTGATTGGGAATGCATTCGATTCTGAAATCTCTGTAGCTTTGATTTCAGTACCCTCCGAAGAAATTGTTAATGCGTCAAGAGGATATTCTGTTTCACCAATTTTTATTGGTTTCATACTGATTGCTGTACCTGGTGAGAGTGGATTTTTCAGTTTGAAGACAAACCCGTCGTCAACATTTTCTAAACTGCCTTTTACGTAGAGCTTTCTTAAAAGAAACGCTGGTATTTGCATATTTTTTACGCCTCCGGTAATTGGTCCTTATAGCAGTAATTTCCTCTGGCTAACTTTTATACGTTTTGAACTACACAGAATAGGCAAAGAGTGGTTATTCTTAGCACTTCCGATATGATTAGAGGAAGGTATTCAGTGGTGAGTATGATTGATTGCAACTAAAGGAATCGAGCAATACCGTTGCCAGAAATGTAATGGTCCCTATCCTCTTGGGGCTGATGATGTGATTGCTACTTGTCCATATTGCGGGTTCACCTTTGTTGTTGGTGGCAATGAGATGAAGAAACATCTTCTGGTTCCTAACAAGCTTACTAATGCTCAAGCAAAAAAAGCAGTTCTGAAATGGTTAGAATACGCTGCTTCAAAATCTGTGGGTCGTGGAGTAATAAAGGATATTGTACTTGAGGAACCCCGATTACAATGGATTCCTTTATTTCGAGTTGAAGGAATCTGTGATATATACTACATGGGCGGTGAGCAATTTAGTAGAGGCGATCAGAAGCTTTGGAGAAAGAAAGAGGGTCGTTTCGATGAGGTTGGTGTGGAATGGGTTTTAGCTAGAAGGTATGCCTCAAGTTTCGGAATTCAAGAATTCATAGCTTCACTCGATGATGTCACAACCACTGAATTTGAAATGACTTCAACTAATTCAGCCCCAATACTGAATTCCGAAATCGATGATCGGGACTCTCTTCCTCGTGCTAAGTCGCGTAGAACTGATAGGGATCGAAAACGTTTGGAGGAAGAAATGGATAAACTCTATGACTACAGGTTGGGTATGGATATCAGATTTGCAGATTATGTTCATGCTCCTTACTGGCTTGTCCGTTACTCATATCAGAATGGCACCTATCGAGTTGCTGTTTCAGGTGGGACTGGTAATGTAGTATTAGGTGAGTTACCAATTACCAAGCTATATCGCGCGAAGAAATGGATCACAAGTATTTCCATGCTGACATTGGCGGCACTTATCATCCAGGCACTTCCTTACATCACAGTCCTCATTTTATCGGCTAGTGACGATAATGAGGGTGAAATCATTGCGATTCCATTGGTTCTGGGACTACTTGGTATAATATTATGGCTGGGCTCTTACAGAATCATTGGTGCCGTTTTGAATTACGAGGTATGTATGAATGCTGATGCAGAGGAACGTAAGAAGCATTTCTCGTTATCAGGTATCATCGATGACATATTGGGGCGATTCAAATGAAGAATATGAGGTGTCCGAATTGTGATGGGCCATTTGATATTCCCTCACAGAGAAGCGTAATTGTCTGTATGTACTGCGGAACAACAATTCAGGTACACAGTGGTGAGATATTCAAAGAGCATTATATCATGCGACTTCAATATACCTCTGAGCAAGCATCCGAAAAAATGTTAGCTTGGGCTATGAAACAGCTGGGTGCTCCCAAAGACTTAGAAGAGAATACCGAAATTCAACAGGCTGAAGTAACATTCTATCCATTCTGGGTGGTTGAGGTTGAAGCAATCGCTAATTACACAGGTACCCAAAGTAAACCCCGCTTTGGAACCGATGGTGTTGCTCCAAGAATGCGTTCTGAGAGCGTTCCGGAAACAGGACATCTAGAGGCTGAACGAGATATCGCTATCCCTGCAACAAGTAACATGCCAGGTTTCCTAACGAGTTATGTAATTCCAACAAAACGTAAGGAGTTCTTCAACAAAGATTTGATTTTGGAAGTAGGTGCACATCTTCAACAAGCTGATGTGGACCGGGATTTTGCGATAGAATCTGCAAAGGGCGAGATGGCTGTATTCTTACAAGACGAAGCAAAGAAGGAAGTTGACAGAATCACCAAGATGGATGGGGACTTGAAGACACCTGCCATATTCTTAGTTCATGTTCCAGTCTGGAATCTCAAATATAAATACGGAATACGATCTTATCATGCACTAGTTGATGGTGCATCTGGACGTGTCATTTCCATGAAGTTTCCCCGAAAGGTGGCTTTCAGGGCTATGACGCTTTTAGGTGGATTGCTTCATCTCATTGTAGGAGACGGAATCGGACTTCTACTCGTGTACCTGGGTCTTACTGGGTCTAATCTGCTCTTTCCTACACTGACAGGAATAGTCTTTGGGCTCGGGATGCTTGCCATAAGTCTGCAATTTTTTGCGAAATCAATCTCCATTCGAGCTGAAGAAGAGAGTGCCGAGTAGTCTGAGCCAAGCTTAATATACTGAATGCCATTCGCTTCATCCTGTGTAAAAACAAGCGAGGAAATGAATGTGCAATTTAATACCTTCTTTGATTTTTTTGATTTCTTCGATATATTTAGTATCTTCTTTTTCGTAATTCCGATTTTTATTTTTGTTATTATTATCATCGTTGCTGCAGGAATTTGCCGCGCAGGGCAGCAGGTAACATCAGGTTTTACTATTCAAGCACCTTCCTTTGTGATTCCTGAAAGTCATCAAGGTCGTACTCGCTCCGATGGTTCAGTGATGAAGACTGTTCGTCTACCGGAAAGATGTCCATCTTGTGGAGCAGCCCTCTCACATGAAGGAATAGATTGGGTCGGACCAATGGAAGCTCAGTGTAACTACTGTGGTGGTACTGTCAGAGCAACATTCGAGAATATTTAGTCGTTCTTTCGATGCCAAACGCGTTTAATGTCTCCACAAAGTTATTATCTATTTCAAATTAAACAACTCATGGTATACCATTTGGTATTACATATCTTCTTAGTATAATAGAAGGATGAATTTGTATGGTCAATGGTTTTGAAGTACTCGGTGATGGAACTCATGCAGAAGTTGACGTGAAACGAGGAACTTTAGATTCAGCAAAGGTTTATTGTGTGGTTGATCATTCAAATCGAAATATCTTTGTATGGCTGGGGAATAGCGCTAATGTTAGGCTTAGATTTGTTGGGGCACAGACAGCTTCTACTGTAAAATCCGACCTTAGTGTGCACTACAAAGTCACAAGTATTGATGAGGGTGATGAGCCCAACATCTTCTTTCATATATTAGATTCATCCACATCCGAACCTGAATTAGAAAAGACAACTACCTCTCCCTAGTCACTCCGCAAACCTTCTATAACCCTGTATCTTTCTACCACGTGAGGTCAGAGTAAGTGCGCGGTCTTATGAAAACGGCTCATGGGCCTGATAATATTGAACTTAGAACGGTTGAGAAACCAATTCCTTCTAAGAATGAAGTTCTTGTGGAGATTGCTGCTGCTGGTATTTGTGGAACTGATTTACACATTAAACACGATCAAATACACTATACGGCTCCTGTGATTATGGGGCATGAGTACTCAGGCACTGTAGTTGGAGTTGGGAATGACGTAAAAAACATTCAACTCGGGGACTTGGTTGTTTCTCCTGCGACGGCTTACTGTGGACAATGTTTTCAATGCAAGACTGGTCACATGAATCGATGTACCGATGAGAATAGGCGAGTATTGGGAGTTTCTAGGGCAAACGGGGCCTTTGCTAGTCATCTTGTCGTTCCTGAATACATTGTGCACAAAATTCCCAACGGTGTATCACTTGAAGAAGCAGCACTAGCGGAGCCTACTGCATGTGCAGTGCATGGAGTTCTTGAAACCACTCCTATTACTCCTGGAGATACGGTGGTAATTCAAGGACCCGGTACGATGGGTCTCTTAGCAATTCAAATTGCAAAAGCCATGGGTGCTGCCAATGTCATAACGACAGGTGTATCAACTGATAGAACTCGTTTTGAAATTGCAAAGAAATTAGGTGTGGATTTGACAATTGATGTGCTTGAAACAAATCCATTAGAACTCATCAAAGAACAGACCGGTGGACTTGGTGCAGATGTTGTCATTGAATGTTCCGGTGCTGGATCTGCAAGAGCTCAAGCACTTGAGTTTGTGAGAATTGCTGGTCATGTGGGCCTTGTTGGGGTTCAAGGAAGTGAGTCCAAACTCAATCTGGATAGAATGCTCGAAAAAGAACTAACAATGACTGGATTCTGGGGTACTCTTCCATCTTCTTGGGTCAAAACCCTTCGTTTACTGGATAGCGGCCAAGTAGATGTAAAACCACTGATTACACATAAACTGGATTTAGGTGAATGGCAAACTGGATTCGAATTGATGGAATCACAACAGGCTATCAAAGTCCTATTCACTGATTTAGAATAATAAATACCACTCATTCATTCTTACTTTGGTGCCCAAGCATCCAAACAATCTTGAACAGTGGCAATGTGTGATGCAGCAGGTCCACCACCCATCACAATGGCAACTGCACAAGCTTCCATGATTTCTTCTCGTGTCGCTCCCGCAGAGATAGCTTGTTTTGTATGATAAACCATACATGATTCGCACGGTGCAAGAATTGCAGCTACAATACAGATGATTTCTTTGAACTTTGCTGACAATGCACCATCCTTATGAACTGTCTTCAACATGTCTGTGTACGCGTTTCGAGTTTCAGGAATATCCCGATTCAAAGCACCAAAATGTCGCTGGAAACTCTTCAGTTTCTGTTCCACGTCTTCTGTCATATTTCTCAACTCAATCAATTGAAGGGTATTGGAGTACCCAGATTCCACTCTGACTTCTGGTATCTCGAATGGTATAAAGACTGTGCGGTATCAACCTCCATTTGACTGAACTCATCTTTCTCTATCGTATCTCCAATAGTCCTTTCCAGTCCCTTGATTATTCCTTCAATAATGAATCCCTCTGAGGGACAATCGATTTTTTCATCTGCGATATTGGTTACAATATCTTGCATGCTACCCTTGCATCTTACCCGAGTCCTGTCTCTCTGATACACCTGTTGATTTTCTGGTGGTGATAGTGCTTTCTTCAACATTTCCAGATTTGTATTGATTAACAGAGTGCCGTGAATAAATGAAACCCCCTGCTTCATCCATCCAGCCGTTCCTGTGACTTTCTTTTTTCCAATTCTAAGACAAAATCGATTTTCGTCATATTTGACTGGTATTCCAATCTCATTCAATCCAATGGTAATTCCATTGATATATTTCTCATAGACCTCTGGCAGTCTTCTTGGCACTCTTGGATCTTCTTGAATCATGCATAACGTGAAATTCAGATTACCTTTATCGTGAAATACTGCTCCGCCTCCTGTAAATCTTCTAGCAATATTAATCCCATTGGTTTTGCAATATTCAAAATTCACTTCTTTGTGAACACACTGTAGTCTTCCAATCACAACGGACTTGTGATCCACCCAGAATCGTAGTGTATTAGCCTTCTCTTGTAGTTTTGTTGCCAACCTTGCCTGAGCTTCATCTACAGCGAGTTGGAACTTAATATCTGCGTCATATCTAGGAAGAAGCCGCCAACGCATAAAGATCCACTCACGAATCATATGATATGTTGGCTTATTTAGATGACTCCTCTTCATCTCTAGAAAAGTTCTAAATCATACTCCCACATTCAGGACAGTATCTATCATTTCCTTCTATGATTGTACCACAGACGGCACATTTTCTACCTCTAGTTGTGGGTACAACTTCATACCCGGGTCCTGAATCCATCTCGCGTGAATACCATCGTGACGAGCTTCGGATATTGTTTAACCCTCCACTGTCGCTGTACATTTCTGTATAGCCACATTTTGCACAGGTAAACGCGATTAGTGTTGCTGTTGGAAATCCAGGAAGGTCAATCCTGATATGATGTTCTCCTCCGTGGACATTGTGCGGTCCAGCAATGTTACCACCACCACATTTTGGGCATTGCTTTGATTGTATCATCTCAACCCACTATGATTTCTTTTGTGTGAAAGGAAATAATCGTTTGGATGATTCTATCTTATTATCAACTTTCATAATAATTTGAACAAGATTGAAGTGGCAATTATCCTGAAAGCATGCAATGCACGCCTAGGAAAGCAAGAACGCCAAGCACAACTTTGACAACCTGCGTTTTGAAATTCATTTATCAGCGCACCTCTACATCTTCATCATGAACGGGCTCTCTAACATATCCTTCAGAGCTTTCAGAAACTGCCCCGCTGGTGCTCCATCGAGAATTCTATGATCTACAGCGCAACTTGCCATCATCATATGTCGTATGGCAATCACGTCCTCAATGATAACGGGTTGTTTCTTTATTTGCCCTAATGCAAGAATCGCTGTTTCAGGAGGGTTAATCACAGGAATAAAGAGGTCTACTTCGAATGGTCCAAGGTTAGATACGGTAAATGTACTTCCCGTTAACTCCTCTGCTTTCAACTCATTATTCTTAGCTCTCTTCCCCATTTCTTTTGTTTCCATTGCTATCTCTGTGATGGATTTTTTGTTAGCATTTCTCACAACAGGTACTATCAATCCATCATCGGTTGCCATTGCCACACCTATATGAATATCATCGAAGATGTATAGATCGTTACCGCTGAGCATCGCATTGAATTTTGGAAAGTGTTCTAACGTATCAGCAACTGCTTTTACAATGATGTCATTGAATGAAACTCGTATACCATGTTTCTTCTCAATCTTCTGATTGAGTTCTTTTCTAAGTGCTGCGACCTCAGTCATATCAATCTCTGTTATCATTGTGATGTGGGGATTGTGTGAACTTTGGGTCATGCGCCTTGAGATTGTTCTTCTGAGGGGTGTCATTGTTTCGATTTTACGGACATTTCTTTCATCGGATGGAGGTGCTGTTTTAACAACCATTGAAGTGGATTCACCAGCGATTACATCCTTTTCGATAATTCGACCTTCAGGTCCTGTTCCAGCAACCATTTTCAAATCAATGCCCATTTCCTTTGCTTTCTTTTTAGCTCTTGGAGATGCCTTGATTTTTCCAGTAGGAAGGAGTGATGCAGTTTCTACCGCTCTCTTTGTCTTGGTAGTTGTTGTTTCTTGCTTTTGTGCTTGAGATTGTAATGGTATTGAAGGCGTAATGACACCTGCTTCATTTAGCTTCTTAGGCTTGATATCAGGAATTTTTTCATCCTTTTCACCAATGATTGCAATAGGTTCACTAATAGGAATCTCATCATTGACGTCACAGAGAATCTTTAGTAATATCCCATCTGCTGGGGCTTCTAATTCAAATTCATTCTTCTCTCCGAAGATTTCAACAACGAGGTCTCCCTTCTTCAATACATCTCCCTCATTCTTGAGCCATTTCAGAATGACCCCGTATTCCATTGCAACACTCATTCGTTGCATAATCATGGTTGTAACCATTAGATATCCTCCTATACGATTGTACGTATTGCATCTGAAATTCTCTTGTTATCCGGAATGAAGAATTGTTCCAGCGGGGGACTAAAAGGAACTGGAGTATCTGGAGCATTCACTCTCTGGATTGGTGCATCAAGCCAGTCGAATGCTTCTTCTTGAACAATTGCGGCCACTTCTGCTGTAGTCGCACCAGTCTTAGTTTCTTCAGTCACCAGGACTAGTCGACCTGTCTTCTTTACTGAGTCAATAAGTGTCTTCTTATCAAGAGGTACAAGTGTTCTTGGATCGATAACTTCTACACTAATACCTTCCTTCGCAAGTTCCTCAGAAACCTCTAGGGCTTTATGAAGCATAAAGAATGTGCCCCATACTGTGACATCTGCACCCTCTCTACGAATCTTCGCTTCACCGAAGGGTATAGTATAATCTTCCTCTGGAACTTCCTCCTTTTTATCATAGACTAATTTGTGTTCGAAAAACATAACGGGGTCCGGATCTCGGATTGCTGTTTTAATGAGTCCCTTCACATCGTAAGCGAATGCTGGAACGGCAACTTTGAGACCAGGGGTATGCATGAACCATGCCTCAAGACTCTGTGAGTGGTGAGATGCAAGGTTTTTGCCACCTCCAAATACTGAACGCAGGACCAACGGTACGGATGTTTGTCCTCCAAACATATATCTCATCTTAGCAGCTTGATTGCAAACCTGGTCCATTGCTAATGAGATGAGGTCTCCAAACATAATCTCAGCTACGGGTCGTAGTCCTGTTATCGCAGCACCTACAGCTGCACCCGCAATGGCATTTTCCGAGATGGGTGTATCACGAACTCTGTGTTCACCAAATTCTTCAGCAAGACCCTTGGTTGCTTTAAACGCACCTCCCCAATTTAGACCTACATCTTCACCCATGATGAAGACAGATTCATCTCTGAGCATTTCCTCTCGAAGCCCTTGCCTTAGTGCTTCTCTATAGGTTATTTCTACCATTTAGAACACCTCCGCATACACATCTTCGAGAGCGTCTTCCGGTTTCGGATACTCGGATTTGATTGCATATTCTGCAGCACTATCGATCTCCTTCTGGAGCTTTTTGCGTATCTTTTCTGCATCTTTCTCAGTCAGAGCTCCATTCTCAAATGCTATGTTCTGTATGACAATCACTGCATCTTTTTCTGGTGATAACCAATAATCAGCTTCTTCTTGTGGTCTATATTTAGCAGGATCAAACCTCGAATGCCCTCTCATTCTGTAAGTCTTACACTCAATAAGTGTAGGACCTTCTCCTTGACGTGCTCTTTCCACGGCTTCAACTGCTGCTTCATAGACTTCCACAGCATTATTTCCATCAATAACCTTACTTGGGATACAGTAACCTTGTGCTCTATCAGCAATATCTCCACTTGGACAGGTCATTGTAATTGGTGTACCCATAGCATATAGGTTGTTCTCAACAACCCATATTACAGGCAGCTTCCAGATTGCTGACATATTCAGTGATTCACCAAATGTTCCATTATTGGATGCACCATCACCAAAGAAACAAGCTACAACATCTTTCGTACCTCTCATCTGGCAGGATAGAGCAGCACCAACAGCTATAGGCAATCCTGAAGCGACTACTCCTGTAGCTCCAAGGACACCAGCATCAAACTGAGTAATATGCATTGAGCCTCCCTTCCCTTTACAGGAACCTGTAGCTTTGCCAAGTAACTCTGCAAGAGCTGCATTCATGTCAGCACCCTTTGCAATAACATGACCATGTCCTCTGTGTGTGCTTTGCACCCAGTCGGTCTTCTTCATTGCAGCGGTGATTCCTGCCGCAACAGCTTCCTGTCCTAAATATAGGTGTAGAGTGCCGGGAACAAGATTTTCACCAAATAATTCCCATACCTTTTCTTCAAAGAGTCTTAGTTTCAGAGTCCTCGTGAACAATTCAACGAGTGTTTTCTTATCAACGACCATTATCTTCTCTCCAATGATATCAATGAGAGTTACACGATGCGCACCACGAGTCATATCTGATAAAAGCTTCGAACTAGCACAATCTAGTCCTGGAATCACAATTACTATAACAAAGATATTCAACTAGAGTCAAATTAGTTGTCGAGAATACTCATTGAGATTGGTGACAATTTTGGCATCACTTGACGGATACGACGGTGTAGGCGATTTTTATGACGCCTTTGCAAATAATGAAGATATTCCCTTTTATCTTGAAAATGCAAAGAGATACGGATCCCCAATATTAGATATAGCTGCAGGAACCTGTAGGGTGTCAATCAAATTAGCTGAAGCCGGTTTTGAGGTAACGGCATTAGAGAAATCCAAATCAATGTTAGACACTGCAATGAGAAAAGTCGGTGAATTGGAGGAAGATGTGGCAAACCGGATTACCATCATCCGTGGAGATATGCAGGATTTCTCTCTGAATCAGAAATTCTCTTTAGTAATCATTCCGTTTTCCTTTGGTCATGCTTTGACCACAGAGGCTCAACTGAGGACACTTCGTTGTATCAGAAAACACCTTGATGACGATGGTGTGTTCATTCTTGATCTTTATCCAGGGGCAATTCAAAATGGGCATGCTACTTTTGAGGAAGGTCCAATCAGAATTGGAGATGGAAGAATGGTCACACGGCGTGGTGAGATAGAAACCGACTTTGTAAATCAAATCATGAAAGTATCCATTGAATATGAGATTGTTCAAGATGATGAAAATGTAAGTATTGTTAGTGTGAATTCCGATGCTGCAATTATCTATAACCGAGAAGCTGACATTCTACTTCAAGTAGCGGGTTTTAAAATTAAAAAGGAGTTTGGGTCATATCAATCCTCTCCTTATGGAAATGATTCATCTCGGAGAATTCTAATACTCAAGAAAGAGGAAGCTGGTCAGATTTAGCTTGGATAAATTCTGTTTGACTTTTACATCCCTACAATGGGTTCTGGGATTGGAATACCAACAAGTCCTGCCATTCGCTTGTATAGCTCGAGGTATTGATGACCTCTGACGGTGACTGAGTACAATATCGATCCATTATCGTCGTCTTGAGCAAGAAGACCTGAGTCAACTAATTCAATAATTGTTTCTTTTGCTCTATCCACTGGCATATTTGTAGAACGTGCAGCTCGTGTAAGTGGGCAATATCCGTAGATGAATATGACTCTAACAATCTCTGCATAGATGTCATATCGGGTCCGTTTTGATTTTAAGCGGGATTTAGACATTTGACAAACCATTCCTTTCATTTTAGTTCGGGGGAGGTAAGAATATTCCACCTCCCTCCGTGTTACAAAGCCGCCAAGGCATAATGGCGGGAACTGCCAATGCGGCTCCCTTGGGTTACCTCAGCTCCTCCGGTGATGGGAGTTGGTCTACTTTTCTTGGTTCACTCCTCAGTTCTACACCTTCTTCGGCTTCGAAACTATCTGTGTATAGGATTTCTCCCTCAACAATGACCTTACGTTCTAGATAGATAGTGCGTCCATAGATATTTTGGACTCGAGCTCTTTCTTCTACTCTGATATCCCCGCCATAGAGAGTTCGTGTTCTTGCACGTTCACGGATTATTATATTCTCAGAGTTGACAAAGCCTGTTATCTCACCTTTTCCACCTAATCTTAATCCATCAGTTGCGGCTGTATAATCACACTCGATTCTTCCACCAACTATTATTCTGTAAGTCTTAATCTCACCTTCAACAGTAATAGTGCCACCGACTTTAATTTTCTTCTCGCAAGTCAGATTACCTTCAACGGTAATCTTTCCACCTACATCAATGTCAACAATATCGAGATCACCCTCTACAACAACGGAACCACCCACATCGATGGTTCTACCTTTTGATGATCCACCAAGTCTAACAGTACCACCAACGTCAATGTCTCCGAATTCGACGCTTCCATCCGACTTGAATGTACCACCAATGTCGATTTTTTCAATTCTAGAACCTTCTCCAGCTGTAGCTGATCCACCAACATCAAGACTATTGACAATAGAACCAGGTCCAACCTTTACAGAACCGCCTACATCAATCTCTTCGATCTCGATAGCACCAGTTGCTTTGAAACTTCCACCAACATCGACTCTACTGACTTTACCATTATTGCATTTACCGGAGCCACCCGCGGAGAGTCTCTCTGCTTCGATAGTGCCTTCTACACCTACTGATCCACCTGCATCCAGACGCTCTACAATAGCATCTCCACCCACTTTGACTGAGCCACCAGCAGAGAGTCTTTGTCCTTCAGCATTTCTTCTAACCTTGACAGAACCGCCTCCTTTTGCAGCAGTGCATTTTAAATTACCACCGACCGCTACAGATCCACCTGCATCAAAAACACGTCCAGTGGCATTTCCTTCGATATGAAGACTACCTTTCTTGACTGTAGCATCACCATCCACTGTCAAATCGCCAAGGATGATTACATCATCTCTCGTTTTTCCTTCAAGACTCTGTGCTTTGAGAGAGCCTTCGAATGTTGTTTCACCCCAAATAGTAACAATACCTGTGACAGTAATTACCTCACCTTGCTGGGGAATTATACTTCTACAATTACGCAGCTCAAGATCGCCTTCTACGTATCCGATTTCGACACTTGTCTGATCCTTGTATTCAGTCTTGTCCGCCATTTCATTTTTCACCTTCAAATTGTGATTTGTTTCTAGGTATGAACCCTCATTTTTGGTATATAAAGCAAAGTCACTAATTGTAGTCACAAATTGTGACCATCTAAAACGCAATGCAATGAAGTCATGGCTTTCTCTTAGAATTTCGGGTTATACTAAGACATAGTACTTGAATTAAAAACGTCTTTCATTGCTGGATTTCTTTGCAGATTTGCATCTACGATATCCTCTGGAACTTTGTTCATTATGCATGATAGAGTTACATATTTCATACAATAGATGTTCCCAATGAATTTTCCAATATGTCCTGCAGAAGATAGAGATAGGACAGTCAATGCAAATTCTCCGCATCTTCCTTCAATCTGGTTTTTCACTTCACATTCCTATAATCGGTTCAGGAATAGGAATGCCTACAAGTCCTGCCATCCTCTTGTAAAGCTCAAGGTATTGATGCCCCCTCACTGTTACTTTGTAGACAATCATCCCATCGTCATCTTCAGAATCTAAGAGACCTCGTTCGAGAAGTTCTGTGATACTCTCCTTGGCTCTATCTACGGGCATATTTGTTGATCTTGCTGCACGTGTGAGTGGACAGTATCCGTAGATGTAGATAACACGTAAAAGCTCTGCATAGATATCATATCGCGTTCTTCGAAATTGGTCTCTCTTCGGCATACTAGTTCCTATAATGGATATTATGTCTAGCATAAAAACTCGATGAATAATTAATGTGGATACTATTTACACGAGCAATGCTTATGATAGGAGCTGGTAATCTGAAAACGACTTGATTCGAGGGTAATAGATGATTCTGCGTGCCTACATCATGAAGAACGATGGTGAACAACTTCTTGCTAGATCTTACGAGTCGGAAGAAGGCGCGGAGAAGGCTGACCCAATGCCAGCCCATGTGAGATCTTGTGTGTTGTTATTCCATTCCAGAGAGAGTACGACACTCGAACAAGCTTACACTCTTGAACAATGTGATACAATCTGGACCTATGTTTTTTACGAGAATTTTGCTGTGATAATCCTTGCCTCTGAAAAAGAGTCACAGCTGGAAATCAGTAAACGAATGTTAACTATAGGCCGAGCAATTGCACGTACCTTTGGTCAGGTCATCGAATTTTGGTGTGGGGATATGAGTGATATTGAGGGAATTGAGGAACTAGTAGACAGCATCATTACAATGAGTCTTGACGCTCCCAAGTCTATTACTCCAGAGGATATTGAAATCTTGGTTACCAAGACTTTAGAAACACATCAAGTGGCTTATGCAGGTATCTTTGATGCACAAGGTGAGATGCTAGGTGGGAATGTTCCAGAATCTCATATTTCATACATTCAGGAGGAAATAGGTAGAGGATTGGTGAGCGCGTCCGTTGGACTTATGCCTACAGAAATCAAGTTTCGTCAGCATCGCATACATATTCTAAGTGTCTATTCACTTACAGTAGCTGTAGGAACTTATCGTGCGGATAGTAGAATCAAGGCAGTCGGTGCAACAAGTGAGATTGCCAAGTCGCTCGATGACCTTTTTTTACAAACTAGCACAACTGCTAAATGAGTCATTAAATCTCACATTTCATTGGTGAGAAATATGCTGATTGTGGGCATTTCAAGTACCCCAAAAAAGGAGAAATCTAATACACGATACCTTTTACAAAAAGCTCTGGACGCCGCATCAGAAGAGCTATCAAATGGGTCCGCGAATGAGATTGCACCCATAATTTTGGATCTCCATGAATTCAATATTCTTCCTTGTACAGGTTGTGATTCATGTGTTAGGAAGAAACCTTGTCCTGAGAGTGCTAAGGATGACATTCCCAAGATTGAGGAGAAATTGCGTCAAGCTGACTGCATCATTGTTGCCGCTCCTTCATACTTCACCTCTGTTCCAGGAATAATGAAGAATCTTATGGACCGTTCTCGATACATGAAAATGCAAAATCATCAGCTGCAAGACAAATTATTTGGAGTAATTACATATGCTGGTTTGAGATATGGCGGTCAGGAGCATGTGGTTGATCTTCTGAATCGTTACGCGTTAGCACATGGAATGATTGTTGTTGGAGCTGTCGGCAGTCCAGTCAAACATGGTACGTTTGGAGCTGGAAGTTTACAGATGGATGATGGTGGCTGGAGAAATGCAACAACTGATGGACTAGCGATATCGAATAGTGAGAATTTAGGACGCAGAATAGCTCGGCTAATGAAATCTATGAAGGGGTAATCATATGGGTACATCTAAGACCTCGGGACTCGTTCAAGTCTATACAGGGAATGGCAAAGGCAAGACTACTTGTGCATTAGGTGCTGGCTTACGAGCTGCCGGACATAATCTAAGGGTCATAATGATTTGCTTCATGAAATCGAAAATTGCAGAGAGAAGTGGCACTAACGAGATTAATTATGGGGAGTTCAGGGTGATAGATTTGATTCCCAATTTTACAATAGTTCCAGTTGGACGGGAAACATTTGTCGATAAGAAGAATCCAGACCCTATTGATATCAAGATGGCGCAAGACGGTCTTCAGATGGCAAAGAAGGCATTTGAAATGAAGGAATGCGATGTTCTGATTCTTGATGAGATAAATGTAGCAGTGGAGTGGAATTTGATTTCCTTAGAAGACCAACTAGGCCTGATAGAATCCAAACCTGATGGAATCGAGCTCATCATGACTGGCCGATATGCCACAGTGGATCTCATGGAACGAGCAGATCTCGTTACTGAAATGGTTGAGATAAAACACTATTACGCATCAGAAAAGTTACTGGCCCGAAGGGGATTCGAATTCTAGGTATTCCGATTAGTTAATATTCCCACCCCGTTATGCCTTCATCAGATTTGAAAAGGTGCTTAGAAGATGGTAACTGAGAATGTAAAAGATGCTGACCGGTCTCCCAAACCTGAGATTGAGATAATCAGAAAGGCAAAGGAATCTTGGGACGCAAACATTCTGAAGAAACATCAAACAAAACATCCTGATAGAAGGAATGAATTTGTGACGACCTCAAGTCGTCCAATAAAAGTGCTCTATACACCTGAAGATATTCCCCATCTTGACTACATGAAGGACCTTAGTTTTCCAAGCCAGTACCCGTATACCAGGGGCGTACAACCATCGATGTATCGTGGTAAACTTTGGACAATGCGACAGTTTGCAGGTATGGGTAGTGCTGAAGACACAAACCAACGCTACAAATTCCTTCTCGCTAACGGTCAGACAGGTCTGAGTGTTGCGTTCCATCTGCCTACACTCTTTGCTAGGGATTCTGACCATCCATATGCGCATGGTGAGATTGGTAAGCTTGGAGTGGCAATTGATACGCTAAAGGACATGGAAATTCTCTTCGATGGGATTCCCTTAGACAAAGTAACGACTAGCATGACAATCAATGCACCTGCATCTATTTTGTTGGCCATGTACATGGTTACAGCAGAAAAGCAAGGCGTATCATCTCATCAGATTGGAGGAACAATCCAGAACGACCTCTTGAAAGAATATCAGGCACAAAAATCATGGATTCTATCACCTGAACCATCACTTAGGATAATCACTGATATTATGGAATACGCCACAGATAATATCCCTCGTTGGAATACAATATCTATTAGTGGCTATCATATCCGAGAAGCCGGTAGCACCGCTATTCAAGAACTAGCTTTCACCTTGATGAACGGCATGGAGTATGTACGGTGGGGTAAAGCACGGGGTCTTGATGTTGATACTTTTGCACAACGGTTATCATTCTTCTTCAATGCTCATAATGACATTTTCGAAGAGGTCGCTAAATATCGTGCTGCACGTCGAATCTGGGCACGCGAGATGAAAGAGCAATTTGGCGCAAAGAAGAAGCGATCCCTTTGGATGCGTTTCCATACTCAAACTGCAGGATGCTCACTAACGGCACAACAACCAATGGTCAATGTGGTCAGAACTGCATATCAAGCATTAGCTGCAGTTCTTGGAGGAACGCAATCACTACACACCAATAGTATGGACGAAGCCCTTTGTCTACCAACTGAAGACGCAGTTAGAGTGGCACTTCGTACACAACAGGTTCTTGCTCATGAGAGTGGAGCAGCTAATACAATTGACCCACTCGCTGGATCTTATTATGTTGAATATTTAACAAACCAGATGGAAGATGAGGCATACAACTATTTCGATAAAGTTGACGCTCTCGGAGGTGTTATACCCGCTATTGAAAAGGGATTCTTCCAACGTGAGATTGCTGATGCCTCTTATAGATATCAGCGTGAAGTTGAAACTGGAGACCGTATCATTGTGGGAGTGAACGACTTTGTTCTTGAGGGTGAAAAAATATCAATTCCTGTACTCAAGATATCTGAAGAGGTCGAGCGTCGTCAAATTGAGCGGCTTAAGAAGACGCGAAAAGAGCGAAATAACGATAAGGTGCAGAAAGTGCTTGATGGCCTAAGAAAGGCATCAGAAGGAGAAGAAAATGTTATGCCTCATATTGTGGAGGCTGTTCGTGCTTATACCTCAATCGGAGAGATATTCCAAGTCTGGCGGGACATCTGGGGTGAATGGGACGAGCCAAAGATATTCTAGCAGAGTAACCTTATAGTTGATGGATTGAGTCCACCATTTTTCATTATAACCCTACATTCGGAAGGTTGAATACTTATTACTAGTATTCCAAATGGTACTAGGCCGGTGACTTACATGACACTCATGAATGGTGAACAATATAGAAACTCGCTACGAAAGCGGAAACCGCTTACTGTATTTCTC
>CAYWJO010000009.1:0-85225 GCA_964458565.1 uncultured archaeon | reverse complement strand
GATATTTTCTATAGTGATGGCTGCCATAGTAACACCTAACCTGATTTCAGACCTGTATCGATACAATTGGTGAGTAAAAAAGATTCTTTGGACGAATAACAGGTATTAGTTTGAAACCAAGGTCGTACCGTAAACTTAATTATAGTGAAGCACCACTTCCGTTTAAAGACTTATTGAGGCAATTAAAATGGAGATAAGTAAGGAACTACAGGATGCAATTAATGACCAAATCAATTACGAATTGTATAGCGGATACATCTATCTCGCAATGGCTTCGTGGTTTGAAAAAGAGAATCTTGATGGCATGGCACATTGGATGAAGGTACAAGCCAAAGAAGAATACGAGCATGCGATGCGATTTTGGAAACATGTCGTAGATCGTGGAGCTAAAGTGGAACTCAAAGCAATTGATGCTCCTAAGACTGAGTGGTCATCACCACTTGAGGCATGGGAAGATGCATATCAACATGAATTGAAGGTGACAAAACGTATTTTCAAGATTGGTGAAGTCGCTGCAAATCAGGGCGATATGTCCGCAATTCCGATGTTGAATTGGTTCTACAACGAACAAATTGAAGAAGAAGAGCAGACAATGAAAGTAAGAGACCTACTGAAAATGATTGGGGACTCTCCAAATGCTCTTTTCATGCTCAATGCACAACTTGGTCGACGTGGAGAATAATAATATCAAAAGAAATGACGGTCTAGACAATCTAGACCAGTCCTTTCTATTCTATTTCTTGTTTCATCATCAATTCATAAGATGTTGATTGATTTAGGCCGTAGTAGCAGATTTCTTATGTTGGTATTTCCTCTGTCAATATCCGGAGAGAGGACAATGCTCCCAGAGAAAATAGTTGAAAGAGTACTTAATCTGACTTCAGGTATCAGAGCCAGGGAATATGCGAGCGAAATCTCGAGATTCCACAGAATACAGATCAGTCCAGGCATTCACGAAGCAACTGAATATGCGAAAAAAGAGATATCTCGAGTTTCAAACGCTAATCTCAAAGTATTCGAGTATAATGCCGATGGCGCCTCGCCAATAGAAACATGGATTACTCCTATGGGGTGGAATCCAAATAATGGTAGGCTGGAGTTAATAGAACCTGAAAATGATATACTGGCAGATTTCCAAGCAGAACCAATCAGTTTGATTGCTCATAGCAAATCAGTAAAAGGAGAGTATGAAGTAGTTTATGTGGGTGAAGGAATTCAAGACAAAGACTACGAGAACATCGATGTTGCTGGTAAGATTGTACTTACAGAGTCCAGAGCAAGATACGTACATCAGATTGCATGCATGGAGAAAGGAGCCGCAGGTGTACTAACATTTGTGCCTCCAAAGGGAGTTGATGAAATAGCAAGCTTGAGAAGATATGATGCTATTTGGCCCACGAAGGAAGAGGCTGAAAAGTCAACATTTGGATTCGCACTAACTCAGGCAGATGGATTGAGATTAAAGAAATGGCTAGAATCCGGAAAGGCAGTGAAAGTAAAGGTAAAGATAGATGCATCTCTGGAGGTACGTAAGATCGAGGTCCTCTCAGCGCTAATCCCAGGAAAAGACGCCTCCAAAGAAGTCTGGTTCTTCGCACATATTTGCCATCCGAATCCAGGTGCAAATGATAACGCATCAGGTGCTGGAGCACTTCTGGAAACATTGAGAGTTATTTCCTCAATGATGAAAAATGGAGATTTGAATCAACCAGAATTTGGTATTCGTTTCCTATGGGGACCTGAGTGGTCTGGAACAATAAAACTCATCGAACATGAGAAAGACATACTCAATCGATGCATTGGGATGATAAATCTAGACATGGTCGGTGCAGATCAGTGTAAATCAGGTTCAACATTGAAACTCTATAGAACTCCATTCTCGCTACCAACCACACTAAACAATGTTGTATCACATTGGTTGGAGAATGAAGCCTCCAGAAAGAGTGATCCAAGAGAAGGAGGTTCGATTGCTCCGAGGTCTTATAGATATACACGATACTCTGCTGGAAGTGATCATTTCATGTTCACTGATGGCACTGTCGGAATTCCAGCTGTAATGTTAAATCAAGACCCAGACAAATTCTATCACACATCCACTGATACAGCTGACAAACTGGATTCTACTCAAATGGGATATGCAACTCGCATCGCCATATTGTCCGCCATCACTTTAGCATATCCAAAGAAAACATGCAAAGAACTGATACTGACGAGTGTTAGAAATGAAGGAATTTCTTTGATGCAAGAAGTATCTAGGAAAGGTGTCTGGGAACTTTCAAGATGCATTGGTAATCCTGAGAGAGTCTATCCAAGGGTTTTGAAATGGCTTCGTCACGCACATGACTTAGCAGAAAAGACTCTAGATGTGGCTAAATCGGAATGGAAGTTAATTTCGGAACAAGAGAGTTTGAGAGAGGCCCTTGATACCAGCCTTGAAATGATTTACTCTTCTGAAATGCTCGTAGCAAGGAAAGCATACGAAGGAGCTTGCGCTGAAGTCGGTCTTGAACCAAAGAAAGAAGATGAAATTGATTTAGAGGGTATTGGATTCAACAAAGATATCAAACGAAAATTCAAACATGCACTATCTCCATCTGCTTTGGTCACAGGTCTAGGTAAAGAAGGACTCAGATATATGAAGATGAGAGAGAAAGATGAACACATATTCGACAGGATTGATGAACTTCTCAATCTTGCAGTAGAGTGGAGATTATTGGACGTTATATACGATCTCCTCTGCTTCCAATTTGGGCATTTCGAAGACCGCACTCTTAGCGAGATTGTAAAGGATTTAGAAAAACTTGGATTTATTGAGAGTAAGGAAGTGTAATATGTGGGAGATTTGCCCTATCGGAAGATCGTGTTCGCAGGCACGTTTGATAGACTTCACGAGGGGCATAAACATCTCTTACGAACAGCTCTAAAGCTTGGTGATAAAGTTACCATTGGACTTACTTCAGACGAGATGGTTTCCAGACGAAAAGGAACCAAAAATATCAAAGACTTTAGTAAAAGATGGTCTGATCTTGAAGAGTTTCTAAAGATAGAAACAAATGGTGACAGATTTGAATTATTTGAAATCACCACCGTAGAGGGAGGTGCAGATACAATGTTGGATCTCGATGCTCTTTTAGTATCAGACGAAATAAGCGTTGTAGAAAACGCATTTAGAATAAATGATCTGAGAGAGCAGAATGGTTTACGGAGATTCCATATTATTATTGTTCCAAGAGTGCGAACTGATGATGGACGCCCTCTGTCATCTTCGCGTATCAGGAAAGGAGAACATTTCGAAGGAAAGAAATTCATCTATTGACTCGCGTATACTTGAGAGCTTGGATGTAGTAGTTTTCAAAGAGCTCGTTATTCATCAAGTCAATGTATTCAACTTTGGATATTAGAGAATCCATTGATTCTCGAAGATCCAGATCGAATAGAATCTCCTCAGCACCTTCATTTGCTGCATAAGGTCTCCTACTTACTGATGCATGTGTAAAATCAGGCAGCATATCAATATCTATGGCATCCTGTAGATTAAGTGCAGATCCAAACTGTCCACCAAGGATTAAACACTCGATATCAGCAGTAGCACATTTTGAAATATCAAGGATTGTGTCAATTGCAGCATGTATAGCAGACTTTGATTGTTGTAACATGCGTAAATCATATTGAGATATGAACAGGTTCTTGGTGATGTTGAAATATGGTGGAATGTCGACAAGGGAGAGTAGTGGAGATTCAATCAATCGGTTGAAGGATCCATCCTCTGTGATAATCCCATTACGTACAAATTCAGCTAATGCAGAAATAGCACCAGTTCCACATATCCCAACTGGGTTCTTTGAATCAATGGTACTATACTCCACTCTTGATGAACCGAGATCTAGTTTGATAGAATCAATAGCTCCGGAAACTGAACTAGTCCCACATTCCAAAGACATTCCTTCAAACGCAGGACCGGAGGCAGCAGAAGTACTAACAATCCTTCCTTCATGTGCGAGTAAAAACTCTGAATTTGCCCCAATATCTATTGCGAGGGTAGTCTTCTGAGTTGAAAAGATTGAAGAGGATACTCCAAGGGCAATCGTATCAGACCCCACAAACGATCCGATTAGTGGAGGACTATAACACGACACATCTGAAATTGAGTTCAATCCAATAGATCCTCCAGTTTCATGAATATAACCAGTATGAGGAGACTGATATGGCTCATGGAGAAGTGGAGCCAATGGTAATCCAAACATTATGTGATGCATCACTGTGTTTCCAACTAAGATGCATGAGGAGATTTCCTTTTTCTTCACATGAGTATGTCGTAGTAGTTGGAGAATCAATTCATTTAGCAAATCATGTAATTCCGAAGTCAAGTCAATACTTTCACTCAATGTGGATCTTGCACGATTCACAATATCGATACCAAACCTGCTTTGGGGGTTATCAATCGTGATATGGTTCTGAAACTTTTTTGTCAAAAGGTCAACCAAACGTATTGAAATCTTATGAGTTCCGAGGTCAATTGAGATACCATATTGATTCGTCAAAAGAATCATGTTCCAAATCTTATCTTACCAACATCACTGGACATAGAGCCTGATTAACAACTTTGTCACTAACTGAACCTACAAAGAGACGTTTAATCCCACTCACACCTCGTGAACCCATAATAATAAGATCAACATGGCGCTCCTCTGCAACATCTATGATTCTTGTTGCGGGGTCTCCATGAGTTATCAAATCGGTCACATTGCATCCTATTGATATTGCGAGTTCCTTAGCACGGGACAAGATGTCCTCACCTACCTTTTGCAACGCAAGGAAAGGCTGGTCTGAAACAGTGTCATGATAAGGTGTGGCTGATACAAGCATAGAAACAACATAAAGCAGAACAATTTCTGCACCAGAGGGAGTTCCAATTGCACAAGCATATTTGACAGCCTTGTTTGAATACTCGGACCCATCTACTGCAACCAAAATCGTTTTTACCGCTACAGGCTCAGGTGTTTCACTCATATGCGACCCTCTTTATTTGGAATAGTATATGCACCTTATCTCTGTTACTATAGAACAGGACATTCATCAACCGAATTGCCTAAGGTCGGGCACGATTTATTAAACGGGGATAAAGACATGCATCTCTGATATGATCGAGACCTAAGACCCATTGAACGAATCGCTCAATACCTATGCCGAAGCCAGAATGAGGAGTTGTGCCATATCTACGCAGGTCAACATACCAATAATATGGAGAGATATCAAGATTTTCTTCATCGATTCTCTTCATCAGGGTCTCATAATCATCCTCACGTTGACCAGACCCAATGAGCTCTGCAACATAAGGGACTAACATGTCAGCGGAGTTTGTGACAGTAGAATCCCCAGATTTTATTTTGTGATAAAATGGCTTTAAGCCTCTAGGGAACTCAGTAAGAAAGACAGGCCGATCATGGAGATCAACCAAGGCGCGTTCAGCTGCTTCAGTAAGCTCCTGTCCCTCTTCAATTATTGTACCATCAGGCCACGTAAATCCAGAATCACGTAGTTTAAGGATGGCATCATGATAAGTGATTCTCTCAAAGGGACGTTTGGGTACTTCGAAGTTGGGATTCAGGTCCTTTATGATATCCCCGCACCATTCAATCAGAAGTTTAATCACTTCAACAGTCATATCTTCAAGCAGCTCGAGAAGACACTCAAAATCGCAGAATGCAAGCTCAGCCTCTAAATGCGTATACTCAGTTAAGTGCCTCTTGGTCCGACTTTTTTCTGCCCTAAAGGATGGTAGTATGCAATATACCTTCTCAACACTAGGTAGGGTTGTTTCAAGATAGAGCTGGGATGATTGTGTCAGATATGCAGGTTCTCCGAAGTAGTCAAATTCGAAGAGTGTACTACCTCCCTCAACCTGAGTCTGTACAATAGTTGGAGGAGTCATCTCAAGGTAACCTCGATCATCGTAATACTTTCTAAATGCTCGTAGCGTATAGGCACGAAACTTCAGAATCTTTGTTGTGGATTCTCCACGTATCACAAGATGACGCTTGTCAAGAGCAACTTCTGGTCCTGAATCAGGACGAAGCTCATTCTCAATCTCGGGATCAGATTTAGATATGATATCTATACTATCGACTTGAACTTCTAGTCCCATATATGGAGCTCTGTCATCACGCTTTATCTTGCCATCAACTAGAACCACACTTTCACGTGCAAGACCCTTAGCCATATCGAAATTATCAGGATTATTTGCACCTTTGTAAACAGTCTGTACTAGACCAGTTGCATCACGAATGACCAGAAAGAGAATCTTTCCTTGATCACGGACATGATGTATCCACCCGCGGATTCGAATAATTTCACCATCGGGTAATTCCACTAATGTTCCAATTGGTGCAATTTTAGTTGTTGTCAACTCTTTCACATCTTTTTAACTAGTGCAGAGTTCCAAATGTGGATGTGAATTAAAAGCTTACCCAGCCAAGATTTGTTTGGAGCAATCCTCATTCTAAAATGAATAGGGCGTTCTGTGTTCAGATGTTAGATGATATTTTAGAAAATCTAAAATTAAGGAATGTATTGTACTAGAAGCTGTTTGAATTAGTTAAATCTTCCATTGTATCTTCTATATATCATAAAAACCACAACTACAACAACGAAGCAGAATCCTCCCAGATATAAACTCGCTTGCATTGGGTCCAAGGTAGTTATTGAAGTTTCAACGTCGTTCAACATAGTTGAGGTATTGAACAAGCTCAAATCAAGGTATGTCACATAACTGTATGTATTTGCGACCAATTGGATTCTCTTTGCACCTACAATGATGAAATCTCCCGAATCATAAAATTCCATATCAGCATCAACAGCCCATTTTGGTTGAAGAGGTTCATACCAAATCAATGAACCATTAAAATCAAATGTGTATAAGTGAGGTGTGAAAACAGAGATCCCTTGTTTATTCAATACGAATGCAGAAAGGAAGTTGTCATCTGTAATTGAAAGAGAAGAAGCGACAGTATTCACACTTATAGAATACTCCCATTTAATAGTACCATTTTGATAATATCGTGAAATTACATACTTGTTATCGCATTTTCGCCCGACAAAAAGTTCACCTTCAGATCCAATTTCTATATCTGCATTATTCAAATTATCAAAAGCACTCACTTGATGCTCCCAAAGCTTTCTCCCAGTGCTATTCCATTGCGATAATGAATCTGAAGTTAGAACAAAGATACTACCATTGGCACTGGCTTCAACAGCATAACCTTTTACATAACCATCTGAATCCCCCCATATTTTTGTCCAAGATTCAATACCACTCCTGGTATATCGCGAGAGGAATGGTTTGGATACCAGACCATAAGAACTCTCAAAGGATTCATTATAGCCTACAACATAAAGATCGGAATCAATACCAATAGCGATATCAGTTCCAATACCATCTAAGCGATCACTCCAAATTCTGTTACCATTAGTATCATATTTGCTGAGATCATTAGAGGAGGTATACACCGAGTTTTTATAGCATTCTAAAGAATTTCCAATCGAACCCCCATAATCAACCCACTGTAGTTTTAAGGATTCATTGAACTTACAAAGAAAGAATCTGTAACTTGTAGAAATCTGTGTACTCGAAGGAGAAGTTTGTACTTTATAATCAACACACGATCCAGTGATAAAGATAGACCCATCTCGTGATACTTCTACATCTTTTGGATAAACTGCATCAGAGTCGCTTTTCCAGAAGGCGTCACGATATGGTTCTAACGTATCATCACTGAGGGTATAATCCTTAACAATTTGTGTTTCATAATAATTCAATGTCGAGATAGGTATATGAATTAACAATCATAGTATTAAGCAGAATGAGAAATTACGGATAGATGTAAATTTCAACAAATACTACCTCGATTATATGGAGTAATCACTATCAGGATACCAGCATATAATGTGTGGGCGTTTTTCTCTTCAACAACAGATTCCAAATTAATTTCACTCATCTAATCAACCACAATGCTTACTATGTAAGTACTGACTTCTGATATATTAAATTATTCGGAGTAAGATATTTGGAAACGAAATCAAGCTTTTTGTATTGAACGAAAGGTAATTTCTCCTTTGACAAGAGAGGACAGTGTTGCAACCAAATCGGATTTACTGACTCGAACTTGATCCATGCTATTTCGATCTCTAACGGTTACTGTGTTATCCTCCAAGGAATCATAGTCAATCGTGATACAGAATGGCGTACCTATCTCATCTTGCCTTCGATATCGTTTTCCGATTGATCCACTTCTATCGAAATATGTAATGAATCCTGAATCTGTGATTTCCTGATAGATTTCCTTTGCAGGACCTTCTAGTTCCTCTTTACCCATCAGTGGGAAAACTGCAACCTGAATTGGTGCAATTGTTGGCGGAAAATTCAACCATGTTCTCTCTTCATCCTCAACATATGCATTATCAATCGCACAGAATAAAGGACGCTCAACTCCAAAAGCAATCTCAAGGACATTCGGGACAGTGGGTTTCTTGTTCACCTTTACACTTAGTTTTTCCTTTGAATACTCCTGATGTCGTGTCAAATCATAATTCCCACGATCATGAATTCCACAACATTCCACCCAACCAAAACTCTTCGTTAATATCTCAACATCCCAAGCATCTGCTGCATAATGAGCGCGCTCAGTAGGAAGATGTTGCCGAAGTCGCATTGTCTTGTCAGTGAAGCCCATTTCCTTGAAAATCGAATATGCAAGATAGACACACCAAGCGTATGCAGGCTTCTGGAAATATCCTTTCTTGAGAGCGTCTTTGAGTGAAATTTGTGTGGGATCCACTCCCTTCTTCTCTTGAATCTGATTTGTAAGCAAGGGCATGGTTTCGTCTTTAGTAGATTCATATGGAAGCCAATTATTCTCATCTTCTTCGAGAATGAAAATCTGACCCTCAACCTGAGTGAATTCTCTAAGACGCAACATCACCTGTCGAGGACTGATCTCATTTCGATATGCCTTCCCGATTTGAAATACAGAAAAGGGAAGTTTATCTCTGAAGAATGTGAGAAATCTTCGAAAGAGTAGGTATGTGGTAGTTGCTGTTTCAGGTCGCATATAGGCATCCTGATTGAGACCTAGGCGTGTTTTCAACATGAGATTATATTGTCGGACTGGTCCCATCGGACTCTTGCAAACCGGACATTTAATCTCAAGTTCCTTCAGTTTTTCAGTCAACTCATCAATCGAGAGACCTTTGATATTTGCATCTGGTGCCTGTTCCTCTATTAAGGTGTCAGCCCTGAAACCCTGTCCGCACTTCGTACATTCAGTAATAGGATCCATGAAACCCTCAAGGTGTCCTGAAGCCTCCCAAACAATTTCCGGAGATACTGTGGGGCACTCTACCTCCCAAAATGCTGCACGAACGAATGTTCGACGAATCTCACTCTCAAGTCGATTCTTTAGCAATTTACCCAAAGGACCTAAATCAAAGAGCCCAGCACTACCTCCATAGATCTCAGGAGATGGACCCCAGAAGAATCCTCTGTTTTTACACAGACCAACTATTATATCGCTAAAGTCTCGCTCTGATGACATTGTCAAAACCAGAATCGTGCAAACATGTAGATGACTTAAACCTAATGCTTCATGGCTCTTTCATCATTCTTATTAGGAAAATACAGAGTCCTTTCTGAGTGATTACAATGGTCGAGGATTCGCGAATATCGGGATTTTACAAACTTACTCTGGAAGAACGTAAAAAGAAGATACAAGAAATAACAGGTGTTCCAGAGGAAGATCTGGTACCACTCTTTGAACCAGGAAAGGTAGACATGACGATTCTGGATCATATGATCGAAAATGTAGTAGGTTCCATGACAATTCCTTTGGGAATTGCTACTAATTTCAGAGTTAATGAAAAAGACTATCTCGTCCCAATGGCAATCGAAGAACCCTCGGTCGTAGCTGCTGCAAGTAATGCTGCTCGAATGACCAGAAATCATGGTGGATTCTCTGCTATCGACACAGGACCGATAATGATAGCTCAAATTCAAGCCATAGAAGTTCCAAATCCATTCTCAGCAAAGCAAAAGATTTTGGAGAAAAAAGGAAGTCTTCTAGAACTCGCGAATGAACAAGACCCCATACTTGTTAAATTTGGAGGAGGAGCAAGAGATATTCGCGTGAAGGTGATTGATACAGTAATTGGGCCAATGGTCATAACAGAATTACTAGTTGATACAAGAGATGCAATGGGAGCTAATGCAGTCAATACAATGGCTGAAGCCCTTGCTCCAAGAATCGAATCAATCTCTGGGGGGAAAGTTCTTCTACGCATACTCTCCAACCTCGCAGATCATAGACTCGTGAGGGGAAGAGCAGTTTTTGACAAGGAGCATTTAGGTGGGGAAGAGGTTGTAGACGCAATCATCGCAGCATGGGCATTTGCTGAGGCAGACCCTTATAGATGCGCTACACATAACAAGGGAATCATGAATGGGATCGATGCAGTTGTAATTGCTACAGGTAATGATTTTCGTGCGATAGAAGCAGGTGCACATACATACGCATCAGTTGGTGGTTATAGTTCTCTAACAAAGTATGAGAAGGATAGCGAAGGTAACTTAGTAGGAAGCATTGAGATTCCAATGGCTGTTGGCTTGGTCGGAGGAGCAACCAAAGTACATCCTGTTGCGCGAGCTGCTGTAAAAATTCTTGATGTTAAGACCGCAACAGAACTTGGACATGTCATAGCTTGCGTTGGACTTGCACAAAATCTAGCAGCATTGAGAGCACTTGCATCAGAAGGAATACAGAAGGGTCATATGGCACTTCATGCTCGTAATGTTGCTGCTACCGCTGGAGCAAGAGGAGACATGATAGAAAAAATTGCAGAAATATTAGTAAGAGAGAAAAATGTCAAAGTTGAAAGGGCGCAGGAACTTCTTGATGAAATGAAAGATTCCTAGGTTCTTTGGATAA
Source organism: uncultured archaeon (assembly GCA_964458565.1). Taxonomy (GTDB): domain Archaea; phylum Asgardarchaeota; class Thorarchaeia; order Thorarchaeales; family Thorarchaeaceae; genus CAYWJO01. The sequence goes on along the minus strand of CAYWJO010000009.1, from coordinate 74,249 downwards.
TGAAAAATCGAACCATATCCATCGGCGCAACATATTTGAGCATGGCAAGATAGGTAACAACATCAATAAGACATAGAGAACAGTCTATCTGCTCATCGAGAGGCCGAGAAAATGAAAGAAGAATGCAGCCAATGGGAGCGTATTGCTGGGGAATTTGCAGAGAACGAGAGATACTATCAAGCTGCTAATCAGTACAAAACTGCTGCAAGTTGCTACCTCGACCGCGTTCTAGAAATGACAAAGAAAGCAGCAGAGTTCTATCATATGTATGCTGAATCTAGCATGGAGAAAGATGATCACCGAGCTGCCGCAACAGCATATTTTGAAGCTGCAACACAATACAAGCAAGTCAGCGATTTTGCCACAGCACTTACACTTTATGAAAATGCTGCGCAGGAAGCATTACTTGACAATATGACAGAAACAGCAGCACAAGCATATCTCTGGGCTGCATATGCCTGTCAGCGTTTAGGAAATACAGATTATTTCCTTGAATGTGCTAGGAATATGGGAGAACTCTATGACAAAGCTGCAGAATCAGCGTTGCAGGACGGAAAAGCTCAGAGAGCAGTCATTGATTTTTCGCTCTCAGCTATGGGCTATGCAACTATCAATAAGACAAAGGAAGCGAAAGAACGAATCGAGAAGGCAAATCGCATAATCGATAAGACTCGAGAGCAATGGCTAAAGACACTCCTATCATTTAGTGAAGCACTGACTGAAAATGATCTTGACGCAGCTGATGATTTACTGAAAGTATTCAAAGAAGAGGAAACAATCCAGCAAGTTATGGGAGCCTGTCTGGATATTAGAGAAGAAGAAGCAAAGAAGCATCGTCGAAAAACATAATCTTAACCGACGCTTATCTGAGTACTATTTTTCAACTCAATGTTAGTTCGCGAATCAATCACTATCACGGTGACGGTTTCTTCTCCTAAGCTTACAACTGGACGTGCATATATTTGAATTCGCATCGACTCTCCACTTCCAATGAATTGGATTGTTTTTTCTGCTGAGCCGAGGGATACTTCAAGACCATCAGATAATTCAACAGTCACCTTCACATTGTCTGCGGGACCATCCCCATCATTTCTGAGAGTTACTTCCAAGATAACTTCATCGCCCAAACTGCATGAAACCACTTTTGGTGATAGGCTCATTTTCAAATCGGAAGGAGCCCTATCAATTCGAAAGTCGATTACATTACTCGGTTTGTGCACTAATACCTCTTCACCTTCAAGGGTCAATTTAAATGGACCAAGACTTCCATCCCCACTTAGGTCAGGACAAACCTCAATTAGCCAAGAATCTGAATTTGTTTCAGTAGTAGAAAATTCAGGTTCTCTCGATATCCGTAGTCCATTAGAGAGAGCGTATCGATACTCTACAACCTTTACAGGAACTGGACAATCATATCGTAGTTCAAATTCAATTGGATTTTTTGCTGGAACACTATCCCGATCTTTACCAGCCCATTCAAGCGTAACCTCAGTATTCAGTCCAAGTCTAACAGATTGTGATACGAAATTAACCAAGACTGCTTCAGATTCTCGAGGCTTTGTACTATTGATTATTTTTTCCACTTCTTTTTCTGTTTTCGCTATTCCATCACAGAGAACATCTACAGCGACTCTAGCAAAATTCAGCATACCAATCCTCGTAGATTCGTTTTTGCCTAATCGCTTCTCACTCTTTTTCAATACATTGACAGCAGTATCAAAGTTTCTTGCAGCTAAAGCAGCAAGAATCGACAATCCCAATGCTCTTCCCGACTCATTTGTCTTTTTTTGCCTAAAGAGATGATCAGACGATTCAGAATAGAGACCACTTGCAGCACCATATCTATTATCACTCAGTAAGACTTCAGACGCAGCAATTTTCATATCAGATGCACGAATGTGGTCATCTGCAAGAAGAGCACATGTAGCTGCCTCACGAAAATACTTCACTGCAAAATCAATTTCTTCGGCTTCTAAGAATAACCTGGCGGATTTCTCATATTCCTCGCTTGCATACTGCGGATAATCCTCTTCAAGTTCCACGAGTGCTTTCTCTATGTGTTTCTTTGCTCTTTGAACTGGGTCTCTCTTGAACCTATCAAACATATATGATGACCTCGAGTATGATATCGTTAGACTAGTATACTCGAATGCATCCCTGCTTTATCGCTTTCGGCTAAGGTGTGAAACAATGAAAGAAGTACTCCCTTATTGGAAAGATCCACTTATTGACGAGTTTGAAGTTAGTATTGAAGAATGTACGCATTCTGGAGAGAATTTTGAAATATTGATTAAAGAGAACGTTATCCGTCCAGCTGGAGGAGGACAGGCTGGAGATAGGGGGATATTACACGTTGAAGGTAGAGCGATACCAATTATTGATACCGCACAGTCAGATACGGGTATTATCTTGTTGACGAAAAAGGCTGTTCCAAAGGGGTCCAAGGGAGTCATCTCAATCGATACTAAATGGCGTAAGGCGATGATGATGAATCATTCCGCAGAACATTTGTATGTAGGAACTCTTCAAAAATTGGATAATGAATTAAATCTTGGATATATATGGATTGATGGTGAACGAGCTGTTATCGAGATATCGGGAGAAGTAGACACAGATATCCTCTATAAGGCAGAGCGAGAATCTCAGAAAATTGTTGAGGAGGATGTTGCACTATACTCGGAATATATTGACTCCTCAGAGCTTGATGCTGAGATTCGTGCTCGAGAAGGAGTTGCGTTGAAGGAATTGGTACGAATTATTCGAATAGGTGAATTCGATGCCTCAGCATGTTCTGGAACACATGTCAAGAGCACAGGGGAGATCAGTTTCCTGAAACTCACCGACTACAAAGTTATCGAAAATGGAGTTCAACTTGAGATACTCACAGGACCAAGGGCAATCGAATGGGTCTCTTCAATTTACAATCAGCTACTCCAGCGAAAGCACACATATCCATTTGAATTACAGCAAATAGGAGCAGTTCTGGATAAAGGTAAAAAATGTGCACATGAGCAGTCTTCACTGGTTGAAAGAATAAGTGAAATCATCTCAAAACTTCCAGCTAATGAAATTGTCAATGAAATTCAATTCCGCTATGAGATGTTCCCAGGATTCAGCTCTAATCAACTCAGAAACGCTTTGAAAACACTATCACTTGAGGGTCCAACCGCAATACTGTTCTTTGCGCCAGGAGAAAAGAGCAATCTCATTTTCTGGACCAATGATTTGCCAAAGGATGCTAGTGAATATATAGCCTCTAAGATAATCGAACTCGGAGGGCGAGGGGGAGGAAAAGGTGATTCATATACTGGAGGATTCACAGAGGTGGAGAATCCGGAAGGTCTCTTCATGAATCTCATTGAATATGTTAGAAATCAACTGAAACAATGATAGTTTCGGTCATCTCTCTCCACTCCTAGGATATTCGCCAGAGCGAATTCCACATAGCCTGAAGTAACTTAGCCAAAGATTGCATTAGCTAGTTGGGTCCACTCGAAAGAAGGGCTAGAGAGATGCTAACTGGTGAGGTAAATACAAGCCAAATGCGTTTGAATGAACCAGAATACTCCAGACATACCAGAGTGTTCTCTCCACCAGGCATCTTTGTTGAAGCAGCCAAATACCCCACCCTATGGACTGGGGTCTTAGCTTCTACAGAGCCCTCCGAGCACCTCTCAATTCATGATTATCCCGGCTCATGGAGAGGTCTCGGCTTAGAAACTATTCTCATGATGAGAGAACAACTTTACAGATTTGTTCTCCCGCTAGATGCTCGTATGAATGAACCAAACCCTGCGTTGGAAGTGATTCAGAGCATCGCTCTCTCTGTTAGTCCCGTCGCATTAAGCGTGGAGGTTGACTCTCTCCCTCCACGCAACCTTCAAGTCATGGGTACACAACTTCCATGTAGTCCATTAGTCCCAATCAGAGACATAGAGTTAATCTCCGAACCTGAAATTAGTCGGGTTGCTCAGAAGGTAACTGATGAGGATATTCCAGCATCAGAATCTATATGGAAACTGATCGATTATGATTACTCACTTGACCAGGTATCTAGACTCATGGCTGTAGGACTCTTAGGTAGGGAGAGGAGTAGAAGACTTGTTCCAACTCGCGCAGCATACAAAGCTGTACTCGATACATACATCAATAGAGCTATTATTGAGCTCACTGATAAGAAAGATTGCACAACTTCAACATTGCAAGCTACAAAAATACTAGGCGACACATTCACGGTACTTGTGCAACCTGGAGAACCTCAAGTCGACTATATTCGTATCGAACAATTTCACGGCAACCAGAGGAAGTTCTATAGCTTCGATGATAAGAAAATACATGACTCAAATGTTAAAGCGTCTATATACGCAGACCAAGCAAGATTCTCAGTCTATAGACATCTTATTCAAAATTCAACCAGAGCTCACGTGACAGTATTCCATTTGAATTCAACTCCGAGAAGCAATGCACTTGGACCTTGGCTTGCTCGGGCTGGTGTGGAGGACGCGCTCCAGTCGTCATCCGTTGAATTGGAAGATACAGGGAATGTCCTAAGAGTACTCGAATCCGTATTGAAACCGAGGTTGAATATCTGGGCGGATGAAACCCCATTACTTGATAGAATAGGACCTAGGATACACCAGCTCATTCTTTCTCAGTAGAGAATCAAAAATACCACTAAAACACCTCGTTGGTTGTTTATCTAAGAGAATTGATGGATTCTGAAACAGGATTCAGAAAAAAAAAAGAGAAGAACTCAATTGAATTCTTCTATTGAATTAATTATTTTCTCATTTTGTAGAGAACAATGACAATAACAAGTACTGCGATAGCTGCGCCTCCAATGATCAATAACATTGTTGTGTCTAATCCACCAAGTCGCGTCATGGTGTAAGTCATTTCACCAAGCATAGTCATGTTCAGATTCATTTCTATGGAGTAGAGGAATCCATCAGACTTCAATAGCTTGAATGTTATATCCTGAGACTCATCTCCCACTGATGTTGAAAGTTCAATTCCAAAATAACTTGCATCATTTATGATTGTTAATCCTGGGGGAGAACCAAAGTATGCCTCATATAGCGTCTCCATCAGAGTCCAATTGCCAATAGGCAGAGCTAAAGCACCGGGTATCGGAATAGGTGTGATTTGTCCAATATCAGTTCCGTTCGCAAAAGTGACATCAACTGTCAATCCTGCGAAATCGCTTAGGGAATCAATATCTTCAGGGATCTCTGGGACATTTTGAATCTCCATCAAAATGTTGTAAGCTTCATCTGTCGTCATTGTGAGATCCATTATCGACAATTCAGCATGTGAATCAACTGAAAATGTAAATTGTTGACCTTCTGTTACACCCCAAGATAGACCTTGGTTACTAGCTGCATTTGCTACTGGAAGTAACAAAAACCCAGCTAGGAATAAGATTGCGAATAATGATTTCCTCATATCACACTCACCTGCTGAACATCAAAAAAAGGGTGAATTTAATCTTCCTGAAAAAAAGAAAGAGAGGAAGGTGAATCCTCTCTAAAGTTCTTCCTTTGCCTCTTTACGAGAAGCACCCTTATACATCAAAACGAGACCAAAAAGTGCAAGCATTCCACCGGACACAAGTCCTCCTCCAGGGAAGATTTGTATACCAAGAACATTTGTAGCAAGGAGAATCAATACAGTACCAATCAGTAGTCCCAAGAGGCCAACTCCGAGCCCCATAGCTCTAAATGATGCTGAACGAGGATATTTACTCTCAATCACATACCCAGTTGCTGCAGCAACGGAAGCTTTGTACTTGCTATTTCCATAACGGTATGTCAGCTCCCAAACAGGCACATGAATAAGATAAGTTTCACCTACATCGAGTTGGTCCTGACGATTCTCAATCTTTGTTATCTCATCTAGAATCAATGCTGTCTGAATCTCATATGCTCGTTTCTTTGCGGATTCCCGCGCTTGCTCTTCTGAGATCTGACTATGATGTACAAGCCCATCATGTTCTTCAGCATGAGCATGGCTGAAATATTCCTTTGCTCTAGTGGGGATAGGATGATTTCTAACATCCTCATCGATACCACTCATTCCGGGAATTACAACTTCATGTCTACGTATGAACTCACCAGACTCAGGTTTGTGGAAGAAATCGATTCTCTTGTATGCACCCCGTCTTTGAGGCCATTCGTCATAGAAATTGGCATCTCTGCCAAATCCCTGATATGTTGAGTGTGCGTCTACTCGTGATACCCATTGTGGGTAGAAAACAAGTTTGTAATTCACAAAGGCTGCTTGTGTTGCTAAATCATCAGGAGCACCAAGTTGTTTTGAAATCCAATCGAGTAGAGTCGTTTGTGCTTCAGTCTGATCGAAATGAACTCTGATCATGTAGTGCTCCTTGAATTTGGCACCATCGGTAGTTTGTGCGGTACCACAATATGGACATACCAGCAACACATCACCAGGTCCCGTTTCAAAGTTAGCATCGCAAAATGCACATCTAGCCATTTTAATCACCTTTCTTCTCCCGCTGAGTCATTATCAGCACTCGGAATCCGAATACAGCCATTAGGATACCAAGAATCACTAATCCAATTCCACCAACAAGTAGCATGGTCTCTTCGCCTGCACTATATGCTAACTCGCCACCAACACCTCCAAGAATGATTCCAATAAGACCAAGGAGAGTCCACATTATTCTCTGTCCCTTGGTGATTGGAATTTCTCCGAGAATAACTTCACCGGTGCGGCCATCGAGTGCAGCTTTATACAGGTCACCTTCAAATTTGTATCGAACCAATGAGAATGGGGCTTGCAGATAGGTTGTACCCCGTATACTAGTTGTGGTTCTGCAATCAAATAATTCAGTTATTCCACTTTTTGCCTGAGCACGGTGTCGATCAGCAACACGACCATGCACAGCTTTTTCAAATTCTTCTTGACCGACTTCTGCATTTAGCATCTCTGGATTAAGGTCTTTTATCTTATCGAAGTTATAAGGTTCAGTGTACTTAAGATCAACTTTCTCAAGATAATCCTCCAAACCATAGAAACGTGCACCTTTTCGAGCTAGGAATCGCTCATCAGTGTCAGTATGTATCTCATCTTGCACTGGAACATATCCCGTTTCATAATCAGTATAAGTTTCAGTTCTATAGTTGCCATCTGAGTCTCTTACGCGACGTGTTTTTTGAACTGGTACTTGGACGGTCTCGTATCCCTTGTACCAAGAATCAGCTTTCACCTTCGCAGCCCATAATGGAACATAGATGAGCCTGTTTTCAACTATTTGTGCTGCAGTGGTAAGGGATTTATTCATCCCCTTATTTTCGTCGAGAAACTCTCTAAAGCCTTCAACACGTTCCTCAACACTAGCAGCAGATTCCATCAGGTGATCTCCAATAGCCTTTCCCTCAATTGTTGATGTGCTACCACAATACATACAAGTGATAACTACATCCTCGGGGCCTGTCTTTACGTTACCGTTACAGACAGGGCATTTGAAGACATCTATACCCTGTACTTCTGATCCCATCTAATCCAGTCTCCGGACTAATCTAATTGAAGGTCATTCTCACGTGAGTTCTATTATGGCTTACGGTGATGAGTATCAGCATCATTATAGTGAAAAATCAATAAATAACATTGAAAAATACACTACATTGACAGGGAGAGTCGTTCATGTTACTGCTTTCGTTTACGATTGATAATTGGACCATATTTAGCTATCACCAGTATTATTACCAATGCAAAAATTCCGAAGATGATTAAATTAGTCGTTATTGTGCCTAAGAATGTAGCACTAGTAGTACCACTATATAATGTCCCAGAACTATCAAAACCTATTATCGTTATATTTGTAGATCCTGAAGGATAATCATCTGTAACGAATTGCCAACTTAACGAATTACCTTCAGTAAAATACACTTCATCACCATTGAAATAAACAGTTAAGTTCTGAATTTCTTCAGAACCACTAGCTGTAAGCGTAAATGTCCCCTGAATTAGACCTCCAAATCCCATTCCAAAGTTACGTGTTAATGAAACTGAGATGGTATTTTGAGCTGATATAGGAACTATACTCAAGACCAGTAATGATAATAGAACAATACCATTAATGAAATTTGGATTCTTTTGCTTCATAATAGGACTCCTGAATCCAATTCGATGATCTAGTATAAAAATTATAATGAAAAGAAATAATCGAAGATGAGCTTCCTCATCTTCTAATGTCTTCTCTGAGCCTAGATGCATCGAACTCATGGATTCGTTCCTTTGCTTCTTCTCGTGCAGCCTGATGCTTTTCAAGGAGTTCCATCATTCTTGGAGCCAGTATCTGTTTACATTCACCGCAGAGAATATCTCCACTTCTACACCTGTTTTCAAGATCTGCAAGCTCCTTATCATCAGGCATGAAAATAAAATTATAGTACTTGAATACAGAGCATATATCCGGATTCGCACCTAGCTTTCTCTGTTCTTCAGCAGAAGTACGGCCTCCTGTAAATGCAGCCATCACCTTCTTACGAGCCATCTTCGGTGTATCAGTAGTCAATACTGCAGACATCGGAATCGATGATGACATTTTTCCTCCTTCCTGGAGTCCTGGAACGAACATGCAATGAATCGCTGCTGGCTTGTAATAACCAAGACGTTCAGCAACATCACGTGTCACTCTCCAATGGGGGTCCTGATCAATCGCGCATGGTATAATGCATGGAGTTTTCGTCCCATAAATCCAAGAGTGAAGGAATGCTGGTACCGCCTGCATTGCGGGGTAGAATATCCCACCTATGTTCATGCTGTTATCGAAACCAAACACTGCTCGTGCTGTTGAAAACGTCACTTTCTTCGCGACTTGAACAGCCAGCTCATACATCAAGTCAATATGTTCGATATCCTGAATGATGAAAGTATTCTCAGGTTCAAACCCAATGGCAATCACATCAAGTGCATTATCATAGGTTATTTGTTTCATTTTTCTATAACCAAGATCTGGTTCAAACCAGAACTTCTCATCATTAGTGAGCTGGAAATACAGGCGTGTATCGAATTTCTCCTGCCACCATTTTGTGAACATCCAAGGTACCAGGTGACCAATGTGTACATTTCCACTAGGTCCTCGACCAGTGTATATCACGAATTTGTTCCCTTTGTTGTATTCCTTTAAAATCCAATCCAAATCACGATGAGAGAAAAACAATTCACGTTCTAACATAAAGTGCTTTTCTTTGGTGATTTCGTAGATTTTCGTACGAATCTTCTCATCTATACGTTGAGTACCAAACTCTTTGATGAGACGGTCGTAGTCTATCTTCCCCTTGACCTCCCAAGGGGTAACAACCATCTCTTCTTCATCATGCGACATATATATTACCTCATGGATGTTCATGGTGGCGTTGCGAGGACATGCAAACCCAACTCCAATTAAGGATGATGGTTGCCATTGGTCAACTTAAGGAATAATAAGCGACAATGGATTCATGACCCTAGCACCATGCTTATGACCGAAAAAATCAAGCGGAACTTAAGGAATTGTCCATCATGCGAATCGACGATTACGAATTTGAAGAGGAAAAAACCCTCATATCGCTAGCTGATCTTCTCTCGAAATTGGCAGATAATATTAGGAATGGTGAAAGATTAGAGATTCCTATGCCCAGCCTACGAGAAGGTTTGATTGAGCTGGAACTTGGTGAACCAATTGAAACAGGCATAGAAGTGAACCTTAGGAAAAACTTCATTCATCTAAGCCTAAACCTGTCATGGCAATTAGTAAAAACGAAGGAGGATGAAACTTGACAGATGAATCACTGGGAAGAGATGACATCCTGAAATTCCTTCGTGAGATACTAGAGAAGCAGTCTCAAGTAATTGAAATTCTTTCAGATAGAATTTGTCAATCCTGTAGACCTGAAGAATCAGATTGGGGAGAACTAAGAGAGAAAGCAACCAAACACATGAAAGGTTTGGTAACGTCATATAGCTTTGCACGAAGACTCCCAAAGAACGAGTTAGGCATCTCAACACAAGCAGCTGCATCAAATCTACTTAGGATACAAGGAACACTTGGACATGTATTCGTTCTAGTCGATATGGTTCGAGATGATACTTTCGGGGAAATTTACATGGATTCACTGCGCACCATAGCTTCCAAATTACATGACCAGATTTTGGCACTAATGGGCATGACACAGTATGCTAAAAACACTCCAGAGATGAAAGAGGGATTAGAAGCAGTGTTGAGATTGGAGAGAGCGATTGATGAAGATAATATCGTTATATGCAGACAGATTTCCGTCGCCACAGGAGGGGAAGGTGATTGGATCTGTTATATGTTGAGGAAAATTGTTAGAGAATTAGAACATATTTCTGATTACTTGAAAGAGTGCGCAGAAATCATAGCGGATATCTAAGGGATGAATTATGGCAGCGGAGGGACTATATCTTGTAGCTATTATTCTGATAGGTGGCGCTGCATTAGCAAAAATTGCTGAGGAATATAAATTTCCATATCCAGTTGTACTAATTACTGCAGGTATAATTCTCGGTCAAATCATTTCGGCAGAAGCAATTCTTGAAGATCTTACAAATGCTGGACTTGGAATAGATATTATTGCCCAATTAACACTTGCAGCTGTTCTCTTTTATGCAGGATTGACTATGAACATACGTGAAACAAGAGGTTCGCTTACTACAGTTTTACTCCTTGCTACACTCGGAGTCTTGTTGACATCTATTATAGCTGGTTTAACCATTCTCGTCTTTGTACCGACCATAGCATTAACAGCATTTCTCGTTGGAGCTATTGTATCACCAACAGATCCTGCAGCACTATTCTCAATCCTCGAATCAGGTGGTGTACGTGTAAAAAGAAAGTTATTCACAATTTTAGAGGGTGAAGCAGTATTTAATGATGCAACCGCGGTTATTCTTGTGATAACAGTCTTTTTGCCATTTGTTGCTCCATCATTGGCAGAAAATCAATCACTACTCACGGTTATTGTTGGATTCACTCTCAGTATAGTTCTGGGAGTAGGAATTGGATTTATAGTTGCATATTTGGTAGGAACGATAATGCTGCGAACTGTTGCAGATACCACCGTATCCATTCTGACAGCAACAACACCCATTCTAGCATATGGAGTAGGAGAGATTTTTACCATTTTCAAACAGTGGATATTTATTGACATACATCCAGGTGCGCTGGCCGCAGTTTTTGCAGGTATATTCATGGCAAATTCGAGACGAATAGGACTTTCTGCGTTACCACAACAATCAATGAGAGGGACAATGAAAAATGCTTCCTTTGCTTTTGAGATAGTTGTTTTCATTTTACTGGGTTTCACTCTTGATACAACATTTATTGTGACTAATCCAGCTGTTGCAGGTCTGGGTGTATTGGTAGCCGGTCTTGTTATTTTCGTAGCTCGACCGGGTTCAGTCTTCATTGTGACTGCGGCTAATAGAAATATGTCTATGAGAGAACGGTTTCTAATCAGTTGGGCTGGTGTAAAAGGTGTCGCAAGCGCAGCGTTGGCGGCAATTGCAGTAGGCATCCTTGGTCACGAAGCGGGTATTCCAGCCTCCCTCATAGATACAATCAATACAATCGTCTTTTTTGTAGTCATGATTAGTCTTGTTTTACAGGGTTTAACCACACCACTATTAGCAAAAAAACTGGAACTTACTGAAAAACAAGATGTCGCACGTGAAATCACAGCACATCGTGACGCCACAAGAAAAGCCTTACTGAATTTAGTGGACCAATATACAGAAGGAAAACTCGATTCTGGACTGTATAGCAGGTTAAAATCAGAATTGGAAGAAGAGATATTTCAACAAGATGATGAGTTGCGTAGGCTAGTATCTGAAAGAAGAGCAAGGTTGAATGAGCTGACTGCCCGAGAAGGAATAGCCCGTTCAAAATTAGAATACTACCAGACACAATACGAAGAGGGAAAATTAAGCGAAACCATATTTGAGGACCAGAGAGGACATCTTGAAGCAGAGATAGAAGAGATTTCAAATAGGAAAAGGCAGTGGGAATAATGTGGATTACTTAGAAGGAAACTTTTCTCTGAAAGTCAGGAATTCGGAGCCCAGTCTTACCATCAAAGACGTCTCGAAGTAGCTCCATATGCTCATCCATATCCTTAAGGAGTTTCTCCAAAGCCTGTGGTTCAATGTTTGGTTCTGCAGTCCAGATAGTGAGATAATTGCTTACAATCTGCATATCTACTACACCATCTTCGATGTCTCTGAAAATCGTAATCTTAACAAGGAATTCAGATTCAAACATAGATAGGATATCTCTCACACTCATCATCACAAGATCAAGAAATCCAACTAGGTCTTCCAAGGTCGGAAATTCATCTAGGCTTCCTCTGAGTGACTCGGTTAGTGTGGTTATGGTGGATGCCTTTTGCCTGAGATTCTCGAACATTGTCATTAATTTTGTAAATTCTTTAATGGAAGATTCCAGTGATGGTACTAGTTTATCGAAAAGATTCACTAGCAGCTTGCCGCGTGTGTTCTCGCGAATATTCTGAAAACCACTTAGGTTGCCAAGAGAACCATCTAGATGTTCGATTTGAACTATGGTGTTAATCACTGCTTGAATGAATTTGACAGAATTTCGCTGAATTTTAGACCATCTTTCAACGAAGGTGTCAATACCCTCACGCAAGTCATCGAGAATGTCGAGGTATTCTGCCATGATACTCCGATTATACCTTCTTTCTACGGTTTATAACTCATTCTCCTACTGCATTTGAACGATTTTTATTCCATTTTCCATCAAGGAGGTATCGTTATTCTATTCAGTCATTTCAGACCAGAGGTGTCAACACTCCTTACTCTACCAGAAGCAAAACGGAGCATGCCGATTCCACCTGTCGCCAATCCAACAATATCGCCTGTAAACAAAGGCATCAGGACATTTGCAGCCTTTGCCGGTGCATTAGTTCGTTTTTTGATGCGGTTTTTTGAACATCATTAAAACCTCTTATACCAAGTGCCTTTAACACCTGACCAAGAGATGTGTCGAGTGTTGTCATATCTTCAAAATACTTAGCGTGTCTAAGTTTGGATTATCACAACTCCAAAATAAAGATACGATCAGAACTCTTCAGGGATAGGTTAATCCCGGAATAATATACTCCAATCAATTTGAGGTCATGGTGCAAGCTCCATCTCGATTAGATTCAAAACACCAATCTTTGGTAAATCAGATTTAGTGATAATTCCTGTAAGGCGACCTTGCCTTTGAACCAAGACTGCAGGGCTATCTCTAAAAAGTTGGATGATTGATGTAATGAGTGTATTCTCATCCACCATCGGAGCTCCTACTGAACTCATGATGGTTTCTACAGAGACTTCCTCCAAGTCTAATTCAAGATTGTTGAACACATCCTTGATGGTAATCACTCCTAATATTCGACCTGTTCGAACGACAGGTAATTGTGAAAAATCACCAGCTTTCATCTTCTCAACCGCTTGCATTACTGAACTTCTCGCATCTATGGTATCAGGGTCTCTCGACATTATCTCGCCACATGTTTTTGAACTCCATCCTTTAGTGGCTTCCAGAATTGTTGTAACAACTGACAATGGAGGATTTAATGAACCTCTCTCCAATCTGGCAATGTAGGATTGTGTTTTCCCAATGAGATCAGCAATCCATATATACTATTCTACTTGGGGATTGTGTCTAAGAGATGATTAATTATGAATATACAAGTTACACGAGGCGAAGGTCCAGCCTTAGCAAAGAGAAGCATGGAAATCGTAGAGCGAAAAGGCAAGGGCCACCCAGACACGCTTTGTGACAAAGCAGCAGAGGAATTGTCTGTACGTTTGAGTGAATTTTATCTAGAGACATTTGGTAGAGTTCAACATCATAATGTTGACAAAGTACTTCTCGTCGGAGGTCAATCAAATTCTCGATTCGGGGGCGGTGATGTTATCGAACCCATCTATCTTCTACTCAGCGGACGTGCTGTTGATGTTGTAGACAAAGACTATGAAAGGCAGGTTCCAGTTGGTAAGTTTGCAGTAGAGCACACAAGGGAATGGCTACACAAGGACCTACCACATCTTGATGTTAACTCGGATATCATTATTGATTATAAAATCCGTGCAGGCAGTACTGATCTGGTTGGCAACTTTGATGTTGAAACAGGTATCCCCCGAGCGAATGATACTAGCTTCGGAGTAGGATATGCACCATTGAGCCCGACTGAGCAGGTTGTCTTAGAATCTGAGTACCTTCTGAACAGTGAGCGCATAAAGAGGCAGCTGCCTCAGATAGGTGAGGATATCAAAGTCATGGGCACGAGAGTAAATGATGAACTTCACATTCAGATAGCAGCCGCTATAATTTCAACTGAAACTAAGGATGCAGAGGAATATCAGAGCGTTATGACTGATATCGAACAAATCATCGGTGATCTCTCAGCCAGACTCACAGAACTCGATACGAAAGTGAGCGTGAACACAGCAGATGAACCAGCTCGAGGACTGTATTATCTTACAGTAACCGGCACTTCAGCTGAACATGGAGATGATGGGCAGGTAGGACGAGGCAACCGTGCTAATGGTCTCATTACACCTTATCGTCCAATGACACTAGAAGCTGCAGGTGGTAAGAATCCTGTTTCTCACGTAGGAAAGACCTACAATGTTGCAGCACGTGAAATTACTGAACGTGTTGTTAAGGAGCATCCAGATCTTGAACAAGTGTATTGCTACCTTGTAAGTCAGATTGGTGCGCCAATTACTGAACCAAAGGCAGTAAATGTTGAACTATTTGGTGATTGCGATTTAGACAAAGTCATGAGTTCGGTTGAGAGTATTGTTGAAGAAGTCATCGGAAAATTACCAACTCTTTGGCAAGGCTTTGTCAAACGAGAATATCAGCTCTGGTAGAGTATACAAATCATGGCGTCTTCTCAGACGCCTTGTTTTCTCTTTTTTTAATAGATATCTGAAAGGATTAGATATTAATCTAGGAGGACATATCAAAAATAGGAGCTGATTCTCTCTTTGGGTGGAAATGATCTTTACTATAAAACAAAAGGCGGACATATCAAATCAGTACCACTACATACCAACACTAAAAGAATAATTTTAGATTATCGACCAATAGAAACCATCGAATTGGAACCGCTTAGACAATGTAAACAACTCAGTGAGATTTCGCTAAAATCATGTACTCTTGATTCAATAAACCTACAACCACTTCAGGAATGTTTTCAAATAACACGAATCGACTTGAGTGGAAATCGATTGCGTTTTATTGATCTCCAGCCCCTTCGAGAACTGAAGCAATTAGAATATTTGAATCTTGCATCAAATGGAATTACAGATATCGATCTCAGACCTCTGGTTGGTTTCAAAAAGCTCAAAGGATTGATACTTCGAGGTAATGGGTTTCAGCAACTAGATATCACACCATTAGCACTCTGCTCACAACTTGGCTACCTTACGTTTGGACCAGACGTTCAAATTATCGCAGATCATCTTCTACAGCACTACGGTGCAAAAATGGTGAGAAGTAAGATTGAACTTTTCAAGGAGAGTATTTCTTCAGCAGCAGAGGTGATCAATTCTTTAGTTGAATCCGGAGACTGTTCAGAGCTGCAAAAAATACTACTACGAATGCTTGATACTCAGACTCGTCTTATGGAAAGACAGTTTCATATACTTAGAGTATTAGGAATGCCGGAATTTGCTGGACTTGATCATCCACTTTTTGAGATAGTGAAGCATGCTTCCACTAACCAAGGTTTGGAATCTTTTGTTAATGATATCTACGAGCAAATTGTGATATTAGTTGAACAACAAGTAGAAGGAAGAGGATTCACAGCTTTCTTTGATATTGAAAAAATGAAGCGAACCCATGCTGCAAGACTAATACCAAAAATCCTTAGGCGCAGAGAAATGGAATTTGAAGAAACCAGCCTTTACGATAATGATAGTGGTTCTATTGACCTAACCCCATTGTGGATCACAAGTTTTGGATACGGAATTCTCAAGGCACTCAATCTGGAATTCGAAGTTGATCTAAATGCTTATGAAAATCTGAAGAAATCCTTCAAGCAAGTGAATCTTGATTTGAGTGTGTCAGTTGATGCGTCAGTTGAAGGCGTTAGGATATCGGATGAGATGAGAAAATTCGTGCTGACTAGACCACTATGAGAGATTGTGGGGAATCCAAGAATCAAAATCCACTTAGTACTTTGATCCATCCGGTGCGAGGATTCCCCTGGTTATGACATCGAGAAAGTTTTCAAACGAAGATTCGCGATCTATGATGAAACCGCTGTTGAGTAGTTGCTCTGCTAGATGGCTGTATGAAATATAGCTCATGAAGATTAGAGCAGTGCTTCTAGGATCAAGAGAACGAATTGTTCCCTTATTCATTTGCTCCTGAAAATATTCAGAGAGATAGGCCAGAACTTTTTGTGGAATGGAGGAGAGGGTTTTAGCAACAGACCGGTCTCGAAGACCTACAGTATATTGCAGCATCCATAGATCTCTTTTATCTCTGGAAAATTTATTCAGTTTCTGACCTATAAGGCGTAGAAATGTCTTTACATCAACATTCTGTTCTAGATCAAGTATGGTATCGAGGAGCGCTAGAGCATTTTTCTCAACATTGCAGATGACCTCATCAAGAAGATTCTCCTTGGATTTGAAGTTCCGAAAGAGGGTTACCTCATTAACATCTGCATCCTCTGCAATCTGTCTTGTTGTTGTGGCCTGAGCACCATGTTTTACAAGAAGATTCGTTGCTGCAATAATGAGGCGTTGCTTCGCTGTCTTCTTTATTATTTCCTCAACTGCCATATGTAAGTAAGTACTTGCACACTATATAAATATGACTCCCTAAGCAGTGAAAATAACAAGACCTTGTTTTATCCCCTTAGCATTTCCATGACAGATCCTCTGGACTGGTTCTTTCCCAATTGGGCGAGGGGATAGACCATTCCACAGCCATCACATTTGATGGTACTGTAAATTACATTTTGTCCTAAAATCTTGATTTCGAAAATCGTGACGTTCCATATATTTCCATCACAGCTATTACATTTCAATTCCAAAACGAAAACCTCAGTTCTTGTTAATATCTAAGAGCCACGAATAAGGATATGTTTTTCAGAGAAAAATAGTAGTTGGAAACTCGAAGTTTATATCGGGTATGTAATTTTCTAAAGCTTAATTACAGGGATTTCCTGCGAACAGTAAGTTTCCGTAGTAATTTTCGCGGGAAAAATGACATGTAAAGACTACGGCACCAACATTGGATGGATTCAGGAATGGTTACGACAAAAATAGTATCCGACCTAGTTTTTCGTGATTGGGTACTCCACCAGCCAGAAGGAAGAACTCTATTGAATTGCTATCAGTGTGGAAGATGTACAGGGGCATGTCCAGTAGCAGAGATAGATGAGAAATTCAATCCTCGAAAATTCTTAGAACAGATTCTTCTTGCCGATGAATCCTTAACAGTGGATCAGTTAGTATGGACCTGTTTGACCTGTGAGCAATGCGAGGTCAGGTGTCCTGAGCATGTAAAAATACCTCAGTTGTTGATTCTTGCAAAAGTCAGAGGACTCGCAGAAGGTAACACTCCTCAAACTGCCCTCGATAGAGCACACGCCATCCTAACACAGGGGCGCACGATTGAGGTAAGCACTCCCATGATCAAGACAAGAGAGAAGATGGGACTTCCTGATTTAGGTTCACCACCAATGGAACAACTCGCGAAAGTGCTAGAGGACTTGGGACTCCAAGAGAGACTTGAGAAAGTTGTATCAAAGTATGGAGGAGAAACTGTTGAGTAAAAAGCAGACATATACATACTTTCCGGGATGCATGATTCCCTATAGACTACCTCATTTTGAATTGACATCTCGAGAGGTTCTCAAATTATTCAACATCGAATTGGAGGCCAACGAGAATCATTCTTGCTGCCCAGAACCCACAACCTTCACAGGTGTTGACTTTGAAGCTTGGGTCACAGTTGCTGCCAGAAACATTGCAGTAAGTGAGAGTACAGGACATGACACAGTAGCTCTCTGCAGCGGATGTTTCCATACTCTCGCTTTGGTTAATCACCTATTACATGAAGACCCTGAAGTTAAAGAAAGAGTAAATAAACGTCTTAAGAAAGCAGGTATGGAGGTTACTGGTAGTCTCACAGTAAAAAACATACTTCACGTTCTTCATGAGGATGTAGGTCTCGAACAGGTCCGCAGCAAAGTTACCAGGCCTTTAACTGGAATAAAGATTGCACCTCATTATGGTTGTCACCTGGTTCGCCCACTTGAAGCTAGCAATATGGATGATGCGGAGAATCCAATGTGGTTCGATGATTTAATAGAGGCCACAGGAGCAACCTTAGTGAATTATGAAGACAAGATGTCATGTTGTGGTGCCCCCATTGGTCCTTCTGATGAAGAGAAAGCCTTCAAACTTACAGCAAAGAAACTTCAAAAAATCAGAGCTGCTGGAGCAGATGCTATTGTCATGATCTGCCCTACATGTTATACTCAAATGGAAATGCAGCAGAGGAAAGCTACAGAATTATTCGACTCAGAATACAGTATTCCTGTATTAGCATTGGGAGAGATGCTTGGTCTTGCCATGGGAATGGAAGAACTCGTAGTTGATAATGCAAAGAGGTATCATCGAGTCAAGTTAGATTCATTATTAGAAAAATTGAAGGGAGGGGAGTAAATGGCAAAAACAGTGGTAGTAATAGGTGCAGGTGTTGCAGGAATTCAAGTAGCTCAACAACTTACAGATCTTGGAATTACAGTTCATCTGATTGAATCTAAACCTATTGTCGGAGGACTCTCAACTTACCTTGGTCGAGTATTTCCAACAGATGATTGTGCATTATGTCTTGATGCTTGTACAGAAATATTCGACGGGCACCATCGCAGATGTCAATACAGAAGTTTATTGACAGAGAAGAAAGATCTCCACTTATATACACAGTCAGAGATTACCTCGATTTCAGAGGAAGGCGGTTTGTTTGCGGTTTCGTTCTTCATTCATCCTCGATATGTTCTCTTAGATAGATGTGTTGTATGTCTTGAATGTATAAAGGTCTGTGAAGTAGAAGTACAGGATGAATATGGCATTCGCAATGGAAAGCGAAAAGCAATCTACAGACCAATACCTCAAGGTGTACCCTTAGCTCCCGTCGTTGACATAGAGAATTGTACGAAATGCGGAAAGTGTATTGAGGTGTGCGGAGTTAATGCAATAGACCTTGAACAGAAATCAAAATCGAAAACAATCAAAGCTGATGCAATTGTATTGGCCACGGGTGTAGATGAACGAAATCCATCTGATCTACCAGGTTATGTCTATTCTAGTTCAGAGGATGTCATGACACAGAGAGAGCTGGCACGGTTAATTGATCCCACTGGTACAACAAGTGGCAAAATAGTTACTGCTACTGGAAAGGAGGCAAAGCATGTGACTATGATAATGTGTGCAGGTAGTCGAGACCTTAACGCGATGGAGTACTGCTCTCAAGCATGTTGCACCTATAGTCTGAAGCATGCAATCTTGTTGAGACAAAAAGGAATTGAGGTCACTGCCTGTTTTATGGACCTACGAGTTCCTCATTCAAGTAGACAATATCTTCATAGAGCGCAGGAGATGGGAGTTAAGTTTGTGAGAGGAAAACCAGATAGGATTAGAATACAAAATGACCATCCCGTGGTTGTAGTTGAAGATACTCAATCACAATCACTTATCGAGATAGAATCAGATATAGTCGCTCTCGCGTCGGCGCTGGAATCTCTTGGACCTCAAAATGATGCATTGAAAAGATACTATGGTCAAAATGGATTTAGTAATCAAACAAGTGAAAGGGGGAAGATTTACGCATGTGGTACCGCAACAGGACCAATGGATATACCAACAAGTATAGCAGAAGCGAATTCTATTGCGCTTCAAGTATATACTGATTTAGAGGGAGGGAACTAAATGAAGAAGCTCTATCTATGCACATGCAACAAAACGATAGACAAGGTTCTACAATTCGAGAAGATATTGAAAGAAACAGAAGAACTCTTTGATGAAGTAAAAATTGTAGATGCACTTTGTCTTGAGGAGGGGCTCAAATCACTCGCACAAGAAATCGATTCAGAGGATAGACTTGTCATAGGTGCTTGTACATCACAGATAATTGAAGTTCCAATCTCTCGACACTTGAAAAGCGAGTATATAGAATATGTGCCTCTAAGAGAGCACGTTGCGTGGGTACATTCAGACAATCCAGATGGTGCTACAAACAAATCTGTTGTCCTATTATCAGATGCAGCTACGCATTTAGATTTCTTTAATCAAAAAACTGAGGTGAAAGATGAAACCCTGAATGATGTACTCGTAATAGGAGGCGGTCTTGCAGGACTAAAGGCCACCTCGGATTTGCTGAAACTAGGAATCGGTGTAACTCTAATAGAACCTCCTGAGTGGACAAATGACAATTATCTGGAATATAGTAAATTCATGGCAGATGAAGAAATACTCAAAACCGAAATCGACAAGCTATTGAAAACTACCAAGAAAGCTAAACGGATTCAATGCAACATCAATGGGATTGAAGGACATGTTGGTAGATTTAGGGTAGCACTTGATACAGACACGGAAACGCCAGAGATTATCCTATGCGGAGCGATTATCGTTGCTTCCAATCCGGAGCGAAAAGAGCCAAAGATTGCTAAGAAATTTCATTATGGAAAATCAGAACGAGTAATATTGACATCGGAATTAACGGACGTTATTGCAAATCTCAAAGATAGTAAGATCTTGATTGCTTTGGATCCAGAACATATGAATAGGAAGGTCGAAGGTAGCGATATCCTTAGAGTCTCAAGGATAGCAGCCAAACGGAATCACACGGTGATTGTGGTTCACAAAGACATCTACACCGAGGATGAAGAACTCTATAGGTCAGCTCGTAAAGCAGGAGTGATTTTCATCAGGGGTGCTCTCAAAAGAATAAGCGAAATTGGCAATGGATTCAATTGCATCATAGAAAACACTCTGGAGAGAGTTGACAGAGAAATTGATGTTAACATAATTGCTATTCAGCCAATCATAGTACCGAGAAAAGGAACATATACTCTCGCTGAAAAACTAGGTTTAGAACTAGATCTTGATGGATTCATCAAAACACGATATAGTAAGATGAAACCCGTACAGACATCACGTCGCGGAATATTCGTAGCCGGAAACACGAAAATGCCAATGAGCCTCAATGATGCAATCTCTTCAGCTCAGAATGCGGTTTTTGAATCTCTGAAAATTATCAGATCTCCGATTGAACGAAAAGGGTGGATACCAGTCATAAATGAGGAAAGTTGCGATGTATGCAAAGCATGTATCGAAGCCTGTCCTAATGACGCATTACGTCTGGTTGATGATAAAGTACAACATATTCCAACTCATTGCGAATTCTGTGGAATTTGTGTTTCAGTTTGTCCTACGAGAGCAATCGAGTTTCAATCGCATGGAAAAGATAGTTGGTTTGCTCGTCTTGAAATGATTGGTACAACGCACAAGCGACTCGAACAGGATACCCCTTTTACGCTGGTATATGCTTGTAGCGAGTGTGCAAATGCGTCTATCGACCAAGCAGGCTTCGCGGGTAAAGAATATCCTACAGGATCATATGTCCTTCAATTTCCGTGCGCAGGAATGGTTTCACCAATTGAAATTTTGAAAGGCCTCGCAGTGGGAGCGGAACGTGTCATCGTCGCACATTGCCAATCTGGGGGATGTCATCATCAAACAGGTGACAAAATTTCTGACATGGTGGTTGAACTAACGAGAGATATGCTTGAGCAAATTGGACAAGACCCAAACCGTGTAAAAGTCACTTACATGATAGCAGCGTTACCAAACAAGATACAGGAGGAGGTGTCATAAAATGGAAAAGCATGAAAAGCTCTTGAATAAAATACGTCATATTGCAGTTAGGACACCAACAAAAGATATTGAAGTTCCTCAAAATGTTGAAGGATTTGGAACAATAAAATATTCGGCTCAGACATGTAGTGCTTGTAAGAAATGTATAGAAGCTTGTGAGCCATTAGCATTGGATTTTGACATGACGATGCAACTACCTGACTATCTAAGAGTAACAGTGCCAATGGAAGGTTTCAGATCTAAAAATAGAGAGGCGTTGGTTACACTACTCCAGACATTGCAAACTAGTGGTGATGTCCAGGCAATTCCAGTTCCTACAGACCTTCCGGGATACGGATCGATTTCCTGGTCGGCTGAGAGATGTATTGCCTGCAGCAAATGTATTGATACCTGTCCTGAAGATTGCTTAGAACTAGAAAAGAGGTATTTACTCCCGGAGATTATTGGCGAGGTTGAAAGCCCCCCTCCAATTAAAGACCTAAAGGACTGGGACCCATTCATACTTTGTTTTGTATGCTGGGAATGTTCCCACGCTGCAGCAGACCTCGCTGGATTGATGCATCTTCATTATCCAACAAACATAAGGACAATCAGAGTCCCGTGTAGTGGAGCAGTAGAACCAATCCACATAATGACAGCCATGGAGGAAGGGGTTGATGGTGTATTGGTCACAGGTTGTCTCTTGAATGAGTGTCATTATGGTGGTGACAGTCCCAAAGCAGGTAACTTCATGCAATACGACTTTGTTAAATTCTGGTCAGATCTCTTTGAAGAGATAGGGCTAGGTGGTAGAGTCCATATTGATTCAGCATCAGCAGCAATGGGAATTAAGTTCGCCAAGATTGTTGAAGATTTCACTGAAAGAATTCGAAAACTAGGACCAAGTCCCATTAGGGGAAGATTAGAGGTGAGTTAGATAATGCCGCGCAAAGAGAAGAAAGAAAAGATTGGTGTGTTCATTTGCAGCTGTGGAAGTAATATCGGAGGAGTAATTGACGTCGATAGACTCGCTC
Source organism: uncultured archaeon (assembly GCA_964458565.1). Classification (GTDB taxonomy): domain Archaea; phylum Asgardarchaeota; class Thorarchaeia; order Thorarchaeales; family Thorarchaeaceae; genus CAYWJO01. The sequence continues at coordinate 51,291 of CAYWJO010000009.1, read as the reverse complement.
ATGATTTTGATGAATATCCTGGTGTAGAATTGTCAACATGGAACATGTTTACTTGTTCAAAGGAAGGTCAAACCAAAATTGCTGATACTATAAAAGAAGAGGGATTAACAGGAGTAGTTGTCGCATCTTGTACACCAAAACTGCATGAGGAGCTTTTCCGTGAAATCCTTGAGGAGAGCGGACTTAACAGATTTCGTTTGGCACAGGCGAACCTCAGAGAACATGATACATGGGTTCATGGAGATCATCCAGAGGAAGCTTACGAAGTGGCATACGATTTGATTACTGGAGCAATCGAACGTGCAAAACATCTAGAGGACATAGGTTTTGAGGAATATCCAGTCGAAAAGAATGCCGTAGTCATTGGAGGGGGCATAGCAGGAATTCAAGCGGCTCTCGACCTAGCAGAGAAAGACATCAAGGTCACTTTGATTGAGAGGAATGTTGCGATTGGAGGATATATGGCGAAGCTCGAGAAAACATTTCCAACCCTTGATTGCTCCATGTGTATTCTTTCGCCAAAACTTTCTGCAGTTGACCGGAGCAAGAATATAGAGATACTAGCCTGTTCTGAGGTAGTAGATGTTGAGAGGGATTATGGTAATTTTAAAGTAAAAGTCCGTAAAAGACCACGATTTGTTGATTCTGAGAAGTGTAACTCCTGTGGTGACTGCGGAGAGGTTTGTCCTGTACTTACTCCAAATGAACACGATTTTGGACTCTCTAAACGAAAAGCTACTTACAAACCATATCCTCAAGCAGTACCATCTACATTTGCGATTGAGAAGTTAGGTCATGCAGCATGTAAGATTTCATGCCCAGCCCATGTTAGTTGCCAAGGTTTCATCACTCTTCTTCATGAGAAGAAATACGCGAAGGCACTTAGTCTTGTTAGAGAAGCAATTCCATTCCCTGGTTCCCTGGGAAGAGTATGTTTCAGTGCGTGTGAGGAGGAATGTGAGAGAGGTACTTATGATGAGAGTCTGAGTATAAGAAATCTGCATAGATTCCTTTACGACAATGAGCAAGAATCAGGAGAAATTGCACCTGTTGAAACAAATATCGATAAGAAAGAACGTGTAGCCGTTGTTGGGGCAGGTCCTGCTGGTATTGCATGTGCATATCAACTAGCCATTCTAGGATATCCGGTCACAATTTTTGAAGCCAACTCAGAAGCAGGAGGACTCATGAGATTTGGAATCCCGGACCATCGATTACCCCGTAAGATTTTGCAGGACGAGATTGAGAGAGTAGTGCAGCACGGAGTGCAGATACAGACAGGGTCTAGAATAGAATCTATAGAAGAACTAATGAAACAAGGATTCCAAGCAGTCTTTCTAGGAACTGGAGCTCTTGAAAGCTCAAAGCTGAGAGTAAAAGGGGAGGACTCTAAAGGTGTATATCATGCCCTAGATTTCCTCGAGCGAGTGAATAAAGATGAGAAGGTGTCAATCGGGAAGAAAGTTGCGGTGATAGGTGGTGGTAATGCAGCTGTTGACGCCGCACGTGTAGCGGTGAGATTAGGCGCTGAGAAAGTGAGTCTAGTGTACAGACGTTCCAGAGCCGAAATGCCAGCAATCCAAGAAGAAGTCAATGATACTGAAAAGGAAGGAGTAAAACTACAGATACTGACACAACCGGTTGAGGTTTTAACATCAAATGGAAGTGTTATCGGTCTCAGATGTTCAAGGATGAAACTCGGAGAGCCTGATGAGTCTGGTAGACGAAGACCAGTTTCGATTCCTGATTCAGATTTCGATATGGATGTCGACACCATCATTATTGCTATTGGGCAAAAGGTTAGCGCAATAGGACCGCATGCAGGTCTTGAACTTACACTATGGGGCACTCCTGAAGTGGACCCAATCACCATGCAGACTAGTACTACAGGAGTATTTGCAGGTGGAGATCTAGTAACTGGTCCTGCTAGTGTCATAGAAGCAGTTGGCGCGGGAAATGAAGCGGCGAAATCAATACATCGGTATATCCAGGGATTGGATCTATACGAAGGTAGACCAGATGTACTACCTCGTGCTCCAAGACCTGAGTTAGAAGATAATGAGCTACCAGGTGGAAACCGTCATCATATGCGTAAATTACCAAAGAAGAGTAGAGTCAGCGGATTTGATGAAGTGGAGCTTGGCTTTTCAGAGAAAACAGCAATAGAGGAAGCAGAGAGGTGTCTTGGATGTGCAATTTGTTGTGAATGTAAACTCTGCGTAGAAGCGTGTCCAAAAGATGCAATCGATCACAGTATGAAAGAGGAAATTGTGGAACTTACAGTGGGAGCGATAATTGCTGCCACTGGTTTTGAAGAGATTAGTATGGAAGAATTACCTGAGTATGGAGGCGGAAAATTCAAGCGGGTCATTACAGCTGGACAATACGGCCGTTTATTGAGTTTGGTAGGACCAACAGGAGGAGAGGTCCTTATTCCACCAGAATTCAAGGAGAAACCAAAACGGATTGCTTACATCAATTGTGCTGGTTCGCGAGATGAAGGTTGTAGACCATGGTGCTGCAACTTTGGATGCATGTACACTCTGAGACATGCTGAAATGACGGATAGATTATATCACGATGAAGTAGAGCAATGGATCATCTACCATGAACTTCGTGCTGGTGGGAAAGAGTACGAACAATTCTATCGGAGAGTGAGAGAACATGGTGTTCGATTTGCTAGAGGATTTCCGAGTGAAATGATCGAAGAAGAGGATGGAACTATTAGCTTTAGTCTCTTTGACCAAGGTTCAGGTCAACTCATGAGACTTAATTTTGACCTTGTAGTACTCACGATGGCAGTAGACCCCTCCAAGGGCACAGCAGAACTAGCGCATCATCTTGGCGTAGACCGAAGCGAGGGTGGATTCATGAAAGAACTCCATCCAAAACTTGAACCTGTTAGTACAAAGGCAAGAGGTGTTTACATTGCAGGAGCTTGCCAGAGTCCAATGGATATTCCTCAAAGTGTGGCTCAAGGAAAAGCTGCAGCGAGTGCAGCTGCTTCGCATGTTCTTGCTGGGAAAGTCAGAGTATCAATGGATAAAGCAACCATTAACGAGGAATTATGCATCGGATGCGGTCTCTGTGTGAAAATCTGCCCGTACGATGCAATCACTCTGCAGGATAGGGAAAACCAACCGCAACTAGCCCAAGTCAATTCACTTCTTTGTACAGGTTGCGGAAAATGTCAGGTGATTTGTCCAACTGGAGCTGCAAGTCGCAAACACTATACGACTGAGCAGATTGAATCAGAAATATTCGGTCTGATTGCAGCATATCGAAGGAGACAAGCAGCCCCTCAATCATCGGAGAGCAGGTGAGAGATAATGAGTGAACAAAGAAATGAATCCCAAATGATTTCTCTTGAACCAATTAGAATGAAAGATTTGGATCCAAATTTCAGGAGAGAAATAAAGAGCATGCCTAATGGTGAAGATTTGAACGCCTGTTTCGCCTGTTCATCATGTACTGCATCCTGTCCGATCGCAAATCTGTGGGAATATAAACCCCATCAATTGATACGAATGATATTACTTGGCATGCGAAAAGAAGTTCTATCATCAAACGAAATCTGGTTATGTCTCACCTGCTTTCAATGCCAAGAGAGGTGTCCTCAGAAGGTCAGAGTCACTGACATCTTTTTCGATTGCAAGAATCTAGCTGCCAAAGAAAGGCATGTACCTGAGAACATCATTGGATTGGCAAAAGACTTGCTCGAGAAGGGCCAATTATACGAAGTAACTGCAGATTGGGAAAGAGAGGACCTTGGCTTAGAACCAGAAGTACCCGGTCTTTCGAAAGAGGGAATTAAACGGATTTTGAAAGGAACACAAACTAGCAAGCTTGTTGGAGGAAGTGAGTAAAATGCCTACATATAGTCTCTACATGGGATGCAGTGTTCCTGCTAACTACCCCAACTATGAGGTTTCAGTCCTGAAAGTAGCTGAAGCGTTCGGTATGGAATTAGAGTATTTGGAAGATGTTTCTTGCTGCGGAAGTCCGAATCTCAGAGCAATCGACTATTATGGATGGTTACTTGTTAATGCCAGAACTCTTGCTGTGGCTGAGAGAAAGGGACACGACATTGTTACACCATGCAATGGATGTTTCGGATCACTAAAGGATGTTTATCATCAATTACTTCATGATTCCAAACAGAGAGATTTTGTAAATACAGAATTGAAGAAGGAAAGTCTAACTTTTGAAGGCACAGTAAAACCACGGCATTTTGTCGAAGCATTGTATACTGACATTGGTCTTGAAGAAATTCGCAAGAAAGTGACTAATCCACTTGATGGAGTTGGGATTGCTATTCATTATGGATGCCATCTTCTTCGTCCGGATGATGTTACAGAGTTTAATCCAGAGATGCTTCAGGATCTTGTTCAGGTGACTGGAGCCAAAGTAATCGAGTATCCTCTATGGAAACAATGTTGCGGAGCGACTGTACTCCCAGTGAATGAGGATTTGGCAATCAGACTCGCTCGAGACAAAATCAAGGATATGAAAGATGCGGGAGCTGTATTCGCAACTACTGTTTGTCCTGCTTGTGCGAACCAACTGGACTTACAGCAACTTGGTCTGAAGGATTCATATGGAGAAGTCTACGATTTACCGATACTACTTTATCCACAAATCCTTGCATTGACACTGGGAATGACTGAGAGTGATATTGGGTTAGAAATGAATCGGGTTCCAGCAGAACCAATTCTTAAGCATCTAGCGAAATAAAGCTTGGTAGAATGAGAAGAGTCAAGAAAGTGAACTCATTCAATAGAAAAATCACTTACTCTAAGTAAATATTTCGCTCTCAATAACAAGACGTACTTAGTCAGATTGTTTTTAAGCAATCATGACAACATCCTCTTAGAACAACCCATGTATTACGCTATATGGGTTGAAGATATTTTCAGGAGAAACAGCACATGGGCAAAGTCACTGACCCAATTGCGAAACGGATTCGCAAGAAAGCAGCTCGGGACATCAAGGGCGGATTCTTTGGAACTATTACTCACTATATTCCTGGATGGCATGGCTATCAGGAAAAGGAGGAACGTCGTGCCGCAGATAAAGTACTCAGAGAATTCCTCGCGGACCAGCTCAGGCTTGTCAAACAAGACCTTGAGAAGCTGCAGATGATGGTTGTAGATTATAATCTCACCAAGACTTGGGAAACCTTTGATCGGATGCTTGCTCTAACAGACAAGCTTGAGTCAGCTATTCGCTATGCAGATTATGGTTATGCTGCATGGGGAAGCAAGGAAAAAATCAATGAGAGAGAACTCGATAGAGTTTATGAATTCGATGCGGTAATCATTGATGACATCGGAGCTATCAATGATGTTGTTGAAGAGTTCCTTGATGAAATGAATCAAGGAAAATTCGATGAAGCATGGAACTACACCTATCGAATGTGGCAAATCATGCAGCGCCTCGAAGAAAAATGGAAACAACGCGAGGGCTTCATGAAAGAGTATCAAGATTAGTTCATTTGCGGAAGAAGCTGGGGTAATTCCCCAGACTTCTCTATCTTATTCTCAGTTAACATTGCATAACTTGAATCAAGTTAAAAAAAGAAAAATTGCTAATTGAGTGTGAGCCAATTTACAGACTGAATCATTTTCTTCCTTTATATGAATCAATAACATCTGAGAACATATCGTCCATTTCTGATGGTTTCTCAAACCACTGCGGATGTTCCTGAATGAACATATCGATTGTGAGAACAGTCACCTTCACGTCAGGGCCATCTTTGACATCAAGCATTAATGCCTCAGCAGTTTGTTTCACAGCCTCGTCTTCTAGCAGATTAAGGAGGTCTGCATATTTTTCCTCGTCAGTCATGATGAGTCCTATTCCATCAAAGAAAGCATCAATCAACTTTCTAATTGGCTCAATTGCTTTGAAGTTTAATTTGCGTTCATTGAATGGAGTGAGAATCTGTTCCATAACATCCAAAGCCAATAGGTCATCCCAAGGTTTTTTGGTCCATTCAATTAATAGATCGTAGAAAGATATTTTCATTTTATCTACACCACACTCTTACTTTTCATCTAGCGCACGCTTGATTGTTGATTCCACTTCATCCCAAGTCATCGGGTCATATTCATCGAACCAAACAGGATGTTGATTTACGATTTCATCCGCATTCAAGACTCTGATCTGAAGCTCTGGCTCCGATACTACTTCAAGATTGATCGATTTAGCGCATCGTTCAGTGAATTCATCAGAGAGATAGAGTTCAACCTGCTGTTTCTTCGTATCTTCTGTCATAAACTCATATGGGTCATCGATGATTTCTAAAAGATCCCAGAAATCATCTAAGATGAGTAACACCTTCTTACGATCATAGAAGGGTGATGCTACCTGTTCCAGTGTTGACTCGATTTTCCCGCGGTCCCATGAATCCAGAGTCCATTTATCTATAAGATCAAAGAGAGTAGTCATATAGCCACCAGCTTATTCATTATCATCTGCAATAACAATGAAGTAGGAGTTATACATTAACATTCTTCATTCATTGTTGCCTTTTCTATCAGCGACGCAATATAATAATGATTACCACGATTATGAGCCATCATGATTAGATGTTCTCTTCTTCTAATGATTATGCTGAATTGAGTATAACTTCCAGGATTGCGACACATAACAATCCAATGCCAAGCACTCGTGCTGATAGTCTTCATCATTTCACCGATACTACTCCTGTATTTCTAAAACGATTGGACCGTGAACTAGTGAGTTTTTCAGGACTATAGTGAATTATGATTCATTGAGTGTATCCGAGGTCTCTCAGAGCTTGAGCTATAATGTTCATATGCAATATCCTTTGACAACCGGTGCAAGCAAAAAATGTAGGACCAAACCATTCAATTCGATCTTTGAAGTTGATGGATGTACCACAGCTTGGACAAGTGATTGTGCCTTTTGTTGACTCCTGAGTGATACTCTCAGTCACTGATCTGAAGTTCGTGATTTCTTCAATGGCTTCATCGGTTACATTGGGGAAGACACGCGGGTCGTAAATATCGTCATGCTGAGATTTCATCTATAACCACGAATTTTTTCAAGACGAAATAAACTATAAGACTGAGCAATACATACTTACGTTATCTTTAGAGGGATGAGTATTCTGAATGTAGCACCGCTGTACTTTTCATCTTCGAGGTACTCAATGCTCCCACCACAAGCTTCACAGATTGTCTTTACAAGATAAAGGCCAAGACCGCTGCCACTAGAAGTAATACCTCTCTTAAAGAGCTGTGATTTCACAGCTTCGGGTAGATCAGGACCATTATCCCAAATCATCAATTCTGCAGCAGTATCGATTCTTGAAACCCGAATGAAGACCGTAGGATTCTCTCCACAGTATTCGTATGAATTTCGTATTAGATTCTCAACTACATATCTGAAAAGTGTGGAACCACTTTTGTTAATTATCCCAATTGTTGCTGGAGCTTCGAGTTGTATTTCGATCCCAAGATGAGTCTTCTTAGCTTGTTCTATGATTTCTTCTAAAAGAGGTATAACACGCTTTTCATCCGATTCGATAGTTGAGAACACTTTGACGAGACGGGACATGCGTCGACCGGCCTCCGAGGCAGATTCAAGTAATTCGACCGCTTCGTTGGAAAAAGAAGCATCAAGTAATTGTATCGAGTCAAGATATCCCATAAGAGCCTGGAGATCATTGCTTATGTCATGTCTTAAAATAGTTGAAAAGAGGTCAGTCTCCTTTTGCTGTTGACTCATTTCTCTTGTTGTTCTAATGAGAAGCCGACTCCATTGATAAATGCCCAAACCAGCTAGAAGCAAACCTACTGTCGTGAAATCTTCAATATCCAATGGTGAAAAAAAGTAAGTTATCCTATAAAATTCATCCATAAAATTCTCTAGCTGCGCTAGAAAGAATATTGTAAGTCCAGTCATCATTAAACAATAACCTAGGAAATCATCTGTAACCAACTGAACTGCGATAAGGATGAATATTGCTAGGATAAGTACTGGTAATTTCCTCACGAGTTCGAAAGGTTCGATGTTTGATTTCAAAGGGAAAGTTGTATACCAAACAGCTAATAGAAATCCAGCACACAATATAAAGAGGATTAGAGCGAAACGAATCCGTAAAGCAATTAGGCTACCCCTTCGCTCCGGATCCAATCCCATAATCACACATTCCTTACCCTATGGCATTCCAAATAGCGGTAGAGCCTCTAAAGAGTATCGGTTTTACTCGAAAACGAGTAATATTCAATTATTGAATGATTATTTTTTCTTTCTTATCAATTAAATAGGGGTGCTTAAAGCAAAACTCGGTGTACTCAGTGTACAACGATACAAAGGAGAGAACATTTCTAAAAATCGAGGTACCTGCAGATTCCATCGAAGTACTACAATATCGTATTAGTGGTCTTATTGAAATATTAATGAATAATGAGGACATCTCAAAACTGAGAGATGCAAATCATAACTTTATCGAATCAGTCAATCAGTTTTATGGTAAAGTGGAAAGTGGTATCATTAAAGTAGACAGTACTGCTCTGCTTAGAGCAATCAAAGATGTAACATGCAGAGATATTGCTAACCAGCTTAGTGCACCCAGTATTGATAGAATGAGAGTTGTCCGAGATTTGAGGTTGTTCTCTAACACGGTCCGTTATGTCTTGAATCCAAAGCCTGCATTTTAGACATAAGACTGATTAGTCATCATCGCCCGGTGAAAGCCGAGTAAGATGAAAATTACGTTACTGGGGACAGGGACTTCATTTCCAGATCCATCACGAGTACAGTCGGGTATGCTTATTGAAGTAGAAAAAACAAAGTTGCTATTGGACATTGGGTCTGGTGTTTTACATAGATTAACTCAGACTAATGTGAGTTTCAAGGACCTAGCCGCTGTATTCATCAGTCACTTTCACATTGATCACTGCTCTGATTTTCATACTCTTGTTCAGAGCCTGTGGTTGTCTGGATATGCTGAAACCTTGAATGTGTTTGCTCCTCCTTCATTTCGTGAATGGGCAAGAGGCACAACTGAGATTGCATTTCCGTATCTCCTCTCAAAGTTAGCAATAAAATATACTGAGCTACCAGAAAATGCAGCCATGCAACAGGGACCAATCACAATCAGTTTCTGTCCGACTCTTCATAGCACGATGGATGTTAGAGCCTTTCGAGTTGAGTCAAATGGCAAGTCCGTAGTGTTCTCATCTGATACTGCACCCTGCCCAGAAATTCTCCAACTAGCAAAGAAGTGTGATGTTCTAATTCACGAGTGCAACTGGCTTGATGGTGCACATCCAGAAGGAGTCCATACCTCACCAAGCGAACTAACTGAGATTGTAGAGAATGTTGAACCTACCAAAGTAATTCTGAATCACGTTTCTCCTGATGTTGTCCAACAAAAAGAGAAAGTCATCTCAATTGTTGGTAGACGTACAAATGCGGAAGTAATCATGGGGGAGGACCTCATGTCCTTTGAACTTTCATGAGGATTCTTATTTCTGAGCTTGATACATTCTTCTTATATTTGCTGAACCATAGAACCCCATAACAATGAATAATGGGCAGAGTAATGTAAGCTGGTCAAACTCTGGAAGTATGTAGGGAATTCCTGTCTGAGTGATTGCATAGCTATTAATGAAAAGAATTACGAAATAGATTGACGAGTGACCAGCATTGAAGTAAGCGGCTTTTCTAGCAAATCCGTACGTGTAGTGCTTCAAAACGAAGAGGGTTTCACGATAGAGTAGAACCAACCCAAATAGCATCACAGCTATAAGAGCGGAATATCCGAATAGACCTGTCAAACCATAGCCAGCACCAATCAAAATAATCATCTCAACATAGCTGTGCATTGGGTTGAAGGGAGTTCGAACTATTTGCTGAGTTTGTTTTTCATTTGAGTCGGAAGTTTCTTCCTCTGGAAGAGGCTCTGTATCTTCGGTCAAATGCTGGACCCAGAGTCAACTCTTTGAGTTTCCTAATAACTAAGCGCATTAGAGCACAATCTCATCAAAATTAACCATTTCAGATGCGCGGAGTAAGGCATGTCAACGTTTAAAACCAATAAGAGTAAGGTATCAATCAGAACCAGATTATATCAGGGATGTCAAAATTATGGCAGATGCGATTGAATGGACAAACGCTGGACCAGACCAAATCGTCTGGCGTTATCCCGACAACAGAATTGATTGGGGCTCACAGCTGATTGTAATGGAAAATCAAGCTGCTATCTTTTACAGAGATGGAAAAGCCCTTGATACGTTCCTTGCTGGTCGCCACAAACTTACCACGAGCAGCATGCCCGGTCTTGTTGGCTGGCTTCAGAAGAAGATCAAGGGAGATGTGTTTGAGGCTACTTGCGTCTTCATCTCACGCTCACAATTTCAGGGTAAATTCGGTGGAAGAGGTCAGACAAGCGATCTAGCACCACTTATGTTTCATGGAAACTTTTGGTTTAGGATCAAGGAAGGCAATATTTTCGTACAGGATGTAGTAGGTAATCAAAATGCATTCAGTACCAATAAGATCAATGACTATCTTCGCTCATTCATGAACGAACGCATCATTGATGAGTTTGCTCACTATGATCTTCAGGCAGTCTTCACACAACTTGATGAAACCTCATTGAAAGTCAAGACCAAGGTCAGAATGGCTTTCGAGAGAATCGGTCTTGAGTTGGTTGACCTCAAGTTTGAGGGTATTGACACAACCGAGAAGTATCGTGAGAGATTGTTCTGGCTAAGAACTGGTGGTGTCAGTGGTCAGCAGGTCATGGGTTCAGAAACCATGAGAGATGCCGCAGGTTCACTAGGCAAAAGTCCAGGTGCGGGCTTTGGTGCTGGTGCTGCGATGATGGGTGCAATGGGTGCATCAATGGCTGGTGGTGGTGGCGGAGGAACTGCTCCTGCAGGAGCTAAATTCTGTCCCAACTGTGGAACTAGCCTTGAAGGTGCGAAGTTCTGCCCGAACTGTGGCACTAAAGTAGGATAGTAATTCAGGGAGTGGGAATATTCCCACTCACTCTACTTATTTTTTGGTCTTAGCTAATACAAATTTTCAAACTACCTCCTTCATTTTAAAAAGTGGGAAAGGTTTATCCTCATATTAAGAAGTAATTTCATAATTCCATTCTTAGGAGGGTAAGCATAATGAATCTTGAAGGACCTTCAACTGTACGTGAGATATTAGATACAATCTCAACTGAATATGACGAGATTCTACATCATGAAAATCCAGAGGTTCAATAGTTCTTGGATATCATAAAGGCCAAGGTTGCTTTCAGCAAAGACCTGATTCAGTTAAGACAGATACATTTGATGTCTCTGGAATTTCACAGACATCCTAGATATGCAACAAATCCTACTGATGATATAACTGAACTTTGGACTAGTGATATGATTGAGCAACTTATTGACAATATCAAGCTGCTCAGAAAACAGCGTGTTCTAAATCCTGAGAGTGTTTATTCAGCGATATTAGATGCTTTGACTTCATTGCGACCACACACCCCACCACAGGGAATAGATGCAGAGGTATTCTGCTATATGATTAGACATCCGATGACACCCTTCACAGAGATGGCAAAAGCTCTGAACCGCAATAGAAGCACAGTCTATGGTGCATTCAAACGCCTTCAAGCACATCATTGGGTTAGAACGATGGCGCGTAACGACCTAACTGCTTTTGGTTTGCGTTCATGTATCCTCTTTTCAAGGTTAAAGGATTCTGTAGAATGGGAACCATTGAGAGAGCGATTGTTCAATTTTCTATTCTTAAAATCAGTCCACAAGGTATCGAACAGTAATAATGCGCTAATAGTCTTTATAATACCCGGTTCAGATGAAATCGTGTCATCATTTGAAAAAGGAGTAAGAAAAGTAAGCTCTCAATTATTTGATTATTCAAGTCTTCATGTTTTTGAAGGAAGTGCGTGTTACATCAATCCTTCTTTGCTACATGAAGGAAAATAGTAACTTCCTGAGTGTATAACAAACGATAAAATCGAACCTCCCAAGGGATATGAGCCCTTTTCAGCTATAACAAAAGCGCATGGTCTGATGAGAGACCTCACATTCTCTGATTTTCTCATTGAAGAAATAATCAGCGTGGATATGCGTATGAATCTCGAGGATTTGGTTCGTAAACTCCAGGCACAGAATGTTCACCTGAGCAAGAGGAAGATTTCACAAAAAAGAAATTTACTCGTTGAGAAAGAGTTGCTTGTATCATTCTTCTGGTTTGGGCGTGTTGGATTCCACTACGACATTACTACTGAAATCATATGTGATTACAAAACTCGAGATTGGTTGATGAAGATTTTTTCTGAATTTCCACTCATTCAACCAATGTTCAAGTCAAATCGGAGGCTTATACTCTTCTTTTATAGATCTACATATCGAATTGATTATGATTCCTCTAGTTATCGTGGAGATAACTACTACGTGTCGTACAAGATTACCATAGCAACGATGTACGTGAAAGTAAGTCTAATTGGAAGTAATGGAGTTCAGGAGTATCCGGGAGACTATTATGACATTACTATCAGAGTGACAAGACTCTCAGGAGGGACTAATCCGCCTCCAATCAAACCGCCACCTATTACTATCGATGCTCAGAGTGATGACTATTTAATCTAGAGTGGGTATTTCCCACTCTATCTCTTTCTTTATTCAATATCTAATCAGATTCAGTTAGATGCTTCCTTGAGCAAGTCAGAGGATGAGTTTTATCCAATTCTAGGATATCACTCTTCGGGTGTTTTGAATGAAAAGTATATTTTCTGGTCGATTTCATCAACGATGGAGCTATATGTCACATCACCAATATCATTCATCTTTATCTTGAGCTCTTCCATTGCCTCCATATCATCTGGTCGCAATCGAAGATATTTCTTTAGAAATTCAAATTTAATCGCAATATCTTTGTCCTTCATCTTCTCCAGTATCTCTCTGAAGCGTTCCATCGTTTCAACATCGAGCTTTACATTGTGTTCATGCATCTTGGATGTTACTTTCGTATATTTTTCCCATTCCATTAGAATTCAATCCTCAGTTCTAATATAATACTAACATTCACTTATCAGTTTTTTACCCCGTATAAATAGGCTATTGGCGGTATTGGTATGGGTTCTAGTATTGGTTCAGCAAATGAGTACGGACCAAGAAACAATCAACCCATGTCAGAACTGAAGGAAACAGGTTCATTTTACACGCCGATTGCAATTGCGCGGGAAATCACCCAGACTACGATTGCTGAGTGGTTGTCTGAAAAAGAAAATTGTCCTTTGAAATCACTAAAAGAGGCCCGGATTCTGGACCCTTCTGTTGGCGATGGTGTATTCCTAGTGAGTGCAGGCCACGTGCTCCAGGAATTACGACAATATCTGGGAGACACTACAGAAGTGTGCACTCTCAGAAAGGAGATTGTTGAGTCATCTCTATTTGGGGTCGATCTGCAATCCTCAGCTATAGGAGCATGTAAGGAGAATTTAGTTAACTGGGTTCAAGGCGAAGATGAAGAGTTTGAAACGAATTCCATTGATATAAGCAACATCCGAGTTGGAAATAGTCTCTTGGGCGAGATAGGAAATCCAAGCAGTGGGTTCGTCTGGGCAAAACAATACCCCTCAGTATTCAACACAGAGAATCCGGGTTTTGATATTGTACTTGGAAATCCACCATATGGAAATTTGTTATCAGAAAATGAAAGAGCGCAAATTGCAGATGTGCTAAGCTATCCAGTCTATGGGAATAGAAAAGGCACATGGAATGTTGCAGCATTGTTCATAGTGAGAGCGTGGGAGTTGCTTAGAGCTGGAGGTCATCTGGGTTTTCTAATACCTAATAGTGTCCTCAGGGTCGGCCAATTTCAAAAAACAAGGGAATTCATACTTGAGAGAATGAAATTATACAAAATTACTGACGAGGGAAATCCATTTACAGATGTAACACTTGAGATGGTTAGCATTTTCTGTAAGGCAGAGAAAAGTGAAGGAAACCATTTGATTAACATTGAATCGAAACGTGAAGATTTAGCAATGTCGGACTACGTTCGATCTAATGTATTTTCATCAGGTAGGATATTTTCAATATATCACGATCAGATATATGACGAGATTCTTGAAAAAGGAACCAGAGGGCTTCTTAACGCAAGTAGAGGCAGGGATATTCCACATAGCAATGTCAGAAAAAAAACCAGCACCATTTATTCGGTACCATATATCACAACAGGTCGAAGTGTCAAGAGATATTTCATTGACAAAGAACATCTAAGATTCTCAAATGATTGGTTCAAAAGGGACTCTGCGTTGACAGAATCGTACTCGAATTCGTTTCTTGTTGCTACAAAGAATTATCCATATCCACGATGTGTAATGAAACCAAAGGGTGTGATTCATGGAGGTGGAATCGTAAAAATCGCGATAAACGATTCTCATCTTCCTGACGAGGCAATTGGGTTGATTCTGAATTCACAACTCATGAAATACATCTGCATCAAGTACCTTACTAACTACTCCGAACTCACCACATGTTTGAACACGGGAATCATCGAAGAAGTACCTATTGTTTCACCAAAGTATCCTAGGCCTTTCAATAACCTATTCGTAATGTTACAGGAGGCCCACACAAACAGAATATATTCGGAGTCTGTTAAGATATTTCTGGAGAATGCAGCTGATGCGTTAATCTATTCATTATATTTCGATGAGATCGAAAATCTTGAGGGTCAATTCCATGATTGTATAATTGAATCATCTATTTCTAATCCATGCGAGCTTCATGTGGTGCTCAATCAATTTAAGCAAGAAATTGAATCTGTGTTGGAAACGGATATTGTCAAATCCATTGCACAATCTCCAAGAATATCATAATCAAGCCATATTTTCTCAGATACTGAATCTTATAAACGACATATGAATTCAAAGAGTAGGAATTATCATGTTTGAAGAACCATCTGATGTGGCTGACGATCTCATAGATTCGATTGAGGATGAAGAAGAGGAAGATGGCCTGACTATTAGAGAGCGACGAATAGAGCGCACAAAAGAACAAGAGAGAATTGAAAAAGCCCAAGAATTACGAAAACAGCTCCGAAAGCGAGAATTAGGCATACTCAGGTATCGATGGCCTCTTGTAATTCTAGTTATATCAGGTTTGATGGCTATATGGACACAGTTTCTTCAAGTCATGGTTCGTCCACCTGACATCGGATTTGATAGTTTCTTCACAGCATTCGTACAGTATGGAAACCTATTCTTTGTGGTTCCTATAATATCTGGAATCCTGATGATTATCATCGGTATAGTTTCATATTACGACTCAAGAGGTCCTTATCTCTCAGTCCTTCCTGCAATGTTAATGGCTATGGCAGGTGCTATGATTTACTACTTGGTATCATTCGCACTAGCTTTCGATCCTGATGCAGCAATTGCTGCAACTGGAACTCCGCTCTCTATGATTGTGATTGCGGTCACTGGATTGTTTTCTATTGGAATGAGAGAAAGAGAGTAACCGATTAATTTGAGAGAAACTCATCAAGTTGACCGGTTTCCTCAAGGGAGTCCATCCAATCGATTCTAGTGCATATTCCATCTCTTGATCCAATCAAACGTAGAACCGCATCGACTGCATCCATTGGAGATAGTTCAGAAGTGTCAATTTCTTTGACTATCTCTTCCCCAAAAGAATCCAAAGCATCCATTTGACAAACACCAATAACTTCTGCCTCCACATTTTCTTGGATCTTTTCAGCCGGGTAACCGCGCTCAATCAGTCGTATTTTCAGAATAGCAGGATGTGTCCTTAGAATAAAAACATCAGAAACATGTTCACGTGGAACTAAATCGATATAGTGACCCTCTATCACAATTTTACCTTTCATTTCATCAAGCGTATCAATTATAGCATCAACGAAGCAATCCTCATTGATTACATCTGTCGCTCTATCAGAATCATGCTCTTCGATGCAACCATATTTCTCTACAATATCACTAACTGAGATTAATTGCGCATCAAGATTTTTTGCAATTAGAGAAGCGATCTCTGTCTTGCCTGTACCGGGTGTTCCACCAATCAAGAGGGCAGTCATGAGTGCTATCGTTCTACGATTAGTAAATAAGGTCTTTCGTAGGACATCATATGCAAGATTCCTTATAAGTCACGAAAACCTGTAGTGGTTGATAATCGCAGGTGTTGAGTATGTTTTCACGGGGCCGAAGTTCAAATTTAATGATATTCATCGTTTCAATTATGCTTGGTATCGGAGCGTTACTTTTATGGTGGACCAACACGGTAATTGCAGTTTTGCTACTCATGGCTGCCACAATTCTGGTATTAGGTATCCTGTGTAACTGTTGTACAGTCGATATGAGTGATCGAGTAACACGGGCAAGGGCAGGATATCCACGTAGCAGAGGCTCGTATGCAAGAAAATTTGATGAGGAGATGGAAAGGGAAAGGAGACGCATTCCTGGACGCATGGATCCAAGTTTACTACCACACGAAATCCCCATTGAAGTTCTTGAAGGACCAACTCCTACACACATAGAAACGCTCATGCGAGTTGGTGTTTCTACAATATCAGATTTAATCTACTTTGGAGCTGAATCAATTATCGATGTGTGTGACGTTGATATTAAAACAGCTGAACATTGGATAACAGACTCTCGCGGAATCTATGAAGTTGCAGGTTTGAAAACACTTGAAGAGTTAGCAGCTGCGGATCCTGATACACTTGTAGAAACAATCCTGCTTGGAATGGAGATGGAGAATATTCCAATTCCTGAACAGTATACAATTTCAGATGAAAAGACCACATATTGGATCAGCATAGCGAGGGACTTGCTAAATTAATGTTCCACGACATAACTGATAAAAGAGGAACAAGTACCAAGGTTACGAACTTGGAGTGAATCATTGTTGAACGTGACCGCAAACTTGGTCATCAGGGAATTTTCTAAAGATGACATTGCAGATGTTGTTGCAATAAACAAGAGTTGCTTACCTGAGAATTACCCCGAATCATTCTTTCTTGGACTTCACGCACACGCCCCAAAAGCGTTCTTAATTGGAGAAGTAGACGGGATAGTTATTGGATATATTATGTGCAGGATAGAAAGAGGGATTTCGAGTTTCGGTCGCAAGCCGGTAAAAAAAGGTCACATCGTATCGGTTGCCGTAACAGAGCCTGTCAGAAACAAGGGATATGGTACAAAGCTTATAGAAAGCGCAATTGCAGGAATGATAGAGTACGGTGCAACCGAGTCATTTTTAGAAGTCAGGAAAAGCAATACCGCAGCAATCAAAGCTTACGAGAATCTTGACTTCGAAGTTAAGAGAGTTCTCAAGGGGTACTATCGTGATGGAGAGGATGCATACCTCATGGTCGCAGAACACAATGGGGAAGAATCAGCGAATGACGAAGTCAATTAGAGTTCCCTTAGCACAAGAATGTTCTACCTGCATTATCGATAGTCTACAAACAATTATTCCTCTGCTCTCGGATGATAAAGAAACTCAATTCAAATTATATTCAGCAGCCTTTAAAAGACTAGCACAGGGATTTGAGGAAAGGGAAGATCCTGCTTCACTCTCAATCCAACTATACCAACAATTATACATTGCAGCTAACAACATGGATCCATTTCAAATGCTCAAAAAAATTAGTAACCAAGCTGCAAAGAAAGCTTCACCATTCATAAAAATGAAGATAGAGAAACTAGAGGGCTATGAGCAGTTTCGAGCTGCAATTGCAGCATCAATTACTGGGAATGTTATTGATTATAACACCGCAGGACATGAACCAGATTTAGATGAATTAGAGAAATTATTTGAAGAAATAATTCAAGTTGGTTTTCGAATTGATGACTCAAAAGCACTATGGGATAGACTAGGTGAATCCTCTGAAACACTATCCTTTCTCGCAGATAATGCAGGAGAAACCTATTTCGATATCCCACTCTTACAGATAATGAAGGATAAGGGTTGGAAAATCTACTATATAGTAAAAGGACAACCAATGATTAACGATGCTACAGAAGAAGATGTTCGAGGTACTGAAATCGATCAACTTGCAGACATAAGAACAACTGGAGCATGGGCGCATGGGACTCCTCGGAAATGGGTTAGCGAAGAGTTCATCAAACTCATTTCGGATAGCCAAATTGTAATATCAAAAGGTCAAGCAAATATAGAAACGTTCCCAGAAATTCAAGAAGAACTTGAAGTCGAAACATACTATCTACTCAAAGGAAAATGTCCCCACATATCAAGAGCATTGGGAGCGAATAAGGGAGATAATATTATCCTGAGAATTCAATAACCAAATATGTTTTAGAGAAGCAGTTATAGCGAGTTTTTGATTTCGCTGTACTGTATTCTTAATCGAGGATATTGCAATGGACATCACATTTAATGTTGGAGGTGAAGCTGGTCAAGGAATTGACACTATTGGAGACCTCCTAACCCAAATATTCGTTAAAGCTGGCTTCTACACATTTACCACAAAGGACTACGAATCGAGAATCAGAGGGGGTTACAACTTCACTCAGATCAGAGTGGCAGATGAACCAATCTTTGCACCTGTTGATCAAGTGGATGTGATTGTTGCACTGTCAAAAGAAGCAATAACTAATCAAAGAGGGAAACTCGCAGATAATGGGGTAATTATTTTCGATAGTTCAATTGAATTTCCAGACCTTGAGGCATGTCATTTTCCCACACCTCTAATTGAAACAGCTCGAACGGTGGGTGGAAATGTCAAGATGACGAATGCGGCTGCAATGGGTGCAGTTCTGTCCATTGTCCAATTCCCATTTAATCTAGCAGAAGCGGCATTGAAGGATATATTCTCAAAAAAAGGAGAAAAAGTAGTTTCTGGAAATATTAACGTGGCTAGAGCGCTCTATGATCTGGCATCTGTAAAGTTCGATGGCTCATGTCGTCAGAATCTGAGCGAGCTTGAGAGGGGAACCTGTGAAGACTGTCTAATCCTGAATGGTAATCAAGCTTTGGCATTCGGTGCAATTGCAGGTAATGTGAAGTGGATTTCTTCATACCCGATGAGTCCATCAACATCTACATTCCAGGAAATTGTAGAACACTCTCAAATCTTGAAAATTGGGACCCTACAGAGTGAAGATGAGATTGCAGGGCTTGCGATGGCTATAGGAGCATCCTTTGCTGGGGCACGAGCTATGACAACTACGTCTGGAGGAGGATTCTCATTGATGGTTGAAGGTTTAGGCTTTGCTGCAATTACTGAAACACCAGTCGTCATCTACAATGCTCAGAGACCAGGCCCAAGTACTGGACTTCCTACCAGAACGGAACAGTCAGATCTACTCTTCATGCTTCATGCAAGCCAAGGCGAATTTCCTAGAA
Source organism: uncultured archaeon (assembly GCA_964458565.1). Lineage (GTDB taxonomy): Archaea > Asgardarchaeota > Thorarchaeia > Thorarchaeales > Thorarchaeaceae > CAYWJO01. The sequence continues at coordinate 31,903 of CAYWJO010000009.1, read as the reverse complement.
TTATGTTAGCCCCGAAGAATCCTATTGAGGCATTTGAAGTTGGACATCGAGCCTTCAATCTTGCAGACCGTTTTCAAGTACCAGTTTTAATCCTTGGCGATCAATACTTTGCTGATTCAATCATGAACATTCCAGAATTCGATATAAAGTCAATAGAGATAGACAGAGGCAAACTCGCTGACGAAAATTCCCAATCATACAAACGATACCAATTTACGAAAAATGGAATCTCACCCCGAGCATTTCCTGGAGATATTGGTAAAGTTGTCGTGGGTTCAGGAAATGTTCATCGAGAGGATGGGCACATAACTGAAGATCCTGATAACAGGAATGCAATGGTAGAGAAGTTTTACAAAAAAATTCCTTTGATTCTTGATGAGTTGAATCCTCCTCAGATCTATGGTAATGAGAATAGTGATGCAACTCTTCTTACATGGGGTTCAACATGGGGTGCTGCCAATGAAGCTGTGAAAATACTTACATCTGAAGGAGTATCCATCAGTCAATTACATTACTGTGATCTATATCCATTAAGGACTGAAAAACTAAGAGGAGTTTTCAATTCATCAAAGAAGATGATTGCTGTAGAACAGAACGTAACCTCACAATTTGCCAAACTAGTGAGTATGGAAACGGGACTCGATGTTCATCATCATGTGAATAGATACGATGGAAGACCCATGACAGCAAAATGGATAATTGACCAGCTGAAGGAGGGTGATTTTCTATGATTTCAGAGGAACAACTTGAAGGGATTCAGGAGATAACCTGGTGTACAGGATGTGGGAACTTTGGAATACATGCAGCGATAAGGAAGGCACTGATTGAACTGGAGATACAGCATCATGAACTATTTCTTGTGTCAGGTATTGGTTGCTCAGGAAAAATTCCCCATTATATCAATGTGAATAGCATCCATACCCTACACGGAAGACCAATCGCTTATGCAACAGGAGCCCATATGGCAAATCCAGACCTCAGAATATTCGTTCACACAGGAGATGGAGACTGTTTAGGCGAGGGGCTTGGTCATTTCTTGCATGCGGCTCGACGAAATGTGAATATCGCAGTATTCATGCACAACAATGGAGTCAATGGTCTCACAAAAGGACAATTCTCTCCCGCATCTCCAAGGGGATATATTTCAAAGACATCACCCCCACCTCAAGGAGCTCCAATGGACCCTGTTAATGCGGCATCACTTGCTATCACTGCAGGAGCTACATATGTTGCCCGGGGGTATTCAGGGAAACAGAAGGAACTCATCGAGTTAATGAAAGGAGCTATTGAGCATCGAGGTTTTGCGTTTATTGATATCCTTCAGCCTTGCGTTACGTGGAATAGAAAACAGACATGGAAGTTCTTCAACGAGCGGATATATTCTCTTGAGGAGTCAAATCACGATTCATCTGACAAGGCGGGAGCAATTCAGAAAGCTATGGAATTTGAGAAGGTACCAATTGGTTTACTCTATAGAGAAGAAAAACCGGACCTGGCTTCCGGTCTCGCTTTGCCAACAGATGCGAAATTACGAGACCACATAACCGATAAGGAAAAGCTACAGACTATTGTAGAGCAGTATCGGATCTAGTATACACATTGGCATATCAGGGGAACTGTTAATGACAGAAATGAGATTAGAGAAAGATGCAATTGGTGAGCTTGAAGTACCTGTGGATGTTTATTGGGGGATAAACACGCAAAGAGCTATTCAAAATTTCCAAATCAGTGGAAGGCAGATGCCACGTGAGTTTCTTGTAGCTCTAGCAAAAGTAAAGAAAGCATGTCTCATCGTAAATACCACACAGGGTTTCTTCTCAAAGGAAATTGCAGATGCAATTGATAGGAGTATTGAAGAAATTCTGGAGGGCAAGTTGCTCGATCAATTTCCTGTTGATATTTATCAAACCGGTTCAGGTACACAAACGAACATGAACATGAATGAAGTCCTGGCAAATCGAGCAGCTGAAATTCTCAATCATCCGAAAGGCAAGAGATTTCCAGTTCATCCGAACGACCATGTGAATAGGTCTCAATCATCAAACGATGTTATCCCAACTGCAATGCATCTAGCGACGGTTCACTCAATCACTGAAAAACTAATTCCTGCAATTGAAAATGTTCTTGATACCCTCAGGAAGAAAATCGAAGAATTCCAAGGTATTGTGAAAGTAGGACGTACTCATCTACAGGACGCAGTTCCTATACCATTGTCTCTTGAATTTCAGGTTTACTTCAAAGGAATCGAAAATGCACTTCACTCTATAAAGAAAGACTTGGACGAATTATACGAACTTCCCATAGGTGGCACAGCACTTGGTACAGGATTAAATGCCCCAGCAGGGTTTTCAGAAAAGGTGTCATTGGAGATTTCAAGAATCACAGGATACCCATATAGAGCACGAGCGATACAAGCAGAAGGAATTGCATCGCATCTATCTTTCGTAAAAATGAGTGGTTCAATACGGGCTATTGCATTGGCAGCACTCAAAATGGCAAATGACATCCGATGGATGGGTTCGGGACCAAGAGCTGGGCTAGGTGAACTCATTTTACCTGAGAATGAACCAGGTTCATCTATAATGCCGGGAAAAGTCAATCCGACTCAAGCTGAAGCTCTGATTCAAGTGTGCATTCAGGTATTAGGTTATGATAATACAATTGCATTTGCTGAAGGCTTTGGAAGTACGCTGGATCTCAATGTTACTAAACCACTAATTATTGTCAATCTGTTAGATGCAATAAATATACTATCAAATGGATTGGTTTCCTTCACAGAGAACTGTATGAAGGGAATGGCACCAAATACACAAAACATCACACGTCAATTGGAGAGGAGTCTGATGATTGTGACAAAGTTGACCCCACTAATTGGTTATGATGAAGCATCAAAGATAGCTAAAGTTGCTCAAGAAACAGGACGAACGATCAGAGAGACCATACAGTACCTTGGAATTGAAATTGATGGAAATCTTGATGAAATCCTAGACCCAAATTCGATGATCTGACATTCGTTTTAGAGGGTGGCAAAGCTCCTTTAAGGAACTTATTACACATCTGAACTGGCTGGAGCTGGAAGAGAAGAATCATGCCATTAGAACACGATATCCTTGTAATTGGTGCAGGTTTATCTGGATTGAGAGCTGCTATCGAAGTTGCAGACTATCTAGATATAGCTGTTGTCACAAAGGTTCACCCGCTACGATCACATTCTGTTGCTGCACAAGGCGGTATAAATGCATCACTAGGAGAGGGTGACTCTTGGGAAGCTCATGCTTTTGATACCGTTAAAGGTTCAGATTATCTAGCGGACCAAGATGTTGTAGAGCTCATGACTAAAGAGGCACCGAGAGCAGTTATAGAGAATGAACAATGGGGTACAGTCTTTTCCCGTACAGATGATGGAAGGATTGCTCAGAGACCCTTTGGAGGAGCTGGATTTCCACGGACTTGCTATGCAGCGGATAAAACTGGGCATAATTTACTCCACACAACATTCGAACAAGCAGTGAGGAAAGGGGTGAAGTTTTACCTTGAATGGTTTGCTACATCCTTGGTGAAACACCATGACAAAATTGCGGGTATAACGGCACTTGAGATTGCATCTGGTGAAGTAAAAGGCATTGCTGCAAAAGCAGTTATCATCGCCACTGGGGGATTTGGTTGGGTTTATGGAAAATCAACAAATGCTCTCATAAACACTGGTGATGGCTGTGCAATGGCATTACGCATTGGAGCACCAATGAAAGATGCTGAGTTTGTTCAATTTCATCCAACTTGTTTACATGGTTCCGGTATTTTGATTACTGAAGGTGCACGTGGAGAAGGAGGATATCTCGTAAACTCAGAAGAAAAACGATTCATGGAGAAATATGCTCCAGATAAAATGGAGTTAGCTCCTAGAGATATTGTGGCGAGATCGATTCAGACTGAGATTAATGAGGGACGGGGTATTAACGGACAGTATGTCCACTTGGATTTACGTCATCTTGGTGGAGAGAAGATAATGGAGCGACTTCCAGGAATCAGAGAGATATCAATGTATTTTGCAGGAGTAGACCCAATTGATGAGCCAATTCCAGTCAGACCGGGACATCACTACTCGATGGGAGGAACTCATTGCAGCAAATACGGAGAAACATCCTTAGAAGGACTATATGCAGTTGGTGAAGCATCTTGTATGAGTGTGCATGGTGCAAATCGACTCGGTGGTAATTCCCTTCTTGAAACATTGGTATTTGGAAGAATTGTAGGAGAACGCGCTGGACAGTTTACAAAGACTGCAAATAATCCAAATTTGGAATCTGTTGATAGAGCAGCTTTTCAAATGAGAGAACAGCTTCACGAGATTTGTGTAAAGAAGGAAGGCGAGTCGCCGTTTGAAATTCGAAAGGCAATGCACAGTATTATGGATAAGAAAGTTGGTGTTTTTCGTACGGCGAAGGAACTCGAGGAAGCTGTGGAGGAAATCAGAGCACTACGTAAGCGATACAGAAATGTTGCAGTAGGACAGATGGATGAACCATTCAACTATGCGCTTATCAGAGCTGTGGAGCTAGGATATCTTTTAGATATTGCAGAAGCTGTTGCACTTGGAGCCTTAATGCGAGAAGAGAGTCGAGGCGCACATACGCGGATAGACTATCCATTGAGAGATGATGCTAAATTCCTAAAACATACTTTAGCATTTCTTATTGATGATGAGATAAGCATTGAATATCTGAATGTCAACCTTGGACAATTTGAAGTAAAGGAGAGGAGTTACTAATGAAACTGAGAGTAGCCAGAGGGTCCCACGCGGGAATCACGCACTATGATGTATTTGAAATCAAACAGACTCCGGGAATGACAGTTCTAGATGCCTTATTCTACATTCAGGACCACCTTGATCCATCGATATCTTTCAGATATTCATGTAGAGGAGCTGTATGTGGGAGTTGTGGAATGCTAATAGACAAAGTACCGATGCTCGCTTGTCGGACCCAACTTCAATCAATAAAGATGAGTGAATCAAATCTGAAACTTTTCGAAGCCCTAGCAGATAATTCTGAAATCGAATGGGATAGGGAAAATGAGATTCTCATTGAACCATTACCGAACTTTGCACTCCTGAAAGATTTAGTTGTAGATATGGATAAATTCTACAAAACTTTGGAAATCATGAAACTATGGGCAGACCCCGTTGAAGGAGAAAAACCACGGCTACAAAGTCCAGTTGAGAGAAAACTAATTGATAGGTACGTAAATTGTATAATGTGCGCACTGTGTTTTGGATCTTGTCCAATAAATGCTGAGAAAGAAGAATATCTTGGACCTGCAGCTTTGGCAAAGAGTTACAGATTCTTTAAAGATTCACGAAGCACAAATCCATCACGATATATCGATGCAGCGAGTGTTCCAGAAGGTGCAGCTTTATGTGACCTGATAATGAATTGTGTCAAAGTCTGTCCTAAAGGAGTAGCACCGGGGGCAGCAATAAGGAAAATCAAACAGGCAGTCGACCAATCACACTAGTCAATGTCTCGTTTTGCGCGTTTAATGATATGTGCTATCTGTCCGGCGTGATGTACTACATGATACCCAGCCATGATTCTGAGCACTCGTTCAATTGAGCCCTCCCTAATTCTAGCAGGGGGTGGAAGGGTTGTTGTACGTTCTAGATCGTCATCAGACATTCCACGAACCAGATTCCCAAAGATGTTGTAGGCTGAATCAATTTCTAGATTCAATCCCTCAATAAAATCATTTGTTGGCTCTTGTTCGGAATTTATCTTGATACCCAGATCATCTGCAATCTTCATAGAAACAGCTGATAATGTCCAGCAGACGTGACTGACAATATCTGCTGCTGATCGTTCACCTTCAGGAGGCATTCAGGTCATAATGTCCTTATCATCTTCAAGATGTGCTAGAAACCAACTTCTTGCCCCTCTTGCGAAACGATATAGCTCACCACAAGCGCCATGTATCTCTTCGCTCATCTGTTATGCACCGCTCTCTGCAATGCATTTCAAAGTGAAAGCGTTTTCGGAAGTTACTCGTTTTTGAATTACTTGTATCGCAGTATCTGAAATATCAGAAAGGATCCACCGCCTATTTAGCTGATTAGCTGCAATAGCAGTCGATCCTGAACCTGCAAAGAAGTCGGCTATGAGGTCACCTTCATCAGAGGCGCTCTCGATTATCCGAGAGAGGAGAGATACAGGTTTTTGTGTGAGAAACCCTGTATATTCCTTAGATGAACCTTGTATAGGAGCGATATCAAACCACAAATCAGATACAGGTAAACCGGGAACATCTGTAAGATATTGTTTCTTTGAATAACGGTCATTCTTGCTTTTATAGATCAGACCTTGGCCTTGCCACTGATCTAAAAGCTCCTGACGATAGAGGTAAGGTGCTGTACGTCCACGCCATTCAAACTGCCTTCTATTCTCAGTCCGTTGAATACCTTGAGCTTCAATCTCTATAAGGCGAAATCTACCTCTCTCGTCTTCATAGCTATAAGGTCTTAGAGAGTGTTTATCATGTGGTCTATAGATAGGGTTGAATGTTGCTTGAGATTCATCCTTAGCATATAGTAGAATGACATCGTGCTGGTTTCCGAAACCACTAGTTTGGCTTTTTGGGCTGTTTGTGCGGCGCCAGACAATTTCATTGATAAAATTTGAATAGCCAAATATCTCATCAAGCATGACTTTTAAGTAGTGAGAAACATGCCAGTCAAGATGCACCCACAATGTACCATCGTCCGCAAGAACATCTCTCATAGATTTAAGACGTGGTCTCATAAAATCTAAGTACTCATTAAGACCACCCTTCCAATAGTCTGTGTAAGTGTGTTTTTCAGATAGAGTAGGAGCCGAATCGTTCCCATTAACATGCTTCTTCTTTAGACTATAATTTGAACCAGAGAAGAAGGGAGGGTCGATATAGATTAGCTGTATCATCTCCTCTAATGATTGCTTTAGTTCATTCAATACATCTAGACAATCACTATGATAGAGGATATTTCGCCAATCAGGCATGATAATAGTAAGCACACGGGGGTTATCATACCTTTCGATTCTTGTTTTTAAAAACAGGCACGAATATTAGAGGGTTGTTTTCATGCATATACCTCTACAAGGATGGATGAGATCTATGGGAAGAGTACAAACTCCTATTGTAGCGCTCATAGTAGGATTACTTCTAATTCCAGCTGCCCTTACAGGGATTGTCATCGGGGGACCTTTTACTGATTCGCAGATTGGTGACCAAATCACTGTTGGGCTTGTCGGAGGAGATGCAACACCAACGGTTGTGACTGCTTTGGAATTGGACACTAATTCAATTAATTTGGCTAGCTATGACTCAGTTCATGATGCATTGCTGGACTCTTTAGATACACTGGTGATTGTCGATACGCCACTGGGTCCAGCGGATATTACTGATTTGAATTCATTCCTCAATAGCGGTGGAGGGTTGTTTATACTGCTTGGTCCGCAGATGACAGCAAATGCTACCGGATTCCAAGAATTGGGAGTCACAGTATCGAATAATCTTATTGGATCACCAGATGGGAATGCAGTAACACGAATGGTTGATACAAGTCATCCCGCAATGAACATAGACTGGTCTTCAGCACCTCCGACTAAGAATATGTCCGTATTACCAGAGCTAGCATCTGAATCCACTATTCTCTTGGCAAACGATACAGGCTTTGGTACTTACGGAACTCCATTACTTGTAGAAACAACTGTAAATTCAGGAAAAATCTTCACATACACAGCATGGTTGATGACAGATACTGAACTACAAACAAATCAACAATTAGTGCTCTGGCCTTACTATAACTACTTCCTATATTCATCAAGTACGTACCTTGCCGGAGAGGAGATGTATACCTATGCAGAATGGGCATATTCACCAGTTCCTCACTTCAACGAGCAGGTAATCATTGGTCTTATCGTTGTCTTCGTGGGAATAACTACTGGAGTTTCATTCATACGGATGCGAAGAAGGTCTCGTGAAGACACGGAAGTACTCACAGAGATAGAACGTGCAGAACTGCTTGTAGATACCGAGGAGGAAATTAGTGATTGGGAAGAAGTTGGGATGCATCGCCAGATTGGTGGATTTCTCATTCAATTCTTCATCACTCTTCTTATTGTGATTCCTAGAGTTGTACTTACAATTATGGTATACCCAGTATACATTCTACCATTTCCTCAGGCTGTAGGATGGTACTCATTTAGTGTGAATCTCTTTCTTGGGCTATGGACTGTCTTTGACCTAGGCACGAGTGTTGCATTAGCAAAATACTTCGCAGAGTATCGCATAAGTCAACCAGAAGAAGCTATCAAATACGCACAGATTTTCGTGTGGTTTCAATGCATTACAGGAGTAGTCCAAATCTCAATCGTTGCCTTTGCAGGTTCGATTCTGTTTCCACATACATATCTAGCGCATCTATCATATGTTTTCATTGGTCATTCCTTATTCCAGTTCCCTGGATTCACACTCCTTTTCGTTCACGTGTTTAGAGGTATGAATAGGATTGACTATCAGCAAATAACGCAGATTCTCTACTATGCAATCTTTACGGTCGTTATACCTTACATTCCAATTCTCATCTTCAGAGGCTGGGGTGCATCGAATCCGGTTTTTGGTGAGGCATTAGGAGGTGCCATAGGTCAAGCTGTTGGCTACTATATGGGTGAATGGCTAACTTTTGTGATCTCAATATATTTGTTCAAGAAACTTGGATTCAGTGTGAACACCTTGTTTAGAATAGATTTCAAGTCTGAACAAGTGAAGAGAGCTCTGAAATTTGGTACAAAATGGACTATTGGAGCCGCTGCGGTACCATTAGTCTGGTTTTATCAGATGATTCTGATAAGTACGAATTTACTGAATTGGTCTGCACTACAGGGTCAATACCAACTAGCTTGGGATCTTGCTATCATGGTTTCGGTAGTAGGACTCTTCATGGAAGGTATGCTAGGCGGTATATCTGAGGCACATTCACACCTGAAGAAAAAACTTACAGCATTATACAATTCGCTTGGGCTAAAGTGGGGTGCCTTCTTCACATTCTGGTTCGTATCAGGACTTGCTGCTGTGGGTGCACGTGCGATATTAGGTGCTGCGGGACCTGAATGGGCTTATGCGGCAGAGCTTTTAGGTTTCTTCCTTGTCTTCCAAGTTATCGGATTTTGGTCGTGGCTGGGTGATTGGGTTTTCGCAGGAGCAGAACGGACAGGACTAGCTGCGTCAGTTTGGATTCTTGAACAAGGCCTCAGATTGATATTCATGACTTATTTCGTCATAACTGAACCTGTGATTTTAGGAATATATCTTGGCGGAATGCCGGGTATAATAATGGGCTATTCATTAGCATTACTCGTAAAAGATATTGCAGTTTGGGTTTTGGTTAGACGATACATCGTAGCTCCAAAATTCTACGTGTGGCAGAGTTATATTGGACCCGCACTTGCAGCGATAGTGAATTATCTTATTCTAGAAATTTTAGCTCAACAGATTTGGGTTGACGGAGATCTTGTATCATCAGCTCTAATCTTCTTCATTGCAGTGGTTCCATCACTATACGTATTCTCATTTGTGAGTGGTCTAACAGGTTCGTGGGATAAGAATACACTAGGTGAGTTTGATCGAGCCTCAAAAATGGTGAAAATGAGAGGAGTAGGCTGGATGGCTAGAAGATTCTACGGGGCAGTTGCACTAGGAGCGCGAATATCGCCCCTACATGACAGGTTCCCAATAGACATCTATGAGGAAGCAATGGTTGAAGCTCAAGAACTGACGAGAGAGAAGAAACAACTTGTAATCTAATCAACGAATTCAGGTAATATAACCTGAATTCCTCTTATTTACAAACAAGTGAGATTAAGAAAAAAACTACATCTCCATATCGATTGGTTCATCTGGTTCAGCAGCTTCAGCCACTTCACGTGCAATACCAATCTTGACAAGGGTAACTACATAGCCAGCGATTCTATTTCGTACAGTCTTACTTTTCACATCTGTGTGCTGCTCAACGAGTCTCTTATTTGTCTCGAAGTCAGTTGTGAACTCCTCCGGATAATACTGTAGAAGAGCTCTCGCTGCATTTTTGATGTATCTTGGTCGAATGCTACCCAATATCTACTCACCGTGTAAATCTGTAGTTAGAGCAAGCCCTCGTGCTGAGTTTATAAAGCTTGTTCAATGGAGAAGCATTCGTTGGGTTAAATAGGATATTCTGATGCATTTTGACATGTCGGAGAGAAAAAAATGTTATACGATGAACTTGCTGAAGTATATGAGCAGATTGAGCAAACATCGGGAACTCTTGAGAAAGTGGACATCTTTGCCAACCTTCTGAAAAAAATTGAACCATCAGAAATTGAAAAGATAATTTCATTGACGATAGGTAAGCTTCACCCGGATTGGCAAGGATTACCAGAGATAGGTATAGCAGAGAAGATGGCAGTGCAGGTAATTGCCTTTGCCGCAGGGATTCCTGAACAAAGAGTAACTGAAGAACTCCGGAAAACTGGAGATATTGGACTCACAGCAGAGTCTCTACTCGCTGGTAGTGTTCAAGCCTCATTATTCGCTGAAGACCCGACAATTTCAAGAGTTTATCAAACTCTTGATAGTGTTTCTCAAACATCAGGTAAAGGAAGTAATAAAGAAAAAATATCAAAGCTTCTTGGACTACTTTCTGATACAAATCCGAGAGAATCGAAGTACATTATGCGAACAGTAACAGGGGACCTTAGATTAGGTCTTGCAGAAATGTCAATAATTGACGCTCTCGCTATAGCGTTCACAGATGACAAGAACAATCGTATCTTAATCGAAAATGCGTTCAATGTTAATAGTGACCTTGCGAGTATAGCACAGTTACTCGCTGATGAGGGGTTGAGCGGAGTAAAAAGAGTTCATGCGCAAGTTGGGATTCCTATTCGGATGATGGCTGCAAAGAAATTAACTAGTGCCATAGAAATCCTAGAGAAGGCGGGTAATCGAGTCCTTGTGGAGTTCAAGTATGATGGTGAGCGTGTTCAAGTCCATAAGAATAAACAACAGGTTACACTATACTCAAGGAGACAGGAAGAGATCTCGGAACAGTATCCGGACGTGGTCGATTATATCAAATCCAATATAGAAGCTGACACATGTATCATAGAGGGAGAGATTGTTGCCATCGATAAAGAAACAGGCAACGCAAAACCCTTTCAGGAACTTATGAAACGTAAAAGAAAAACCGACATTGAAGAGATGATGAAAGACGTTCCTACTGCATTATACTTCTTTGATGTACTCTTCCTTGAGGGAAAAGATGTTACTGACCATCCTATGTTAGAAAGAAGAAAAATGCTTGAGAAGATTGTTAAAACTAATGATAGAGTCCATATCACGGTTGGTGAAGAGACCTCAGACCCAGAGAGGTTGGATGCAATCTTTGATGAAGCACTTAGCACAGGTCATGAAGGGGTGATTGCAAAAGCTGTTCATGATAAATCAACATACCAGGCAGGTGCAAGAAGCTGGCTTTGGATAAAATTGAAAGCATCGTATAAAGAGGGCATGTCAGATTCAGTGGACCTCGTCATCGTAGGTGCAATTCATGGCCGGGGAAAGAGAACCGGATTGTATGGGGCAATACTGACAGCAGCATACGATGAACGAACCGATATGTTCCCAACAGTCTGTAAAATAGGCACAGGATTCACAGATGAAATGTTAGTGGAGTTTAAGGAACGACTTGATGAGCATCTTCTAAGTACTAGAGATCCGAGGGTAATTTCAGATATTGAGGCAGATGTTTGGTTCAATCCAGTTGAGGTGATTGAGGTATTAGGGGATGAAATCACACTTAGTCCAATTCACCCTGCAGGTAGAGACAGATTGAAAGAGGGAGGACTTGCTATTAGATTTCCCAGATTCACAGGTCGGTGGAGAGAAGACAAAGACGCAACCCAAGCAACAAGTGTTTCAGACTTAATTGAGATGTTTGATTTGCAAGCATCTCGTGCAAGTTGAATGAGGGACTATATCCGATACTTTAACAAGAGGGACAGAGCGCTGCGAATGTAGGTGTTGAGAAATATTGCATAGTATTCAGGTAAAAGATGAGAAGATGTCGTTCAGTGCAGCTCATTTTGTTATGGGTTCCGAATACTGTGAGAGCCTTCATGGGCATAATTATTTTGTGACTGTTGAAATATTTGGTGAACTTAATGATTTAGGAATGCTCGTTGATTTCAGAGATGTTAAGAAAAAAGTGAGGTCGTTATGTAAAACCCTGGATCACCGTGTTCTTTTACCCGGTGAATCAGATATCATTGAAGTAAGTGAAAAGGGTGAATCCATTGAGGTGTTTGTACAAGGAAAAAGGTATTGCTTTCCAATTGAAGACTGTGTAGTTCTCCCATTTATCGCAACAACTGCTGAATTGCTTGCAGAGTACGTTGCTAGAAATCTAAGCTTTCCTGAAGGAGTTAGAGTAAAGATCTGTGTTTCGGAGAGCATCGGTTCAAATGGTTGTTTCGAAGTTGATTCAGAGGTGTAATGATTGGTTGTAGATACTCAGAATGAGACTCCAAAACATCGGATTCAGCTCAAGAGGGTTGGTGTCAAGAATCTCAAGACATTCATAATTACCGAACGTAGTGGTCTTCGACATCATATTATTCCAACGATTGAGATGACCATCGATCTCCCCGCAGACCTTAAGGGAATCCACATGTCAAGACTGGTTGAGTCAATGACTGAGGTCATTAGTGATGAATTCAGTGTATACAAATCTATAGAGGAATTGCAGATACAAATCCTCAATGCACTTCAAAAACTTCATGCATTTAAACATGGAGAGATTCGATTTGATTTTGAATTTGGCTACACAAGCAAGACACCAGTTTCGAAGAAACGTACTTGGGAAGTCTGTGATGTAAGAGCAAGTACACTCATGGTAGAGAATGTCCCAATAAAACATGATGTATCTGTGAAAGTCATTGGAAACACCGTCTGTCCTCATTGCATGGCGAACAACGATGGTTATACGCATATGCAGAGGGCGTGTGGAACGTTGCGTGTGGTGGGATTAACACAGGACATCCCTACATATGGGTCTATGATAGAGATCATAGAGAATTCATTTTCGAGTAAGACATATTCTATTCTCAAACTAGAGGATGAGATTCATGTTACAAAAGCCATGCATGAAAATCCTCTTTTTGTTGAGGATGTCTGCAGGAATATTCTGCAAGGAGCGAAGGAAGTTTTCTCAGAAAGAAATCTAGAGGTTTATGCCGAAGCTAGGTCTCTTGAGAGTATTCACAAACACGATGTGATTGCTCAGGGGCAATTAGTTGTGAATGGTAATGGAGATTGATTTTCCGAATTGTATTCATATGACGAAGATTGATATAACTAGATTCACCTCGTTTACTACCAGAAAAGCCACTACAGAAAAAAGCCTATATTCCATGGGTTTGAGGAATAACAGGAAAAGAGCTGAAAGGAGTCAAGATATACCTTTGAGGGGTCGTATTATCCTTGCACTTGCCCTTCTAGTAATGGTGGCTACAGTTCCATCATTTACCGGAAGCCTTGAGGATATGACTCTAGGTAAGAAATTAGATTCTGTTATTCTTTATGATAACACAAATGGTCCAAATAATCCAAATTCATACCTCACATCATCAGACATTTTGACGGGAATCTTAGACCCAATTGAAGTTGAACAACAGGCTTTTGTAACATCTGGCAATCTTAGCGCAAAAACCGATACAAATCCACTCGAAAGCACTGACTTGCCAATAGATACCATTCACGATTGGATGGGTAGCCAAGCTGGAGTTGATGTTTGGAATTTAGAAAGACTCTATGCGGTTAATGGGAGCTTTGATGAAGGTATTTCAGGTTCAAATCTAATGCCAACAGCGGGTAATGTTACTTATCATCCACTCGGATGGGATGCAGATAGTGATAGATCAGGGATTTATGAAGATGAATTACAGCTTGCGGGATATGATACATCGGGATCTCGATATATCATTGTTGAGAATCAGGGAGGTAAGGTAGGTCAAAAGGAGTTTGGGCATACTGCAGGAACGTATGTAGCGTGGTCGCAAACAATTGACAATGCTCCCTATACAGAGGACTTCATGCTCAATCTGGATTACTTCTATCTAAGGGGACCGATTGATAGCCCATACGGGTTGGATCCATTTCCAGGGGGCAATTGCACCCTACAACTAATGGTTGATGGTTCTTCTATTTGGAACATGAGCTTACTTCTACTTACACAGAGAGGTTTGTGGGAGAATACTGGGGATATCCCGATTCATATCAGCGGAGCTCCAAGTTCATTTCTTCTCGAATTTGGATTGTTTATTGATGAAACCATGATTCTTGACATAAGACATGATTATGATGGTGACCCACTTCACCTCGCAGATGGTATAGGCAATGCAGTGTACATCACTGTATTCATCGATGAATTTTCATTCATCAAAGCTACTCCACCTAATGCAAGTGATGTGGAACTCGAGTTCTCAGTAGAATCTACTACTGTACCCATTACGGGAGTATCTGGGGAATTTAGTGCATCAATTGTGAATGCATCATATTGGAGAGAGAGTCCAATCACAGTTTACATAACTTCAAACACAAGTGTATCATTCAATTATGAAGCACGTTTACGTTCTCATAGATTCAGCAACTCGTCCTCAACCTCTAGACAGCAATTGAATGGAGTAGCGTATATTATAGACTGTAATCATGTTCCTGAATTGTCAGCTCACACCTATATTGGATCGCTTGGAGAGTATGAGAATCTGAGTCTAGCCCTAAGATATCCTCATGATTGGACCAATCTTATAGTATATGATCCATTTCTTATGGATGTGACCTCACAGTGTATTATTTCAGATAGTGAGGTCTGGATACCACAGAGTCTCACGTCACGCTTGGGTTGGTGGGACATAACTTTTCAGGCACCTAATTATGTTCAGTCAATTCAAACACAAAAACTCACGTTAGGTGGATGGGAAATTGCAGGTGTGTATAGAAGTACAAATACCACACAAGTTTCGATTTCTATTGGTACAGCAACGTCTACACCTTCTTCGCTCAATGCAGTCAATGTGAGCTGGAAATACCCTAATAGCTCCATATGGGTCCAAGAAAGTCTAAATGGAGGAGTCCAAGGTGAGATAAACAGTAGTGCACATGTCTTGGGTCCTTCAAATACAACTGCGGGTGAATGGTCAGTAGAAGTATTTTGGAAAAACGGAACAGAAATAGGATATTCTTCCTCGCAATTTGCACTATATCATGCAAGTTACCTCGAAGCAATAAATCCCAGCATACTTGCAGAATCGGGTATTGATGAATTGGTAACAGGATTTGTTAGATTTAGAGATGCAGATAATGGCGAATATCTGATGAATCCAGATGCATCAATTCAAGCCAATTGGTCTGGATCAATTGTACCATTCAGCCCTAATGAAATTAAAAATAGATGGGAGGGTGATTTTGAAACTGACCTTGCAGATGGGGGTGTATATACAACTCTGGTGAATGCATCTCTTCCATACTATGATTATGCAAATTGCACATTTACTATTACTGTTAATTTAATTGATAATTCCTTGACACTTCTTCAATCCTCAGCTGGTATGAATCTGTTTTCAACATTCGAGGCAACCTTTGAATACAAGGATCGTTTTGGAATCGGTATTGATGATGCTAATATCTCTATTGTGGTTCCCGAAAAACCAGAAGGATTATTCATAGATGAACCTAAACAGGCGGGTCCTGGAACTTATTCATTCAACATAACATCACTCCAATCAGGAACATACGAGGTAATAGTCACTGCTTGGAAGGACTATTACGAAGAAGCAGAAGATGGTTTCTTCCTGTCAGTAGGAAAAATTGGAACAGACTTTTATTCTCTGAATGGAACGGGAGGATTATCACAAATAGGACAGACTTACAGACTCGTGTTAAGATACGAGAATTCATCAGGTTCAGGGCTTGTGAATGCGACAATCTCAGTTATTTCCATGACACCCAGTATAGGCATTATTTACACTAATGTGACCCAAGTTGGACAAGGAGATTATTCAGTGGTTTTAACACCTACATCATCTGGAACCTACACTCTATTAGCTAGAGCCGAGGTGCTCAATCATCAAGAACAGATCATACCGTTTACAATCAACGCGCCAAAGATAGCATCTAGCTTGACTATAATTGAACCTCCCTCGAGCATTTCAATAGACCAAACATGCAATCTAGTTTTTAATTTTAGTAGTGCAATGAATGGGGGGATAGAATTTGCAACAATCGAACCGCTTAACGTTCCACAGAATCTAGGATTCTCAAGTTTACAAGAACTTGGAGATGGAATGTATTCAATCAATATTATACCATATGAAATAGGTTCATACCAAATCGTGTTTAGGGCTACTGTAGATGATTATCTTGATGCTTCCGCTGCATTCACATTACAGGTGACAAATATAGAAACAAGATACACCCTAATTGGTGGTTTTCCTGATACAAATATTGAATATCTTAGTAGTGTCCAGATTTCAGTATTATTTGAAAGAATAGATAATGGTGCCAACATTTCAGAAGCATCTGTTGGAATTAGTTTCCTAACTTTTGAGAATATTAGTTCAAGTATCCGTTTTGTAGATGACATCTATATCATTACTTTTGTTGGTGACATGATTGGTCACTGGGATTTGATTATTAAATTTACAAAACCAAATTATCAGACTCAAACAATTGAATTAACCGTTAAGGTCAATCAAATACCAGCTGTTATTACACGACTTGATTCCAATGCAGATTTAGTTTATGGAAGATCAGCTATACTGCAATTCAAGTATTCATTTGCTGAAAACGAGAGCGGTATAGTAGGAGCTGCAGTGACTATAAGTGGAATTCTCTCTGAGTGGGTATCAGTTGTTGACGTAGGAAATGGCTACTATAATCTCACCATTAGTGCTTATGATATAGGAACATATTCACCTGAGATTACATTTGTCAAAGAGGGATATCAATATAGGAAGTTTTCATTCTCAATCAGTGTCAGGCCAATTTCTGTCTATATTGAGATGAATCCATTGGAGTGGGAGTGGGGCAAACCTTTGAAAATCACTCTGACTCTTGAAGATGATAATGGCTATCTAGTTACCGGGGCAATACTGACATATCGTTTGTTTGTTAATCAAATTGAAGCAGATTCTGGAATTATTCCTGAGAATTCAGACTTAGAGGGAAATTATACAATAGAAATCAGACCAGCTTGGTCCGATGGTAGTAACTATAGGTTGAACATCACTCTGAATAAGCAATTCCACACCCTTGAAACAGCGTTCAGTCAACCAATATTTCAACGATATCCACCTGATTATCCCCTACAAGTAATTCTCACTCAATATACACCTCCAATAGCATTGATTGGTTTCATTGGATTGGTAGTTGGTTCAAGTTACAGAGTTTATAGAAAGAGAGAAGCTGAGAAATTCCAAAGAGCCCTGGCTGCTAAGAAGAGATTCGATGATGTTGATAGTTTGATTGGAATTATTGTGTTACATAAGAAGAGTGGTCTTGCAGTCTATTCAAATATACTCAAAGGTGGATTTGAAGAGAGCATGATATCCGCCTTCATTACAGCTATCACTCACTTTCGTGGAGAATTGGATAAATCTGAAGAGGACTGGATTTGGGAAGTGATCCCGATTTCAGATATTATCCGCATTGTACCCACACTGAATCTCATCTGTGCATTCATTACAATCTCTCCAGCTTCCATGGCTCAAGAGAAGCTAATGGTGAAATATGCCAAATCAGTGGGAGTGACACTTGATTCCACTCTCGAAGAAGCACCCTACGAAACCCTAGATAGCCAAAGTATAATGATGCTCGATGACTACTTTGAAGACATTATGGATGGATACTTACTATATTACTACAAGCGTGGGACTGCAGAAGTATTTCCTAAGAGGTTCAGGTGTTTGGAAACCGTAATGCTTGAAACTGGAATACAAGAATGTGCACGACCAATCCATCTTGCTCGTAATATGACAGATTGTGGTATGAGTGAAGCCGAGGCGTGTCTGAATATATTGGATGCAATAAAACAAGAGCTAATTGTACCCTGTCAAGATCCTGAGATACACACTCACGATACTGTGGATTGGGGTTTGTTTGAGGAAGAAGACTCACTCTAGATGACCTCCCTCTCCCCTTCTGTTCTTATGGAACGACTTTGATTAGGCGTTGTAAAACCAGACTATTCCCTCTTTAGAGGTATTATTTTACTATATTTCCAGAGGAATATCACCATATCCTGTGGATATTACGTAGAGAGGGTTAGCATTGCACGCAACCTTATATAGAAATTCAGTGGAAGTAGAGGTAAGTTGTACCATAATAGAAGGGTACAATCCGGAGAGAACGAAAATGAGCAATGAAGCAGGACCGACCTCAACTCTTCAGAAAAATGCTGAAGTCCTCCATGTACTATACGGATTACTAGACAGCGATCGCGAACCAACTGACTCCGATGCTCAGAGTCTTAGAGCCTTATACGCTAGTTCATGAAATATTATGCTCCTCATTTCACAATGAGGTCGTTTTTGCTGTCTCCGCACAAGCGCCTCCCGGCAAGGGCAGAGACACAGTGGGTGGTCCTCCCCGGCTCCACCCACACCTCTCCTCCTCACTTCATTTCTTTGATTTAAAAAAAGTCGAAATAGTTCTATGAGATTCTTTATGATGGAGAAGATGATGCTTTAATAGAGATGCAGGAGGACTCAGAGCTTTTCACAAATGTTACGACCGTTTTTTTATAACGATAATGACTACGAGAACTAACATAATACCTCCAGCAATTAGTATCGAAATAAGCCCCATATTTCCTGTTGGAGACGAAATTGTTTCGCTCGTTGTTGTAGTTGTTGTCGTTTGAATTGCGGTCGTTTCACTTGATGTGCTTGTAGAAGGAATAGTTGTAGTTGATATAGAGATTAACGGTTTCTCGATGAAGAAGGAATCCAAGATAGTCCCATTGAGTGAATATGCATATACTACCACATGGGTCGTATTAACCTCTACATTGCAGAAATGATGTTCTTTTGCAGCAAAATCTCCCTCTTGCCAAGTGAGTCCAGTATCATTATAATCATGTAGTGGAGCACCTCCACCACCAGTCACAACATAGAAAATGCCATCTCTCTCTGTCCGATAGTACATATGATCATGTCCATTGAAAATAAGATCCACATCTTCTCTAACAAAGAAGTCGTGAAGCTCTTTCTGGATTGACGAAGGGAGACCACCACCTCTGGCAGAGTATGCAGGACGGTGAAAGGTAACAACTACGAATGTTTCATTTTCTACATTGCCCAAATCTGCTTCTACCCAACTCATTTGCTCTGATGAGAGTTGGAATTCACCGTCAATCCAATCATGCTCTGTGTTGAGGATTACAAAGTGTACTTCATTATAATCAAAAGAGTAGTAGAGTTCTGTTCCTCCACAAGCTGCAGCAATGTCTTCATAATCAACATACAGAGTATAGTTGGTGAATGTTGGGTCATTCACCCAGTCATCCGTATACATCTCATGATTGCCTGGTGCAACATAGAAAGGTATACCAGATTCCCAAACTGCAGTCATTGATTCATTGAACTCCAACCATTGATACCATTCACCACCATGATATGCAAGATCACCAGAATGAATTATGAGTTCAGGATTGAATGCCAAGTAGTCTTCAATGATGTCATCGTGGAGAGGTGATACTGGAACCCCATCACCTCTTGTATCACCATAAGCTATAAAGTTGAAAGACATCTCATCAGCGATTTCTGGAACGTTTGCTATTGCAGGATAGAATCCAAGAAAGTGCGTTGACAGTATTCCAATCAAAACTATAAGCCCAATCTTTTTCTGAAATGTTTGCATTAGAAAGACCTCAATTATGAAACTCTCATCTTATTAAGACCTAGCTATTCCAGAGGTTCAATATAGTTCTTCCTCTCATTATGTCATCATCTACAAGGGAATCAGCACACCGCGTTTCCTTTTATAAAACAGAATTTCACTAATAGGAATGAATTGATTATTTTGGAACACGTGTTCCAAAATTCCTTTGATATGTAAACAAAACAAGAAATGCATACGATTGCAGGATAAAATCTGAATTCGCGTATGCATTTGTTAGAAACAGGAGCAATTTGGCATCTTTAAAGACACAATCCACATACTTGAGCAAACAGTTATATTCTATTGATTCAAGCACACTTCTAGCATTCTAAGGCGGGAAATAAGCTTCAAGGTAACGATAGAACAACAATTTCAACAGAAGAACTATTGCAGACGACTCTACAGAATAGGTCTCCTGCCTTCTTGTTACATACCTTTCAAGTTCAGCGCGAAGCAGAATTTTCGACCCTTAAAGAATGCAGAGGAGCGTGATAAAACTGAGTAATTACCCAACTAAAGACCCAGTACTTGTGACATGCGGACTACCCTACGCTAGTGGGGAGATGCACATCGGTCACCTCCGCACATATGTGCCAGCCGATGTCTTTGTCAGGCTCTTAAAGAAGATGCGAGTGGACGTCACCTTTGTCTGTGGATCAGATACACATGGAACTCCAATCCTGACCACAGCTGAACAGGAAGGCGTCACACCAAAGGAACTTTACACGAGAAATCATCAGCATTATCTAGAGATATTTCCAAAACTGAATATTCTATTCGACAACTATGGGACAACAAACGATAAAGAGAATGTGGATAGAACAATTCAGATAGTGAAAGAATGGCAGAAGAATGATTACATCTATCCCAAAGAGCTTGAAACACCATATTGTGGAAATTGCAAACGCTCACTACCAGATAGGTTTGTGCGTGGTGAATGCCCCTATTGTCATGCTGATGCCCGTGGTGACGAATGTGATCAAGGATGCGGCAGATATCTTGAACCAGGTGAGATTCTTAATCCAAGATGCGCAATCTGTGGAGCTCCTACAAAGAAAATCAAACGTACCCACTACTACTTCAAACTTAGTCAGTTTGAGGATTTCCTTAAGAAATTCTTACAAGATGTTGACGGAACGAAGAATGCCAAGAATTTCGCTTTGGGTTGGTTGCAAGAGGGTCTCAAAGATTGGTGCATAACTAGAGACCTTGAATGGGGGATAAAGTACCCAGGCGATGAAAGCCTTACTCTCTATGTCTGGGTTGATGCGCCTATTCATTACATATCCAGTACGGAGCAGTGGTCGAAGAAAATAGGAAAACCTGATGAATGGGAGAAATATTGGAAGCTTGGAAATAGTAAGATAATCCATTATATAGGATTAGATATCGTTCACCATCACTGCATCTTCTGGCCTTCAATGCTAAAAGCTAGCGGATACAACCTTCCATCTGCAATCGTTGCATCGGGTATGGTCAAGATTCAGAACCACAACTTCAGTCGGAGTAGAGGTTATGTCGTCTGGATCAAGGATGACTATCTAGATAGAGGACTAAATCCAGACTACCTCAGGTACTTCATAACTGCAGGAACGAGTCAGACGAAAGATCTTGACTTTAGTTTTGAGGCTCTTGCAGACAAGGTGAATAACGAACTCGTTGCAACCTTTGGCAATTTCATATATCGAGGTCTCCATTTCACCCACAAACATTTTAGTGTAGTTCCACAGGGTGAGCTGGATCCGAAGTTGAAGAAAGATATTGAAAATGCTATCGAGGTCATCTCTACAGCTGTGAATGAATACGAACTCAAGAAAGTGAGTGACGAAGTCCTACGACTAGCATCCATTGGTAATGAGTATTTCCAATCAAACCAGCCATGGAAGCTTGTTAAGGAAGATAAGGACAAAGCTGGAAAGGTATTGTATAATGCAATAGCTCTCACCAAAGCGCTTGCAGTGTTGATTGATCCATTCATGCCAGGTGTGGCAGAGGAAATTTGGTCACAGCTCGGATTCAATGGTTCGGAAGTTCATGATACAGTTCTTGATGACGCGCTTGTACCCCCAGAAGTAGGTGCAAAGCTGAAACCTCCAAAACCTGTGATTGATAAAATAGATGATAAATTACTAGAAGAGCTTAATGGCATCATCTCAAAGAGAGTGAAGTCAGCTGAGGCCAAAGAGCGAGGTGATACTGAAGTGCCAACAGAACAAGAGCCAGTTTCATTCGAGGAATTCAAGAAGATAGACCTGCGTGCAGGACTGATACTAGAATGCACAAAGGTTCCAAAAAAGGACAAACTACTAGAACTGAAGGTAGACATTGGTTATGAGACCCGTACAATCGTTACAGGTCTTGCAGATCAGTACACACCTGAAGAACTTCGAGGTAAGACAGCACTGTTCTTAGTCAATCTTGAACCAAAGAAGATTGGTGGAATCGAGAGTAAAGGAATGATCCTTGCAGTTGAGAAAGCAGATCAACCCGGTAAATGGATACCTGTAACTCTTGAGGATCTTCCTCCGGGAAGCAAAGCAGCTTAAAATAGAAGAAGGTGGTGTTACCACCTTCACTCACTATTTCTCTGACTTCTAGCTTATCACTCCATCATCCTCTGAAGGACCATCAGCCAATGGAATGATATATCGTTCACCACAATTCTTGCAAGTAATTGATCGATCTTGCGAAAGCCCTGACTCATCATACCAATGTTTCTGAGAGCAATGAGGACATGTACCTTGTACGGGTGTTGGTTCAACAGTACCAAAGTCAACCAGAGTTGATCCGCGACGATGGCGCATACTTCCACCGATATACTGTTTTGAGTCCAAGAATTGCTCAGCTACAATCCGTCCCAAAAACCCATAGATTATAGAATATGGAATGATAGCAACTATTTGGACAGCAAGCCAAACAATTGGATCACTTACTGATTCTTGGAAAACGGTTTGATAAGCTGCAATAGGGATAAAGAAAAGAAAAAGGACTATGACAAGCATCACCCCATGACCAAAGATACTCCTGAAAGACCCACTGCAGTGAATATCCCATAGCAATCTTGAGAGTGTTTTGTTAACCCATCCGACAACAAGGAATAGGACGATAATGATAAGAATTAATCCTATGACAGCGAAAGCTATTCCAATAGGAAACAAAATTATGAATACAAAGACACCAAGAAATGATGTCAAAAGCGAATATAGAAAGCCATGGACGAAATACCAACCAATTCGTCCCAACCACGGGGGAATGTCTCTAGTTTTTGTCTTCTCTGAGGTTTGTGCATCTGAGATCATTGCGTATTACTCCTGAACCCTGGGTTATCTTTTCATCAGGAGTGCTTATAAAATTTCTAACATCAAATTGCTATACCGCTATAAATCAATCCAAGCAGAATTTTGCGGAGAACGATATTCCTTTACTATATATAATTACCATATTATATACCGTGTGTCTCTGTACAAGAGGTACATTCCTCGGAATGTAGCATTACGATAATCGCCTGTGTGGTGTGTCCTCCTCAATGTGGCGACCTTTGGATATCTTGAACGGAGAAACATGGATACGCAAAGAGCAAGATACCTTCGTTATACAGGCGGGGATCAACTCCCGCCTACCTTTTCAAACTATCAACATTTAAGATATTCATTTTTTCCTATCAATTCCGAACGATGAATTTGTAAGAGATAATAACGATTGAGCTTTGATTCTTGGCTTAAATTAGAATCGAAATTAACCCGATATAGCCATAAGGAATTAAATAAAGTATTATAAATGCTCAGAAGTTATTGGGAGATGCTATATTAGTTCTATTTATAGAAATTATTGTTTAAAAAACTCAACTTGGTCTTGAGCTAGACTCTAAGGCCTAGACTCTACTAATTATCTTAGACAGTCACACCAGTGATGTCAAGGAGTGCAAAGAAAAATGTCGACTGAATCAAGAAAGGTAGCAAAAACGGAGGACCAAGCCGTTGAGCTGCCTGAATGGGACGACACAGGTGAATCCCTTCTTAGATATGAATGGCTCAAGGTAAGGTATGATGGACCATAAATGAGCAACTGATGGTGGAATCATGGCGAGTAGTGGGGATAAAGATGCATTGCTTCTCCAACATTACAAGGAAGTTCTAATTCAGGCGTATAACCAAAAGATGTCTGACAAGTTAGAAGAAGTGAGAAAACTCGAAGACGTTTCAGAACTTTCTAGCTTAAGATCTCTGATGCTTGATCCAAAAAACCCTATAATGTGGAATGCGCTGGCTCTTGTATTTCTTACTCTGGAAAGGTTAGAGGAAGCAGAAGATGCCATAAAAGAATCTCTAGATATTGACACATCTAATCCATGGACTTGGAGATTGTGGGGAGATATTCTAATTAGGATTGGAAGACTTAGGGAAGCAGAACTAGCCTTACGAATGTCACATGAGCTTCATCCAGATAACTCGGATACCCTATACGAGCTATTACTTCTTCAGCTTGCCAGAGGTGCAATAAATCAAGCAATGGACACTCTAACTTTATTGATGGTAAATTCGCCCAACAATCAGACCTTATGGGATTGCTATACAAAATGCTTCTCTGAATCAAAACAAGAGCGTCTGCTAGATTCGTGCCTTGCGAAGAAAGGCACTGAAACTCAAACATAGAATTATCATATCATAATTGAAAACTCATTTAAGAAGACCATTTTTGGTGAATCCGAGTACATCCCTATGGTCAGTACTTCAGGGGCTTCAATATGTCGGTCAATGTCATCACATTCTTCTCCGAAATCACCCCACAGGAAAGGATCATCGATCTGATTGAAACATTGAAACAATCTGGCGCGAATATCATTAGTCCAGATAATTATGACGATGAAATATCTCATTGCTATTTCTTTGTGGGCTCTGGAGGTACCGAAGAAAAAATCGCCAAATTTCTAAAAGATCGAACTATCTCAGATACAATTACACTCTTGGCACATGAATCCAGCAATTCACTTCCAGCAGCAATGGAAACAAGAACCTATCTTCAGAGCCAAGGAATACCTGCTAGAGTGATGCATGCACCATTATCAGATTTAACATCACGAATTAGGGATTGGACTAAATTTGCGAATATACTTGGAAAATTGAGTAAATCAAAAATCGGAATTGTAGGAGAACCCTCATCTTGGTTAATAGCATCACACATTGATCGAGACCTTGTCAGAAATGAATGGGGAGTCATTATTGAAAAGTACCAATTGAAGGATCTCATTAGCAATATGAAATCACAACTTACTGAGAAATCGCGATCTGACATTGATCGATTCATTGCATCAGCGAATGATATGTATGTTCAAGAAGCAGATATTGTTAGTGCTGGTCATGTTACGCAGGCACTCCTAGATGTGGTTAATTCTAATGATCTCGATGCAATCACAGTCCAGTGTTTCGCATTATTTGAACAGACTGAAGTCACAGGTTGCTTAGCATTATCACAACTGAATGACATTGATGATATAGTTGCAGGATGTGAGGGAGATATTCCTTCAACATTTACTCTATTAATCACAAAATTACTCACCCAAGAGCCAGCATTCATGGCCAATGTTGTTGAATTGGATAAACAGGCTAACACAGTTGTTCTAGCACATTGTACATCTCCAACTGAAATTCTCGCAAATTATGATATTACTACTCACTTTGAAACTGGCCAAGGAGTAGCTGTGAAGGGTATATTCGATGAACAACCTGTCACTGTGTTCAAAGTATTTGGAAAAGACTTGAGTGACTATTGGGTATCATCCGGGGTAATTGTAGAGAATCAATATAATGAGTGCGGATGTAGAACACAGGTTAAAGTGAAACTATCTGAACCTGTGGAATATTTCCTGGATGATTCTTTGGCTAATCATCATGTATTGTTGATGGGAGATCATTCTGATGAAATAAGAGAATTCTTTTCATTCAAGTTCAGAGAATTTTGAGATGAGAGAGATGACTGAACTAATCTATTATAACGACCCATATATCAGAGAGTTCATTGCTAGAGTAACTTCCGTTTTCCCAGAAGAGAGGGCAATTACGCTTGACAGGACTGCATTCTATCCAGGAGGAGGAGGTCAACCTTTTGATACAGGGGTAATCTATTGGAATGACAAGAAATATGCTCTAATGAAAATGAGAAGAGAGGGGGTTGAGATAAAGCACGTGATTGAAGAATTAGAGCCAAAGATTGTACCTGGTTCAGATATCAGAGGTGTGCTTGATTGGGAGAGAAGACATAGGATCATGCGAACACATACAGCCATGCACATTCTATGCGGAGTTATTTGGAGAGATCACCATGTCAGTGTAACAGGGGGAAATATGGATCCAGGAAAGGGGAGAATGGACTTCGAATTTGAGAATCTCTCCAAAGAGATGATAACTGAGATAGAGTCGAAGTGTAATCAAGAAGTTGAAGCGGATAGAAAAATTACGACAAAGATTCTACCTCGAGAGGAGGCACTACGAATTCCTGATCTCATTAGGACGAAAGTCAATTTAATTCCGGAAGCAGTTAGTGAGATAAGAATTGTAGAAATCATTGGCTTAGATATGCAGGCTGATGGAGGAACACATGTGAACTCAACTGCAGATGTTGGTCAAATTAGACTTGTGGACTATAAAAGCAAAGGAGCAATAAACAAGAGGATCTATTTAGAAATCGAATAGACACATGGCGCCATTAGTCTTCGATAAATCGTACATGTGAAGCATTTCTAGAAATTTCCATATAGTATATTAGTTTCTTCGTAAGGTCAGAGTACTGGATGCTGTCCGCCGGGAGGACACTTAATGCTGAGAAATGAATCCAACCAGATAAGAGAACACACATCATCTGGAACATATTTGACAGTCTATGAGGACGACTTACGTAGAAGAATTACAACGTTTCCACGTGATGCTCAGGGATGGTTCTATCTTGGCTCACATCTACGGCGTCAGAAAAGATACGATGAGTCAGAACGAGCTCTACGAAAAGCTATAGAAATTAATTCAGCCCCTCCGCATTTTATTATTGAACTGGCTCTTCTATTTGAGGAAACAGGAAGAACCTCTGAAGCTGAAGAAGCATTGCAAACTCTAGGTAGATATCGTCAACGATTCGATATCATGAAGGAAGTAACGAAAAGTAAAGGTGATGATAACATTCGAGTGGCGATTGATAAACCATCACCCTGTATCGAATGCAATGACTACACGTACTATGGATGTAGTCGCAGTGAGCCATGTGCGAAATTCATTGTTTGGCGATCTTCAGCTAGAGGATACTGATTTACTAAGGCTTTAGGACGATTTTTCCAAATTGTTGTCCTGCCTCTAGGATGTCATGAGCACGTCCAGCTTCACTCAGTGGAAATTCTCTGTCAACAATAGGACGAACATTCCCGTTCCAAACCAGTTTGAGAACATCGTACAGTTCCGAAGTACTAGCCATCGTTGAGCCGAGAATCTCAAGTTGTTTCCAGAATAGAAGATTTACGTTTGTATTTGCTATTGGGCCAGAGGTAGCACCGGGAGTAACAAGTTTCCCTCCTTTCCTTAGACTTCGAAGGCTTTTTTCCCATGTGGCCTGACCAACTGAGTCTAATACAATGTCCACTCCTCTGCGATTGGTCTGTGCATAGATTTCTTTGTGGTAATCAGGAGTAGATACATAATTGATTCCATGATGAGCTCCCAATTCTTCCGCTTTCTTTAATTTCTCATCAGATGATGAGGTAACAAATACACGTGCACCTGCATTTCGAGCTATTTGTAAAGCCGCCAGGGCAACACCCCCACCGATTCCAATTATCAGCACATCATCACCAGGTTTCAAATTACCCTTCGTTACTAACAATCGCCAAGCAGTCATAAAAGTCAGTGGAACAGCTGCAGATTCTGTAAACGTAAGATGTGCTCTTTCAGGCACCGGTATAACCTTGTCAGATTCAATGGCGATATATTCAGCATATCCACCGCGTACATGTTCACCTAGAATTTTGTACTGATCGCAGAGTGAATGCTGACCACGAATACAATATTCACACTTATTGCAATATATACTTGGATTAAGAACAACATGTTGTCCTTCTTCCAGATTGTTTGGGTTCTTAGGTGTAACAGATTTCACAATACCCGAAATATCACTACCCAAAATATGAGGCATCTCGAGCTGGAGACCAGGCCAACCGGTCCTGACAAATAGATCAAGATGATTTAATGCTACAGCCTTGATCTCTATGAGAACTTGTCCTACAGATGGCTCTGGATCTGGAATATCCTCATACAATAATACGTCACTTGAACCATGTTCGTGGAAAACCGTTGCTTTCATTATTCTACCCCTAATCAGATGATTTCTGTCGTCTGAATTCGTCTTTAAGAATAAGGGTTCTACCAGGTCCTGAAGTATGTGGCCAGGCACAACCATAATCACAATCAAGCTGAGTAAGCTCCCAAGGATTCTTACGTCGACCTGCATTGTTGGATGAAGTTTGAAAATACCTTGGTCTCCGATTATCCTGAATGTGTCTATCTGCTAAAGCAACAATTGTTGTTACTATCACCAGACTAATAGCCGCATAAGCAACCAGCATTCTATTCCCCAATTTCAGTCAGTATGAAAGAGTATATCCTTTTGCAAATGGGATATTTTGGACGTCATACCTATTAGGGGGATATTTTGTCAGTATTTGACCAACAATGCTACAAATCATTCTAACAGCTGGTCTAATCGGTATCATTTTAGCTCTAACTGCATCCCTTTTCTGGAATATAGCCCCATTACTCCAAAAGGAAGCTCTTGCAGAAATGGAAGCGATTGAAGCAAAGAGTTTCTGGAAATCGACTAAGGGATTATTCACAGACGAGAAATGGTGTTTTGGACTGATTCTTGGCTTGATTGGGGGGGTAGCGTATATGCTAGCAATTCAAGTAGCTGGTATTGCAGTAGTTCAACCACTAATCAATGTTGGATTGGTGGTCCTAGCCTTTCTTGCTTATCGCAGGCTTGATGAAAATATGGACAAACCTGCGATCATTGGTATTTCCATGATGATTCTAACTCCTGTATTCATAGCTTTTGGAGATGTTACTGAACCAGTTATGTTTGTGGTATACGACAGTCTAATCATCTATTCGATAGTAGTATTGGCCGCTACTGCGGTTATGCTTGTTGCTACAACACGCGTCCCAATTTTGTGGTCTCCAATCTCTGCATTACTCCAATCATTGGCTGCTCAATTCACGCAATGGTTTATTCTAGTTCTCTTTGCAGCAGATGGATTAATCAATGGGTTCAAAGCAGGAGTAATTCCGCTTCTGTTCATGGGGTTCTTTATGATAATCTCAGCAGTATACACAGTATCGATTGGACTCCAAAAGAATCCAGCGGCAAGATTCAACGCTATTAATGGAACAGTGAATATGTTTGCTACAGTTCTTGGTGGAATATTGATATTTGGACAGATAATCCAAAATCTACCAATTTATAGTATAGGTTTGCTAACGGGTATAGTAGGAGTAATTCTATTAGCAAAATTCCAATAATGCTGCTCTGAACAGATACATGAAAGGTTGAATAAGGATAAACACAGCAACAATTCTGCAACCATATGGTTAGGCGTCAAAAATGACTAGTAAGAAACCTGATTTCCTCACGACAAGTGACGAGCTTCTTGGTGGAATACTCGAGATGGCAAAAGATGGGATTTTAGTAATCCAAGATGAGGAAATAGTCTATGCAAATCAAGCTTTAACAACAATGCTGGGATATGAACCTGATGAACTCAACGGGATGATTATTGAAGATATCATAGATCCTCTTGAGAAAAGGTTTAGTCCAGAGAAATTTGATATATTCAATGCTGAAAAACCCGGACGCGCGAATTTTCATACAAGATTTCTGAAGAAAAATCGTGAAATAATTAATGTTGAAGTGGGTTCCAATGATTTTGAGTATGAGGGTTATCCAGCTGTAGTAGCGATAATTCGAGATTTAACGGAAAGCATGACATTAGAAGCTCAAGTGTCTGAATCAGAAACGAGATTTGAGGCGTTACACGAAACTTCACCAATCGCATATTTTACACTAGATGCTGATGGAATCATCAAAGATGTGAATAGTGCAGCGGAAAAATTGTTGGGATATACAGAAGGCCAAATGGTAAAGATGCACATTAGTAGTTTCATGCCTGATGAGGAAGATAATCCGGGAGAGCAAGTAGTAAGAGAAGCTCTGAAGGGAAAAGTGATTCGTGGTGTTGAAATCGAGATGGTCCAAATGGATGGCCGTAGAATTTGGGTCAATGTAACTGCAAGTCCGTTAGCAATGGATAGAGATCGTCCAATAGAAATTGGCTTCATGGCACTGGATGTTCATAGAAGAAAAATCGCTGAAGATAGAGAGAATAGAGCAAAAGAGAGAGCAGATCTATATCTTGAAGTAATGACAACAGACCTGCACACATTCAATCAGAACACCGCTTATACCCTAGAACTAGTAGGAACCATGGCACAACTCAATGAGGAAATTCAAACCGTAGTCAATGAATCAGCCCTTACTACTAAAAGAGCGGCAAGAATGATAGCCAATGTCAGAACGCTGATTACATTGGAGAATAGTCCCCCGAGACCTGTTAAAACCGATATTTATCCACATTTCAAGAGAGCGAGCACAGAAGCTGCGAGAGATTTTCCGTGGAAAAAACTGAACATTAGCGCAAATATTGAGGATGATGCATTTGAAGTCCAAGGACATCAATTCCTTTGGATTGTATTCTTTAACATAATTCACAATGCACTACTACATGATGAAGAAAATCTCATTGAAATGGAAGTGAATGCAACAAAGGAAGATTATGGTCGAGAGGTCAGAATAGAATTCATCGATAGAGGCCCGGGTATTCCGGATAATATCAAAGAGCAGATCTTTAGAAGAACGGGAAGTGATGGGAAAAGGGCATTCACTAAAGGACTAGGCTTAACTCTTGTTGACAAAGTTGTGAGAGACCTTGGAGGAAGAATTTGGGTTGAAGATAGAGTCAAGGGAGAGTTCAACAAAGGTGCAAAGTTTGTAGTCGTTCTTCCACTCTGGCAAGAAGGTATGATTCTTCCCTGTGGAAGAGATACATGCATCACATTCTACAAGGCGGGACATTGTGTGTTTTGCGGACCAGTCTATGATACACTCATGGATGTCCTCGAAGAATTTGGTATGACAGAGCATCACGTCAAATTGATTCACGTTGATGATCCTGATTCAGGGGTGTCAGAAGATGAGTTACCAGGGTTACCAACTATCGACATTTGTGAGGAAAGACTCACAGGCCTTGTTGGTGATGAAGAGATTAGGTCGAAAATTGTGAACATGATGGTGAGTGGATGTGAGAAAGAACTTCATTAGTATTATTTTGAGCATCCTAGTACCAGCTTGAACACATCTAATGTCCTTTCAGACTTCGTGGTCGTCGGCTTTGCTCCCACAATCTCTTTGCATGTTTTGCACGATGTTCGAGTCGAGAGCTAAGAACTTCAAGGTTTGATTTCCGATTGTCAGTCTTGATTTTATTTCTGTGATGAACCACTTCACCCCTAGCAAGTTTGCGACCCATCTTCTTCTCTGCTGCCCATCGATGGACTAGTTTTCCAGAATTCTTGAATCGCAAATACCCTTGAGTATCTCTGTAGGTCTTATCACTCATTGGTTTCACTCGACTCATTACTTCTATTTTTGAATACAACTAATTTTCTATTTCGTAAATGCCGAATCCTAGTACGCATCCGTTGGTTTCTGTTACCTATCATCAAATATCCTAATGGTAATATGTATTCATAGGTCATCCTGAAAGGGAATGGACTTTCAAACAGATGAGAAGCGTGGAGTCAGAACTCCGAAA